>NZ_NWVL01000048.1 GCF_002382885.1 Streptomyces sp. WZ.A104
CCGGAAGCTAAGCCTTTCAGCGCCGATGGTACTGCAGGGGGGACCCTGTGGGAGAGTAGGACGCCGCCGAACAATTTTTCCGGGAAAGCCCCGTACCGCAAGGTACGGGGCTTTTCTGCGTTCAGCAGCAAGAGCTGAGCGCCGACCCCTGTGCATCCGTCGGCAGAAGCTGCGGGTAAGGTCAGGGGGCATCATTGGCACGTTCTTCACAGGAGGCCCCCGGGTGGAGGTCCAGGAGACTCGGGTCCAGACGGACCGGGTCCTCACCATCCCCAACATCCTCAGCATGGCTCGCCTTGTCGGGGTGCCGCTCTTCCTGTGGCTGATTCTCCGCCCCGTGTTCGGCGGTCCCAACAGCGACGGGTGGGCGCTGTTGGTGCTGATGCTCAGCGGCATCAGCGACTACCTCGACGGGAAGCTCGCCCGACGGTGGAACCAGATCAGCAGTCTCGGCCGGCTCCTGGACCCGGCTGCCGACCGCCTCTACATTCTCTCCACCCTGCTCGGCCTCACCTGGCGGGAGATCCTGCCGCTCTGGCTCACCGCGGCCCTTCTCGCCCGGGAACTGATGCTGCTCGTGATGGTGGCCATCCTGCGCCGCCACGGCTATCCGCCGCCACAGGTCAACTTCCTCGGGAAAGCTGCAACTTTCAACCTGATGTACGCGTTCCCCTTGTTGCTGCTCAGCGACGGGAGTGGTTGGCTGGCAACACTGGCTGCCGTTTTCGGATGGGCGTTCGCAGGATGGGGTACAACGCTCTATTGGTGGGCAGGGATCCTCTACGTGGTTCAGGTCCGCCGACTCGTCAAGGCGGATGCAGTAGCCGATTGAGCTCGTTGATGCGGTGCCGCGCAGTGTGGCCGGTCCGCGGCAGTTGTCTTGAATGATGCCGCGACGGGCGAAGTCGGCTAACCGTCGTCTCTTCTAGGAGGACGTTTCCGACATGAAGGCCGTCGTGATGGCTGGCGGCGAGGGCACACGCCTTCGCCCCATGACCTCAAGCATGCCCAAGCCGCTTCTGCCCGTGGCCAACCGGCCGATCATGGAGCATGTGCTGCGGCTGCTGAAGCGGCATGGGCTCAGTGAAACGGTGGTGACCGTCCAGTTTCTCGCCTCCCTCGTCAAGAACTATTTCGGGGACGGCGAGGAGCTCGGGATGGAGCTCACCTACGCCAACGAGGAGAAGCCACTCGGCACCGCGGGCAGCGTGAAGAACGCCGAGGCGGCGTTGAAGGACGACACTTTCCTCGTTATTTCCGGTGACGCGCTCACCGACTTCGACCTCACCGACCTCATCGCCTTCCACAAGGAAAAGGGCGGACTCGTCACGGTCTGTCTGACCAGGGTTCCCAACCCGCTGGAATTCGGGATCACCATCGTGGACGAGGAAGGGCAGGTCGAGCGGTTCCTGGAGAAGCCGACCTGGGGTCAGGTCTTCTCGGACACCGTGAACACGGGTATCTACGTCATGGAGCCCGAGGTCTTCGACTACGTCCAGGCCGATACGTCCGTCGACTGGTCGGGTGATGTCTTCCCGCAGTTGATGAAGGAAGGCAAGCCCATCTACGGCTATATCGCCGAGGGCTACTGGGAAGACGTCGGTACGCACGAGAGCTATGTGAAGGCCCAGGCCGATGTCCTGGAGCGCAAGGTCGACGTGGAGCTCGACGGCTTCGAGATCTCGCCCGGAGTGTGGGTGGCCGAAGGCGCGGAGGTTCATCCCGACGCGGTGCTGCGCGGGCCGCTGTACATCGGCGACTATGCCAAGGTCGAGGCGGACGTCGAGATCCGCGAACACACGGTGGTGGGGTCGAACGTCGTCGTCAAGACGGGTGCCTTCCTCCACAAGGCCGTCGTCCACGACAACGTCTACATCGGACAGCACAGCAACCTCCGCGGCTGCGTGGTCGGCAAGAACACCGACATCATGCGTGCGGCCCGGATCGAGGACGGCGCTGTCATCGGTGACGAATGCCTGGTCGGCGAGGAGTCGATCATCCAGGGCAACGTACGGGTGTATCCGTTCAAGACCATCGAGGCCGGTGCGTTCGTCAATACCTCGGTGATCTGGGAATCCCGGGGACAGGCACACCTCTTCGGCGCGCGCGGGGTCTCCGGCATTCTGAACGTCGAGATCACGCCGGAGCTGGCCGTACGGCTGGCGGGCGCCTACGCCACGACCCTCAAGAAGGGGTCCACGGTCACGACCGCACGTGACCACTCCCGAGGCGCGCGGGCACTCAAGCGGGCCGTCATCTCGGCCCTCCAGGCCAGCGCCATCGACGTACGGGACCTGGAGAATGTCCCCCTGCCCGTGGCCCGGCAGCAGACGGCCCGCGGCAGCGCGGGCGGCATCATGATCCGTACCTCGCCCGGTGTGCCGGACTCCGTCGACATCATGTTCATCGACGAGCGCGGCGCGGATCTCTCACAGGCCCAGCAGCGCAAGCTGGACCGGGTCTACGCGCGCCAGGAGTACCGCAGGGCCTTCCCCGGTGAGATCGGGGACCTGTACTTCCCGTCCAGCGTCTTCGACTCGTACACCGGTTCGCTGCTGCGCAACGTCGACATCACGGGCATCGCCGACTCCGGGCTGAAGGTTGTCGTCGACGCGTCCAACGGCAGCGCCGGACTCGTTCTGCCCAGCCTGCTCGGGCGGCTCGGGGTGGACGCGCTGACGATCAACCCCGGGCTCGACGAGTCGCGGCCCACCGAGTCCGCCGACACCCGGCGCGCGGGGCTCGTACGGCTCGGGGAGATCGTTTCCTCGGCCCGGGCGGCCTTCGGGGTGCGGTTCGACCCGGTGGGGGAGCGGCTCTCCCTCGTCGACGAACTGGGCCGGATCATCGAGGACGACCGGGCCCTGCTGGTCCTCCTCGATCTCGTCGCCGCCGAGCGGCGCAGCGGCCGGGTCGCCCTGCCCGTGACGACCACGCGCGTCGCCGAGCAGGTGGCGGCCTACCACGGTACGCAGGTGGAATGGACGACGACCTCGCCCGACGACCTGACCAGGGTCGGCCGTGAGGAAGCCACCATCTTCGGAGGAGACGGGCGCGGCGGGTTCATCGTTCCCGAATTCAGCAGCGTCTTCGACGGGACGGCGGCCTTCGTCCGGCTCATCGGGCTCGTGGCGCGCACCCAGCTCACCCTGAGCCAGATCGACGCGCGCATTCCCCGCGCCCACGTCCTGCGCCGCGATCTGGCGACGCCCTGGGCCGTCAAGGGGCTCGTCATGCGGCGGGTCGTCGAAGCGGCCGGTGACCGCAGCGTGGACACCACGGACGGGGTGCGTGTGGTCGAGGCGGACGGGCGGTGGATCATGGTCCTGCCCGACCGGGCCGAGGCCGTGACGCATCTGTGGGCGGAAGGCCCGGACGACGCCTCGGCCCAGGCGCTGCTCGACGAGTGGTCCGCGGTCGTGGACAGCGCGGGCAGCTAGTCGCTGTGAGCCGGTGTGCCGGAACGCCCCGGGCAGGGGCTTCCGGCACACCGGTGGGGCCATTCGGCGGCAGCCGTGGTGACGTGCGACGATGTGCGGCATGTCGCAGCAGTCCCCCGATCGGAGCACCACCTCGCCGACCGCACGCCCCGACGCCTCCATGTCGCTGCTGAACAACGTGATGGACCACAGCCTCGACGAGGGCTACGCGGAGGCCGCGGCGCGCCGAAAGGCCGACGGGAGCGAGGGCCTGCCCCGTACGCTCAGGTCGAAGCTCTGGCTGGCGGCGGGACTGGTGGTGGCCGCCCTCGTGGTCACCCTCGGCGCGGCCGAGGCGCGGATCGCGGCCCCGGTCGTCGCGAAGGAGCGCGAGGAACTGATCGACCGCATCAACGCGGAGACCAAGGCGGCGGACACGCTGGAGTCGGATGTCGACAAGCTCCGTGCCGACGTGAGCGAACGCCAGCGCAAGGCCCTTGAGCGCCATGGGGGAGCCCAGGGGGAGTTGGTGTCCCTACTGGCCGGGGCGACCCCGGTCGAGGGCCCGGGTGTGAAGCTCGTCGTGGACGACGCCAGGAACACCGACCAGGGCGGCGGCGGGCCGCGGGAGTCCAGCGGCTTCACCGACACCGGGCGGGTGCGCGACCGGGACATGCAGCGTGTGGTCAACGGGCTGTGGGAGTCCGGCGCCGAGGCCATCGCCATCAATGGGCAAAGGCTCACCGCGCTGTCCGCCATCCGGGCCGCCGGCGACGCCATACTGGTCCACAACAGGCCGCTTGTACCGCCGTACACGGTGCTCGTGGTGGGGGACGGGAAGAAGCTCGCGGCCGCGTTCCGGGACAGCGCCGACGGCCAGTATCTGAACGCGCTGAAGGAGAGCTTCGACATTCGCACCAGCATGTCCGACCAGGCCAAGGTGCGGCTTCCGGCCGCGCCGAGCCTGATCGTCCGTACAGCAGAGCCGAAGGCCGCCGGCAGTGGTGCGGCAGACACAGGGAAGGGCACATCGTGATCGCCGTACTGGGCCTCGTCGTGGGAGTCGTGGTCGGACTGTTGGTCCGGCCCGAGGTACCGGCGGTGGTCGAGCCCTACCTGCCGATCGCGGTGGTCGCCGCGCTCGACGCCGTCTTCGGCGGTCTGCGGGCGATGCTCGACGGCATCTTCGTCGACAAGGTCTTCGTCGTCTCCTTCCTCTCCAACGTCGTGGTGGCCGCGCTGATCGTCTTCCTCGGCGACAAACTGGGGGTCGGCGCTCAGCTCTCCACGGGTGTGGTGGTCGTGCTCGGCATCCGGATCTTCTCCAACGCCGCGGCGATCCGCCGCCACGTCTTCCGGGCTTGAGGCCGATGAACAACGACGAGAACACCCGCAGCCCCCAGCCCGAGGACGGCGCGCCCGCCACCCCGGAAGCTTCCGTGCCCCCGCTTGCGGCCGAGGAGGTCTCCGGGCGGCAGAGACTGCTGGCGGGCCTGTGGCCGCCCCGGCTCAGCCGGGCCCAACTCATCGTCGCCCTGCTGCTGTTCGGTCTCGGTCTGGGGCTTGCCATCCAGGTGCGGTCCGCCGGCGACGACGGTGCGCTGCGCGGTGCCCGACAGGAGGACCTGGTCCGCATCCTCGACGAGGTCGACGACCGGACGCAGCGCCTGGAGGACGAGAAGCAGCGCCTGGACGACCAGCGCACCGAGCTGGAGAACAGCTCCGACCAGGCCGAGGAGGCCCGGAAGCAGACGCGGGAGAAGGAGCGTCAGCTCGGCATCCTCGCGGGCACCGTGGCGGCACAGGGCCCCGGCATCACCCTGACGATCAGTGACCCGGCCCGGGCGGTCGCGGCCGACATGCTGCTCGACGCGCTTCAGGAGCTGCGGGCGGCGGGCGCCGAGGCCATCGAGGTCAACGGGGTGCGCGTGGTGGCCAACACCTACTTCGCCGGAGAGGGCGGGGACGTCCAGGTGGACGGCGAGAAGATCGAGGCGCCGTACGAGTTCACGGTCATCGGCCAGCCGCAGGACCTGGAGCCCGCGCTCAACATCCCCGGCGGTGTGGTCCAGACGCTGGAGAAGGAGCAGGCCACGGTGGTCGTGGAGCGGTCCGACGACATCGTGGTCGACGCCTTGCGACCGGCGCAGCGGCCTGACTACGCTCGGTCGTCATCCCCGTGAGTCCGGTGAGTGTACGGGCCGGTGGACCGGGTCGGGAGCTTGCGGGGGGTCGCCGCACCGGATTGGTGGTGCGTGGTGGAAACTGTCGAGTGGATACGGACGTTGTGAAGATGTCCGGGTCGGCAGGTGTATTCATTCAGGGTTCGTCCTGCCCCACGGGCGGGTCTATGTCGGTCAAGGGGAATCGCCCGTGAAGTTGTTTGCGAAGTTGTTCGGTAAGAGTGCACGCGAGGACAGCAACAGTGCTGCCCGCCACCGTGCTCCGCGCCACGGTCAGGCCGAGGAGCCGGAGGCGGAGCGTCCGCTCTTCCGTGACGAGGTGTCCGGTACCCCGGGCGGACCCGGCGTGTCGTCTGTTGACCCTGCCGGTGCCGGGGCAATAGGTTTCGGCGAACCATCAGCCTCAAGTGCAGGTGGAGGGTTCACCCCGGAGGGCTCGTCGATGCCGGTCTGCGCAAGGTGCGGTCACCGCAACGCGGAGGCCAGCAGGTTCTGCTCCAACTGCGGTACGCCGCTGCGGGGCGGCGTTCCCGAGCGTGCTTCGGAGACGACGTCGACGATCTCGATCTCGGGTCTTGAGGCGTACGAGGCGGAGGCGACGGGGCAGACGGCTCTGCCCTCGCTCTCCCCGGAGGCTCAGGCGGCCGTCGACGCGCTGCCGGGCGGTTCGGCCCTGCTGGTCGTGCGGCGCGGCCCGAACTCCGGAAGCCGATTCCTGCTCGACAGTGATCTGACGACGGCCGGCCGTCACCCGCAGAGCGACATCTTTCTCGATGACGTGACCGTGTCGCGCCGTCATGTGGAGTTCCGCAGGAGTCCGGACGGTAGCTTCACCGTGGGCGATGTCGGCAGCCTCAACGGCACCTACGTCAACCGTGAGCGCATCGATTCGGTCCAGCTGTCCAACGGCGACGAAGTCCAGATCGGAAAGTACCGCCTGGTCTTCTATGCGAGCCCGCGGGGCGTGTGACCAGCCCCCGGACTCCTTGTCCGGGGGGACCCCCAGGAAGGCCCATGCTGCGAACACCGACAGGCGGTGCCGGTCACGGCGCCGCCACCGCGGAAGAGGGCTCGATGAGCATCGGTACGGTGCTCATCGAGCTGCGCGACGAGTTTCCCGAAGTCACCATCTCCAAGATCCGGTTCCTGGAGGCCGAGGGGCTCATCGAGCCGCAGCGCACTCCTTCCGGATACCGGAAGTTCGCCCCGCGTGATGTGGAGCGCCTCGCCCAGGTGCTGCGCATGCAGCGGGACCACTATCTGCCGCTCAAGGTCATCCGGGAGCACCTGGACGCCCTGGCGCGGGGAGAGCAGCCCGTCCTGCCCTCTCCGGGCGATCGGCGGGACCTGGCCGACGGGGTCTGGGACGCCGCAGGTCCGGGTGCGGCCACCGCCGTGCGGATCGGGCGCGCCGAGCTGCTCGCGGCGGCCGAGGTCGATGAGGAGCGGCTGGAGGAGTGGGAGTCCTACGGGCTCATCGTTCCGGCCCCCGAGGGCGGCTACGACGCCGAGATGGTCACCGTAGCCAAGCTGGTCGCTGATCTGGGGCGATTCGGACTCGAACCGCGTCACCTTCGAGCCATGCGGGCCTCCGCCGACCGGGAGGCGGGCCTGGTGGAGCAGGTGGTCGCGCCGCTGCGCCGACACCGTAATCCGCAGACCAGAGCCCATGCGGAGGCCACCGCGAACGAGCTCGCGGAGCTGTCCGTACGGCTGCACGCGGCACTCGTCCAGACCGCTCTGCGGAGCCGTCTGCACTGACCTCGGCGGAGCCCGACTACCCAAACATGGCGAGCACGTCCTAGGGTTGCTGTGTGAACGAGCTCGACGTTGTCGGTGTCCGGGTGGAAATGCCCTCCAACCAACCGATCGTTCTCCTGCGTGAAGTGGGAGGCGACCGGTACCTCCCCATTTGGATCGGTCCTGGTGAGGCGACCGCGATCGCCTTCGCCCAGCAGGGCATGGCTCCGGCCAGGCCGCTGACCCATGACCTGTTCAAGGATGTGCTGGAGGCCGTGGGCCAGGAGCTCACCGAGGTGCGCATCACGGACCTTCGCGAAGGGGTCTTCTACGCGGAGCTGGTCTTCGCCAGCGGGGTGGAGGTGAGCGCCCGGCCGTCCGACGCCATAGCGCTCGCCCTGCGGACCGGCACGCCGATCTACGGCAGTGACGGCGTGCTGGACGATGCGGGCATCGCGATCCCCGACGAGCAGGAGGACGAGGTGGAGAAGTTCCGCGAGTTCCTCGACCAGATCTCGCCGGAGGACTTCGGTACGAACAGTCAGTGACCGTCCCGCAGGGGTGTCGTCAGCGCATCCGGCAAGCCTTTCCCGGAAACGAGTCACGGGAAACCACCCTCAGGGTGATTATCACTCGGCGTGCCGAGTGTGGCGATCGTTGACGCACCCCGAGTGACTGCCTACCTTCGAGTGGGCAGGTCAAGGACGGAGGTCGGCGTGAGAAGCAGCGGCGACGGTACGGCGGCGGGTGGGCCGTATCCGCAGCACGGCAGTGGAGCCGACCACGCCATCAGGCAGCCGGTGCAGCCGGCCGCGGTGGCAGCGGACGGCGTGACAGCGGCGAGCGATATCGGCTATCGCGGACCGACGGCGTGCGCGGCGGCGGGCATCACCTACCGCCAGCTCGACTACTGGGCGCGTACGGGCCTGGTCGAGCCGAGTGTGCGTCCGGCCTACGGGTCGGGGACCCAGCGTCTCTACAGTTTCCGGGACGTGGTCCTCCTCAAGATCGTCAAGCGGTTCCTGGACACCGGAGTCGCTCTCCAGAACATCCGCACCACGGTCCAGCATCTGCGGGCCGGGGGCTTTCAGGATCTGGAGCGCATGACGCTGATGAGCGACGGGGCCACGGTCTACGAGTGCTCCTCGCCCGACGAGGTCGTCAGCCTGCTCCAGGGCGGGCAGGGCGTCTTCGGGATCGCCGTGGGCGTCGTCTGGCGGGACGTGGACGTGGCGCTCTCGCAGCTGCACGGGGAGCGGGTCGACACCGGCGAGACGCTCATCGGCCACAACCCCGCGGACGAGCTGGCCCGGCGGCGTAACCGGGCGGGCTGAGCGCTCCGGACGATCCGGGTCGGACGGACAGACAGCTGGAGGGCACGGGACGGTCCGGCACCCCACGGGGCGCCGGGCCGTCCCGTTGTCAGTGCCGTAGGGCAGCATCGTCGGTGTGAGACCCGCGCCCACCATCCTTCATCTGGACATGGACGCCTTCTACGCGTCGGCGGAGCAGGCGGCCAAGCCGAGCCTGCGCGGCAAAGCGGTTGTGGTCGGCGGCCTCGGGCCGCGCGGAGTGGTCGCCACCGCCTCGTACGAGGCCCGGCGCCTCGGGGTGCACTCGGCGATGCCCACCGCCCAGGCCCGGCGGCTCGCGCCGAACGCCGCTTACCTGGTGCCCCGCTTCTCGCTGTACCGGACGGTGAGCGACCAGGTGATGGAGCTCCTGGGGCGGCTGTCGCCCCTGGTCGAGCCGCTCAGCCTGGACGAGGCCTTCGTCGACCTGGAGGCCGGCGGGGCGGCGGACGACGCGGCGTCGGCCCGGGCGACGGGGGAGGGACTGCGGGCGGCCATCAGGGCGGTGACCGGACTCAGTGGCTCCGTCGGCCTGGCCGGGTCCAAGATGCTCGCCAAGATCGCCTCCGAGCAGGCCAAACCGGACGGGCTGCTGCTCATCGAGCCGGGCACCGAACGCGAGCTGCTCGCCCCCATGTCCGTCCGCGTCCTGCCAGGGGTCGGGCCGGCCACCGGCGACCACCTCAGGCGGGCGGGGATGACCAGCATCCACGACCTGGCCGAGGCGGGCGAGGCGGAGCTCGTACGGCTGGTCGGCAAGGCCCACGGGCACGGGCTCCACCGGATGGCCCTGGGACTCGACGACCGGCCGGTGGTCGCCGAACGGGACGCCAAGTCCGTCTCCGTGGAGGACACCTTCGATGTGGATCTCCACGACCGGGTGCGGGTGCGCGCCGAGGTGGAGCGGCTGGCCGTGCGGTGCGTGGAGCGGCTGCGCGCGGCGGACCGGTCGGGGCGCACGGTGGTGCTGAAGGTGCGCCGCTACGACTTCTCCACGCTGACCCGCTCCGAGACGCTGCGGGGGCCCACGGACGACCCCACGGTGGTGCGGGAGGCGGCCGGGCGGCTGCTGGAGTCCGTCGACACCACCGGCGGCGTACGGCTCCTGGGCGTGGGTGTCACGGGGCTGGCCGACTTCACTCAGGAGGATCTGTTCGCGCAGGCCGCCGATGCCCGGGAGCTGGAGCGGCGCTCCCACGAGCCGCAGGTGCAGGCTGTGGGGGCACCCGGGGAGGAGGCCGTCCCGGAACCGGAAGCGGACAGCGCCGAGCAGCTCGCCGCCCGGCGCTGGCCCGCCGGACACGACGTGCACCACGAGGAGCACGGGCACGGCTGGGTGCAGGGGAGCGGCATCGGCCGGGTCACCGTCCGGTTCGAGGAACCGTGGAGCGCACCCGGCCGGGTTCTCACCTTCCGTATCGACGATCCACTGCTGCGGCCCGCCGATCCGCTGCCGCTCGTCCGAGAAGCGCCGGACTACTCCTCCTGGCCCGCCAGCCTGCCGAAGTCACGGTCGGTGGACGGTTCCTCCGGGGGCGAGGAGTCCAGTCCGTAATGACGGTAGAGCTGGAGTTCCTGCTCGGGCGAGAGATGCCTGCCGACACCGAAGTCCGGCGCGTTCTTGATCAACGTGCGGTCGAAGGGGACGCGCAGCGCCTCGTCGACGAATTCGCTGGGTTCCAGGGGGACGAAGGCATCCCTGCTGAACAGGCCGGTGCGGACGGCCGCCCACTCGGGGACCCCCGTCGCATCGTCGAGATAGACCTCATCCACCGTTCCGATCTTGGTGCCCTTGCGATCGAATGCCTTGCGGCCGATCAGGCGGCGCGGATCGATATCGGTCTGCACGGTGCCTCCCACTGGTCGCAGACTGCTCAGGGCGGTCCCTGATGCCCACCAGCACTACACAAGTGCAGATCCGTGGTGTCGGCCACTTGAGAGTTCCGCGCTGATGGCCGCTGGTAGGCTGGCACTGGCTGCTGACCCCGTGCGGGAGAGTCCTCCGGTGAAGAATCCGGAGGCGCCGAAGGAGCAACTCCTCCCCGGAATCTCTCAGGCCCCCGTACCGCACGGATGAGGTCACTCTGGAAAGCAGGGCGGTTCCGTGCGGGCGCAGGCTCAGGCGGACTCGACCCTCACCGACGGTGAAAGCCGGCACGCCCTTGGGCGGGCCGGCGAAGCTCTCAGGTTGAGATGACAGAGGGGGAGGCCGTCCGGGCACCCGCGCCGTGGTGCCCCTCGCAGGTCGTGACAGACCAGGAGGCCTCCACCATGACCCCCCGTCGCACTCCGCTCTCCCAGCTGGAGCAGGGCATTCCGTTCGAGCAGCGCCACATAGGGCCCGATGCCGAGGCCCAGGCGAAGATGCTCGCCCAGGTCGGCTACGGCTCCCTCGACGAGCTGACCGCCGCCGCGGTGCCCGACGTGATCAAGAGCGCGGAGGCCCTGAACCTTCCCTCGGCGCGCACCGAGGCCGAGGTCCTGGCCGAGCTCCGGTCGCTGGCCGACCGTAACCAGGTGCTCGCCCCGATGATCGGCCTCGGCTACTACGGCACCTTCACGCCGCCCGTCATCCTGCGCAACGTCATGGAGAACCCCGCGTGGTACACGGCCTACACGCCGTACCAGCCGGAGATCTCCCAGGGCCGCCTGGAGGCCCTGCTGAACTTCCAGACGATGGTCGCCGAGCTGACCGGGCTGCCCACCTCCGGCGCCTCCCTTCTCGACGAGGGCACCGCGGCCGCCGAGGCGATGGCGCTCGCCCGGCGCGTCGGCAAGGTCAAGAACGGCGTCTTCCTGGTCGACGCCGACACCCTGCCGCAGACCATCGCGGTGATCGAGACCCGCGCCGAGCCCACCGGAGTCGAGGTCGTCGTCGCCGACCTCAGCGACGGCATCCCCGCCGAGATCGCCGCGCGCGGCGTCTTCGGCGTCCTGCTCCAGTACCCGGGCGCCTCCGGTGCCGTCCGCGCCATCGAGCCCGTCATCGAGCAGGCCCACGAGCTCGGCGCGATCGTCACCGTCGCCGCCGACCTGCTGGCCCTGACGCTGCTCACCTCGCCCGGAGCCCTCGGCGCCGACATCGCCGTCGGCACCACCCAGCGCTTCGGTGTCCCGATGGGCTTCGGAGGCCCGCACGCCGGCTTCATGGCGGTCCGCGAGAAGTTCGCCCGCTCCCTGCCCGGCCGCCTCGTCGGCGTCTCCGTCGACGCCGACGGCAACAAGGCCTACCGCCTGGCCCTCCAGACCCGCGAGCAGCACATCCGCCGCGAGAAGGCCACCAGCAACATCTGCACCGCGCAGGTCCTGCTCGCCGTCATGGCCGGGATGTACGCCGTCTACCACGGCCCCGAGGGGCTGCGGACGATCGCCCGGCGCACGCACCGCTTCGCCGCGATCCTGGCCGACGGCCTGCGGGGCGCCGGCGTCGACGTCGTGCACGGCGCGTTCTTCGACACCCTGACCGTGCGGGCGCCCGGCAAGGCGGCGGGGGTCGTCGCGGACGCCCGGGAGCGCGGGGTCAACCTGCGCCTCGTCGACGCCGACCACGTCTCCATCGCCTGCGACGAGACCACCACCCGAGCGCAGATCGCCGCTGTCTGGGCCGCCTTCGGCGCCGAGGGCGACATCGAGGCGCTGGACGCCACGGTCGGCGACGCGCTGCCCGAGGGGGCGCTGCGCTCCGACGACATCCTGACCCACCCGGTCTTCCACCAGCACCGCTCCGAGACCGCGATGCTGCGCTACCTGCGCAAGCTCGCCGACCGTGACTACGCGCTGGACCGGGGCATGATCCCGCTCGGCTCCTGCACGATGAAGCTGAACGCGACGGCCGAGATGGAGTCGATCACCTGGCCCGAGTTCGGCGCGCTGCACCCCTTCGCCCCGGCCGAGCAGGCGCAGGGCTTCCTCACCCTCATCCGTGAGCTGGAGGAGCGCCTCGCCGAGGTCACGGGTTACGACGCCGTCTCCATCCAGCCCAACGCCGGTTCGCAGGGCGAGTTCGCGGGTCTGCTGGCCGTGCGGGCGTACCACCGTGCCAACGGCGACGACCAGCGCACCGTCTGTCTCATCCCGTCCTCCGCGCACGGCACCAACGCAGCCAGCGCCGTCATGGCGGGCATGAAGGTCGTCGTGGTGAAGACCGCCGACGACGGCGAGGTCGACATCGCGGACCTGCGCGCCAAGATCGAGCAGTACCGCGACGAGCTCGCCGTGCTCATGATCACCTACCCCTCCACCCACGGGGTCTTCGAGGAGCACGTCGCCGACATCTGCGGCGAGGTGCACGACGCGGGCGGCCAGGTCTACGTCGACGGCGCCAACCTCAACGCGCTGGTAGGACTCGCCAAGCCCGGCAAGTTCGGCGGCGACGTCTCGCACCTGAACCTGCACAAGACCTTCTGCATCCCGCACGGCGGCGGCGGTCCCGGCGTCGGCCCGGTCGGTGTCCGCGCGCACCTCGCCCCGTACCTCCCCAACCACCCGCTCCAGCCCGCCGCGGGCCCGGAGACCGGGGTGGGCCCGATCTCGGCCGCCCCATGGGGCTCGGCGGGCATTCTGCCGATCTCCTGGGCGTACGTGCGTCTGATGGGCGGCGAGGGTCTCAAGCGCGCCACGCAGGTCGCCGTGCTGGCCGCCAACTACATCGCCAAGCGCCTGGAGCCGCACTTCCCGATCCTGTACAACGGCCCGGCCGGACTGGTCGCGCACGAGTGCATCGTCGACCTGCGGCCCATCTCCAAGGCGACCGGCGTCTCCATCGACGACATCGCCAAGCGCCTGATCGACTACGGTTTCCACTCGCCGACCATGTCGTTCCCGGTCGCCGGCACGCTGATGATCGAGCCGACCGAGAGCGAGGACCTCGCGGAGCTCGACCGGTTCTGCGACACCATGATCGCGATCCGCGCCGAGATCGAGAAGGTCGCCTCCGGCGAGTGGAGCGCGGACGACAACCCGCTGCGCAACGCCCCGCACACCGCGGGTGCGCTGGGCGGTGACTGGGAGCACGGTTACAGCCGCGAGGAGGCCGTCTTCCCGGCCGGTGTGTCCGCCGCCGACAAGTACTGGCCGCCGGTCCGCCGCATCGACGGGGCCTTCGGCGACCGGAACCTGGTCTGCTCCTGCCCGCCGCTGGACGAGTACGACAACTGAAGCGGCCTGTCGTAGGACGTGCGCCCGGAGTGGCGTAGGTCCGGGCATGCGTCGGGGCCGGTGCGGAGATCTCTCCGGGCCGGCCCCTGTTTCGTACGACCGCTCAGGCGGCCTTCACCACGCGGCCCGCTGCCAGCGGCCGGTGCGGGGCGATGATCTGCCCGTCGGGCAGCAGTTCGCCGGTGTCCTCGAAGAGCAGGACGCCGTTGCACAGAAGGCTCCAGCCCTGTTCGGGGTGGTGGGCCGTCAGGCGGGCCGCCTCCCGGTCGGGTGAGTCGGCGGTGGGGCAGGGTGGCTGGTGCTGGCACATGGATGGGTTCTTTCGCTGCGTCGAGTCGAGTGTCCTGCGGCTGGATGAGGTGTTCATGGCCGCCCCCGTATCAGTCGGTCCGGTCCCAGTGTTGCCCTACGGGGGTGATTCCGCAGGGATTTCGCTGCAGCTCCCGTACTCCTCCCATGACGCATCACCCGCGCGGACGGTTCACCGCAACTGCAGGGTCCCTTTGGGTGGTTCGGGGTGGCCGGACGGGACTAGTCCGAGTGGGCAGCAGGACGCCCCCGCAGTGACCCTTCCCGCCGTACGGACCTACGGGGCGGATGCGGGCCGCTACGAGGGCGTGCGGCGGGGCGGGGGCGGTCAGGCCGAGCTGAGCAGAGGCCCGGGCGTCACGCGCAGCGAGATCACCGGCAGCAGGTCGGCGACCCGGTGCGGGCGGTGCGCGGCGATGCCCGGCGGGGCCGGCGCCAGGGGCACCAGCACGTCCGTCGGCGCGAGCACGCCGCCCGCGGGGTCGGCATCGGGGTCGCCGTGCAGCCAGAGGGTGAGCATGTACAGCTCCGGGATGGACAGCAGCCGCGCCTGATAGGTGGCGGCCGACGCCTCCGCCTGCCGCACGGCCAGCTCGGTCGAGGCGAGGTAGGGCCCCTCGAAGAAGTGCGAGAACGTCCAGCCGTCGGGGGTGAGCACGGTGTCCGCCGCGGCCACCGCACGGCCCTCGCTGCGGATCAGGAAGCGCCAGGCAGTGAGGCGTGTGAGGGGAGCTGTCCGGGCGGGAGTGGTCCGGTCCAGCACATGGACGGGAAGCGGTAGCTCGGGGCTCAGCGGTCCCTGGACGGACCGGAGAGCGGACGTTCGGGCCTCGCGGACGGCGGTGGGAGAACCGAGGGCCGCGGACACGCTGCGCAGGGCGGGCGCGGGAGCCGAGGGGACATGCAGCGGCATAGTGGGTCGCCTCTCACTTCGGAGACACGGTGATGCGTGGGCGGGTGCAGACGGCGCTGTCGGCGTTCTGGCCGTAAGAGGCCGATGACGGGCGATGCGTATCAACTCTCTGCCTCGTCCACCGGAGTTTATATGACGCGTGTTCACACAGTGTTTCCGCTAGCAGCCGGGGATATTTCGCGCAAGGCTCCATCCGGACTTCGAGTTGCGGTATTTCTGGTGAAGTGCTCCACTGTTCCCGGCCCTGACCTGGACCCCTTCCGGCCCTGCGGTAGGCCGAAACTCGTCGGTGTTTCCACCACGGCTTCCGGCATGCTCTTCCCGGGCGAAAATGCCGATGGCCGCATGCTGTAGGAATGTGCCCCCGGTCTCCCTCCACCAGACTATCGGGTATCGGAAGCCCGTGGGGGCGTTACGGATCACTTCCACGGGGCATTATCGATCGTGATGCGAGCGGCCTGGGCCGCGGGCCGCCACTGGAGGAGGGACCCCTCGATGGGGGAGAAGGTCGCCGCGGGAGCCCTTGACCTGTCGGACCGGCAGGAGTACCGCACCAAGCTCAACCAGTGCCTGGAAGGGCTGGGCAGACTTCTGGCGGAGCGGAGGTTCGACCGTCCCCGGAACCTGATGGGGCTGGAGATAGAGCTGAATCTCGCGGGCTCCGACGGCATGCCCCGGATGATGAACCAGCAAGTGCTCCAGCGCATCGCGAGCCGCGATTTCCAGACCGAACTGGGGATGTTCAATCTCGAAGTGAATATCGTCCCGCACCGGCTGGGCGGCCGGGTATTCGATCAGCTCTCGGAGGAGTTGCGGACCGGCCTGGCCTATGCTCACCGCAAGGCGGGAGAGGTGGATGCGGGGATCGTGATGATCGGAATCCTGCCCACCCTGGGGGAGCACGACGTGGTGTCCGCGAATCTCTCGGACGTGGACCGTTACACCCTGCTCAATGACCAAATGGCGGCCGCCCGGGGGGAGGATTTCGCCCTGGATATCGAAGGTGTCGAGCGATTGGTCTGTACCTCGCCGTCGATCGCCCCGGAATCAGCCTGCACCTCGGTGCAGCTGCACCTCCAGGTGACGCCCGGCCGGTTCGCCGACGTGTGGAACGCCGCCCAGGCGATCACCGGCGTCCAGATCGCGCTCGGCGCCAACGCCCCCTTCCTGTTCGGCAGGGAGCTGTGGCGGGAGTCCCGGCCGCCGCTGTTCCAGCAGGCCACCGACGTACGGCCGCCGGAGCTGGCGAACCAGGGGGTGCGGCCGCGGACCTGGTTCGGGGAACGCTGGATCACCTCCGCCCACGAGCTCTTCGAGGAGAACCTGCGCTACTTCCCGCCGCTGCTGCCGATCTGCGGCGAGGAGGACCCCCTGAAGGTCCTCGACGAGGGCGGGGTGCCCGAGCTGGCCGAGCTGGTCCTGCACAACGGCACCGTCTACCGCTGGAACCGCCCGGTGTACGGGATCGCCGACGGCGTGCCCCATCTGCGGGTGGAGAACCGGGTGCTGCCCGCCGGGCCGACCGTCACCGACGTGATCGCCAACGCCGCGCTCTACTACGGGCTCGTACGGGCGCTCGCCGAGGAGTCCCGGCCGGTCTGGAGCAGACTGCCCTTCGAGGCCGCCGAGGAGAACTTCACCGAGGCCTGCCGTCACGGCATCGAGGCAGAGATGATCTGGCCCCGCTCCGGCCGCTCCGGGGGACTGACCAGGATCCCCGCCGTGCAGCTGGTCCTGGAGGAGCTGCTGCCGCTGGCCGCCGCCGGGCTGGACGCCTGGCACATCGAGCCCGCGGACCGGGACCGCTACCTCGGGGTGATCGAGGAGCGCTGCAAACGGCGCGTCAACGGGGCCTCCTGGCAGGTCGCCACCTACCGTCGGGCCCTGGAGGCCGGACTCGGGAGGGAGGCGGCGCTCGCGGCCACCACCCGCCGCTATGCCGAGCTGATGCACGCGGGGGAGCCGGTGCACACCTGGCCGGTGGGGTTCCCGGCGCCGTGAGGGGGCTGACGCGTCGCGCGCCGCACGACTGCTCGGAACGGCTGCGCGGCGCGGTGATGCGTCCCGGTCGCGCGCGGTGATGCGTCCCGGGCGCCGTCACTCCTGTGTCGCGCGGCCGTTCTGTCCCGCCGCCATGATGGCCTGAAGGATCACCGCCTGGATCTCCGCCGGGTCGCTCACCTCGTAGCCGTCGCCGCCGGTGACCCGCGCGATCTCGGCGACCTCGTCGCGGTCGGCGTCCGGGCCCACCGCGATGGCGATGATCGGGACGGGGCGCTCCGGGTCGGACAGCTCCTTGAGCTCGGCGATGAGCGCGCTGCGCGAGATGCCGCGCTCGTCCTGGTTGGAGCCGTCGGTGAGGATCACCAGGGCGTTGAACTTGCCCTTCACGAAGGTCGACCGGGCCACCTGGTAGGAGGCCAGCGTCGTGTCGTACAGTCCGGTCGCCCCGCCCGGTACCGGCTGGAGCCCGGCGAACGCGGCCGTCAGCTTCTCCCGGTGGGTCCCGCCGCCCGCGGCCGGGTCGCCGAGACGCCTCGTCGGCATGAGCCGCCGGTAGTCCTTCTCGCCGTCCAGTGTGGTGGCGAACTCCCACAGCCCGATCTCGTCGTCCGGGGTGAACTGGCCGAGCGCCTGGATCAGCGACTCCTTGGTGACGTCCATCCGGGACTGGCCGCGCCCCGGCACGAGCGTCGCCATGGAACCGGAGGCGTCGACGACCGTCGTCAGCCGGGCGCTCTGCACGGTGATCGTCCACATCCCCAGCGTCTCCTGGAGCTGCTTCGTGGACGGCGCCTCGGCGGCCGATGCGGCGTACGGCTGGGGCGACCGGCCGCCCGCCGAGACGACGAGGGCGTCCTGTGCGTTGCCGTTGCCGGTCCGGAACCCGTACCGGGCGAACGTGTCGTGGGCGTCCCGGCCGTTGAGCAGGGTCATGAAGCGCAGGGCCGCACGGGACTCCGGGGTGGTCAGCCGACTCTCGTCGACCAGGGTGTACGGGTAGTCGAGCAGCGGAGTGCCGTCCTCGGGGTAGAAGAGGTCGAGCTTGCCCCCGGCCGCCGCCTCCGCGTTGTGGGTGAAGGCCGCCTGCTCGGAGATCAGTACCGCCCGGTTCCGCTTGGGGTTGCCCTCCTCGGCGTCTGACGTGTTCCGCGCCAGGGTCTCCAGTACACGCGCGTCGCTGTCCGACATCCGCTCGGCCAGCACCTTCGCGGTCTCGGCGACCCGGGTGTCGCTCTCCCCGCTCTGCTGGGCCGACGAGGCGCCGATGCTGGTGAGCGCCAGCAGTCCGGTGGCGCTGCGCGCCGGATCGGCCGAGCCGAGGCGCACCCGGTCCGACCTCAGCGTGGCGGCGACCAACTCGGCCCAGGAGTACGTCTTCTCGGGCCAGCCCAGCTTCTTGGAGGCGGACGGGACCATGGCCAGGGTCACCGGTGAGGAGGCCACCGAGCCGAAGGGAGAGAGGGGGATGCCCTCGCCCGTTCCCTTGGCCCTCTCCAGCCAGAGTTCCGAGTCGGGCAGCCAGACCTGGAATCGGGGTGGCTCGCCGCCCGCGGCGAGCGCCTCGGTGACCGTGTGGGACTCGCGGGTCAGCACCTCGACCGCGAGGCAGCGGCCGTCGGATCTCACCTCGTCCGCGCGGGCCTGCTCGGCTATGGCACGTACGGCGGGGGCGATGTCCGGGGACGCGGCCAGGGACAGCTGTACGGCGGAGTCCTCGCAGGAATCGGAGAACGACCACAGGCCGCCCTTGGCCGCCACCGCCGTTCCCGTCGCCACGGCGAGGACGAGCAGGGTGGCGATGGTGACCGTACGACGTCGGCGCCGGGGGCCGGGCCGGTCCCGGTCGCCCTCCACCTCGTAGCCGTCGGGCAAGCTATGACGTCCCATGTCGGTGGTGCCCCTCCTTGAGGATGAAACAAGGAAAAGGGGGACCACGCCATCAGCGATGGTGGTCGTCCCCCGGCCTGTCACGCATGATCTTCGTACCTGTATTCGAGACCATAGCGGGACGGTGGGTGGGATGAGACGCGATTGCAGAACTGAAGGCAGGTGTACCGGTGGAGGCGGGCCGCGTGGCTGATTCTTTTCCTCAAGAGGCCGTGCCACGAAGGATCTTGCGGTCCGAGACGGTGCTGGTCCTGGCGCTCTCGTTGGGTGCCAGTGCGGTGTCGGCCCTCATCAGTTTTATCGGATCACTGACGAAACCGGGGGGGTTGAAGGAGCAGGCGGCGACGCTCAACAGCTCGTACGCTCCGGGCCGTCCATGGCTTGATCTGGCATGGCAAATGTTCGGAATCGCAACGGCTCTGGTACCTGTCGCCCTGGTGGCGCACCTGCTGATCCGGGAAGGGGCGGGCCTGCGGAGCATCGGCTTCGACCGCACCAGGCCCTGGTTCGACCTCGGCCGCGGGACGCTGATCGCCGCCGGGATCGGCAGTGCCGGTCTGGCCTTCTACCTCGGGGCCAGGGCCACCGGATTCAACCTGACCGTCGTCCCGGAGTCCTTGCCCGACGTCTGGTGGAAGTTCCCCGTACTGATCCTCTCCGCGATGCAGAACTCGGTGGTGGAGGAGGTCATCGTCGTCGGGTATCTGCTGCGCAGGCTCGACCAGTTGGGGTGGACTCCGACGCGTTCGCTGGTGGCCAGCTCCGTACTGCGTGGCTCCTACCACCTCTACCAGGGCATCGGCGGGTTCATCGGGAACGTGGTGATGGGCGTCGTCTTCGTACTGCTCTACCGGCGCTGGGGCCGGGTGGGCCCTCTGGTCGTCGCGCACACGCTCCTCGATGTCGGGGCGTTCGTCGGGTACGCGCTGCTCGCGGGACGGGTGGGCTGGCTGCCGACGCCGTAGGAAGCGGGGGCGGCGCAGGAGGTGCGCCGCCCCTGAAACCTCAGAAGGCGGTCAGTAGTTCGCCGTCGATGACGGTGACCGCGGTGCCGGTCAGCAGGGTGCGTTCGCCGCGCAGGGCGGTACGGACCAGCCCCGAACGGGCGGAGGCCTGGAGGCCGGTGAGTTCGTCGCGGCCGAGGCGGGCCGACCAGAAGGGGGCCAGCGCGGTGTGGGCGCTGCCGGTGACCGGGTCCTCGTCGATGCCGACGCCCGGGAAGAAGCAGCGCGAGACGTAGTCGTAGCCACGGGCGGGGTCGTCGGCCGCCGCGGTGGCGACGACCCCGCGCCGGGAGTGGGCGGCGAGGGCGGCGAAGTCCGGGGCGAGCGCCCGTACGGTCGCCTCGTCACGGAGCTCCACCAGCAGATCGCCGATGTGCTGGCCGGTGTCGTGCACGGAGAGGGGTTCGGCCCCCAGGGCGGTGGCGAGCCCCGCGGGCACCGGCTCCTCGGTCAGCGGGGCGGTGGGGAAGTCGAGGGTCAGTCCGCCGTCCGGGCGCGCTGTCGCGGTCAGGGTCCCGCAGCGCGCGGCGAAACGTACCGGGCCGGTCGCCCGCCCTGTGGTGCGCAGGACATGCGCGGTGGCGAGCGTCGCGTGGCCGCACATGTCGACCTCGGTGACCGGGGTGAACCAGCGCAGCGCCCAGTCGGCCGGCAGCGGGTGGGCGAAGGCCGTCTCGGACAGATTGACCTCGGCGGCGATCTCCTGGAGGCGCTCGGCGTCCGGGAAGGAGTCGGCCTCCAGCAGCAGGACGCCCGCGGGGTTGCCGGCGAAGGGGCGGTCGGTGAAAGCGTCGACGATACGAATCCTCATGGGCCGACCGTAGGTCGCCCGCGCGGCGACGGGCCAAGGCCAATTCGGGGTGTCTGGCCCCGCACGCCGATGAGTCCTGGAGCCCGACGCGGTCGATGGGAGGAGAGACCGCAGGCATCCGTCAGGACGGGAGAGCACCATGCGCACCCTCGCGATCACCCGGAACGTGACCCTCGACGGCTCGGTCGAGATGATCACTGACTGGTTCGCCCTCCGGGGCGGGCGGGCGTCACGGTGCGACGAGGCCGCCGAGCTTGCGCAGTGACTCCTGGAGCGCCGCCGTGGCGGAGTCCTTGAGCTTGCCGCCCATGAGGGAGACCGCCGCGCCGGTGAACTCCCCCTCGATGCGTACCGTCGTGGCGCCCCCGTCGGGCGTCAGGGTGTACCGCATGGCCAGGTTGACCCCCATCGGGCCCTTGCCCCGCGTCGCCAGCAGGCGGCCCGCCTCCAGCTCGCCGACCGTCCAGGTGACCTCGGCGGGGAAGCCCATGAGCTTCATGTTCTCCTCGTAGGTGGCCGCGAGCTCCAGCTCGGCCGGGCCGCCCTTGGGGAAGCTGGTGTGGGTGGCGTTCCACTCGCCGTACGACGAGAAGTCCCTCAGCAGGTCCCAGATCTTCTCGGCGGGCGCCTCGATGTGCGCCTCGGCGCTGACTTCTGCCATGTGACCACCCCTGGTTGGTCCGGTTACGGTGCCGCGGAACGTAGCGGCAGCCGCGGCAACATTCAATACTGATGAACCGTCAGGTCTGCTGGGGCTGGCGGTTCCGCCAGATCGCCGCCGCGTCGAAGCGGTCCGATGCGCGCGGGTGCGGGCCCTCGTCGTGGCAGTGGAAGGCGGCCCAGAACAGGTCGGCGGGCAGGGCGTCGTCCGGTGCGTACACCCGGTAGACGTACTGCAGTCCGTCCTGGGCGAGCAGTGCGACCAGCCAGAACACCTGTTCCTCCCCTCCTGCCCCCGTCGTGCGCGCTCGGCCTGAGGGACGTGCCCGCGGGGGTCGGCGGTTGCCCAGGGGGCGCGCAAGGCAAGGCGGCGCGCGCCCCCGCGTCGCCATGGTTGTGCGCCGCGGCACGATCTCATCCGCAAGGATGAGGGGTCGCTCCACTGTGCCCAACTCCGGTGGGAGGCGTGAATGGGTCGCTCCGGGGATGCCCCTCTGTCTCCGGACTGATGGGGTGGAGGGGTGCAAAATCGGACGCCGCGGATTCCTGAACAGCTCGCACCGAACCCCGCAGACTTCGACGCCCGCCTCACCGTGGAACTGGCATCGGTGGTCACGGGCGCGCGCAGGCGTGCGCTGCGCGACGGGGACCGGCAGATCGACACCGCCCACCTCCTGCACTCGCTGATCGAGGCTGACCCCGAGGTCCGCGAGGCGTTCGACGGAGGCCCGCAGCTGGCCAGGGTCCTCGGCTACCTCGTCCAGCGCAGCATTGGTTACGGGCTCCGCTGGCAGGGGTCCGTCGAGGACTCCGGCGCTGTCCCGGTGGTACGGGACCCGGCCGCCGCGGGGTGGTCCCCCTCGGCCCACACCGCGATGGAGGGCGCGCTGCACCGAGCCGGGCTGCGCGGCGCGCCGCACGCCGCCGGCCTCGACCTCCTCGCCGCCCTGGCCGCCGACGCCGAGTGCCGCGCGGTGGAGGTGCTGGCCCGTGCGGGCGTGGACGCCGCCCGGCTGGCGGGCCGCGCGGCGCAGCGTACGGATGAGGCGTCGCGCACGGTGTGACGGGTGGTCCTCGCCTGTCGGACGGCGTGCCGTCTCGACAGGTGTCACCGGGGTGACGGTCCTGTCGAGACGCTGTCATGATGTGCCGATGCACGCGTCTTCGGGATCTTCGGGGTTTCAGGGCAGGGGGGCCGGCCTGGGGCTCGCCCTGGTTTCGGCCTTCGCGTTCGGCGGTTCGGGAGTGGCGGCCAAGCCGCTGATCGAAGCCGGGCTCGACCCGCTCCACGTGGTGTGGCTACGGGTCGCCGGGGCCGCTCTCGTCATGCTGCCGGTCGCCTGGCGCCACCGGAATCTCGTACGTGAACGTCCCGCCCTGCTGGCCGGGTTCGGACTGTTCGCGGTGGCCGGGGTCCAGGCCTTCTACTTCGCCTCGATCTCCCGCATCCCGGTCGGGGTGGCGCTGCTGGTCGAATATCTGGCGCCCGCGCTGGTCCTCGGCTGGGTCCGCTTCGTCCAGCGCAGGCCGGTCACCCGGGCCGCCGCGGTCGGGGTGGTGCTGGCGGTCGGCGGCCTCGCGTGTGTCGTCGAGGTGTGGGCCGGGCTCGGCTTCGACCTCCTCGGGCTGCTCCTCGCCCTGGGCGCGGCCTGCTGTCAGGTCGGCTACTTCGTGCTCTCGGACCACGGCGGGCGGCAGGACGACCGCAGGGAATCCGGCGAGGGTGGTGACGGCGGGCGCGCCGAGCCTCCCCATCCGGTCGGCGTCATCGCGTACGGGCTGATCGTCGGCACCCTCGTCCTCACCGTCGTCGCACGCCCCTGGGCCATGGACTGGTCGCTCCTCGGCGGCAGCGCCGGGATGAACGGCAACGAGGTTCCCGCCTGGGCGCTGATCGGCTGGATCGTGCTGGTCGCCACCGTGGTCGCGTACGGCACCGGGGTCGTCTCCGTCCGGCTGCTCTCGCCGCAGGTGGCCGGGGTGGTCGCCTGTCTGGAAGCGGTCATCGCGACCGGGCTCGCCTGGGTGCTGCTCGGCGAGCACCTCTCCGCGCCCCAGCTCATCGGCGGGTTCGTGGTGCTGACCGGTGCGTTCATCGCCCAGTCGTCCGCGCCGAAGCCCCCGTCGGGTCCCGTCGCCGAGGGCGTGGGGGTGGGGCCGGGCGTCGTGGCCGGTGCCGCCGAGGATGAGTTGTCCGCCGGACGGAGCACGCACTAGTGTGACGATCATGCATCTGACTGTGCTGCCGCCGCCTGTCGCCTAGCGCGCGCGGCCTCTCCTGACGAAGACCGGGCTCGGGCACTCCCCGAGCGGTCCGTCGCTGCCCGCGTGCGGAGCCCAGCGACCACCACCCTGTCCTCCTCCGGAGGAGTCCTCTGTGGAGAAGTCACATGCCCACCTCTGTGTCCGGGCTGCCCGTCGGGCGGAGCCTGTTGTATCTCGTCGTCGCCGGAGTCGCCTGGGGCACCGCCGGTGCGGCCGCGTCGCTGATCTTCCGGGTCAGCGATCTCGGTCCGCTCGCCCTGTCCTTCTGGCGCTGTGCGGGCGGCCTCGTCCTGCTCGCCGGGGCGCTCGCGCTGCGTCCCCGCCGCCTGCCCCGGCAGCCCGAACCCCGGCGTCGCCGTCTGCTGCGCATCATCGGCACCGGCGTCGGCCTCACCCTGTTCCAGAGCGCGTACTTCGCGGCCGTCGAGGTCACCGGGCTCGCCGTCGGGACCGTCGTCACGCTCGGCGCCGGGCCCGTCCTGATCGCCCTCGGCGCCCGGCTGCTGCTGGGCGAACGCCTCGGCGCGGGCGGCCTGGCCGCCGTGGCCGGTGCGCTGGCCGGTCTCGTCGTGCTCGTCCTGGGCGGCGAGGGCGGTGAGGTGGTGCCCGCAGGGGTGCTGCTCGCGCTGCTGTCGGCCTCCGGGTACGCGGCGATCACCTTGCTCACCCGTTGGCTCGGGCGGGACGGCGGCGGCGGTGACGCGCTGACCACCAGCGCGTGGGCGTTCGGCATCGGAGCGGCGGGGCTGCTGCCCTTGGCGCTGGCCGAAGGCCTCGTGCCGCACACCGCCGAGACCGGGCAGGTGCTGTGGCTGCTGGTCTACGTGGCGGCGGTCCCCACCGCGCTCGCCTACGCGCTGTACTTCGCGGGCGCCGCCGCCGTCCGCTCGGCGACCGTCTCCGTGATCATGCTCCTGGAGCCGGTGAGCGCGGCCGTCATCGCGGTGACCGTCCTGCGGGAGCGGCTGACGGCGGCCACGGTCGTCGGCACGCTGCTCCTGCTGACCGCCGTGGCCGGACTGGCTCTGGCCGAGGCGCGCACGGCCTCGGCCACCCGCCGCAGGGAGGCCGTGGCGGTGTAGCGGCAGTGCGGCCCCTACAGTGCGGACAGGTAGTCCGGTATGCCGATGGCCGGGTCCAGGTCGTCGGCCGGGACCGGCTCCGCGTAACCCCGGGTGAGCGGCACGATGCCGGTCCAGTGGGGGAGGCCGAGGTCCTCGGGCTCGTCGTTGGGGCCGCCGGTGCGGACCTTCGCGGACAACTCGTCGAGATCCAGCCGTATCACCGCCGTCGCGGCGAGCTCCTTGGCGTCGGCCGGCCGGGAGTCCCGGGAGCGGCCCGGCACGACCTGGTCCACGATCGCGTCCAGGGCGAGCCGCCGCTCCTCGGGGTCGGTGACCGTCACGGCGTTGCCGTGGACCACCACCGAGCGGTAGTTGATCGAGTGGTGGAAGGCCGACCGGGCCAGCACCAGGGCGTCGACATGGGTGACGGTCAGGCAGACCGGCAGGCCCGGATCGGCGCTCTTCGCCGACCGCAGCGGCCGCGAGCCCGTCGAGCCGTGGACGTACAGCCGCTCGCCGATCCGGCCGTAGAGCGTCGGCAGCACTACCGGCGCGCCGTCGCGCAGGAATCCCAGATGGCAGAGGTAGGTCTCGTCGAGGATCGAGTGGACCAGCTCGCGGTCGTAGGAGGCGCGTTGCTTGGCGCGGGTGGGAACAGTCCGGTCGGTGGTGACATAGGACGCGGCGGTTCCGGAACCCGTACGGGCGGGCGTCGCGGTGTGCTGCATTGCGGACTCCTATTGCACTAGTGCATAATGTTGTTTGTGCTAGGAGAGTATCGGATCAGTGGGCGGCGTGCATCCGAGATTGCCGCCAGTGTGGAGCGCGGGGTCGGGTCCGGGGACCTTCCGCCGGGTCATGTGCTGCCTCCCCTGCGGGAGTTGGCGGCCCGGCTGGAGGTCAACCCGAACACCGTGGCCGCCGCCTACCGGACGCTGCGCGAGCGCGGGGTGATCGAGACGGCGGGTCGCCGGGGCAGCCGGGTGCGGTCCGCCCCCGCCAGCACCTCACGCGGCTCCCTGCGGATCGAGGCGCCGCCGGGCGTCCGGGACCTGGGTAAGGGCAACCCCGATCCGGCGCTCCTGCCCGGCCTCGGCCCGGCGTTCGCGGTCGCGGCCGCCGCCGACGCGGAGTCCCACGGGCTGTACGGGCAGGCCGCGGTGGTCCCGGAGTTCGCCGCGTACGCGCGCGCTGCGCTGGATGCCGACGGGGTGCCCTCCGGGCCGCTGGCCGTGACGTCCGGGGCCCTCGATGCGATCGAGCGGGTCCTCGCGGCGCACCTCAGGCCGGGTGACGCGGTGGCGGTGGAGGACCCCGGGTGGGGCAGCGTCCTCGACCTCGTACCCGCGCTCGGGCTGCGCGCCGTGCCGGTCGGCGTGGACGACGCAGGTCCGCTGGCCGCGGATGTGGAGCGGGTGCTGCGGGCCGGGGCGCGGGCGCTCGTCGTCACCGACCGGGCGCAGAACCCGACCGGTGCCTCGCTGGACGCGGCGCGGGCCCGGGAGCTGCGGGCGGTCCTCGCCCGCCACCCGGACGTGCTGCTGATCGAGGACGACCACGGCCACGCCATCGTCGACCTGCCGCTCCATCCGCTGGCGGGCGTCACGGACCACTGGGCGTTCGTCCGGTCGGTGGCCAAGGCGTACGGCCCGGACCTGCGGGTGGCCGTGCTCACCGGGGACGCGCTCACGGTCGACCGGGTCAGGGGGCGCCAGCGGCTGGGCCCCGGCTGGGTCAGCCGGCTGCTGCAACGCGCCGTGCTCCATCTGTGGACCTCGGACGCCGTCGACGCCCGGGCGGTCGCCCGGTCCTACGGCGACCGCCGGGAGGCGCTCGTGCGTGCGCTGGCGGAGCGCGGGGTGACCGCGTACGGCCGCAGCGGCATGAACGTGTGGGTGCCGGTCAGCGACGAGACCGGGGCGGTGACCCGGCTGCTCCACGCCGGCTGGGCCGTGGCCCCGGGCGCCCGCTTCCGGATGGCCGCGCCCCAGGCGGTGCGGCTCACCGTCTCCCCGCTGACCCCGGCGGACATCGGGCCGCTGGCGGACGCGGTTGCGGCCGCGGCGGGCCCGGCGCGGCCGGTCAGCTACGGGTGAGAGTCCACAACCTGACCTCTCGGGGCTGTCCCGAGTACCTGGTGGATCAGCGTGCGGCGTAGCCGAAAAGCTCTGGTTGCTCTGCTGCGAGGACTCTCCGGCGCCTTGCGATCGTATGCACCGGACGCCGCCCGCCCTTCGGGCGACGACGGCAGCTCGACGACAGCCCTTAGCATCGCTCACGTGTTGAATCTTGAGCGGCTGCGGACGCTGGATGCCCTCGCCCGGCACGGATCGGTGAGCCGGGCGGCCGACGGGCTGCACGTCACGACATCGGCGGTCTCGCAGCAGATGGCCAAGCTGGAGCGCGAGGTGGGCCAGCAGTTGCTGGCCAAGCACGGCCGGGGGGTCCGCCTCACCGACGCGGGCCGTCTGCTGGCCGGGCACGCCGCGCGGATCCTGTCCCAGGTCGAACTGGCCCAGGCCGACATCGAGGCCCAACGGGGCGAGGTCGTCGGCGAGGTCAGGATCAGCGCCTTCCCCACCGCGGCCCGCGGACTGTTCCCCGCGGCGCTCACCACCCTGCGGGCGGACCACCCCGACCTCACCGTCCGCACCTGGGAGCTGGAGCCGGAGCGGGGCATCCTCGCGGTCCTCCGGGGCGATGCCGACGTGGCCGTCGTCCTCGACTGGAGCAACAAGCGGCTGCCCGTGCCGGGCGGCCTCACCAAGGTCGAACTGCTCGACGACGCACCGGACATCGCCATGCCGGCCGGGCATCAGCTGGCCGACCGGCCCGAGGTGGAGCTGGAGGACTTCGCGGACGACGAGTGGGTGTCCTGGCCGGAGGGAGAATTCTGTTACGAGTGGCTGATGTTCACCCTGCGCTCCCGGGGCATCGAACCGCGCATCACTCACCTGGCCGGTGAACACCACACCCAACTCGCCCTGATCGCCGCCGGATTCGGCGTCTGTGTGACTCCCCGGCTGGGGCGGGGGCCGGTCCCCGACGGGGTGCGCCTGGTGCCGGTGCGGCAGAGCGTGCGGCGGCACGTCCACGCGGTGTGGCGCACCGATGCCGACCGCCGCCCGTCGATCCGTGCGGCGGTGGCGGCGCTGCGGGCGGCGGGCGCGGGTGTGACGGCCGGGGCCGCGGGGGAGTGACCGGCCGTGACGTCGGTCGACCGGTGACGGGCGGTGCGACCGTCAGGCGAGACCGGCGAGCTTGCGGAAGTCCCAGGAGGTCACCTTCTCCGGAGTGAGCCGCAGCCAGGCGTGCCGCCCGTCGTGCGGCATCTCTGCCATGCCGAAGTACTTCGCGGGGAACAGCCGTTCCGCTACGTTGAGTTCGGGGCACGGTTCGCCCGTGCGCGGGGCCTCGCCCACGAACTCCGCCCGGCCGGACAGCTCCACGCCGCGCAGCTCCTCGTAGCCCTCGCCGTCGTCGACGACCACGGCGATCCTCGGGTCCTCGCGCAGCTGGGACCAGCGCAGGCTGCGGGTGATGGAGTACAGCCAGAGCGAGCCGCCGTCCCAGACGAACCACAGCGCGCCGACGTGCGGAGCGCCGTCGGAACCGAGCGTGGCGACCCGGCAGGTGCGCTGCTCGGAGAGGTACGCGTCCCGCTCCCCGTCGGTCATCCTGATCCGGCGGCCTCGTCGCTGGGTGTCGGTCATGGTCACCCTCCCCTGTTCCTCTGTTTTCTGACTGAGTGTCAGAAATCATGGAGGCTCTTCCACCGTGAGGCAATGGCCGGTACTCTCGCGCGCCCGGTCCGTCCGCAGAAGTCCGCCCCGCCGGGCGGCAGACAGAGGAGAGCGCCGTGCCGCCGAGGGAAGCGTCGAGGGAAGCACAGGAGCGGCTCACCGCACTGCTCGACCCGGCCACCACCGTCCTGCTGACCGTCGAGTGCCAGCAGGGCGTGGTGGGACCGGACAGCGCCCTGCCCGAACTCGCCGCGGCCGCCCGCTCATCGGGCGCCCTCGCGAACATCGCCCGGCTCGTCGCCGCCGCCCACGACAGCGGGGTCCAGGTGGTGCACGCGGTCGCCGAGAGCCGCCCCGACGGACGCGGGGCCAGCCGCAATGCCCGCCTCTTCCGCGCCGCCGCCCGGCTGCCGGTCCAGCAGCACTCCGGCACCACCGCCGTCCGCGTCGCGCCGCCCATCGAGGTGGCCGACGAGGACCTCGTCGTCCGCAGGCTGCACGGCCTCTCACCGCTCGCCGGGACCGACGTCGACCCGCTGCTGCGCAACCTCGGCTGCCGCACGCTGATCGTGACCGGCGTCTCGGCCAACGTGGCCGTTCCCAACGCCGTCTTCGACGCGGTCAACCTCGGCTACACGGCCGTCGTCCCCTCCGACGCCATCGCGGGGGTGCCCGCCGAGTACACCCCCGCCATGATCCGTAACACCCTCGCTCTGGTCGCCACCGTCACCACCACGGACGCGGTCCTGGGCGGCTGGAAGCGGCCCCGCAGAGCGGGGGCCGCTACGCCAGCCTGATCGAGTCGCCCTCCACCGTGATCCGGCGGGCGGGCAGCGGCCGGGTGGCGGGACCGCCGGTCGGGCTGCCCGTGGCGGCGTCGAACGTGGAGTTGTGGCAGGGGCAGGTGATCGTGCCGCCCGAGACGTCCTTGACCGCGCACCCCTGGTGGGTGCACGTGGACGAGAACGCCTTGAACTCACCGGGCTGCGGCTGCGTCACCACGACCTTCTGCGCGGCGAAGACCACCCCGCCGCCCTCCGGAATGTCCGAGGCGGCGGCGAGGATCTCCCCGCCTTTGCCGCCATCGCCGCCGTCTCCGCTCCCGGGCTGCTGCTCGACGGCGTCCGAGCCCTCCGATCCGCCGGAACCTCCCGCCCCGTCCGATCCGCCGCACGCGGTGAGGACGACAGCCGCTCCGGCCGCTCCCACCGCTGCGACGACGGTGCGGCGTTCGAGGAGGATCCGGCGCTCCTGCGCTGCGCTCATCGCGGCATTCCCTTCGTCGTTGTCCCGAACCGAACTTCGGTGACGTCACCCAGGGGTACGTGCCACAGGGCGCCGACGTTCAGTCCGGGGCGCGCCAGTGGGTTTGCGGCACCCGGCTCAGTACTCCGGCGGCTCAGAACTCCGACGGGCGCACGGCTCGTACGGCGGCAGCGGTGAGGAGGCCCGCGCCCAGGAGCGGGAGCACGGGGAAGAGGAAGCTCGTCGCCCATTGGAGGGCGCCGTGCTCCAGCCGGACCCATTGCCCCCAAGGCGCCCGGGCCACCTCGGCGGTGTGGCCCGGCCTGCTCTCGAAGCGCATGGTCCAGGAGTCCGGCTTCCTCCCGGTGTCCTGCGCCTCGGCAGACCGGACCGCACACCGGAAGTGGTTGCCCGTGGCCCGGGAGCTGCTGCGCTCCTCGCATGTCTCGACGCGGACGTGCTGGTGCTCCCCGACGAGCCCCACGCGCACGGTGGCGAGCACGGAGGTGTACGCGAAGGCTCCCAGAAGCACCAGAGCGGACGTCGCCCACCCCGCGCAAGCCACGATGCGCGTCCGCCTGTCGCGCCGCGCTCTCGCCGCCCTGGTCGTCCTCTTCTTCCCGGTCGTCATCCGCAGATCGTACGGACGTCGGGGGCGGCGCTCGCGGGAGGGGGCCGACCCGGCCGCTCACACCCGTCCCGACGTGACAGGTCGGATCCCGCGGAGCATCGCGTGTGGATCACGACCCGCGACTCCGAAACCGTCACCGACGCCTGGCAGCGGCAATGGACGCCCTCTGAGCCCTGGCGGCCTGATCACGCCGGGGCCGTGGGGCGGGCACGTACGAGCTAGGGCCTGTCTGACAAATGATTACCCCGTGGACTCGCGGAGCCAGAGGATCAAGGAAGCCAGGACAACTCCGGCACGGTAGCGGTCGCCGAGCTTGTCGAACCGGGTCGCGATCGCGCGGAACTGCTTGAGGCGGGCGAAGCATCGTTCGACGACGTTGTGGTCGCGGTAGGTGACCTTGTCGAAGGCCGACGGCCGGCCGCCGAGGGCTCCGCGTCGGTGGCGGTTCGCCGCCTGGTCGCGGCGCTCGGGGATCGTGGCAGCGATGCCCCGGCGCCTCAGCAGATGGCGGATGGCCCTGCTGGAATACGCCTTGTCACCCAGCACACGGTCCGGTGTCGTGCGCGGGCGGCCCGTGCCGAGGCGCGGGGTGCGGATGCCGTCGAGGACCTGGCCGAACGCCGTCGCGTCGTTGACGTTGCCGGGCGTGAGCACAATCGACAGGGGCAGGCCCCGGCCATCGACGGCGAGATGGACTTTGGTGGTCAGTCCGCCTCGGGAGCGGCCGAGGGCCTGGCGCGCCTGCGAGCGGCCCGGATCTTCCAGTTCGTCCCCGTTCACATCCCCCTTTTGCGGGCGCCGACTGCGTGCTGGTGGGCTCGGTTGATGGTGGAGTCGACGGAGACGGTCCATTCCACCCGGCCCACCGCGTCATCGCGGACCTGAACGTGCTCCAGCAACCGTGCCCAGGTGCCGTCCGCCTCCCAGCGGGCGAACCGCTCGTAGACGGTCTGCCACGGCCCGAACCGGTCGGGAAGATCCCGCCACGGAGCCCCGGTCCGCAGCCGCCACAGCACCCCGTTGGCCACCTGCCGGTGATCACGCCACGGACGGCCCCGTCCGTCCACTTGAGGCAAAAGGGGCTCTATCCGCCTCCATGCCGCATCCGTCAACTCACCTCGACCTGCCACAAGATCAATTATCAGACCGGCTATAGAGTCCTGCCCGTGGCGAATCATCAGGACGAGACCAGGACGGCCTACGACGGTGTCGTCGAGCTGTACGCATCGCTGTTCGCAAACCGGCTGGAAACACAGCCTTTCTCCCGGGCCATGATCGGCACCTTCGGCGAACTGGTGCGCGCGACGGGCAACCTGCGGACAGCGGACGTCGGGTGCGGGCCCGGACATCTGACAGCCATGCTGCACGAACTCGGCCTGGACGCCTTCGGACTCGACCTTGCCCCCGGCATGGTCGACCACGCCCGGCAGGCCCATCCGGCGCTGCGCTTCCAAGAGGCGCGGATGGAATCCCTGCCGATCGAGGACGCCGCGCTCGGCGGCGTACTGGCCCACTACTCAATGATTCACACCCCTCCGGGGGAACTACCGGAGCTGCTCGCCGAACAGGTACGCGTCCTGGCACCGGACGGTCTGCTCCTGGTCTCCTTCTTCGGGACCGACGGACAAGAACCGGTCCGGTTCGACCACAAGGTGGCGCCCGCCTACAGCTGGCCGGTGGATCGCCTCGCCGAACTGCTGGGCGATGCTGGGCTCGATCCCTTCGCCCGGCTGCTCCACGATCCATCCTCTGATCGGGGCTTCCTCGACGCCCATCTACTGGCCCGCCGTTCGTAGCCACTGCCCAGTCCCCCCAGCCGATCGGCGCACCTCCGGATTGCCAGCTCAGCCGAATCTCGCTGATCAGACCGGAATTGTCAGACACTCCCTAGGGGTCCGCGTACTGCGGTCGCTCACCCCGCTCCGGCACATGCCTCCGCTTCGGCCAGGTAGCGCGCCACCGGGCCCAGGGTCAGCATTCCGCCGGCGGCGCCGGCATGTTCGGCACGGGCACTGCGCAGGACGGCCTCGGCACGCGCGGCGGTTCCGCGCTCGTCGAGGCGCACGGCGGCGCGGGCGGTCAGGCACCACAGCGCCTCCTGCATGTGGTCGTGCGGTGGTTCGGGCACCGCGGCGAGGGCAGCCCGAGCCTCCCCGGCTCTCTCCTGGGCGAGCAGCACGAGGGGGCGCGCCCAGGGGCGGTACGGGCCCCAGTCGAGGTGCGGGTCGGTGGGCGCGGGCCGGTCGTGCAGCAGGCGCAGCCCCAGCAGGGCCAGCGGGAACAGGCCGCGGTGCAGCCCCGGCATTCCGGCCGTCTGGAGGGCGTCCTCGGCAGCGCGGTAGTGCGCTGCGGCCGTGGCGGCGGTCGGTCCGCCGGGTTCGGCGCTGCGGGCAGCCGTGGCCCGTGCCCGGAACCACCCGGTGAGGACTGGGACGAGGGGCGCCTCGGTGGTCACGGCGAGCTGTTCGGCTGCCTCGGCGTGGGAGGTTGCGGCGTCGAGGTCACCGAGGGCCGAGGCGGATTGCAGGCGGACGAGTCGGCCGAGTACCGCGAAGTTCGGCAGCTCGTGCCGGGTGGCCAGGTCGAGGATCTCGGCGCCGATCCGGTCCCGTACCCCCGCGAGTCCGGGGCGGGTGAAGGACTGCAGGAACACCCCGTTGAGGGCGAACGCCAGCAGGGCGGGATCGGCCAGGCCCCGTGCCAGCGCCTCGGCCTGCCGTGCCGCCTGCCGCGCGCGCTTCAGCTCGGCCCTGGACAGACCGGCGCTGCGGCTCTCGACGGCGACCGTGGCCAGGAGGCGGGCGGCCAGGTCGGCGGGGCTGTCGGGGCCGAGCGCGATGAGCGTGCGCTCGGCGGCCGCGACGACGTCGCGGGACTGCTCGGGGTCGTCGGCCCGACTCCAGATGGCGGGCACGTCGTAGGCGCCGATGATCCGGGCGGTCAGGGAGAGGTCACCCGTGCGTTCCGCCGCCTGGACGGCGGCGAGGCGGTCGCGCCGCGAGTGGACGAGGGCGTCGCCACCCGCCAGTGCGAGGGTGCGGGCCAGATCCACGGTGGTGCGCGGGCCGAGACGGACACCACGGCCGGTCCACGCGGTACGTGCGCCTTCGGGGGGCACGTACCCGTTGAGGATGTCCGTCTCCAGGCGTTGGAGGCCGGCACCAGGGTCGAGCCCGAGTTGATCAACGAGCATCGCGCGGGCGCGGCGGAGGGTGGCCAGCGCGTCGGCCTGGCGGCCCGCGCGGTGGAGCGCGCGGGCAAGCAGTCCCCAGGCTGGCTCGCGCCACGGATGCTCGGCGACGTGGGCACCCAGTTCGGCGACGAGATCGGCCCCTTCCCCGGAGTCAAGGAGGATACGGGCACGCAGTTCCGCCCCCTCCAACCTCAGCTCCTCCAGTCGGGTCCGCTCGCGCTGCGCCCATGCGGAGCCGGTCACATCGGCGTAGGCGGGTCCCCGCCAGTCCGCGAGTGCCGTGCCGAGGTCGGTCACCGCGTCGGGGTTGCGCCGGGCTCGGGCCAGGGTGTCCTGGAACCGATGGACGTCCACGTCCTCGCGCGGCAGGCGCAGCGCGTAGCCGGGACCTTCGGTGACGAGTACGCGCGGCGGATCGCGGGGCGGCCGGTCGGGTTCGAGGGCGCGGCGCAGCGCGGCGACGAACGTACGCAGAGCGCCCACGCCGCGGGCCGGTGGATCGGTCCACAGGTCGTCGACAAGACTGCCGGTGGTGACCATCCGACCCTCTGCGGTGACGAGCCGGGCGAGTACCTCGCGATGGCGAGGTCCGCCCAGGTCAACCGGACTGCCGTCGTCGCGGAAGGCCCGCACGGCACCGAGCACGTCGATTCGCATACCCCCATCCTCCGTGCCCGGGGTCCGCTGCGCCCAACCGTACTGATCGGCTGCTGATCGCCGTCGCCCAGGCTGATCCGGTCCGGTACCCACCCGAAAGGACGGCCTTTCATGACGCTCACCGTTCCCGGCTTCGATCACATCCGCCTGCCCGGTGCGGGCGGTGTGGAGCTGGCTGCCGCTGTCGGCGGCAGCGGCAGCCCGGTCGTGCTGTTGCACGGCTTCCCCCAGACCCACCTGATGTGGCGACACGTCGCCGAGCGGCTCGCCGACGGGCACACGGTGATCTGTCCTGACCTGCGGGGCTACGGCGCCAGCGACAAGCCGACTGCCACCGACACCGACGTGTACGCCAAGCGCACCATGGCCGCAGACGTCGTGACCCTGGCGGCGGCCCTCGGCCACGAGCGCTTCGCCCTCGTCGGCCACGACCGGGGCGCCCTGGTCGCCTTCCGGGCCGGGCTGGACCACCCCGAGAGCATCACGCACCTGGGCATCCTCGACATCGTGCCGACGCTCGACATGTGGAACGTCCTGCACGGCGCCTCGGCGGCAGTCGGCTACCACCTCTTCCTCATGGCGCAGCCGCCAGGCCTGCCGGAGGCGATGATCGCCAACAGCGCGGACGTGTTCTTCGGTTCGTTCCTCGACACCTGGGCCAAGGACCCGACCGCCATGCCGGAGGATGTCCGTGCCGAGTACCTGCGGGCGAGCGCCGCGGCGGTGACATCGATCGTCGCGGACTTCCGGGCCTCGGCGGGCATCGATGTCACGCACGACCGAGCGGACCTGGACGCCGGGTCGCAACTGGCCATGCCCGTGACAGTCGTCCAGCAGGACTGGGGTGCGCAGCTGGGCTACGACGCTGCCGCGGTGTGGAAGGCCTGGGCGCCGGACCTGGACCACCGGCTGACCCGAGCGGGGCACTTCATGGCCGAGGAGGCACCCGGGGAGATCGCCGAGGCGATCCAGGACCTGCTGGCCCGCTGAGCCTCGGTTCGTGGTTCGTGGTTCGTGGATTGTCGTTCGGGACGTCGGGCAGCCGGGGCGGTGTGTGGAGAGGGTCGAGGCGCTCCAGGCGGGCCGCTGCCCAGTCGGTCCGCACTTCGGCTTCGGTCCCGGGCCGGCCTGCAGGCGCGGCCTCGACCCGGGTGCGTGCGGCGCCCACGTACGCCGAACCGGGTTCTCCGCCTGGCCGGGAAGGGCACGGTGCCGGCCGTCGGCCTAGCATGGGATGAAGCGCCCGGCCCGAGTCATGTGGGGTGTTGGGGATGAAGCGACCCGCTGAGAATTCCGAGGCGGGGAGACTGCTGGGCCGGGGGCGCGAACAGGAGCGCTTGCGCGAGGCCCTCGCCGGGTTGCTGCGCGGCGGCCACGGTGGCTTGTGGCTCGTCGAGGGGGAGGCGGGGGCCGGGAAGACGACGCTGGTCGAGTCCGTGCTTTCTTCGGAACTGCGCGTGATGCGGGGCTGCGGCTCGCATCGGGGGATTCCGTACGGACCGCTCAGATCTGCACTCGACAGCCACTGTCCAGCAGCCGAATGCGCTGAGGGCGACGTACCGACGGTGTTGAGGGAGGCGTTCGAGCACCTGGCTCGGGAGCGCCCCACTGTGGTCCTCCTCGACGACCTGCAGTGGGCCGACGGTGCGACGCTGACCCTTCTGGGAGGCTGGGCGGTGCCTTCGCCAGGGCTTCCCCTCCTGGTGATCGGGGCGTTTCGCAGTGACGAGCTGCCGCGCCGGCATCCTGTGCGTGACCTGCGGTCACAACTGCGGCAGGCCGCCGACGGCAGGGAGAGGCATGTACGACTGCGCCCCCTGGACCCGGCGGCCAGCGCTCTCCTCGTGAGACGCGTGCTGGGGGACGTGGCCACTGAGGACATCGTGGACACCGTTGTACGCCGCGCCCGTGGTGTGCCCTTCTACCTGGAGGAGCTGGCCTCGGCGGTGGCCGAGACAGGGGACGCGGCGGCGGTGCCGGAGTCGGTCACCGATGCCGTGCTTCAGCGCGTGGCTCGACTGCCGGAGGCAGCGCAGGCGGCCGCTCAGGTGATCGCCGTGAGCCGGTCGGCCCGGTTCGACGTACTGGTCACGGCAGGTGTGCAGGAGGCGGGCATCGAGGAGTTGTTGGACGCCGGTGTGCTGATGCAGCGTCCAGGATCGGGAGGGGGCGAGGCGGCCTTCCGTCACGCTTTGATGGGTGAGGCGCTGTACGCGACCCTGCCCTGGGCGCGTCGTCGTCGGCTCCACGCCGCGCTGGCGCGCGCCATGGAGGTTCGCGGTGAAGCGCCCGGGCTCGTTGCGGGGCACTGGGAGAAGGCGCACGAGCCTACGCGTGCTGGTCCGTTGCTGCTGGAGGCCGCCGAGGCCGCGTGCCGTGTCCATGCCTACCGCGACGCCATGGACACGATCAAGCGCGCCCTCGCGCTATGGCCCGCGGACGCGGAGGGCCGGGCCCGGTCGCGTGCGCTCGAACTGCTGGGCGAGTGTGCGGCCCGTTGTGGTGAGACGGGTGAAGCCGTCCGCGCCTGGGAGCAGGTCGCCGCCGCTTGCCGGGTGGCTGGGGACCACGCCGGCCATGCGCGTATCGCACGGTGCCTGGCCGGCGTCTACGAGCTGGCGGACGACTGGCCGCGTGCGCTCGCGGCCCGGTACGTCGCCGCTGAGAAGTACGCCCGGACGGGCCGCCCGGCAGAGGCGGCGGCGGAGCGCCTCGCGGCGGCGTCGCACCTGCACGCCGCCGGCGACCTCACCGGGGCGATGCGGCTCGTACGGGACGCTTGGCGGGACATCGACGCCGCGCAGATCGACCCGACGGCCGAGGTCCGTATACGTGCCCTGGGTACAGAGGGACTGATCAGGACCAAGCTCGGCGAGGGGGCGCTCGGTATCGAGCTGTCCCGCCAGGCCCTCGACCTGGCTCTCGGCTCCGGGCCCGACGCGCTGGCCGCCGACATCTACTACCTGTACGCCGACGCGCTCGAACAGCGCACCTCCTATCCCGCGGCGCTGGACGCCTGGACCGACGCACTGTCGTTCTGCCGCACCCGCGGTATGGACGCCGACGCCCATGTATGCCTGGCCTGCCTGACCCCGGCGCTGCGTCACACCGGCCAGTGGGACCGCGCACTCCATGCCGGTCAGGAGGTCCTCGCCCAGCAGGACGCCCCCGACGTCGCGCGCATGGTGGCCGCCGGGGAGGTCGGGCTCATCCTCGCCAACCGGGGAACGACGGAAACGGCACGCCGCCACCTCGCTCGCGCTGCGGCGTACGCGCAGGCCCATGAGCTCTTCGGGCTGGAGATCGACACCGGCTGGGGCCTGGCCCGGACCGATGCGCTCGACGGCGACGACGACAGCGCGACGATCCGACTGCGGGAACTCACCGCCCGCTGCCTGGCCCGGGAGGAGAACCACTACTCCGTCGCCGCGCTGCGCTGGGCAGCGACGTACTTCGCCCGCCGCGACCTGCGCGACGACCTCGGCGCCTGCACGGACGCACTGGCCCGCATCGCTGCCGCCACGGGCACCGCGGAGGCCACCGCAGCCCTCGCGCACGCGCTGGCCGAGGCCGCCCTGCTGGAGGGCGACGCCCCCCGGGCCGTCGACCGGTTCGAACGCGCCCTCGCGCTCTTGGACGCCGTGGCACTGCCACCCGAAACGGCCGAGACACAGGTCAGGGCCGGTACCGCCCTGTCGCGCGCCGGCGACAGGACCAAGGCGGTCGAACGCCTCGTCGGCGCCTACCACACGGCACGCACCCTCCGGGCAGGCCCGCTGGCTTCCGCCGCCACCCGCGAGCTGCGGGAGATCGGCGAGGATGTCCGCCGCCGACTCGGCTCCCGGGCCGCCCGGCGGACCGACATGATCGGCCTCACTCGACGCGAAAGCGAGGTCCTGCGGCTGGTCGCCGCCGGGCTCACCAACAGCGAGATCGCCTCCAGGCTGTTCCTGAGTACCCGGACTGTCGACATGCACGTCCGCAACCTGCTGGCGAAGCTCGGCTGCCACACCCGCACGGAAGCGGTGCGCAGAGCCGAGGACCTCGCCGTCCTCACCACCAGGTCCTGACCGCCGGCGAAATACGGTAATTCTGCCGTTCCTGCCGCTTCACCACCTCCGTAGATTCGGTGCGTGTACAGGAGGTGTGAGGAACGTGGAAACCAAGACGACCACCCTCGAAGAAACCCTCGCGACCTGGACGCGAGACCCGGACCGGGGCCGCAGCAAGCCGACGGCGACCGCACGCGTGGAGGACGGCCAGGCCGCGATCCAGGCGGGCCCCTTCACCCTGCGCGCCGACCTGCCCGCGCCGCTGGGCGGCACCAACCAGGCGCCCAGCCCGACCGCCCTGCTGCTCAGTGCGCTCGCCGGCTGCGCCGTCGCCTTCGTGTACGACACGCTGGGCCCCCAGCTCGGCGTGCGGATCAACGGCGTGGAGGCGACCGCGCGCTGTGCCGCGGACGCCCGCGGGCTGCTGGGCATGGACGGCGCGGACCCCGACCTCCGCGAGCTGACCGTGGACATCACGGTCGACAGCCCGGACGGCGAGGAGGCCGTCGCCGAAGTCGCCCGCGTCTGGCAGGAGCGCTGCCCCATCTACCTGGCGCTTCAGCGACCCACCGACGTCACCGTCCAGTTCCGCGCAGCCTGACAAGGAGCCGTGTCATGTCACGGATGAACTCACTCCGGCCGGGCATCCGCCCCCGGAAGGCGATGCCGGACGAAACCCGAACCGTCGCGGAAGCGCTCGCGGCAGGATTCTTCGACGACCCGGTGATCGGCTGGGCCTGGACGGAGCCCGAACGGCGTCGGCGGATTCTCCCCGACTTCTTCGAGCTCTGGGTCGCCGGATGCATGCGGTATCACGAGGTCTACACGACCGACGACCTTGCCGGCGCCGCCCTGTGGATGCCGCCGCACGTCCAGCAGGCGTTCGACGACAACGCCGAGGCGTTCGCCAGCGACGTCGAACGGGTGGCACAGGAGTTCGCCCCGGCGGTCATGGAACTCCTGACCTTGCTCGACGACAACCATCCGCGCGAATCGCACTACTACCTGCCCATCATGGCCGCACGCCCCGAACACCAGGGCCACGGCATCGGCTCGGCGCTCCTGACCACGCTGCTGGAGCAGTGCGACCGGGAGGCCCTGCCCGCCTACCTGGAGGCGACCAGCGCCCTCAATCAGTCTCTGTACGCCCGCCACGGGTTCCACACAGTCAGAGAACTGCCGCTTCCCGATGGTTCCGCCCTCCGTGCCATGTGGCGGGAGCCGGAGGCGTGACGACTGGCTGGAGCGAACGAGCGGACCGAACGGGGAAGGGCGTCTCACGCCGGCCTTGAGGTGAGTGGTCGCTGCGAGCACGTTGTCCCAGCACCGACCGGTGCGGCCGACCGACAGCCGGGCCCCGAACTGGGCTGCCAGGGCGACGAACTGCCGACTGGTGTACTGGATGGATTCCACTGATCGTCGCAACATTCTGATCGGCAAACCGGATCAGGCCCGTCGTGCCCCTGGCTCGGTGGCGCGGACACTCCTCGCCGACGATCACCCTCGGTTACTATGCTCACTTCATGCCGGATGCCGGATGCCGGATGCCGGATGCCGGATGCCGGATGCCGGAAGCCGGAAGCCGGCAGCAAGGGGCGCGGCACCATCGGCGGTCTGCTGGGGGGAGCGGGGAGACCGGCCCGCCGGCCGAGAATTCCCGGATCTCCCCCAGCGCCGTTGACTGGCCATGCCTGCCTCTACGCCCCGGAGAAGTCGTCCGTGTGACTGCAAGGCTGAAGAGATGGGTGGCCTGGGAAAGTGTTGGAAGAGGTTGTAGCGACCCGCTACGTCACGCCCCTGCGTGAAGGCGGCTCGCTCCCCGGGATCGTCGAGGCCGACGATCTCGGTACGTACGTCATGAAGTTCACCGGGGCCGGACAGGGCCGCAAGACGCTGGTCGCCGAGGTCATCTGCGGGGAGCTCGGCCGACGGCTGGGGCTGCGGGTGCCCGAACTGGTGACCATCGAGCTCGACCCGGTCATCGGGCTCGCCGAGCCCGACCAGGAGGTGCAGGAGCTGCTCAAGGCGAGCGGCGGGCTGAACCTCGGGATGGACTACCTGCCGGGCTCGCTCGGGTTCGACCCGCTCGCCTACGAGGTCGGGGCGGCCGAGGCCGGGAGGGTCGTCTGGTTCGACGCGCTGATCAACAATGTGGACCGGTCCTGGCGCAACCCCAACCTGCTCGTCTGGCACGGCGACCTCTGGCTCATCGACCACGGCGCGACCATGATCTGGCACCACAACTGGCCGGGCGCCGAGGCCTCCGCGGCCAAGCCGTACAACGCGTCGGACCATGTCCTGGCCCCCTTCGCCCCGGACATCGCCGCTGCCGCCGCCGAGCTGGCCCCCCTGGTCACCGAGGAACTGCTCACCGAGGTGGCCGCCGAGGTGCCGGACGTCTGGCTGGCCGACGAGCCGGGGTTCGGGTCCACCGACGAGCTGCGCCGGGCCTACATCGCCCCGCTGCTCGCCCGGGCCGCCACCATCCACCGGCGGATCACCCTGGACGCACCGGCCTCGACCCGGCCCTCCCAGGCGCCGGGCTGGCTCACCGAGCGACTGCCGCCCCGGCCGAAGCCATCCGGCGACGACCGCTCCGCTGCCGCAGTCCGTACGGGAGAGGGCGGTGGCCGATGACGAGGCGCGATGTCTTCGAGTACGCGATCCTGCGCGTCGTGCCCCGGGTCGAGCGCGGCGAGTGCTTCAACGCGGGGGTGCTCGTCTACTGCCGGGCCCGCTCGTTCGTCGCCGCCCGTACGCACTTGGACGAGGCGAAGCTGAGGGCGCTGGCCCCGGACGCCGATGTGATGGGCGTACGGGCCGCCCTCCGTGCGGTGGAAGGGGTCTGCGGCGGCGGTGAAGGGGCCGGGCAGGCGGCCGCGGACGACGCCGGGCGGCGCTTCCGCTGGCTGATCGCCCCGCGCTCCACGGTCGTCCAGCCCGGGGCCGTGCACAGCGGGCTCACCACCGATCCGGCCGGTGAGGTGGAGCGGCTGCTCGACCTGCTGGTGCGCTGAGTCCGGTACGAGGGGGCCGCCGCCGTGTGTGACGTGCGGCCCCCCGGGCCGTGCGCCGTTGACACCGGGTGCCAGGGCTTCTAGCGTCTCGTCTGCTGAAGGTACTAAGCGGTTGCTCAGTCATCGGGTCGCTCTGCCGGCGACTGCCTGGGAGGCGCCCGACGTCCGCTGAGCCGCTATCCAAGGGCGAGGAGAACCAAGCATGTCCACCACCGAGCAGCGCGTCGCCATCGTGACGGGAGCGGCCCGGGGCATCGGCGCCGCCACCGCCGTACGCCTCGCGGCCGAGGGCCGCGCCGTCGCCGTACTCGATCTCGACGAGGCGGCCTGCAAGGACACCGTCGAGAAGATCACCGCCGCCGGGGGCACCGCGCTCGCCGTCGGCTGCGACGTGTCGGACGCCGGTCGGGTGGAAGCCGCCGTCGCGCGGGTCGCCGCCGAGCTGGGCGCGCCGACGATCCTCGTGAACAACGCGGGTGTGCTCCGCGACAACCTGCTGTTCAAGATGAGCGAGTCCGACTGGGACATCGTGATGAACGTGCACCTCAAGGGTGCGTTCCTGATGGCCAAGGCCGTGCAGGCGCACATGGTCGAGGCCGGGTTCGGCCGGATCGTCTCGCTCTCCTCCTCCTCGGCTCTCGGCAACCGCGGCCAGGCCAACTACTCTGCGGTCAAGGCGGGGCTCCAGGGGCTCACCAAGACGCTCGCCAAGGAGCTCGGCAAGTTCGGGGTCACGGCCAACGCCGTCGCGCCCGGGTTCATCGTCACCGAGATGACCGCGCAGACGGCTGCCCGCGTCGGCATGGGATTCGAGGAGTTCCAGGCGGCGGCCGCCACCCAGATCCCCGTCCAGCGCGTCGGCCGTCCCGAGGACGTCGCGAACGCCATCGCTTTCTTCGCGGGCGACGACGCGGGCTTCGTCTCCGGCCAGGTCATGTACGTGGCCGGCGGACCCCTCAACTGATCCGAAGGGCAGCGGACACATGACGGTGCAGGACAGCGGAAAGGTCGCCCTCATCACGGGCGCCAGCCGGGGTATCGGCTACGGCATCGCCGAGGCGCTCGTCGCCCGCGGCGACCGGGTGGCCATCACGGGGCGGGGCGAGGAGGCCCTGAAGGAGGCCGTCGAGAGGCTCGGCTCCGACCGGGTGATCGGCATCGTGGGCAAGGCGCACGACGAGGCCCACCAGGCGGCGGCGGTCGAGCGCACCATGGAGGCGTTCGGCCGGGTCGACCACCTGGTGAACAACGCCGGGACGAACCCGGTCTTCGGCCCCATCGCGGAGCTCGATCTCGGCGTCGCCCGCAAGGTCTACGAGACCAATGTGATCTCGGCGCTGGGGTTCGCCCAGCAGACCTGGAAGGCCTGGCAGAAGGAGAACGGCGGGGCGATCGTGAACATCGCCTCCATCGCCGGGGTCTCCGCCTCGCCGTTCATCGGCGCGTACGGCATGAGCAAGGCGGCCATGGTCAACCTGACCCTTCAGCTGGCGCACGAGTTCGCCCCGGCCGTCCGCGTCAACGCGATCGCCCCCGCCGTGGTCAAGACCCGGTTCGCCGAAGCCCTCTACGAGGGCCGCGAAGCGGAGGCGGCCGCCGCCTATCCGCTGGGCAGGCTCGGTGTGCCCGAGGACATCGGGGGCGCCGCCGCCTTCCTGACCTCGGCGCAGTCGGACTGGATCACCGGGCAGACCCTGGTGGTCGACGGGGGAATCTTCCTGAACGCCGGCGTGGGCTGAGAGCGGCCTGAACCGGTTTGGCCCTGATTGACGCAAGTGCCCCGTCGGGCCGACGGATTGACCCGTCGGGGCGCTGCGGTATGGTCTGCCGACCCATGGCTGATCGAGGAGCGTGCACGTGTTCTACCGGGCCAGTCTGCAGGCCGCTGCAGCCCTAGCTTCCCTTTCTCTGCTGGCCGGCTGCGGTCTCTTCTCCGACAGTGGGTCGGAAACGGACCAGAAGATAACCGTCGGGACGACCAGCTCCCCGTCCACGCTCGATCCGGCGGCAGCCTGGGACGGTTCCTGGGAACTGATGCGGAACGTTTACCAGACCCTGGTGAGCTTCCCCACCGGCAGCACGAGCCCGGAGCCGGACGCGGCGGAATCCTGCAAGTTCACCGACGCCACGAGCATGGCCTACCGGTGCACGCTCAAGAAGAACCTCAAATTCTCCAATGGCGAGAAGCTCGACGCCGAGGCCGTCAAGTACTCGATCGAGCGCGTCCTGGACATCCACTTCAAGGGCGGCCCGGCCGGAATGCTCGGCTCGCTGGACCGGGTGGAGACCAAGGGCGACGACACCGTCATCTTCCACCTGAACAAGTCCGACGCGACGTTCCCGTTCATCCTGGCCACTCCCGCCATGTCGCTCGTCGCCCCCGGCGACTACCGCAAGGACAGGATCCGCGACGACGGCAAGGTCACGGGCTCCGGCCCGTACCTCCTGGAGTCCTACGACGCCGGGGCCACCGCCGAGCTGAAGAAGAACCCGGACTACAAGGGCTTCGCCAACCGGAAGAACGACGCGGTCACCATCCGCTACTTCGAGAAGTCCGCCGAGATGGTGAGCGCGCTCAAGGCGAAGGAGATCGACGCCACCTACCGGGGTCTGACCGCCGAGGAGGTCGTCAGCCTGGAGGACAACAAGGCCGACAACGCCGGCCTCCAGATCGTCGAGAGCACCGGCGCGGACATCCGCTTCCTGGTCTTCAACCCGAAGGACCCGGCCGCCGCGAACCCCGCCGTCCGCAAGGCCATCGCGCACGTCGTGGACCGTGACGCCCTGGTCGCCAAGGTCTACCGGGGAACCGCCGAGCCCCTCTACTCCATGATTCCCAAGGGCATCGCCGGACACGCCACGAGCTTCTTCGACACCTTCGGCGACCCGGACGTGGAGAAGGCCGAGGAGATCCTCACCGGGGCCGGCATCACCGAGCCCGTGAAGATGAGCTTCTGGTACACCACCGACCGGTACGGCTCCTCCACGGAGCCCGAGTTCGAGGAGCTCAAGCGGCAGCTCGAAGGCTCCGGGCTGTTCGAGATCACGCTGAACGGCAAGCCCTGGCAGGAGTTCCAGGAAGGCTTCAACAAGGGCGAGTACCCGGTCTTCGGCCGCGGCTGGTTCCCGGACTTCCCGGACCCCGACAACTTCATCGCCCCCTTCGTGGGCAAGGAGAGCGTCACCGGCACCCCGTACATCAACAAGGAGATCACCCAGCAGCTGATCCCCTCCTCGCGGCAGGAGAGCGACCGGGGCGCGGTCAGCAAGCAGTTCGAGCGCGCCCAGGAGATCCTGGTCGAAGACGTCCGGCTGCTCCCGCTGTGGCAGGGCAAGCTGTACGTCGCGGCGGGCGAGGACATCGGCGGCGGCGAGCGCGCGCTCGACCCGCAGACCGTCATGCAGATGTGGGAGCTGTACCGCAAGGCCAGCTGGTAGCCGGTCCGGCCGGCCCCGGGCCGGCCGGCAGCAGCCGATACGGCTCGCGGGCCCGTTGTCAGTGGCGGGCGGTAGGTTCTGGGATCAAGAACCTGTTGCTCACCGGAGGTTGTGGACGTGACCGATATCGACCTGCTGCCCGAGTCCTGGCGCGGCGTCCTCGGCGAAGAACTGCAGAAGCCGTACGTCAAGGAGCTGGCGGACTTCGTCGAGGAGGAGCGGGCCAAGGGCCCCGTGTATCCGCCGCGCGAGCAGGTCTTCGCCGCCCTGGACGCCACTCCCTACGACCGGGTCAAGGTCCTCATCCTCGGCCAGGACCCCTACCACGGGGAGGGCCAGGGGCACGGGCTGTGCTTCTCCGTGCGGCCCGGAGTCAAGACGCCCCCATCCCTGCGCAACATCTACAAGGAGATGAACCAGGAGCTCGGCCTGCCCGTCCCGGACAACGGCTATCTGATGCCGTGGGCCGAGCAGGGCGTCCTCCTGCTCAACGCCGTGCTCACCGTGCGGGGCGGCGAGGCCAACTCCCACAAGGGCAAGGGCTGGGAGAAGATCACCGACGCCGTGATCCGTGCCGTCGCCGACCGGCCCGACCCGGCGGTCTTCGTGCTCTGGGGCAACTACGCACAGAAGAAGCTGCCCCTGATCGACGAGGAGCGCCACGTCGTGGTGAAGGGCGCGCACCCCTCGCCGCTCTCCGCGAAGCGGTTCTTCGGCTCCCGCCCCTTCACCCAGATCAACGAGGCCGTGGCAGCCCAGGGCCACGAGCCGATCGACTGGCGCATCCCCGACCTCGGCTGACGTGCCGGGGCCGCCGAGTCCCCTCGGTATGCGCGTGTTCGATCGGTCTGTTCGGTCCTTGCGTGGTACGTCCGTGTCTGAGCGGTAATGCGGAAGCCCGGCGTTAGCGTCGGAACGACCGCAACCGGCAGCACGGGCACGAGGAGACCGCAGTGGTGGAGCAGCAGGAGGCGTCCGAGGACGCCGTGATGACCAGGATCGGCCAGGCGGTCATGCTGCTCCACGGGGGTGACCGCGAGGAGGCCCGCAACCGCTTCGGTGTCCTCTGGTCGGAGCTCGGCGCGGACGGCGACGCCCTGCACCGCTGCACCCTCGCGCACTACATGGCCGACACGCAGGACGATCCCGGTGACGAGCTGGCCTGGGACCTGCGTGCGCTGACGGCCGCCGAGGGGCTGAGCGAGGAGCGGGCGGCGGAGCACCGGGACACCCTGGCCGTCCGGGCGTTCTACCCCTCGCTCCACCTCAACCTCGCGGCGGACTACCTCAAGCTCCAGCGCCCGGACTCGGCACGCCTCCACCTCCGCCGGGCCCGCGCCGCCGCCGACGCGCTCGTGGACGGCGGAAACGGAGGCGGGGTGCGGGCCGCGATCGACCGGCTGGAGCTCCGTATGCGGCAGCAGTGACCGCGTACGGCTCCGGGCGAGGCCGCCGCGTCCGGGAGTTCCGCGTCAGCGGCCGTACACCTCCTCGCAGCTGCGGGCTTCCCGGCTGCCCGCCGGCCAGCCGCCGTACCCCCTGCCAAGCGCGCAGACGTCCGTCCCGCCACTGCCCGGGAGGCGCGGTACGGAGGGCACGGGCACCACGACGTGAGGGACGCCCGGCACCCGGGGAGGTCTTGTGCGCGCTGGGAGGTGCGTGCGCTCCCGCGCCGGTGGCGGTCCGGCCCGCCCGGGTGCCGGGCGGGCGTCGGAGGCCGCCGGGGCCGTGGGGGCGGGCGGCCGGGAGGCCGAGGGGCTCGGGTCCACCATGACTTCCAGTGCCTCGCGGGCGGGCGGCTGCACGATCTGCGGGGCCACGTCCTGGGCCGGGCCGGTGGCGCCCGGGGGCGGGGGATGGCCGGGAGGGCCGGCCGGGGGCGTCACCGAGACGCAGCCGGACACGGCCGTGACCGCTAAGCCGACCAGGAGTTGAACGGTGATTCTGGTTCGCTGCACCCGGGTAACTCTGTGGTCCCGCCCCGGCTCCCGGGGAGCCGGTGGACGAGAAATGGCCCGCACGGGTGACCCGGTCAGCCCCGTGCCCGGCGGTGCACCGGTTCGTTCACTCGCCGGTGGCGCCGTCGACGCGCTCGCGCAGCAGGTCGGCGTGGCCGTTGTGCCGGGCGTACTCCTCGATCATGTGCGTATAGATCCAGCGGAGGCTGAACGGCTCGCCGGACGAGCCGACGCCCTGGGAGAAGTCGTCCAGGCCGAACGCGGCGGCGCTCTTGCGGGCCGCCGCCGTCTCCGCCAGCCACACGGATTCCGCCTCGGCCCAGGTGTCGGACTCCGTGACCGTGAAGTCCCCGTCCGGGTCCTCCTCGGTGGAGTAGAGGTCCGGCAGCTCCGCGCCCTCCAGGATCTCGCGGAACCAGAACCGCTCCACCTCGGCCAGATGCCGTACGAGGCCGAGGAGGGTCAACGCGGAGGGCGGAACGGACGCCTCGCGCAGCTGCGCGTCCGTGAGACCGGCGCACTTCAGGGCGAGCGTCTCACGGTGGTGGTCGAGCCAGCCCTCCAGCATGGGGCGCTCGGCGGCGTCGAGAGCGGGCTCGGAGCGCCGGGGGAGTGCGGAAGAGGTCGCGGAGGGGGACACGGAAGACGACGAAGACGACACGGAAGGGGCCGTGGAAGAAGTCACGGCGGCCATCCTTGTCCATGATCATGTCCCTGGCCAGGGGTTTCGCCGGGGAACCGGCGAGCGGGGCCGCCGCGGACCGGACGTATGCTGCCGTGGCGGAACAGCGGAACAGCAGTGCGTCACGGCGAACAGGGAGACCCTCGTGAAGATCGGTTGTATCGGGCTGGGCGACATCGCGCAGAAGGCGTACCTGCCGGTGCTCGCCGCCGTCCCGGGGGTCGACCTGCATCTGCAGACCCGCACCCCCGCCACGCTCCACCGGGTCGGCGACGCCCACCGCGTTCCGGTCGGCGCGCGGCACACGAGCCTTGACTCCCTGCTCGCCGAAGGGCTGGACGCGGCCTTCGTGCACGCGCCGACCGCCGTGCACCCGCAGATCGTGGAGCGGCTCCTCGACGCCGGGGTCGCCACCTATGTCGACAAGCCGATCGCCTACGAGTACGCCGAGTCCGAGCGGCTGGTGAACCTCGCGGAGGAACGCGGCGTCAGCCTCGCCGTCGGCTTCAACCGGCGGTTCGCCCCGAGCTACTCGCAGTGCGCCGAGCACCCGCGCGAGCTGATCCTGATGCAGAAGAACCGGGTGGGGCTTCCCGAGGACCCCCGCTCCATGATCCTCGACGACTTCATCCACGTCGTCGACACGCTGCGCTTCCTTCTGCCGGGCCCCGTCGACCACACCACCGTGCGCGCCCGGATCGTGGACGGCCTGATGCACCACGTGGTGCTCCAGCTGTCCGGTGACGGGTTCACCGCGATCGGCATGATGAACCGGCTGAACGGCTCGACCGAGGAGGTCCTGGAGGTCTCCGGCCAGGACACCAAGCGCCAGGTCCTCAATATCGCGGATGTCATCGACCACAAGGGCCAGCCCTCGGTGCGGCGGCGTGGCGACTGGGTTCCGGTGGCCCGCCAGCGCGGTATCGAGGCCTGCGTCCACGCCTTCCTCGACGCCGTGCGCAAGGGCGGGACACTCAGTGCCCGGGACGCTCTGGCGACCCATGAGCTGTGTGAGCGGGTGGTCCGGGAGGCCCTGGAGCAGGCTTCCTGAGGGCCCGCACCCCCACGGCGGCGCACAGTACGGCCATCGCCCCCATCGCCCCGTACACCGGCCAGTCGCCCAGGCGGCCGTAGAGCGTGGTCCTGCGGGCCACCGGCACGTCGAACACCTCCGCCGCGCTCGCGTCCGTACCGAGCGGGCGGCCCAGCCGTTCACCACGGGGCCCGTACGCCGCGCTGACCCCGGTCAGCGTGGCGTGCACCACGGGGCGGCCGTTCTCGGCGGCCCGCAGGGCCCCCAGCGACGCGTGCTGGGCCGGGGCCCAGCTGTCCTGGAACGTCGAGGTGGCGGACTGGGCGACGAGCACCTGCGCACCGTCGCGGACCAGCCGCCTGCTCATGTCGGGGAACGCCGACTCGAAGCAGACCAGCGGACCGACCCGGAGCCCCCGGGCACCGTCCGGCAGGGTCATCACCACCTGGCGGTCGCCGCGCAGCCGGTCCTCGCCCGCCGCCCGCCCCACGGAGGTCACCCAGCCCAGCAGAGCGCGGGCCGGGACGTACTCGCCGAACGGGACCAGACGCATCTTGTCGTAGCGGTCCCCGGTGGGTCCGTCCGGCCCCACGAGCACCGCCGACTTGAAGATCCCCGACCTCCCCCTGCCGTTGGTCTGCCGGGCGTCCACATTGACCAGCAGATCGGCGCCGACCCGGCGGGACAGCTCCGCCAGTCGCCGCGCGGTCTCCGGGTCCTGCCACGCGCCCGCCCCGATGCTGCTCTCGCCCCACACCACCAGGTCCACCCCCCGGCCCTCCAGCGAGCGGGTCAGCTCCTCGCCCCGGTCGAGGCGGCGCGCGACACTGCCGGGTCCCTCGATGACGCCCGGCTGCACGACGGCGATCCGGACCGTGCCGGTGCTCTCGGGCCGGGGTGCCCACGCCCACATCGCGGTGACGGACAGGGCGCACACCACCAGTGCGACACCGGCGGTCCGCCGGGCGGCCGGCACGGCGATCAGCAGGGCCGTGCCGGTGTTCACCGCGAGCACCAGCAGGCTCACCAGCCACACCCCGCCGACCGAAGCCACCCGCAGGGCCGGGGAGACCTCCCACTGACTCGCGCCGAGCAGGCCCCAGGGCCCGCCGAGCCCTTCCCAGGAGCGGACCAGCTCGATCATCAGCCACCCGGAGGGCACGATGATCACCGCGGCCACGGCCCGCCATGCTGAGGGCGCGCCGCCGAGCAGCCGGAACACCAGCAGCCCCCAGGGGATCCAGAGCAGCCCGAGCAGCGCGGCCAGCAGCACGATGAAGACATGGAGGCTAGGCATCAGCCAGTGGTGCACGGCGATGACGAAGCCGATCCCACCGATCCAGCCGTCCAGCGCCGCCCGGCGGGTCGTGCCCGCGCCGCGGATCAGCAGCAGCCAGGGGACGAGGGCCACATAGGCGAACCACCAGAGGCCGGGTGCGGGAAAGGCCAGCGCGGGCAGTGCCCCGGCGAGCAGCGCCGCCCCGGCACGGCCCCAGCGGGAGGCGAGCAGCCGGTCACGGGCCGGGGGCCCGCCGTCCGGGGTCCGCATGCCGTGGCCTCCTCGGTGGTGCGCGGGCGGTCGGCTGCCTTCTCCGGTCCGCCCCCGTGTGCCCCGGTGCCGGTCCGCCCCTGTCCACCCAGTGTGGGGGAGGTGCTCCCCGCCGGACAGGGGACACGGCCGTGCGGGGCATGCGGCCCTGCCCCGCCCCGGCCGATGCGGCCTACCCGCCCGGTGCCCGCCGCCACTTCTCGTGGACGGTGACCGCACGGATCAGCCAGCCCGGGTCGGCGCGGCGCAGCTCGAAGGTGTAGCGGCCGCCGGTGACGAAGTCGGGCGCGTTGTCCGCTCCCGCGTCATCCTTCCGGGCCAGGCGCATCGGGTTGAGGTAGTCGGCTCGCACCTGGGCCCGGTCGCCCGGATAGCCGCCCAGGTCCTCCAGCTCGATGCGGCGGTTGACGATCAGGTGCTGGCGGACGGGGAAGAGGCTCATCGTCTCCGCGAGCCACCGGGCGATCTCGTCGGCCGGGCCCTCGGCCCCGCCCGCTTCCCGGTAGTCCGCGCGGCCGTCCTCGGTGAACAGGGCTCCGTAGTCCGACCAGGCCCCGTCGTCCACGGCCACCGCGTACCCGGTGATCACGTCATCGATGGCAAGCCGGTCCAGTACGGTCGCGAGTGCCACACGCTGTGTCATCGGTCAAGTCTCGGTCAAGCCGCCCGCCAGGCCAAGAGGTCCGCGGCGGGAAGGCGGCCTCACCGGGGTGGCACCGCTCAGCAGGGCACGACCGTGACCGGCCCGAGCGCGTGCGTGAGCGTCGTCTGTGCCACCGGGGACAGCCCGAGCCCGAGCGACTCGCCGCCCCTGCGGCGGCCGATCACGGTCAGCGCCGCGGTCGCCGACGCGGTCACCAGGGTGCGTGCGGCGGAGCCGTTGACCGGCTCCCGGACGATCTCCACCTGCGGGTACTTCTCGTGCCAGCCCGAGGTCAGCTCCGCCAGGGTTCGCGCGGCCGAGCCCGCCGCCGCCTCCCGGTCCAGGGCGGGACCGCCCGCGAGCATCGAGGAGAACATCGTCCAGCCGTGCACGATCCGCAGCCGCGCGTCCGGCCGGGAGGCCGCGGTGGCGAAGGCGAACTCCAGGACCGCCTCGCTGCTCTCGTCGGCGGCCACCCCCGCCACGATGTCGGTGAAGACCTCCAGGTCCCCGGGCTGGTCGTCCTCCTCAGGACGGCCGTCCTGCACGACGACTACCGGACAGCTCGCCATCGATGCGGTGGCGAGACTGTTGGAGCCGATCATCAGCGACCGGAAGCCGCCGAGCCCTCGCGAGCCGATCACGATCATCGAGGCGTCCCGGCCGAGCGAGACCAGCGCGGCCGACGGGAAGTCCAGAGGCGCAAGCGTCGAGGGGCGCAGATCCGGAACGGTCCGCGCGCTCCGGCGTACGGCGTCGGCCAGCAGCTCGTCCGCCTCGCGCCGCCGGGTCTCCTCGTCGGCCTGCCGGGTGAGCGGGCGGACGTGGACGATCAGCAGGGGGAGCCGGCGCCGAGCGGCCTCGTGCGTGGCCCAGTCGAGCGCCTGCCAGCTGTGCGTGGAACCGTCTACGGCGGCGATCACGGGAAGATCGGTAGTGGTCATGTCTCCGAGCGTACGTCTGCGGGTACGCGCCTCCCGTCGTTGGACCAGTCGGGTGCGGGGCGGGGTAGGCTCCCGGCATCATCATGTGATGTGAATCACACCTGATGCTCCTGGGGTAAACACGGCGAACTCCGGCATTTGTCGCCTACGGCCCCCTTCTCGCCGGGGAGGGTGGTGCTGGCACGATGGCCGCCATGGGAGCCGGAACCGCACTCCGACTCGGGCGCACCGCGCTGTTCGCCTTGGTGTGCGTCGCCGTGTCCGGGCTCGGCCACGCGCTGATGTCCGGCACGCCCCTGCCTCTCTCCGTCCAGGCCGCCGCGCTGCTGCCGGTGGGCGGCGCGGGGTGGTGGCTCGCGGCACGGGAGCGGAACGCTCCGGTGACCGTCGCGGCCCACGCCTTGGGGCAGTTGGGGTTGCACGGTTTCCTCGGCGCCGCCGGTTCCTGGCTGCCGTCCGGTGCCGGTGCGAACCGCATGGGCGGCTCCCACCATCCGCCGGGCGCGACGAGCCACTCGGCCCACGACATGTCGATCGGAGGCCCGTCGGACCTGATTGGGGTTCTGGCGGCCTTCGACGGCTCGCTGTTCACCACGGGCATGGCCGCCGCCCACGCGATCGCCGGGCTCATCTGCGGCTGGTGGCTGTGGCGCGGCGAGGTCGCCGCCGCCCGGCTGGGCCGCTCCCTGGTGCTGTTCGTACGGGCCCCGCTGCGGTCGGCCCTGCGCCTGTGGTCCGCGACACCGCTCACCCCGGCGGACCCCGCCCCGCGGCGCACCTGCCGCAGGCCCGGGCGCCGCCGGGACCTTCTCGCCCGGCACACCCTCTCCCGGCGAGGGCCCCCGTACCGCCTCCGCCTCCTCTGACCTGAACTCCATCCGCCCTTCCGGCCCCTTGCGGGCCGGAGGCGGTACGGGTGTGCGCGACGCGCACACCCGTGACAGGCATGCCGGTCCACTGGGGCGCCCCAGGGCGTCCGGGGCCGGTGACCGGACCCGGAGGCCGTTGCCGGCCGCCGGGGCTCCGCTAGGAAGCGAAGGGCTGCTGTGACACTTTCTGCCCCCACACTGCGACGCACCGCACCACCGGCACCCGGGCTTCCCGCCCGGGTGCCCACCGCGCGGCCCCCGGTGATCCGGGTGACCGCCGCCCGCCCGCCCCGGGCCCCCGCCGCCCGGCAGAACGACGGCCAGATCACCGACTGGGCCCTGGCGGCGGGCGGCGGGGACCGCGAGGCCGCCGACCGGTTCGTCCGGGCGACCTACGAGGACGTCCGCCGGTTCGTCGCCTACCTCAGCGCGGACGTCCCGGGCGCCGACGACCTGGCCCAGGAGACGTATCTGCGGGCGATGAGCGGGCTGGCCCGGTTCGCGGGCCGTTCCTGCGCCCGGACCTGGCTGATGTCCATCGCGCGGCGCGTCGTCGTCGACCGGTACCGCACCGCCGCCGCGCGCCCCCGTACCGCCGACACCGCGGACTGGCAGACCGCGGCCGAACGCGCCCAGCCCCGCCATCTGCCCGGGTTCGAGGAGTCCGTGGCGGTGCTGGACGCCCTGCGGCGACTGGACCCGGCGCGGCGCCAGGCGTTCGTCCTGACCCAGTTGCTGGGGCTGTCCTACGAGGACGCCGCGGCCGCCGCCGGATGCCCCATCGGTACGGTGCGCTCCCGTGTGGCGCGCGCCCGCCGCGAACTGGCCGTGCAGTGGCGCACCGAACCGGCCGACCCCGTACGCGTGGGATAGGCGGCGTTCCGGCGTCTCACCTCGCGGCCCGGATGCGGTCGGCCGCGAGGTGAAACGCCGCTCGGCGGACGGTCGCGGACGCGGACGTCTACGAATCGGTCTCGATCGTGGCACTGGTGTATCCGATGCAGGGCCCGGCGGGGATCTTCGGGCCGGGGTGCGAGACGTGTGCGCGGCTGGCCGTGGAGGAGGTCAACGGGCTTGGGGAACATCGGTACAGCCACTGACGCCAAGCACTTGATCATGGTCATGAGCTGAGCGTTGTGGCGTCCGGACGAGGTTGGGGGGACGCCGGAGTTCTGGAGTGCGGCGAAGTCAGCGTGGGCCACCTCGATGGCTTCGGGGTACGCCCTGGGCCTCCTCGAAGGCGGGGCGGACCTTGATACGGGTGCTGATCTTCTCGCTGAAGATCTTTTCTCGCTCGATGCCGTGCTTGGCGAGTGCGTCCAGTTGCGAGTCGAGCTCCTGCCCGAGCGTCGAGCAACGAGCGTAGCCGATACGGATGTCAGCGCTCGGCAGGTCCGGATCGACCGCGGCGGGCACCGGAGCCCCGGGGCGTCAGGGCTGGCCGGGCCCGAGGTCGGCCGGCGTCTGCACCCGCGGCTCCTTCGCGAGCTTCGGCACTCTGGTGAAGCGTCCGGTGTGATATGCGCTCGCGACCGCGGCGGAACGCGAGCGGAACGGCGAGCCGGGAGCCGCCTTGGACCTCGGGCACGGATGGCGTTCGACGAGATCGGCTTCGACCCGGTGGGCGGAAAGGTGCTTGAGGTCCGTCATGAGCCCGGGTTCTCGCGCTGCCAGGCGTTCGGGATCTTCTGTACCTATGAGTATGTACACTGCTTGCATGAGCGCTGCGGAACGTCTTATCGAGAGCACTCGCGAACTGCTGTGGGAACGCGGTTACACCGGCACCAGCCCGAAGGCGATCCAGCAGCGGGCCGGCGCCGGGCAAGGAAGCATGTACCACCACTTCGCTGGAAAACCGGACTTGGCGCTCGCCGCGATCCGGCGCACCGCCGAGGAGATGCGCGCCAGGGCCGAGGAGCAGTTCTCCACACCGGGGACCGCGGTGGATCGCATCACCGCGTACCTGCGCCGGGAGCGGGACGTCCTCAAGGGCTGCCCGATCGGGCGCCTTACCCAGGACCCGGACGTCGTGGCCGACCCTGCGCTGCGGGCCCCCGTCGACGAAACCCTCGCCTGGCTGCGGGAACGCCTTGCCGACTTGCTGGCCGAGGGGCGCGAGCGCGGCGAACTGGGTGCCGCGCTGGACCCGCGGGCGACCGCGGCGGCTGTCGTCGCGGTACTGCAAGGCGGCTACGTCCTGGCTCGCGCTGCCGACTCCGTGCAGCCGTTCGACCAGGCGATCACTGGGGTGCTGGGCCTCCTGGCCGCACAAATCTCCACCACCCACGAGTAGAGAGGTCCTGCGTTTCATGCGTGTCTCCCGTACGCCGCAGCCCACCGCCGTCGCACCACCCGAATGGGTTTCCGGCGCGGCATGGGTCGAGGAGCTCGCCGCGCCCGAGGAACCCTCGCGCTTCCGGGTTGACAGCGTTCACTTCGCGCCGGGCGCCCGCACCGCGTGGCATCGCCACCCCCTCGGCCAGGTTCTGCACGTCACCGAGGGGACCGGGCTCGTCCAGTGCCGCGGCGGAGAGGTGCACACCATTCGCGCCGGAGACACTGTGCGCGTCGCGCCGGGCGAGTGGCATTGGCACGGCGCCTCTCCCAGCACCTTCATGACGCATCTGGCCATCCAGGAAGTCGCCGAGGACGGCACCGAAGCCGAACGCGGCCCCCATGTCACCGAGGCCGAATACCTCACCGGCCTGCTCGCCCACTGATTACCCACGAAGAAGGGCAGTATCGTCCGTGTACGCAAAGCAGTACGAGATCACCTTGCCCGCCGACTACGACATGAAGATCATCCGTAAGCGGGTCGCCGAGGGCGGCCAGTTCCTCGACGACCGGGCAGGACTGGGTCTGAAGGCGTATGTCATCCGTGAACGCGGCATCGACGGCTCGCCGGTCAACCAGTACGCCCCCTTCTACCTGTGGAACGACACCGGTGAGATGGCTCACTTCCTCGTCGGTGGCGGAGGATTCCAGAACATCGTTCGGGACTTCGGCCGCCCCGTCGCCCGGCATTGGGCCGGCATTGCCTGCCATGCCGGCCCCGCCCGCTCAGCACCTCCCAAGGCAGCCTCGCGCCGTCTCGTCCCGATACCTTCCGACGCGGACCTGGACGGCACCGGACTGGGCCTGTCCGCACTGATCGAGCGGGAGGTCGAACAACTTCGACGGCTCTCCGGGCATGACGGCGTACACACCGCTGCACTGGCCGTCGACCCTCACCATTGGCAGCTGCTGCGGTTCGTGGTGTGGGCGGACTCCTCCGCGCCGGACGAGGAGGCGACCGAGCGCTACGAGGTGCTGCACCTGTCTGCCCCCGGCCTGGGTGACCTGCCGGAGGGACAGGGCTGGTAGCGCCTGCTCCCCGCGATCGCCGCCGTCCGCTACGCCAACTCCTCGTCCTCGTCCTCGTCCAGCTCGGGGGCGTCCGGGTCGCGCAGCGGACGCAGGCCCTGGCGCGGGGTGGAGGGGGTGAAGCTGCAGCGGCCCAGGACGTTGGGGTTCTTGAACTTCAGCGGGGAGAGGCGGACCGGGAGGCGCTGAGCGTGTGCCGGCGGCGGAGCGGCGCGACCAACGCCAGCAGCATCGCGCGCCGCTGCCCGATCCGCGCGCGCCACCTCCGGGCCCGCGCCCCGTGGGCCCGGTGTCTCTCCTGCCGTGCCCGGCACCGGGTGGCTCTCCCGCCCCCGGTGTCTCTCCAGTGGTCGGCCGCCCCGGCCGGAAGTGCCCGCCCCCGGCCGTGGCCGACGACTGCCCCGCGCGGGCCCGGCCGCCGGGAGCCTCACCGAGGGTCCGGGGGCGGTGTGCAGGCGACGTAACCGGTGTTGTTCGCCCGGTGTCATCCCTGGGTAACGGGCCTTTCCTAGATTCGGGGGTGCCCGCTGCCCACCCCGCGTCCCTCCGGGAACGCCCGACCCCCGAAGGGCCCCGCCCATGACCGTGCCGACCCTGCCTCCGTACGCCCCCGCCACCGACCGGGTGCGTACGGTCTGCTCGTACTGCGGTGTCGGCTGCGGGATCGTCCTGGACATCGCCACCGGCCCCGACGGCCGCCGGGGTGTGCTGAAGGCCTCGGGGGACAAGGAGCATCCGTCGAACGCCGGCCGGCTGTGCACCAAGGGAGCGACCGGCGCGGACCTGCTCGCCGCACCGGGGCGGCTCACCACGGCCCTGACCCGGGCCGACCGCAGCGAGCAGCCCGTCCCGCTCGGCCGGGACGCCGCGATCGCGGAGACCGCGCGTCGGCTGCGGTCCGTGCTGGACACCCACGGCCCGGACGCGGTGGCGTTCTACGTCTCCGGCCAGATGACGCTGGAGGCGCAGTACCTCGCCAACAAGCTGGCCAAGGGCTTCATCGGGACCAACACCATCGAGTCCAACTCCCGTCTGTGCATGGCGAGTGCGGGCAGCGGCTACAAACTGTCCCTGGGCGCGGACGGGCCGCCCGGCTCCTACGAGGACTTCGCCCACGCCGACGTCTTCCTCGTCACCGGGGCCAACATGGCCGACTGCCATCCGATCCTGTTCCTGCGGATGATGGAGCGGGTCAAGGCGGGTGCGAAGCTGATCGTCGTCGACCCCCGGCGCAACGCCACCGCCGCCAAGGCCGACCTGTACCTGCGCATCCGCCCCGGTACCGACCTGGCCCTCCTCAACGGGCTGCTGCACCTCCTCGTCGAGAACGGCCACACCGACCCCGGGTTCATCGCCGAGCACACCGACGGCTGGGAGGCGATGCCCGCCTTCCTGCGCGACTACCCGCCCGCCACCGTGGCCGGCATCACCGGCATCCCCGAGGCCGACATCCGACAGGCGGCCCGCTGGATCGGCGAGGCGGGCGAGTGGATGAGCTGCTGGACGATGGGGCTCAACCAGAGCACGCACGGCACCTGGAACACCAACGCGCTCGTCAACCTCCACCTGGCGACCGGGGCCATCTGCCGCCCCGGCAGCGGCCCGTTCTCGCTCACCGGCCAGCCCAACGCCATGGGCGGGCGCGAGATGGGCTACATGGGCCCGGGACTGCCCGGCCAGCGATCGGTGCTCGACGCCGATGACCGGGCCTTCACCGAGGAGCTGTGGGGGCTGGAACCCGGGACGCTGCGCGCGGACGGATCGGGCAGCGGCACCGTCGACATGTTCCGGCGGATGGCCGAGGGGGAGATCAAGGCCTGCTGGATCATCTGCACCAACCCGGTCGCCTCGGTCGCCAACCGCAGGACCGTCATCGAGGGCCTGGAGGCCGCCGAATTCGTCGTGACCCAGGACGTGTTCGCCGACACCGAGACCAACGCGTACGCCGATGTCGTGCTGCCCGCCGCGCTCTGGGCCGAGTCCGAGGGCGTGATGATCAACTCGGAGCGCACGCTGACCCTCTCCCGCCGCGCCACCGATCCGCCGGGCGAGGCATGGCCGGACTGGCGCATCATCGCGGCGGTGGCCTGCGCCATGGGGTACGAGGATGCCTTCGGCTACACGAGCGCCGAGGAGATCTTCGCCGAGATCACCCGGGCGTGGAACCCGCGCACCGGCTACGACCTGCGCGGAGTGACGTACGAGCGGCTGCGCGAGACCCCCGTGCAGTGGCCCAGCGCCGCGGTCGACGGCCCCGCCCGCAACCCCGTGCGGTACCTCAACGACGGCGTGAGCCAGGAGCGGGCCGTACGGCCCGACGGCAGCGTGCCGAGGCTCGCCTTCCCGCTGCCCGGCGGCCGCGCCGTCTTCCACGCCCGCCCGCATCTGCCCCCGGCCGAAATGCCCGACGAGGACTTCCCGTTCGTCCTCAACACCGGGCGGCTCCAGCACCAGTGGCACACCCTGACCAAGACCGCGAAGATCGGCAAGCTGAACCGGCTCGACCCCGGCCCGTTCGTGGAGATCCACCCGGAGGACGCTGCCGCCCTCGGACTGGCCGAGGGCGACGGCGTCGAGGTCGCCTCGCGGCGCGGCCGTGCGGTGCTCCCGGCCCGGATCACCGACCGGGTCCGGACGGGGGAGTGCTTCGCCCCGTTCCACTGGAACGACCTGTTCGGGGAGTACCTCGGCGTGAACGCCGTGACCAACGACGCGGTCGACCCGATCTCCTTCCAGCCCGAACTGAAGGTCTGCGCGGTACGGCTGGCGAAGGTGGCCGCCCCGGCGGTGCCACGGAACGGCCAGGAGCGGCAACGGCCCGCGTTCACGGCCGCCTTCGGGCTCGCGGACACCGCCCCGCCCGTCCTCACCGACCCGGAACGCCGCTATCTGGCCGGGTTCCTGGCGGGCCTCGGCGACCGGCCGTCGGGCACTCCGGTGCTCCCCGAGCACGCCCCGTTCGCCCCGGACCACGCCCTGTGGGTCAACGGGGTGCTGGCGGGCACCTACTCCCGGCTCCCCGCCGCCGAGCCCGCGCCCACCGCACCCCCGGAACCCGGCCCGGACAGGGACGAGGGCAGGCCCGTCGTGGTGCTCTGGGCCTCGCAGACCGGCAACGCCGAGGAGGTCGCCGCCTCGGCCGCGCGCACCCTGGCCGCCGAGGGGCACCGCACCTCGCTCCTGGGCATGGACGAGGGGACGCCGGAGGCCCTGCCGCGCCCTGCCGATCTCCTCGTCGTCACCAGCACCTTCGGCGACGGCGACGCCCCCGACAACGGCTCCGGCTTCTGGGAGTCGCTCAACGCCCCCGAAAGCCCCCGCCTGGAGGGCGTCCGCTACGCCGTTCTCGCGCTCGGGGACTCCTCGTACGACGACTTCTGCGGCCACGGCCGCCGCCTGGACGAACGGTTCGGGGAGCTGGGCGCGGAGCGGCTGGTCCCGCGTACCGACTGCGAACCCGACTACGAACAGCCCGTGGACCAGTGGCTCAAGGAGGTCCGGGCCGCGCTTGAGGCGCCGACGGAGTCGACGGAGGCGCTGGAGGCCAACGCGGCCCCGGCCGGGCGTGCCCCGGCACCCCGGCCCCCGGCCGTCCCCGCCCGCGCCGTCCCCGTCCCCGCCCTCCTCACCGGGAACCGGCTGCTGAGCCTGCCCGGCGCGACGAAGGAGGTCCGCGCGTTCACGCTCGACACCCGGCACGGGGACAGCCCGCTGACCTACGAGGCCGGGGACGCCCTCGGAGTGCAGCCGCTCAACTGCCCCGAGCTGGTCGCCGAATGGCTGGCCGCCACCGGCCTGGACCCCGCCGACGGGGTGGACGTCCCCGGCCACGGCCAGGTCGCGCTCGACGAGGCCCTCCGCCGCCACCTCGACATCACCCGCATCACCCCGGACCTGTTGCGCCTGGTCGCCGACCACACCGGGGACCGGACCCTGAAGAAGCTGCTGCGCCCGGACAACAAGGGCGAGCGGGACCGGTGGACATGGGGCAGGCAGGCCGTCGACGTCCTCGCCGAGCACCCCGTCCGGGCCACGGCCGCCGAGTGGGCCGCCGTGCTCAAACCGCTGCGACCGCGGCTGTACTCCATAGCCTCCAGCCCGCTCGTCGACCCTAACCGGATGCGCCTGACGGTCTCCGTGATCCGCTACGAGAGCCACCGCGGCCGGACACGCAAGGGTGTGGCCTCCACCTTCCTCGCCGACGCCGCGCCGGACAGTCCCGTGCCGGTCTTCGTCCAGCGCAACGAGCGCTTCCGCCCGCCCGCCGACCCGGCCACCCCGATGGTCATGGTGGGGCCCGGAACCGGGGTCGCCCCGTTCCTGGGCTTCCTGGAGGAGCGCCGGGCGCTGGGGCACTCCGGTGCCAACTGGCTGTTCTTCGGCGAGCAGCACCGGGCCACCGACTTCTACTACCGTGAGGAACTCGACGCACTGCGCCGAGCGGGTACGCTCACCCGGCTGGACACCGCGTTCTCCCGCGACCAGCGGGCCAAGGTCTACGTCCAGGACCGGATGCGTGAGCACGGCGCCCAGCTCTGGTCCTGGCTGCGTGAGGGGGCCCACTTCTACGTCTGCGGTGATGCCTCCCGGATGGCCAAGGACGTCGACCGTGCCCTGCGCGACATCGCGGTCGCCCACGGGGGTCTCGACCCCGAGGCGGCGGCGGTCCAGGTCAAGCAGCTGGCCTCGGACCGCAGATACGTGCGTGACGTGTACTGACCGAGGTGAAAGGGCGTGGCCATGGGGTGGACGGAAGTACCGGTGGACGCGGAACCGGCCCCGGGGGCGGTCCTGCTGAGCGGTATCCCCGGCAGCGGCAAGAGCACGGTGGCCGCCGCGCTCGCCGCCCGGTTCGCCGCCTCGGCCCACATCGAGGTGGACGCCCTCCAGGACCTCATCGTCTCCGGCGGCCGGTGGCCCGCACCGGAGCCGGACGATGAGGCGGACCGGCAGATCTTCCTCCGGGCCCGCAACGCCTGCCTGCTGGCGGACAGTTTCGCCGCCGCGGGCTTTCTGCCGGTCATCGACGACGTGGTCGTACGCCGGGCCCACCTCGACTTCTACCGACGGCGGATCGCCCTCGGGCCGCTGCACTTCGTGGTGCTCACCCCGGGCGCGGCGAAGGCGGGGGAGCGCAACCTCGCCCGGGACAAGGCGCTCACGACGGACTGGTCGTTCCTGGAGAGGGCGATGTGCGCCGAGGTGGCCGACGCGGGCGTCCGGATCGACAACTCCGAGCTGACGGTGGCGGAGACGGTGGACGCGGTCCTGGCGGCGACGGGGCTCGTCACCCCCTGAGCCGTCGGCGCGACCGCGTTGTCAGACCCTCGTCCTACGGTGGTGACATCTATCCGCGCTGCTGGCTGCTGCGCTGCTGGATCGTCCCGCCCGGCTGCTCCCGGGCGGGACGCACACCTGACTGTGTACCAAGGGCTGTCCTCAGCCCGCCGACTCACCCGCGTGCGGGCTCAGTACACCCGCCGAGACGAGGACGAAGATGACGATGCCGAGAATGATGCGGTAGATGACGAACGGCATGAAGGACTTGGTGGTGATGAACTTCATGAACCACGCGATGACGGCGTATCCGACGAAGAACGCCACCAGGGTCGCGAAGATCGTCGGGCCCCAGGAGACGTGCCCCTCGCCCACGTCCTTGAGCTCGTAGGCGCCCGAGGCGAGCACGGCGGGGATCGCCAGCAGGAAGGAGTAGCGGGCCGCCGCCTCACGGGTGTAGCCCATCAGCAGACCACCGCTGATCGTCGCGCCCGACCGGGAGACCCCGGGGACCAGTGCCATCGCCTGGCAGCAGCCGTAGATCAGGCCGTCCCGGACGCCGAGGTCCTTGAGGGTCTTGCGCTCCTTCACCACGCGGTGCCTGCCGCCCGATTCGTCGCGTGCGGCCAGCCGGTCGGCGATGCCGAGGACGATTCCCATGACGATCAGGGTCGTCGCGATCAGCCGCAGATCGCGGAACGGCCCCTCGATGTGGTCCTTGAGCGTGAGGCCCAGCACCCCGATGGGGATCGAGCCCACGATGACCAGCCACCCCACCTGGGCGTCGTGGTCGGAGCGCATCGCCTTGTCGGTCAGTGAGCGGAACCACGCCGACACGATCCGCGCGACGTCCTTGCGGAAGTAGATGAGCACCGCCGCCTCCGTGCCGATCTGGGAGATCGCGGTGAACGCCGCCCCCGGGTCCTGCCAGCCGGCGAACGCGGCCGTCAGCCGCAGATGGGCGCTGGAGGAGATCGGCAGGAACTCGGTCAGTCCCTGAACGAGTCCCAGGACGAATGATTCGAACCAGCTCATGGGGCTTTGGCCATCCCGGAGGTGATCGTGCATCGGCCACGGGCAAGGGGCCCGTCGGCGGCGTGCGGCGTGCGGTCAAGGACATCACGGAAGAGGGGCCCCGGGCCCCGGGAGATCCTTGGTCGGTCGCGGGCAGCGTATCGCCTGAAAGTGAACGGGGCCGACCGGCCCCGGTCGCTGTCCGGTCAGCCCTTCGCCGTGCCCCGGCCGAGCCGGTGGCGCTTGCGCCAGGCGACCAGCGCCCCGCCGAGGGCCGACACCGCGATGAAGCCCGTCGCGGCCAGGAAGAGGGGCGAGGTCGGCGAAGCGGCCTCGCTGCCCGCTATCACGTACGCCGCCGTGTTCGGGATGGAGCCGAGCCCGGTGGCCAGGAGGAAGGGCGGACAGCCCATGCGGGAGGTCGCCGCACAGTAGTTGGCGGCGGCGAACGGGATGCCGGGGAAGAGGCGGAGGGCCAGCACCGAGCGGAAGCCGTGCCGGCTGAGCATCCCGTCGGCCGCGGTGAGCAGCTTCCCCCGCAGCAGCGTGCGCAGCGCGTCCTGGCCCAGCACCCGGCCCAGCATGAACGAGACGCCCGCGCCCAGGACCGTGCCCGCCAGCGCCGCCGCCAGACCCGTCTGGGTACCGAAGAGCGCCCCGGCGGCGAGGTTGAGCAGCGGACGCGGCACGAACGCCACCGTCAGCGCCCCGTACGCCAGCCCGAAGAGCATCGCCGCCGCGCTGCCGGTCAGCTGGGGCGGCCACCCCGACGCCAGCAGCCGCTGTGGCTCGAACAGCAGCATCGTCGAGGCGGCTCCGAGCAGGACCACGACGAGCAACGAGAACCGGGACCACGGCGAGAGCAGCGCCCTGGAGAGCCGCAGGGCCGGACCCTCGGCGGGCCGGGCAGCGGGGACGGGGTCGAACATTCCGGGAGGGTAACCGAAAACGATGTGTGATCGCCGTAATGTGCGTCGCGTGAACGCCGCCGCCCGCCCCGCCCTCGTACCGCCGGACAGCCCGCTCGCCGACGCCGTGCTGGAACGGCTGACCGCCGCGTACGCCCCGGCCGCCGACCCCGTACGGGCCCAGGCGGCCGCCGCGTACATGAAGCACGTCGCGCCGTTCCTCGGGATTCCCACCCCCGAGCGCCGGGCCCTGTCGCGGGCCGTGCTGGCGGGCACCGGGCGGCCGGACGAGCGGGACTGCACGGCGGTCGCCCTGCGCTGCTGGCGGCTGCCCGAGCGCGAATACCACTACTTCGCCGTCGACTACCTGCGCCGCCACGCGGGCCGGTGCTCCTCCGGATTCCTGCCCGTCCTGCACCACCTCGTCTCCACCGTCCCCTGGTGGGACACGGTCGATCTGCTCGCCGCGTATGTCGCGGGGTCGCTGGTCGCCGCCGATCCGGCGCTCGGCCGGGAGATGGACCGCTGGATCGACGACGACCTCTGGGTGGCCAGGACCGCCCTGCTGCACCAGCTGCGCTACAAGTCGGCCACCGATGCCGAACGGCTCTTCGACCACTGCCTGCGACGCGCGGACCACCCGGACTTCTTCATCCGCAAGGCGATCGGCTGGGCCCTGCGGGAGTACGCCAAGACCGATCCCACCGCCGTACGGGCCTTCGTCGAGGGCGCCCGGGACCGGCTGTCACCGCTGTCCGTGCGTGAGGCGCTCAAGCATCTCTGAGGCGGCCGAAAACCGTTCGACGCGGCGGCCGTTCCCCGACATGATCAGGGGCATGTTCCGGTACGCCTTCCTCGCAGCGCAGTCCGCAGTCGCGGACGCGCCGAAGGCTGCCGTGAACGCAGCAGCAGTCCTGGCAGCAGCGTTCACCGCTGCCGCGGCGCCCATCGGCGGCGCCCGAAGCTGACCCTCCCCCGACAGTCCGGCGGACCCCGCAAGGGGAGGGTCGGCGGGGCCCTGGGGTCTTCTCTTCATCAGCTTCGCGTTCTCAAAGGAACTTCCCAATCGTGTTGTCAAGCCGCTCCCGTGACGGGAGGTGAAGCATGAAAGCACTCTCCGTCACGGATCATCGCCCACAGGACGTTGAGGCGTCGGCGTGCGAGGGCCAGC
>NZ_NWVL01000049.1 GCF_002382885.1 Streptomyces sp. WZ.A104
GCCCCGGCGTCTCGCGACGGCGGCTGCTGGGCACCGCGGGCGCGGCGGGCGCGACCGGGCTGGTGCTGGGCGCCGGGGGCGGCGCCGCCGGGTACGCCGCGACCCGCCCCGACGCACCGGCCGCGCTGACGTCCATCGGCGCGACCGAGGCGATGTTTCACGGGAAACATCAACCGGGGATCACCGCTCCGCTTCAGGCCCGGGGCCATCTCGTCGCGTTCGACCTGGTGGCGGGCGCGGGCCGCAAGGAGGCAGCGGCGCTGATGCGGCGCTGGTCGGCGACGGCGAAGGAGCTGATGGCGGGCCGCCCGGCGGCAGGCGGGTCCGACGGTCCCGGGCACGACACCGGGATCGCACTGGACGCGGGCCCCTCGTCCCTCACCGTCACCTTCGGCTTCGGCCGTACGTTCTTCGCGCGCACCGGACTGACCGCCGCACTGCCCGCCGCGCTCGACCCGCTGCCCGCCTTCTCCTCCGACCACCTGGACGCCAAGCGCTCCGACGGCGACCTGTGGGTACAGATCGGCGCTGACGACGCACTGGTCGCCTTCCACGCGCTGCGGGCGATCCAGAAGGGCGCCGCGGGCACGGCACGGGTGCGGTGGCAGATGAACGGCTTCAACCGAACCCCGGGAACCACCGCCCGGCCGATGACCGCCCGCAACCTGATGGGCCAGATCGACGGGACCGGCAACCCGAAGCCCGCCGACGAGGACTTCGACCGGCGCGTCTTCGTGCCCGACTCCCCCGGCACCCCGCAGGAATGGCTGGCGGGCGGCTCGTACGCGGTCGTCCGCCGGATCAGGATGCTCCTGGACGACTGGGAGAAGCTTCCGGTGGACCATCAGGAGCGCGTCATCGGCCGGCGCAAGGCGGACGGGGCGCCGCTCAGCGGGGGGACCGAGACCACGGAGATGGACTTCGACAAGGCGGGCCCGGACGGCAGGCTCGTGATCCCCGGCAACGCCCACGCCCGGATCTCCTCCCCCGAGGAGAACGGCGGGGCCGCGATGCTGCGGCGACCGTTCTCGTACCACGACGGCATCGCGGAGGACGGCACTCCGGACGCCGGGCTGCTGTTCGTCTGCTGGCAGGCGGACCCGTTCCGGGGCTTCGTGCCGGTGCAGCGCAAGCTCGACCGGGGCGATGCGCTGTCGCGCTTCATCCGCCACGAGTCGAGCGGAGTGTTCGCGGTACCGGGCGGAGCCGCGGAGGGGGAGTACGTGGGGCAGCGGCTGCTGGAGTCGTAGGGGCACGGCGGCCGCTGGAGCCGCGGGCCAGGGGCCGCGCTGCTGGAGTCAGGAGAAGGGGCGCACCGCTGGAGTCGCGGAGAAGGGCCCCCGACCGCACCCCTGACCGCATCCTGAGACAGCGCGGCGGCCGCCGCAGGGCGCATTAGGGTGACCGTATGTCAGCCACGCGCTACGCCTATCTCGGCCCCGAAGGCACCTTCACCGAGGTCGCCCTCCGTACGCTCCCGGAAGCCGCCACCCGGGAACTCGCCCCGATGGTCTCCGTACCGGCCGCGCTGGACGCCGTACGCAACGGGGAGGCCGCGGCAGCGCTCGTACCGATCGAGAACTCCGTCGAGGGCGGCATCACCGCGACGCTCGACGAGCTGACCAGCGGGGAACCGCTGATGATCTACCGCGAGGTGCTGCTCTCCATCACCTTCGCGCTGCTGGTGCGGCCCGGGACCAAGCTGTCGGACGTCAAGACGGTCACCGCGCACCCGGCCGCCCAGCCGCAGGTGCGCAACTGGATGGCGGCCCACCTCCCGGGGGCCGTGTGGGAGTCGGCGGCTTCCAACGCGGACGGTGCCCGGCTGGTCCAGGAGGGGCGCTACGACGCCGCGTTCGCCGGGGAGTTCGCCGCCGCCACCTACGGCCTCGAACCGCTGGTGACGGAGATCCACGACGCGGAGAACGCCCAGACCCGCTTCGTACTGGTGGGCCGGCCCGCCCGGCCCTCCGCCCCGACCGGCGCCGACAAGACCTCCGTCGCGATCTGGCTCGGCGACGACCACCCCGGCGCCCTGCTGGAGCTGCTCCAGGAGTTCGCGGTGCGCGGGGTCAACCTGATGCTGATCCAGTCCCGCCCGACCGGCGAGGGCATCGGCAACTACTGCTTCGCCGTGGACGCGGAGGGGCACATCGCGGACCGGCGGGTCGGGGAGGCCCTGATGGGGCTGAAGCGGATCTGCCCGAAGGTGCGGTTCCTCGGCTCGTACCCGCGGGCCGGTGTGTCCGCGGACGAGGTCAGGCCGCTGCGGGCGGGCACCTCGGACACCGCGTTCACGGAAGCCGCGGACTGGCTGGCGCGCAGCCAGGACGGCCGGATCTGACGCAGGACCTCTCCGCAGCAGTGCTATCTACGGATAGTCACGCACTCCGCAGAGTTATCCACAGGATGGCCATTCGACCTGGGGACAAGTCGACACTCTCATGCGACATCATCGACAAATCGACCCACCACTCCCGGAGCCGTCCACAGAGGCACGAGGCGGCACGAGTCGTCGCGTGTCACGTCAATTCCCTTGATCAACTCTTTAGGGCGAGGAATTCCCACCCGAATGAGCGCCCAGGGAGGGTTTGGGTGGGGAATCCCTGGAACTTCACCCACCCCCCGGAACAATCCCTTCCGGCATCCACAGAACTTCTTCACAGCCTGTGGATAACCATTCCGGCGCCGATCCCCTGTGGACAACGGCCGCCGACCCGCCCCTCAACTGCCTCTCCCCCCAAGGCTGGTACGTCAAGGCGTAGTACACCTTCTGCCCTGTTCAGGGGAGTTAACGGCCGTTATTGACGCCCGCCGGGCAGCGATCACCCGCCATCGCCCACGAGCATCCGCGATGCATCCGCGGACATCCGGCATTGACTGCGATCCGCCCCCAGAAATATCAATTCCGGCAATTCGGTCATAGTGACACGCGTGGCGATATCGGTTCGAGTGCGAGAACCGCGCACCGGTAGCCTGGAGGGGTGATTGACCTTCGCCTGCTCCGTGAGGACCCCGACCGTGTTCGCGCCTCCCAGCGCGCCCGTGGAGAGGACGTCGACCTCGTCGACGCCCTGCTCTCCGCCGACGAGCTGCGCAGGTCGTCCGGCGTCCGCTTCGACGAACTCCGCGCCGAGCAGAAGTCGCTCGGCAAGCTGATCCCCAAGGCCACCCCCGAGGAGCGCGCCGAGCTCCTCAAGCGGGCCGAGCAGCTCAAGGCCGACGTCAAGGCAGCCGACGCCGCCCAGGACGAGGCCGACGCGGATGCCAAGCGCCTGCTGCTCCAGCTCGGCAACATCGTCCACGAGGACGTCCCGGTCGGCGGCGAGGAGGACTTCGTCGTCCTGGAGACGCACGGCACCATCCGGGACTTCGGCGCCGAGGGCTTCGAGCCCAAGGACCACCTGGAGCTCGGCGAGGCACTCGGCGCGATCGACATGGAGCGCGGGGCCAAGGTCTCCGGTTCGCGCTTCTACTACCTGACGGGCGTCGGCGCCCTCCTGGAGCTCGCCCTCGTCAACGCGGCGATCGCCCAGGCCACCGAGGCCGGCTTCGTCCCGATGCTGACCCCGGCGCTGGTCCGCCCGCGCGCCATGGAGGGCACCGGCTTCCTCGGCCAGGCCTCGGAGAACGTGTACCACCTGGAGAAGGACGACTACTACCTGGTCGGCACCTCCGAGGTCCCTCTCGCCGCGTACCACATGGACGAGATCATCGAGGCCGACAAGCTGCCCCTGCGGTACGCCGGCTTCTCCCCCTGCTTCCGCCGCGAGGCCGGCACGTACGGCAAGGACACCCGCGGCATCTTCCGCGTCCACCAGTTCGACAAGGTCGAGATGTTCTCGTACGTCGACCCGGCGGACGCCGAGGCCGAGCACCGCAGGCTCCTGGAGTGGGAGAAGCAGTGGCTCACCGGCCTGGAGCTGCCCTTCCAGGTGATCGACGTCGCCACCGGCGACCTCGGCGCTTCGGCCTCGCGGAAGTTCGACTGCGAGGCGTGGATCCCCACCCAGGGCAAGTACCGCGAGCTGACCTCCGCGTCGAACTGCGACGGCTTCCAGGCCCGCCGCCTGTCCGTCCGGATGCGCGAGGGCAAGAAGGTCCAGCCGCTGGCCACGCTGAACGGCACGCTCTGCGCCGTACCGCGCACGATCGTGGCGATCCTGGAGAACCACCAGCTCGCCGACGGTTCGGTCCGGGTCCCCGAGGTGCTCCGCCCCTACCTGGGCGGGCGCGAGGTCCTGGAACCGGTCGCCAAGTGACCTTCCCCTACAAGCTCGTCGCGACCGACCTCGACGGCACGCTGCTGCGTGACGACGGCACGGTCTCCGAGCGCACCCGCGAGGCTCTGGCCGCGGCCACCGCGGCCGGTGCCGCGCACATCATCGTCACCGGACGCGCGGTCCCCTGGACCCGGCACATCCTGGACGATCTCGGTTACGAGGGCCTCGCCGTCTGCGGTCAGGGCGCGCAGGTCTACCACGCGGGCGAGCACCGGCTGCTGACCTCGCTGACCCTGGACCGGCAGCTCGCCGGTCTCGCACTGTCCAAGGTCGAGGCTGAGGTCGGCCCGCTGCACCTGGCGGCCAGCCGCGACGGGCTGGACGGCGAGGTGCTGGTCTGCCCCGGCTACCGGGTGCAGGAGGGGCCGCTGCCGTACGTCTTCGTGGACAACTCCACCGAGCTGTGGGCCGCCCCGCTGAACAAGGTCTACATACAGCACCCGGAGCTGAGCGACGACGCGCTGGCCCTCGCCGCGCGGGCGGCCGTCGGAAGCCTGGTCGACGTGGTCATGGCCGGTGCCGGTGTGGTCGAGATCCTGCCGCTGGGCCTGAGCAAGGCGACCGGCCTCTCGCTGGCCGCCCGTCGGCTCGGCGTGAAGGCCGCGGACACCGTCGCGTTCGGCGACATGCCGAACGACATCCCGATGTTCGGCTGGGCACACCACGGCGTAGCCATGGCCAATGCCCACGAGGACCTCAAGGCCGTCGCCCACGAGATCACGGCGTCCAACGAGGACGACGGCATCGCGGTGGTCCTGGAGGAGCTCCTCCGGTCGGCGCCGGTGCGGTAGACGCCCCACCACCGGACATCGCGACGGCGGCCCGGCACCGTTTCCCGCGGTGTCGGGCCGCCGCTCTCTCAGCGCCGCCCGCTACGGCGGCGCAGATCCTTCAGCTGCCGCCCGAAGCAGTCCAGCCGCGCGTCCAGGCGCACGACGTCCTGCTGCACATCCGTCAGCCGCAGGCTCATGGCACCGATCACCTGATGGGTCACCTCCACCTTCCGCTCCAGGCCCTCCAGCCGCTCGGACATCCGGCCCAGCACCGGCCCGAGCTCCTGGAGCGCGCTGCCGACCCCGCTGAGACAGCTCTCGATGCGCGTGACGCGCTGGTCGAGGGAGGCGTACTGGCTGCGCAGCGGCCCCTCGGCGTCGAGGAGGTAGGTCCGCACACATCGGGCAATGTCGCTGTCGCGAAGAAGCATGGCGACGTTGAGGACGGTCCGGCGGGTGTAGATCCGCAGCTGCGTGGCCGCCTGTGGATAACTTTCCACCCCGTCGCCGGCCCATAGCGACATCATGTCGCTATGGAAGGACTGCAGTTCAGAGCCGCGCAGCACGCGCATGCCATTCTCGGCGAGCTCCTCCTGATGCCGGTCGGTCAGCCTCCTGACGGCACCTGTGGATACTTCGAAGTAACGAGCCACATCTTCTGTGCGAACGTGAATTCCGTCCGGGAGCATGACAAGGCCCTTCACCTTGTCGAGGACATCAACGCGCCCCAGCTGCTCGACGCGCAGCGTGCGCGATTCGAGCAGGGCGGCTTCCGTGGGCATGGGCATGCCTTTCGTACGAGGGAATGACGAGGACGGCCCCTACCCCGGGCTTCAGGGGTGGAGGACGCTCACGGTTGCCACTCACTCGATGACCGGTCCGGTGGGCTGAGCCTCACCCGGTGCCGGCATTCCCCTATTTCACGATCGCTACGACGGTCGGGTAGCCGGGTCATGTTGCCATGACCCGGCCCCCTCAGAACCGTGCGTGCCACTCATCGCGGCACACGGCTCAAGCAAGCCGCTAGGGCTTCGCAGGTCAGCAGGATGATGTGGCTCGTCTGCCATCGCCCGCGTGGTGCTGGCGATGACATTCGGAGTGCACGAGGCGGAGGTTGGTCCGTTCATCCGTGCCGCCGTCTCGCCGGTAGGTGAAGTGATGCTTGTGCAGCATCTTCTTCGAAGCCGCGAACCAGTTGATCCACTCGCGTGGACTGTCCGGTTCGTACTCGGCACCGACGATCAGCGCCTGCTTGCAGAGGGGGCAGACCCCCTTCTGCCTGGCCGCCAGGATGAGACTTGACTTATCCATGGGCGGTGGCGCCTGCTTCCGACGGCGTTCTTGCCAGTAACCGGTCAGGGCAGGGTCGTCCGGGGACGCCGCACCTCTCACCAACTGGTGTCGGACGATACCCATCCAGGAAAACTTCGTGAGATAGGCCCCGCTGATGCGGTTGCCGAACACCCACTGGTCCTGCCTGGCCAGGTTGTACCTACCGAAGTACCGGGCAACTACCCAGCGCCTCGGCTTCCTCTGGTGGCGATTATTGGCCCATTTGTAGGTCAGCCGCCACAGGTAGTGATCCAGCGACTTGAAGGTTGTCGAGGATGCCACCCCCCGGTAGTAGGCCGCCCAACCGCGAACGATCGGAGCGATCTTGCGCAGCACAGCGTCGATGCTGGCCCCTCTCAGGGCTTTCATCTCGGTCCGTAGCCGCTCCCGGAGCCTCTTACATGCTGTTGCACTCGGCTTGATGATCAGTTTGTTTCCGGTCCGGCGGACGGTGAAGCCAAGAAAATCGAACCCCACAGCGAGAGGCGCAACCTTGGTCTTTTCCTCATTGAAGTGAAGCCCCCTCGGCTTCAGCCATTTCTCCAGCCGGACCCTGACCTGGTTTGCTTCCGCTTCGTCATGACAGAGCACAACAAAGTCATCGGCATATCTCACCAGTACCGGGGTGCCTGGCGCCGCGCCGGGCTCACGCCCGGCCTTCGTCACCTTGTACTGACACCCAGCAGCCTGTTCCAACCCGTGCAGGGCAACGTTCATCAGCAGCGGGCTGATCACACCGCCTTGAGGAGTACCCTCCTCGGTCGGTGCGAACCGACCGCGATCGATAACGCCCGCTCTCAACCACCCTTGGATCAACTCCCTGGCCGGGAATTTCCCGATAGATGACATCAGGTGTTCGTGATCGATGCGGTCGAATGCTGCTGCCAGGTCTGCATCCAAGACCCATAGACGTTTCGGAGCTGCGCCCTTCAACGTCCAGAAGATCGCTGATATCGCGTCCTGACAGCTGCGGCCGGGCCGGAATCCATACGACCTCGGCTCGAACCGCGCTTCCCATTCAGGCTCCAAAGCATTCTTCACTCGTGCCTGAAGCACCCGGTCCCGGATGACCGGGATACCGAGCGGCCGTTGCTTCCCGTTGCTCTTGGGGATGTACACACGCCTGACCGGCCTGGCCCTCCAAGGCTCGGACGACCGATGGATTTCGGTCGCCAGCTTGCCCCTCGCCTTCGGCGTGAGGGCTCGCTCCCCGTCGATGCCAGCGGTCTCGCGACCACTGCTCTGCTGCGTCACGCGCTTCACGCTGACCAGCGTGTTGCTATGGCTTCGCAGCATAAGCTTCTGCAAGTTGCGAACCTTCTTGAGGTCCCCGTCCTGCGTTGCCTTGAAGATCCTCTGTCTCAGCCGCCGTACGTTCTCCTCGCAGGTGGCCCAGTCGATGCTGTGCCAGTCGAGAGTCACGCCCTCCGGTCCGTTCGTCGCAGCCGCGGCGGCTGTGGCTGTCGCCGTGCCGTTCATGCGCGCCTCCGATGTCTAACTTGTCCGTCGGTTATGGATACCTTTACAGGGGAGCCTCAATGGCTCACCTGATCCACTTGGGCTCCCTTTCGGGCCGGGCCACCAGGGGCCCGTATCCGGCGAGTTATGCGGGAGTGGGTGAAGGTCCCAGTCCCCGGTTTCCTCTGGCCTTTCGGCCTGCCGACCTTCGCTTCTTGGATCATCCTTCTCCCGCCGGGGAGTTGAACCTTCCTTACGGTCGGCCTACCAGACATGAGCTGTCTGGACCTCGACGGGGTTCTCACGTTCCGCACCGGTAAGACGCGGCTGGGGCAGGGCGCCCTCTCAACCCCGGGACCAGCGGTATCCGTTCCCCCGAGAGCAGTGCTTGAGGGTTCGCTCGGCGCCTTCCAACGCCGGGTCCTGTGACTGCGGCTTGCAGACCATCACACAGCCTTGGAATCACGGGGCATCATCAAGGGTTCATTCTCATTCGCCCGTCCAGCCTTCCCCTCGCCTGTGGTTCCCCGATGGCCGAGGACCCCTTGGGCTTGAACGCTCAGCTCCACACCCCTCCGTTACCAGTGACGCATGTGAGCGCGGGGACGGGTCTGGATACTGACCCGAAGTTCAGCCGAACTATCTTTCCTTCATGCAGCTGTCCTTACTTACACGGAGCGACCTCGTGTCGCACCCACGGATTCCAGTTGCCTCCACGCGACCTGTCCAACGACCCGATAAACGTACGGTTACGCGCGCGCCTGTCCGTCAGTCCGCCTGTCCGCCCGTCCGCCCGTCCGCCCGTCCGGTCATACGACGACCTCCGCCCTTCCCGAAGGGCGGAGGTCGTCGAGGCGTACGGCGGCTCAGGCCGGGATCACTCCTCCCCGGCCAGCTTCAGCGCCCGCAGCTTCTGGCCCGCGTACCAGGTGGCGGCGACCGTGACGGCGGCCAGCAGGACCGTGGCGAGCGGCAGGCCGACGTCCGAGGTGATCGCCCCGTCCCCCGCGACCTTCTGAGCGACCGCCAGGGACCACTGCTGGACACTGAGCGTCCGCGCACCGGGCACCAGGCTGCCGAAGAGGGCCTCCCAGACCAGGGCGTACACCAGGCCGAGAACCACCGCGTGCCGGCTGACCGTGCCGAGCAGCAGGAACAAGGCGCTGTAGGCGATCGAGGCGACCAGCGCCGCGATGGTGAAGGCGACGGCGATCTGCTGGCCGTTGCCGTTGAGGATCAGTCCCGCGATGAGTGTCGGCAGGGCGGAGAACACCATGGTCACCGCGATGGCCACGATCAGCTTGGTGAAGATGATCGTGGGCCGCTTCACCGGCTTGGCGAGCAGATAGACGATCGAGCCGTCGTCGATCTCCGGGCCGATCGCTCCGGTGCCCGCGATCACGCCGATCAGCGGCACCATCGTGGCGATGGCGAACCCGCCGAGGACGTTGGAGGCGACCTGGTCATCGGCCCCGGCGAACATCCGCACGGCCGCGGCGATCACCAGCAGCAGTGCGGGCAGGACGAACAGGATGGCGGCCCGGCGCCGGCCGAGCAGGGCCCGGTAGGTGAGCCGGGCGACTGTGGGGTCGTACATGACGGTGCACAGCTCCTTTCAGGCCACTACTCAGGCCGCTACGAGATAGGAAAAGACCGATTCGAGGGACTCGTCGGACGGAGAGACGGTGAGCAGCCGGATGCCCTGCTCACGGGCCACCTTCGGCAGCAGTTCGGTGAACCGCCCGAAGTCGACGGCCTGGATGCGCAGGGCCCTCTCGGTCAGGTCGACCTCGATGCCCGCGGTGGACGGGTCGGCGATGAGCGCGGCCGCGAGGGCCCGGTCGTCGCTGGAGCGGACCAGATAGCGGTGCGGCCGGTCCGTCATCAGTCGGCGGATCTTCCGGAAGTCGCCGGACGCGGCATGGCGGCCCGCCACGATCACCTCGATGTGCGAGGCCAGCTGCTCGACCTCTTCGAGGATGTGGGAGGAGAACAGGACCGTGCGGCCCTCGGCTCCCATCCGTCGCAGCAGCTCCATCAGCTGCATCCGCTGGCGCGGGTCCATCCCGTTGAACGGTTCGTCCAGGAGCAGCACCGAGGGTTCGTGGACCAGTGCGGACGCCATCTTCACGCGCTGGCGCATGCCCTTGCTGTACGTGGAGATCTTGCGGTCCTGCGCGTACTCCATCTGGACCGTGGCGAGCGCCCTTTGCGCCTCGGCCGCTCCCAGACCCTGGAGTTCGGCGTTGGCGACGACGAACTCCCTGCCGGTGAGGAAGTCGTACATCCCTTCCCGCTCCGGGACGATGCCGATCTCCTTGTAGACACTCTCGTTGCGCCAGATCGTCCGGCCGTCGAGCGTGACCTTCCCCGTCGAGGGGGCGAGGAATCCGCCCATCATGTTGATGAGGGTGGACTTTCCGGCGCCGTTCGGGCCGAGGAGTCCGGTGACGCCGGGGCCCACGGTCATGGAGACGTCGTTGACGGCGACCACATTGCCGAACCAGCGCGAGGTGTGGTCGATCTCGATGGTGGTCACAGCCCGGCCCTCCGGTAGCGGCGCATCAGGACGGCGTACGAGCCGGCGACGAGCGCGAGAACAACGATCAGGTAGACCACACCGGTACCGGCCCCCGGGCCTTCCCCTCCGGGGAAGGCTGAGGTCGCGCCGAGGAACGCGGCCTGGACACCGTCGATCAGCGTGATCGGCGAGAACAGGCCGAGCCACTGCACGGCCCCCTCCGACCCGGTCTCCCAGGCGATGGCCTGGACCGTGGAGACGGCACCGTAGGTGATGGTCAGCAGGGCGATCACCGCGGCGACACCGAAGCCCCGCCGGGGCGTGAGGGCGGCCATCACGAGGCCGAGCCCGGCGAACAGCACGGACAGCAGCGCCACCGACACCAGTCCCTGGCCGAACCACTTCGTCTGGTCCACGAAGTCGAACTTCGCGAGCAGTGAGCCCACATAGAGGATGAGCAGCGGGGCCCCGGTGAGAATGAACAGTGCCGACGCGGTGGCGGCGAACTTCGCGAGAACGTAGTCGGAGCGTTCGATCGGCCGGGAGAAGTACAGCGGGATGCTCTTGAAACGGAGGTCCCTGGAGACCGCCTGTGGTGCCTGTGCGGCGATGAAGAGGCCGATGACGGCCTGGAGGTAGATCGCGTACGAGGTGTACTTGAGCACCAGCTTGCTGGCGTCCGGCGTAGCCATCGAGACGGCCACGAGGATCGCCGCGACCAGGGCCATCACGCCGAACAGCAGCATGGGCAACACCTTGGACTTGGCGGAACGGCCCAGTCCGTAGGAGCCCCGCAGGGTCTGCGAGAACAGCGAGCGGCGGGCGTAGGCCCGTCCGAGCCGCGGTCCGTCGTAGGAGCGGTAGCCGATGTTGTGGATCCGGGAGGCGTCGCGCCCGGTCGCGGTGCCGGTCTCAGTGCTCATGGCGACCGCTTCCCTTCTGCTGTGCGGCCGCGGCCGTTACGGCCGCGGCCGGGCCGGCGGGACTGTTCGCCCCGCCCTGTTCGGTACGCCCGCCCTGTTCGGTGCGCCCGCCCTGTTCGGTGCGGAAGACCTCGGCGATCTGGTGGCGGCGCTGTTCCATACGGACGAGGCCGAGGCCGAGCCCGGCGACGCTGTCGCGGACCAGGTCGTACGTCTCCTCGCCGACGGCCTCGATCAGCAGGATGTGGCCCGCGCCCGGCAGCCCATCCGTGTCGATCCCGTCGTGGCCGACGAGCGTGACCCCGGCCTCGGTGAGGACCCGGCGCAGGGCGTCGGTGCCGTCGGGATGGGCGTCGCTGTCGGTGACCTCGACCGCAAGGGTCGCGGTGGTCTGGGTGAAGTCGCTGGTGGAGCTGGAGCGCAGGAGCGTTCCGCCGTCGATGACGACGACGTGGTCACAGGTGCGTTCCAGCTCGCCCAGGAGGTGCGAGGTCACCAGCACGGAGATACCGAAGTCGGTGTGGATCCGGCGGATCAGGCCGAGCATCTCGTCGCGGCCGACCGGGTCGAGGCCGTTGGTCGGCTCGTCGAGCAGGACCAGCTGGGGGTCGTGGACCAGGGCCTGGGCCAGTTTCACCCGCTGCTTCATACCGGTCGAGTAGCCGCCGATGGGGCGGTAGCGCTCTTCGTAGAGGCCGACGTGGCGCAGGGTGTCCGCGGTGCGCTCCCGGGCGGCCGTCGGCGGCAGCCCGGACATGCGAGCCATGTGCACGACAAACTCGGTCGCCGAGACGTCGGGCGGCAGGCAGTCGTGCTCGGGCATGTACCCCACCCGTTCCCGGATGGCGGCGCCGCTGGTCGCGACGTCGAGCCCGAGCACTGCGGCCCGGCCTTCGGTGGCGGGGGAAAGACCCAGCAGGATCTTGATCAGTGTGGACTTGCCGGCACCGTTGGAGCCCACCAGACCGGTCACACCCGGTCCGATGTCCAACGTGAGCCGGTCAAGCGCGGTCACCCGGGGGAACCGCATGCTCAGGGCTTCGGTCGCGATCACAGTCACGACGACGACGTTAGTGGCGCGGACCACAGAGGTCGTCAGCCCTGGCGGCTGGATCGGCGTCAGACTCCAGGCGTACGGCCCCGTAGGGGGACCCCGCGAAGGAGGAGGCCCGAGCCCGGACCGGCGGCGCGGGCGGGGTTGCCCACAGGTGGGCCACCGCCGCTTTCCACAAGTCTGTCACCGTCGCTCTCCACAGGCCGGCAACCGCTGTTGTCCACAGGCCATGCACGCCTCTTGACGCAGCCGCTGGACATTGTCACATTCATCAGTGTCACGTTACGGGCACGTACCGCACACGGCAGGGAACGGACGGTGGCATGACCGGCAGGACCTCGGCAGTGCAGAACGAAATCGCCCCGGAGCTGCGGGGGTTCAGGGAAGTGCAGCGCCTGGCCTATGCCTGCGCGGAGGCGGTCGCCGGACAGCTCAGATCCGGCGTGACCGAGCGCGAGGCGGCCCGGATGCAGCGGGTGTGGCTGCGCGAGCGTGGGGTGCGGGACTGGTTCCACCTCCCGTTCGCCTGGTTCGGCGACCGTACGGCCTTCGCGGGGTTCAAGGTGCCGCTCCAGTTCTTCCCGACCGACCGGAAGCTGGAGCCCGGGATGCCGTTCATCCTCGACATGGCCCCGGTCCACAAGGGATTCACCGCCGACATCGGATATTCGGGGTGCCTCGGCCTCAACCCGCTGCACGACAAGCTGCTGGCCGATCTTGAGGTGCACCGCGAGCTGATCCTGCGGGAGGTGCGTGAGCGCCGTTCGCTGCGCGAGATCTACGAGGACGTCGAACGCCTGATGACCACCCAGGGATACGCCAACAGGCACCGGGCCTACCCCTTCGGCGTCATCGCCCACAAGGTGGACCGGGTCCGCGAACGCCGTTGGTCCCCGCAGGTGTTCGGCTTCGGCACCCAGTCCCTCAAGGGCCTGGTCAGCGATGCCCTGCACGGTCACCGGGAGGGCTGGTCTCCCCTGTGGAGCCCCTACCGCTTCTCCGACCACCCGCCGCAGCCGGGCCTGTGGGCGGTCGAACCCCACCTCGGATTCCGGGGTACGGGCGCGAAGTTCGAGGAGATCCTGGTCGTCACCGACTCCAAGGACCCCGAGCAGAGCGCATTCTGGCTGGACGACGATCTGCCGCACGTGCGGCGCTGGGCCGAGGAGAAGGTGGCGGCGTGAATCTGTCTCAAGCACGTGAGCGGCGTGTGCACACGGGCGGCATCGAGCTGTGCGTCGTCGAGCTGGGCGACGGGGCCCGTCCGACCGTGGTGCTGGTCCACGGGTATCCGGACAGCAAGGAGGTCTGGTCGGAGGTTGCCGCACAGCTGGCCGAGCAGTGGCACGTCGTTCTGTACGACGTACGGGGGCACGGCAGGTCCACGGCCCCCGAGCCGCTGCGCGGAGGCTTCACCCTGGAGAAGCTGACCGACGACTTCCTGGCCGTGATCGACGCGGTCAGCCCGGACCGCCCGGTGCACGTGGTCGGGCACGACTGGGGCTCCGTGCAGGCCTGGGAGTTCGTCACGGTCGGGCGGACCGAAGGCAGGATCGCCTCCTTCACCTCGATGTCCGGGCCGTCCCTGGACCACTTCGGCCACTGGATAAAGCAGCGGATGACCCGGCCCACGCCACGCCGGGTCGGTCAGCTGCTCGGCCAGGGCGCGAAGTCCTGGTACGTGTACATGCTCCACACACCGGTCCTGCCCGAGCTGGCCTGGCGCGGGCCGCTCGGCAAGCGGTGGCCCCGCATCCTGGAGCGGATGGAGAAGGTGCCCGCCGGCGACTACCCCACCGCCTCCCTGCCGAACGACGCCGCGCACGGGGCCTGGCTCTACCGCGACAACGTCCGCGCCCGGCTGAGCAGGCCGCGCGCCGACGCCTACGCCCACGCACCGGTCCAGCTGATCACCCCGACCGGCGACTCCTTCCTCTCGGAGCGGCTCTACGACCAACTGGAGTCCTGGGTCCCCACGTTGGTACGCCGCTCGCTTCCGGCCAAGCACTGGGTGCCGCGCACCCGGCCGGACCAGCTGGCCTCGTGGATCGGCGAGTTCGTCGCCGCGAACGAGTCCGCCGGGCAGGAGGGGGCGCCCGGCCCGCAGGTGACCGCGAAGGGCCCCTGTGCGGAACGGTTCGGCGGGCAGCTGGTCCTGGTGACGGGAGCGGCCTCCGGGATCGGCCGGGCCACGGCGTTCGCGTTCGCCGAGGCGGGCGCCCGCGTGGTGGCCGTGGACCGCGATGCGGAGGGGGCGGCGCGGACGGCGGAGATGGCCCGGCTGATCGGGGCCCCGGCGGCCTGGGGCGAGGCGGCCGACGTCAGCGACGAGGCGGCGATGGAGAAGCTCGCCGACCGGGTCGCCGCCGAGTACGGCATCGTCGACGTCCTGGTCAACAACGCCGGGATCGGGCTCTCCGGCTCCTTCCTGGAGACCACGGGCGAGGAGTGGAAGAAGGTCCTCGACGTCAATCTGTGGGGCGTCATCCACGGCTGCCGGTTCTTCGGCAAGCAGATGGCCGAGCGCGGTCAGGGCGGCCACATCGTCAACACGGCGTCGGCCGCGGCCTTCCTGCCCTCACGCGCCCTGCCCGCCTACAGCACGTCGAAGGCGGCCGTGCTGATGCTGAGCGAGTGCCTGCGGGCCGAGCTGGCGGAGAAGTCGATCGGGGTGAGCGCGATATGCCCCGGCGTCGTCAACACCAACATCACCGCCACCACGCGCTTCGCGGGCGCCGACGTGGCGGAGGAGGAGCGGCTGCGGAAGCGGACGAGCCGGCTCTACGGTCGGCGCAACTACCCGCCGGAGAAGGTCGCCGACGCGATCCTGCGGGCGGTCGTGCGCAACCAGGCCGTGGTGCCGGTGACTCCGGAGGCGCGCGGCGCCCGGCTGCTGTCCCGGCTGAGCCCGGGGGCGCTGCGCTCCGTCGCCCGGCTGAAGCCTCCGCTGTGACCGGGGCCGCGGGCGGGGACACCGCCGAGTACCGGATCGAGGACCTGGCCCATGCCAGCGGGGCCACGGTCCGCACGATCCGCGCCTACCAGGACCGGGGCCTGCTCCCGACGCCCGAGCGCCGCGGCCGGGCCAACGTGTACCGGGAGACCCACCTGGCCCGGCTGCGGCAGATCGCGGACCTGCTCGACCGCGGCTACACCCTGGCCAGCATCAAGGAGCTGCTGGAGGCGTGGGACGCGGGCCGGGGGCTGGGCGGGGTGCTCGGCCTGGTCGCCGAGGTGCACGGCCCGTGGACGGACGAGGAGGCCGCCCGGATCACCCGCGAGGAGCTGGACGCGAAGTTCGGCGGCTCGCAGGACGACGGGGCGATCGCGGAGGCGGTGGAGCTCGGGGTGCTGGAGTGCGTCTCCGGCCGGGACGACGAGTTCCTGGTTCCGAGCCCCCAGGAGCTTGCGGTAGCGGTCGAGTTGCACGCGGCGGGCGTGCCACTGCGTGCAATCTCCGGGCACCTGAGGGAGCTTCGCGGCCAGGTGGAGCACATAGCCTCGCGTTTCCTGGAGTTCACCACCGAGCATGTCTTCGCCCGCTATCTGGGCCATCGGCCGCCCACGGACTCCGACGCCACCGAGGCGGCATCCCTCGTACGCCGTCTGCGGCCGCTCGCCCAGCAGACGGTGGACGCCGAACTCGCGCGTGCGATGCGGATGTTCGCCACCCGGCATCTGCATCACCACCTGGGGGCGGAGGAGTCGGTGGTGGACGAAGGTGCGACCCGCCCGGTACTGCTGCCCGCCAGGACAATCCAGGCTGTTCAGAAGCTGGTTGGTGCGGAGGGCGTCGCAGCCTTCGTCACGGCAGCCGCCGAACGAGAGGTGCAGGCACGCACCTTGGATGCCCTCGCCTCATCTCACAGCGAGCGTAATAAAGTTGACGAAAGCACCTAAATCATCCGCCAGTTGTCCACAGATTCACCAAATGGCCTGTGGATAACCCGAGTTGGCTGTGGATCAAACCTGGACCGGAAGAAAGGCGGAAAGAGCGGAAAAGAAACGGGAGGAGGGGGGGCGAAATCCGGATGCGGCGGCGGGAGCGCCCCGGGCACTCTGACGGGATGGACGAACGACGCACCGTCAAGGTGTCCAAGTACCTCTCGAAGCATCTGCGCCACCAGCCGGACCGCATCGGCATCACCCTCGACGAGCACGGCTGGGTGGCCGTCGACGAGCTGCTGCACGCTGCGGCGGCGCACGGCTTCGCCATCACCCGCGCCGAGCTCGACCACGCCGTCGCCGTCAACGACAAACGCCGCTTCACCGTCGAGGGCGACCGCATTCGCGCCAACCAGGGCCACACCGTCGCCGTCGACCTGGACCTGCCGCCCGCCGAGCCGCCCTCGTACCTCTACCACGGCACGGTCGCCCGGGTGCTGGACGCGATCCGGGCCGAGGGGCTGCGCCCCATGAACCGCCACCACGTCCACCTGTCGCCCGACCGCGAGACGGCCACCCGGGTCGGCGCCCGCCGGGGCCGCCCGCTCGTCCTCACCGTGGACGCGGTCGCCATGCACCGTGCCGGGCACATCTTCCGGGTCAGCGCCAACGGGGTCTGGCTCGCCGAGTCCGTGCCCCCGCGGTTCCTGCGCCTGCCCGGCTGAGGGGGCACTTCTCAGGACTCAGGCCAGCTGCGCGGGCGCCTCGGTCACGATGCGTTCGAACACCGCCGGGTCGGTGGCGAAGTCCGAGTCCGGGATCGGGGCGTGCAGGACGATCTCGGTGAACCCGAGCTCCGCATGGAGCCCCGCGAAATCGACGAACGCGTCCACGGACTCCAGCGGGGCGTTCCGATCGGGCGTGAAGCCGGTGAGCAGGATCCGGTCCGGCTCGGAGGCGTCCCGGCCGATCTCCGCGCAGGCCGCTGCGAACTTCTCGCCCTGCGCCCGCAGGGCCGCCCGTGACTGTTCCGGGGTGCCGTTCTCGTACAGCTTGGGGTCGCCGGTGGTGACCCAGGCCTGCCCGTGGCGGGCGGCGAGCTTCAGTCCGCGAGGCCCGGTCGCGGCCACCGCGAAGGGGAGCCGGGGCCGCTGGACGCAGCCCGGGATGTTCCGGGCCTCCTCCGCGGCGTAGTGCGCTCCGCGCTGGGTCACCGCGTCCTCGGTGAGCAGGCGGTCCAACAGCGGGACGAACTCGGCGAAGCGGTCGGCCCGTTCGCGCGGCGTCCAGGCGTCCTGTCCCAGGGTGGTGGCGTCGAAGCCGTTGCCCCCGGCGCCGATACCCAGGGTGATCCGGCCACCCGAGATGTCGTCCAGGGAGATCAGCTCCTTGGCCAGCGTCACGGGGTGGCGGAAGTTGGGCGAGGTCACGAGAGTGCCCAGCCGCAGCCGCTGCGTGGCTGTCGCGGCGGCGGTGAGCGTGGGGATGGCCCCGAACCACGGACCGTCCCGGAAGGACCGCCAGGACAGGTGGTCGTAGGTGTAGGCGGTGTGGAACCCGAGGTCCTCGGCCCGCTGCCAGATCTTCTGTCCTTCGGCCCACCTGTGGATGGGGAGGATCACCGTGCTCAGACGCATGACCCCGACGATACGCGGGCTTCCCATCCGCCACGGGTACACCACCGGAACGGTTCCCGAGGGGGAGTCGTACCATCGGTGGGTTTGTTCGAACAGCGGAGTCCGTTCGCGAGGGGGAAGTTCATGACCGGCGACAGCAGCCGGACGCGGACCGACAGCTACCACCAGGCCGGCAGCGACCGGGCCGACAGCCCCGAGCAGGCTGACAGACGGGGCAGGATGTCGGTCTGGGCGGTGGTCGCCATCGTGCTCGCGACCGGTGCCGGGCTGTGGGCCGCGGACGGCCGACCGTTCCGTGCCCGCCACTGCTGGGGGGCGTGGTACGAGAACAGCGGCCCGCTCTTCCTGAGCAAGGACGCGATCGCCGGGCCGGAGTCCCGGCGGCAGAGCACACAGTCGAAGCCTCCGTCGGACGGTGCGACGGAACAGGCGACCTGCGACGTGACCGTCACTTCGCCCCTCAAACTGCACGGAGGAACGGTCGAGGTCAAGGAGCGCGTCTCGCTGGCGATCGGCCGCGTTCCGGCTGAGGCCGGGGCCCGCCGTGCGTGGATGGCCCCTTATCTCGACGGTTCCGCCTCGCCGTTGCCCGACGGCCTGGAGGGTGTCGTGGCGCGGGACAGGGCGCTGCTGGTCCTCCCCGAGGCGTGTGACGTCGACGGAAGGCCCTCGGCTGTGACGATCCTCAGCGCGATGTGGAAGCAGGACGCGGGCGAGGAGTCGGCCGATCCCTTTCCGATCGGCTCGCCCCACCAGGTCACCGAGCTCTTGCTGACGGCCGCCGACGTGGGCATGGAAGAAGCGGACTGCGCGCCGGACGAGCCGTTGCGCGCAGAATCGCCGCTCGTGGTGGTGGACGGACCCTCGGAGTTCGCCGACGAGCACTTCGACATCTGCCGTGTCTCCGGGATGCGCTTCTCCTTCGCCCGCGACCAACTCGCCTACTGGCAGGTGGGTGCGGTCACGGGGAGGCTCCAGACGTGTTCCGTGACGACCGGGCCGAGGAACAGCCCGCAGGCGCCGACGGCCCAGTACGCGATGGTCTCGTCCCCACGGATGGCTGCCCTGTTCGACGGGCTGCCCGAGGGAGTGGACAAGGGGCTGCGACGGACCAAGTGCAAGGACAGACCCACGGTGTTCTACGGCAACGCCGACGAGGCGCCCGGCGGCGCAGCGGTGCCGGACGCCGCAACGGTGTTCACGCACTTCATGAAGGCCGCGGCCGGACGCAGCGGATGCCCCGACGCGGCTGGGCCGTGACGAGCGGCCGGCTGCGGCCGCTCGCGGCCGCGGACACGACGCCGCACGGGGAACACCGTGCAGAGGTGGGCACGCGCATGGAATACGGGAACAGACGAAACGCGGGAACAGGGGAAACGTGTGATGGCCGGTAGCCACGAGAACGAGGACGTCAGCACCCCGCCGCGGCGCTCCCCGCTGGGCAGACTCCTGCGCAACCGCACAGCCCGCACCGCCACCGTCGCCGGCCTGATCGGCGCGCTGCTCGGCGCCGGCGGCGTGGCCTGGCAGACGGACACGCTGCCGCTCGTCGGGCCCCGGCCGTGCTGGGACTCCCTCGACGACTCGGCCATGACGGCGCTCTTCGCCGACCGCAGGACCGAGGTCGAGGAACAGGAACTGCGGCCCGACCCGCACGGCGACAGGCTCATGTACGGGAACTGCCGGATCACGAGCTACCGCACGGACCACGGCGAGGAGAGAGCCGCCCGGCAGGTGACCGTGCACGTCCGCAGGCTGGACTCGCTCTTGGGCACCGACAGTCGCAAGTGGCCCGCGGAATTCCTCGCCGCGAACATGGCGCCGCTGGGGGACGGCCTGCCCGGCATGGCATCGGGCCTGCGCGCCTGGATAGCCCTGCCGCAGAGCTGCACCGGAGGCGGGGACAGCGGCCCGGCCGTGATCGACGCGGGACGGGGTCAGGCGGGCCTGGACCTCGACTCGGCGTACGACCCGGCCGAGCGGGCCGCGCTCGCCCGCATGGTGGTGGCGGTGGCCAACGGCGTCATGCGTGACTTCGACTGCGACGGCTCATACCCAGCTCCAGGGGAGCTGGCCGATCCCGTCGACTGGGCCGACGCCGACCCCCAGGCGTTCTGCGGGATCGAGGGGTTCGTCCTGCCCGCCCATCGCAAGCTGCTGACCACCACGCGCACGGTGGCCGGTGACGGCGGCCCCGCCCGGGTCTGCGAGGCCTCCTACGACCGTGGCCGGCCGTCCGTACGGTTCACGACCGTGGTCGAACCACTCACCGTGAACATCTTCTCGACGGACCTGCTCCACGGCGGCCCGCGGATCAAGGGCACCAAGGGGTACGGGACAACCAACGCCACCCGTGCCGTCTACCAGGCCGAATGCCAGAGCGGGCGCGCGGTGTTCATGGTGGAGCAACTGAAGAACATGGACCCCGCCACCTCCTTCACACGTGACCTCCTGCCCGTCTACGTCGCCGCCGAGGCCCAGCGCATCGGCTGCGGGCCCGAAAAGGTCACCATGCCGAATGGGTGACCCCCGCCTCTCCCGATAACCTCTGACATATGCCGGAGGAACGTTCCGCAGATCAGAGGCGCACTCACTCAAATGTGCGCCCCTGCGCACGCCCGTGCACTTCCGTGGGCGAGAATGACCCGGTGACCTCAGTGACCGATGCGCCCCTTCCCGCCGTGACCCGGCTGATCGCCACCGACCTCGACGGCACCCTGCTGCGCGACGACAAGACGCTCTCCGCGCGCACGGTCGCGGCCCTCGCCGCAGCCGAGGAGGCCGGGATCGAGGTCTTCTTCGTCACTGGCCGGCCGGCCCGCTGGATGGATGTCGTCCGGGACCACGTCCACAGCCACGGCACGGCGATCTGCGCCAACGGCGCCGTGGTCACCGATCTGCGGACGGACGGCGATCTCCTCTCCGTACGGCCGCTGGAGCGCGACGCCGCCCGCCATGTCGTCCACGCCCTGCGCGCGGCGGCCCCCGGCACCTCCTTCGCCGTCGAACTGACCACCGGCATCAACTACGAACCGGCCTACCCGCCCTTCCACCTGGACCCGGGCGCCGCCGTGGCCGTCGCCGAGAAGCTGCTCCACGAGGACACCCCGGACTCCGGCGCGCCCGTGATCAAGCTGCTCGCCCACCACACCGAGCTGGCCCCCGACGCGTTCCTCTCCCTGGCCCGCACGGCCGCCGGGGCGAGGGCCTCCTTCACCCGGTCCAGCCCCTCCGCACTCCTGGAGGTCAGCGGCCTCGGGGTCTCCAAGGCCACCACACTCGCCGCCTGTTGTGCCGAGCGGGGCATCTCGCCCGCCGAGGTGGTCGCCTTCGGGGACATGCCCAACGACATCGAGATGCTCAGCTGGGCCGGTGCCTCCTACGCGATGGGCAACGCCCACCCGGACGCGCTGGCCGCCGCCTCGGGCCGGACCGCGACCAACGAGGAGGACGGCGTGGCGGTCGTCATCGAGCGGATCCTCGCCGCCCGCGCGCAAGGCCGCTGACGTCCCGGAGGTTCGCTGAATCCTTTCGGCAGGCCGAGGGCCCGCCCGGACAGCGGCTCACAGCGGCGCCTCCCACACCACCGTCGTACCGCCGCCGTCCTCCCCGATCCCCGGGGCGATCCGGCTCGCCCCTCCCAGGGAGTCGGCGCGGCGGGCCAGGTTCCGCAGTCCGCTGCGGCGGCCGCCCTCCGGGATGCCCACCCCGTCGTCGGCGACCGAGAGGCGTACCGCGCTCCGCCCGTCCGGCAGGGTCACCGTCGCGTCGACGACCACGTCGATCAGCGAAGCCTGTGCGTGCCGGAACGCGTTGGAGAGGGCCTCGCGCAGCGCCGCCACAAGGTTCTTGCCGGTCAGCTCGCCGACGACGGAGTCCACCGGGCCCAGGAAGCGGTGCGAGGGTTTGAAGCCGAGCGGTACGGCCGCCATGTTGATCTCCCGCAGCACCCGGGTGCGCAGCCCCGCGGGGGCCTCGGCCGGTTCCTGCTGGAGCGCGAAGATGGCCGTACGGATCTCCTGAATGGTCACGTCCAGTTCGTCGACCGCCCGGCCGACGCCGGTCCGCACCTCGGGCACCACCGATCCGCGCTGGGCGCTCTCCAGCATCATCCCGGTGGCGAACAGCCGTTGGATGACCAGGTCGTGGAGGTCACGGGCGATCCGGTCGCGGTCCTCGTACACCGCGAGCCGCTCCCGGTCCCGCTGGGCCTCGGCCATCATCAGCGCGAGCGCGGCCTGGGAGGCGAACTGGGTTGCGAGCGTCCGCTCGGTGTCCGTGAACGGGCGCCCGCCCCGGGCGCGGGGGGTCGCCAGCGCTCCGAGGACCCGGCCGCCACTGTGCAGCGGCAGCAGCATGCTGGGGCCGAACCGGTCGGCCAGTCTGGTGATCATCCGGCTGTCGGTGGCCGAGTCGTCGATGAACACCGCCTCACCGGCGAGCAGTTTCGCCACCACCGGGCTCCGGGGCGGGATGATCACACCGAGCGAGGACGAGGGGTTGTCGGAGGAGACGGCGACGATCTCCAGACCGCCTTCCTCGGCGGGCAGCAGCACGATCCCGGCGGCGGAGTCGGCGAGCCTGCGGGCCTGTTCGGCGACGACGGACAGCGCGTCGTCGGCGTCGCCGCCCGACAGGAGCGCCGTGGTCACCGCGACCGACCCGTCGATCCAGCGCTCCCGCTGCCGCGCCGCCTCGTACAGCCGGGCGTTGCCGATGGCGATCCCGGCCTCCGTCGCGAGCACCCGCACCATGTGCAGGTCGTAGTCGCTGAACTCGGCGCCGCCCTCCTTCTCCGTCAGGTAGAGGTTGCCGAAGATCTCCCCCTGAACCCGGATCGGCACCCCGAGGAACGTCCGCATCCGGGGGTGGCCCGCCGGGAACCCCGCGGAGCGCGGATCGCTGGTCAGATCCGCCAGCCGTACGGGAGCGGGGTCGTGGATCAGCGCGCCGAGCAGGCCGCGGTGGCCGTCGGGCCGACGGCCGATCGCGTCGGCGACCTCCTGCGGAACGCCGTACGTGACGAAGTCCGAGAGCCCTTCGCCCGCCTCGTCGACGACGCCGATCGCGGCGTACCGGGCGTGCGCGAGCTCGGCGGCGGTCTCGCAGATCCGGTCCAGGGTGGAGTGGAGTTCCAGTCCCGTGCCGACGGAGCGCATCGCCTCCAGGAGCTGCGGCACCCGCGCGGTGAGCTCGGTGGACAGGCCCTGGAGGCTGCGGGTGGCCCGGGTGGCTGCGTCGAGTGAGTCCTTCGGGTCAGGCTCTGCCATGACCTGAGCCTAGTTAGTACGGTTTGATGAGGAAAGTCGGGAATGGCCGTACCGGCGGCACCAGCAGCGGCCCGGGACTGCGGAAGTCAGCGGCCCGCCCCCGCCATCCCCACCGCCTCCCGTTCACGCTCCAGCAGGTCCCGCAGCGGACCCTCCTCGGCGGCGAGTTCGGCGTACGGTCCTCGCTGCACCACCCGGCCCGCGTCCAGCACCAGCACCTCGTCGACCGCGTCGAGGCCGGTCAGCCGGTGGGTGATCAGCACCGTCGCACATCCCCGGGTCGCGGCCAGCAGGTCGGCGGTCAGGGCGTCGGCGGTCGGCAGGTCGAGGTGCTCGGCCGGTTCGTCCAGGACGAGCACGGGGAAGCCCGCGAGCAGCGCGCGGGCCAGGGCGAGGCGCTGTCGCTGTCCGCCGGAGAGCCGCGCGCCGTGCTCGCCCACCGGGGTGTCGAGCCCCTCGGGCAGGGCCAGCACCCAGTCCAGCAGCCGGGCCCGGGAGAGCGCTTCGCGCAGTTCGGCGTCCCGCGCCCCGGGGCGGGCGAGGCGCAGGTTCTCCCGGATCGTGCTGTCGAAGACATGCGCGTCCTGGGCGCACAGCCCCACCGAGCGCCGGACCGTGTCCGGCTCCAGTGCGGCCGCCGCCACGCCGCCGAGCCGGTACGTCCCCGACGAGGCGTCCAGGAACCGCAGGAGGACCTGGGCGAGCGTCGTCTTGCCCGAGCCGGAGGGGCCCACGACCGCGATGCGCCGTCCGGGCGTCAGTGTCAGGTCGAGCGAGACCAGCGCGTCCTGCCCGGACCCCGGGTAGCGGGCGGTCAGCCCCCGTACCTCCAGCGGGAAGGGGGACTCGGGCCCCTCGGCCGGAGCCGTGGGCTCCTGTACGGGCACGGGGGCGTCCAGCACCTCGAACACCCGCTCCGCGCTCCGGGCGACTCGCTGGCGGTACTGCACGGCGAGCGGCAGCCCGGCGACGGCCTCGAAGGCGGCGAGCGGGGTCAGCACCACGACGGCGAGAGCGACCCCGGACAGCCGTCCGTCCCCCACGGCGGGGACGGCGACGATCCCGGCGGCCACCACGGTGAGCCCGCAGACCAGGGCGGAGAGGCCGCCGCCCAGTGCCGTGGCGGCGGCCGCCCGGGAGGCGATCCGGCTCAGGAGCGTGTCGGCTTCGCGCAGCCGCTCCTGCCGGGCGGGCAGAGCTCCTGCGACGGTCAGTTCGGCGGTACCCCCGAGGAGATCGGTGACCCGGGTGGCCAGCGCGGCGCGGGCGGGCGCGAGCTGACGCTCCGTACGGCGGGCGCAGGCCCCGCTGACCAGCGGCACGCCGACCCCGGCGACCAGCAGTCCCACCGCCAGGATCACGCCCGCCTCCGGGAGCAGCCAGCCGGTGAACCCGGCGGCCGCCGTCCCCACCACGAGGGCGGTCCCGACGGGCAGCAGCCAGCGCAGCCAGTAGTCCTGGAGCGCGTCCACATCGGCGACGAGCCGGGAGAGCAGGTCGCCCCGGCGGGTGGTGCGCAGACCGGCGGGGGCGATGCGTTCGAGGCCCCGGTAGACGGCGACGCGCAGCTCGGCGAGGAGCTTCAGGACGGCGTCGTGCGAGACGAGCCGCTCGGCGTAGCGGAACACCGCCCGGCCGATGCCGAAGGCACGGGTCGCGGTGACCGCCATCATCAGATAGAGGACCGGGGGCTGTTCGGAGGCGCGGGAGATCAGCCAGCCGGAGACCGCCATGAGCCCCACGGCCGAACCGACCGCCAGGCTGCCCAGCAGCAGGGCCAGGGCCAGCTGTCCGCGCCGCGCCCCGGCGGACTCACGGACCCGGGCGAGCACCCGCCCGGTCCGGCTGCCGGCCGTCCGGAAGGGGTCGGGAGTCTCCGCGCGGCGGGCGTCCGGCAGCTCGCCCCCGGCCAGGGGCTGCGGTACGGCGGGGCCCGGGGCGGCGACGCCCGCGAGCGCCGTCGCGTACGGCTCCGTACCGCCCTCCGTGCGCGGCTCCAATGTCACCACCCGGTCGGCCACCGCCAGCAGCGCCGGGCGGTGTACGACGAGCAGCACGGTCCGCCCGGCCGCCAGCCTCCGTACGGCGTCGACGATGCCCGCCTCGCTCTCACCGTCCAGGCTCGCGGTCGGCTCGTCCAGCAGCAGGAGCGGCCGGTCGGCGAGGAACGCACGGGCCAGGGCGAGGCGCTGGCGCTGCCCGGCGGAGAGCCCCGCCCCGTCCTCGCCCAGTTCGGTCCGCATCCCGTCGGGCAGCGCGGCGACGAAGTCGTACGCCCCGGCGTCCCGCAACGCCGTGAGGACCGCCTCGTCGTCGGCGCCGGGCCGGGCGAGGCGAACGTTCTCGGCGATCGTGCCCGCGAAGAGGTGGGGGCGCTGGGGAACCCAGGCGATCCGGCTCCGCCAGCGCTCCGGGTCCAGGTCCGCGAGATCCCGGCCCCCCACGCGTACGCGCCCCTCGTCGGGCCGGGCGAAGCCCAGGACCACATTCAGCAGGGTGGACTTGCCGACGCCGCTGGGGCCGACCAGGGCAACGGTCTCCCCCGGCTCGACGGTGAGCGATGCGGCGTCCAACGAGGGCGCGGCGCGGCCCTCGTGGCGCACGGTCACCTCCGCCAGCTCCAGCCGCAGCGTGGCCGGGACATCCCCGGTGCCCGGGGCAGGGGGCTCGGTCTCCAGAACCGTGAAGATCTCCTCGGCGGCCGAGAGCCCCTCGGCCGCCGCGTGGTACTGCGCCCCGACCTGGCGGATCGGCAGATACGCCTCCGGGGCCAGGATCAGGACCACCAGGCCGGTGTAGAGGTCGAGTTCGCCGTGGACGAGCCGCATACCGATGGTGACGGCGACAAGGGCCACCGACAGGGTCGCCAGCAGCTCCAGGGCGAAGGAGGAGAGGAAGGCGATCCGCAGGGTGCGCAGGGTGGCCCGACGGTAGTCGGAGGTGATCGCGCGGATCGACTCGGCCTGCGCCTTGGCCCGTCCGAAGACCTTCAGGGTCGGCAGCCCGGCGACGACATCCAGGAAATGCCCGGAGAGCCGGGACAGCAGCTGCCACTGACGGTCCATCCGGGCCTGGGTGGCCCAGCCGATGAGGATCATGAAGAGGGGGATGAGCGGCAGGGTGACGACGATGATCGCCGCCGACACCCAGTCCTCGGTGACGATCCGGGCCAGCACCGCCACCGGGACGACGACCGCGAGCCCGAGCTGCGGGAGGTAGCGCGCGAAGTAGTCGTCGAGCGCGTCGATCCCCCGGGTCGCCAGGGCGACGAGCGAACCGGTGCGCTGCCCGTTCAGCCAGTCCGGCCCCAGCCGCGCGGCCCGCTCCAGCAGCCGGCCGCGCAGTTCGGACTTGACTGCCGCACTCGCCCGGTGGGCCGCCAGTTCGGTGAGCCAGGCGACGAGGGCCCGTCCGAGAGCGACGGCGGCGAGCAGGAGCAGGGGGGTACGGAGGTCGGTGACCGTGAGCCCGCCCTCGAACCCGCCGACCACGATCTCGGCGATGAGCATCGCCTGAGCGATCACCAGCAGGGCACCGACCAGACCGAGACCCACCACGGCCGCCAGGAAGAGACGGGTGGCCCGTGCGTAGCGGAGCAGACGCGGATCGATCGGTTTCACGTGAAACATCCCCCAGTGGGATCGGTGGGATCTGCGACCCTGTCGGCCCTGCGGGAGCAGCGGGGCCGACAGGGCCCACGGCCGTCAGTGGGCGTCGGCGATGTGCTGGGTGCCGATGCGCTTGCGGAAGACCCAGTACGTCCAGCTCTGGTAGAGCAGCACCACGGGCGTGGCGATGCCCGCGCACCAGGTCATGATCTTGAGCGTGTACGGGCTGGACGAGGCGTTGGTGACGGTGAGGTTCCAGGCATCGTTCAGCGAGGACGGCATGACGTTCGGGAAGAGCGTCAGGAACAACATCGCCACCGCGGCCACGATCGTCACTCCCGAGAGCGCGAACGACCAGCCCTCACGCCCCTTGGCGATGGCCCCGATCGCGCCCAGGAGCGCCACCACCGCCACGACCAGGGCCCCCAGGCTCCACCCGTCCCCGTTGTCGGCCTGGGTCCAGAGCAGGAAGCCCAGCGCGAGCACCGCGGTGACCGGGCCCAGCTTCAGGGCCAGGGCGCGGGCCCGGACGCGGATGTCACCGGCCGTCTTGAGACCGGCGAACACCGCCCCGTGGAACGTGAACAGGGTGAGCGTGACGAGTCCACCGAGGATCGCGTACGGGTTGAGGAGGTCCCAGAAGTTGCCGACGTACTCCATGTCCGCGTCGATCTTCACGCCGCGCACGATGTTGCCGAACGCGACGCCCCACAGCACGGCGGGGATCAGAGAGGTCCAGAAGATCGCGGTCTCCCAGTTCGTCTGCCACCGCTCCTCGGGCCGCTTGGCGCGGTACTCGAAGGCGACGCCGCGCACGATCAGGCAGAACAGGATGATCAGCAGCGGCAGGTAGAAGCCGGAGAAGAGGGTGGCGTACCACTCGGGGAAGGCGGCGAAGGTCGCGCCGCCCGCGGTGAGCAGCCAGACCTCGTTGCCGTCCCAGACGGGCCCGATCGTGTTGATCAGGACCCGCTTCTCCTTGCGGTCGCGGGCCAGCAGCTTGGTGAGGACCCCGATACCGAAGTCGAATCCCTCCAGGAAGAAGTAGCCGATCCAGAGGACGGCGATGAGCACGAACCAGACGTCGTGGAGTTCCATCTCTCAGCTCCTGTGCTCAGTACGAGAAGGCCATCGGCCGGTCGGCGTCTTCTTCGTCGTGACCGCCGATCCTGGTGGGCGGATTGAGGTCGCTCTCGGTGAGTTCCGGTGGCCCGGCCTTGACGTACTTCACGAGCAGCTTCACCTCGATCACGGCGAGCACCGCGTAGAGCAGGGTGAAGACGGTCATCGAGGTGATCACCTCGCCCTGCGAGACACCGGGGGAGACGCCCGCGCGGGTCTGGAGCACCCCGTAGACCACCCACGGCTGGCGTCCCATCTCGGTGAAGATCCAGCCCCAGGAGTTGGCGATCAGCGGGAAGAGCATGGTCCAGAGCGCGACGAGCCAGTAGAGCTTGGTGAACCGTGGGCTCAGCGCCTTGTTCCGGAACAGGACCAGATGGGGCACCTCGTCCTCACCGGTCCGCATCGCCGGTGGCAACAGGAACTTCTTCCGGGTCAGCCAGAGCCCCAGGAGGCCGAGGCCGAAGGAGGCCATGCCGAAGCCGATCATCCAGCGGAAGCTCCAGAACGCGACCGGGATGTTGGGCCGGTAGTCGCCGGGCCCGTACTTCTCCTGCGACTCCCTGTTGACGTCGTTGATGCCGGGTACGTACGAGTCGACGTCACTGTTGGCGAGGAAGGACAGTATCCCGGGGAGCGAGATCTCCACCGTGTTGTGGCCCTTGCTGACATCCCCGTACGCGAAGAGCGAGAACGGCGCCCGCTCCTGGCCGTCCCACAGCGCCTCCGCCGCGGCCATCTTCATCGGCTGCTGCCGGAACATGACCTTGGCCAGCATGTCGCCGCTGACAGCGGTGAGCAGCCCGGAGATCACGATCGTGACCAGGCCCAGGCGCAGCGAGGTCCGCATCACCGGGATGTGCTTCTTGCGGGCCAGGTGGAACGCGGCGATGCCGACCATGAAGGCCCCGCCGACGAGGAAGGCCGCCGTGATGGTGTGGAAGAACTGGGTCACCGCGGTGTCCTGGGTGAGCACCCGCCAGAAGTCCGTGAGCTCGGCGCGGCCGCGCTCCTCGTTGATCCGGTAACCGACCGGGTGCTGCATCCAGGAGTTGGCCGCCAGGATGAAGTAGGCGGACAGGACCGTGCCGATCGAGACCATCCACATGCAGGCGAGGTGGATCTTCTTCGGCAGCTTGTCCCAGCCGAAGATCCACAGCCCGATGAAGGTGGACTCGAAGAAGAAGGCGATCAACGCCTCGAAGGCGAGCGGGGCACCGAAGATGTCGCCGACGAAGCGCGAGTAGTCGGACCAGTTCATGCCGAACTGGAACTCCTGCACGATGCCCGTGACGACGCCCATGGCGATGTTGATCAAGAACAGCTTGCCCCAGAACTTGGTCGCCCTGAGGTACTTCTCGTTCGCCGTCCGCACCCAGGCGGTCTGCAGGCCGGCGGTGAGCGCGGCGAGCGAGATCGTCAACGGGACGAAGAGGAAGTGGTAGACGGTGGTGATGCCGAACTGCCATCGCGCCAGGGTTTCCGGCGCCAGAGCGAGGTCCACGTCGTCAGTCTCCTTACATCGCCGTGTCCATACCGGCACTATGCCCTGTTGATCCCACTGATTCCGGGAGAAAGCAGGGCACGCTTGTGAACGCGTTCACATTCACAAGCAATTATGGCGCACACACTTTCGGAGCCTGCGCCGGGGGTACCCCTTTTCGGCCAGGAGGCCTGCGGGAGCACACGGACCATGCGAAAGGCCCCGGACCTCATCGATCGAGGTCCGGGGCCCACCCGGCCGTACAGCCGCCGCAGCGCCCTGGAAGAGCGCTACAGCTCCGCGCGGAACTCCGCCGCCGCCTTCAGGAACAGGTCGTTGCCCTCGGCCTCGCCGATCGTGACCCGTACGCCCTCGCCCGCGAACGGCCGCACCACCACACCGGCCCGCTCACAGACGGCGGCGAAGTCGAGGGTCCGGTCCCCCAGCCGCAGCCAGACGAAGTTGGCGTGCGACTCCGGCACCGCCCAGCCCTGGCCCGCCAGCGCCTCGCTCACCCGGGCGCGCTCGGCGACCAGCGAACCGACCCGGCCCAACAGCTCGTCCTCGGCACGGAGCGAGGCCACCGCCGCGTCCTGGGCGACCTGGCTGACGCCGAAGGGGACGGCGGTCTTGCGCAGCGCGGCGGCCACCGGCTCGTGGGCCACCGCGAACCCGACCCGCAGCCCGGCCAGGCCGTACGCCTTGGAGAAGGTCCGCAGCACCGCCACATTGGGCCGGTCCCGGTAGATCTCCAGACCGTCCGGCACATCGGCGTCGCGGATGAACTCCTTGTACGCCTCGTCCAGCACGACCAGCACGTCGCCCGGCACCCGGTCCAGGAACCGCTCCAGCTCGGCCCGGCGCACCACGGTGCCGGTGGGGTTGTTCGGGTTGCAGACGAAGATCAGCCGGGTCCGGTCGGTGATCGCCTCCGCCATCGCGTCGAGATCGTGCACATCGCCGTCGGTCAGCGGGACCTTGACCGATGTCGCGCCGCTGACCTGGGTGATGATCGGGTACGCCTCGAAGGACCGCCAGGCGTAGATGACCTCGTCACCCGGGCCGGAGGTGGCCTGAAGCAGCTGCTGCGCCACGCCCACCGACCCGGTCCCGGTGGCGATGTGGGAGACCGGCACACCGAAACGGTCGGCCAGCTCGTTCATCAGCCCGGTGCAGGCCATGTCCGGGTAACGGTTGAAGTTGTGCGCGGCGGCGAGCGCCGACTCCAGGACGCCCGGCAGCGGCGGGTAGGGATTCTCGTTGGAGGACAGCTTGTACGCGACCGGTCCGCCGGCCGCCGCCGGCTTGCCGGGCACATAGGCGGGAACGCCATCCAGTTCGGCACGCAGCTTGGGGCTCGTCTCGCTCACCGCAGGTCCTCCTCGACCGTCCGTTCACAGCAATACTGCTCACCCTATGAGGATTGAGTCCCGCTGCGAATGGGCCGAGCGGCAAATCGACCGCAGTGCCCGGGAATGCCCCCCTGCCGCACAACCGCTCCGGCCGCTTCTCCGGGGGAGCGTTTCCCTTTTCGGCGCGCGCCGGTGGCTCACTCCGTGGCGCGCGTCCCCCGAAGTGGTGAGTTGAGACCTCTTCGAGACATCGCACATTTAGCAGGCTGCCACCCGCCAGCACCTGACACACTCATGCAATACCGGCCAACACCCTAGGTTTTCAAGGAAATTGAGCATGGGTGACCATGCAGAAACGTGCCTGTCAACGTGTGCATATGCGACCGGACCGACCGCCCTCCGGAGCCCTACTATCGGCTCGCCATGACAGCAGCAGGGAAGCACCAGGTGAGCCGGACGGAGACCCCCCGGCGCAGCGGCCGGCCGGGACGGGCAGGAATCCGTGACGTGGCCGCCGCGGCCGGAGTTTCGATCACGACCGTCTCCGACGCGCTCAACGGCAAGGGCAGGCTCCCGGACGCCACCCGCCGCCATGTCCGCGAGGTCGCCGAGCGCCTGGGCTACCGCCCGTCCGCCGCGGCCCGAACCCTCCGCACGGGCAAGTCGGGGCTGATCGGCCTGACCGTGACCACGTACGGGAATGAACCTTTCACCTTCACCGAATTCGCGTACTTCGCGGAGATGGCCAGAGCCGCGACCTCCGCGGCGCTCGCCCGCGGCTACGCCCTCGTCATCCTCCCCGCCACCTCCCGGCACGACGTCTGGTCGAACGTCGCGCTCGACGGGACCGTCGTCATCGACCCCTCCGACCAGGACCCGGTCGTCACCGAACTCGTCCGCCAGGGCCTGCCCGTCGTCTCGGACGGCCGCCCGGCCGGGACCCTCCCCGTCACCGCCTGGGTGGACAACGACCACCGGGCCGCCGTGCTCGACCTCCTCGACCATCTCGCCGCCGCCGGGGCCCGCCGTATCGGCCTGCTGACCGGCACCACCACCGACACGTACACCCGGCTCTCCACCAGCGCCTACCTCCACTGGTGCGAGCGGGTCGGCCAGGACCCCGTCTACGAGTCCTACCCGGCCCACGACCCGTGCGCGGGCGCGGTCGCCGCCGACCGGCTGCTCGCCCGCCCGGACCGCCCCGACGCGGTCTACGGCCTCTTCGACCCCAACGGGACCGACCTCCTCGCGGCGGCCCGCCGCTACGGGCTGCGGGTCCCCGAGGACCTGCTGCTGGTCTGCTGCAGCGAGTCCACCGTGTACGCGGCCACCGAACCGCCCATCACGACCCTCTCGCTCAAGCCCCGCCGCATCGGCACAGCCGTCGTCCAGCTGCTCATCGACGCCATCGAAGGGGTCGAGCACGACGGGCCGGTCGAGCAGGTCATACCGACGGAGCTCATCGTCCGGACCTCATCGCAACGCCGCCCGCCGCGCACGACGGTCAGCGCGCCGCGCTCCCCCAGCGGGGACTGATCGTTCTCCCCTCGGGGACCGATCGGCTTTTTTCGGACCAATCGGCCGGTGAACCGTGCGTGCGCCCGGATTCACCACCCCTGGTGCGTCACACAGATCGATCCGCATTCCTATGATGGGCGCACGACACCGCGGACCACCTCTACCAGGCAGGGCCCGTCAGGTGTACGGCGGCGCGACGGTGGTGGAGGGGTCGATGACTCAGGGGGCCGGTCAGGAACCCGTGGTGCGGACGGCGACGTTGCGAGACTTCCGGGTTCCGCCGTATGCGCAGACGCCCGTGCCTCCACAGGCGCCCGGCGCGGTGACGCACGCTCCGGTGCCGCCGCGGGCACCGGAACAGCGCGCATCGGCACCACACGCCGCAGTGCCGCCCCCGGTCCCCGCACCGGGGGCATCCGTCCCGCCGCACGCGCCCGCCCCGCCCCCGCTGCCGCATCCCGGCAACGCCTCCGTGGGCGACGAGCCGGAGGGCTACACGCCGACCGAGCGGGACCTCCCCGTCATCAACCGGGGCGACACCGTCCAGGTGCAGACCGTCCCCGAGCCCCGGCCGGTCCCCGAGGACGGGCGCGGCCCGCTGTTCGTCGTCGGCGACGTCCACGGCTATCTGGACGAACTGCTCGCCGCGCTCGCCGAGCAGGGCCTCATCGACGCCGACGGGAACTGGGCCGCGGGCAACGCCCGGCTGTGGTTCCTGGGCGACTTCACCGACCGCGGCCCCGACGGCATCGGGGTCATCGACCTGGTCATGCGGCTCTCCGCGGAGGCTGCGGCCGCGGGGGGCTACTGCAAGGCCCTGATGGGCAACCACGAGCTGCTGCTGCTCGGCGCCAAGCGGTTCGCCGACACCCCCGTCAACTCCGGGGCGGGCACCGCCACCTTCCAGGCCGCCTGGCTGCTCAACGGCGGCCAGAAGACCGACATGGAGCGCCTCCAGGACGTCCATCTCCAGTGGATGTCCCGGCTCGACGCGGTCATCGAGGAGGACGGGCATCTGCTGATGCACTCCGACACGACGGCCTACCTCGACTACGGGTCCACCATCGAGGACGTCAACGACACGATCACGGCCATTCTCACGCGTAACGACGCCGACGAGTGCTGGGACCTCTTCCGCAAGCTCACCAAGCGGTTCGCCTTCCGGGACGAGGGCGGCGCCGATGCGGTGCGCGAGCTGATGGCGACGTACGGCGGACAGCGCGTCGTCCATGGTCACAGCCCTATTCCGTATCTCCTGGGCGAGGTCGGCTCGGAGGACGGCGAGGACGGTTCCGGGCCCGTGGTCAACGGTCCGCATGTGTACGCCGACGGGCTCGCGATCGCCATGGACGGGGGGGTGACCATGGCCGGAAAGCTGCTGGTCGTCCAACTCCCCCTGCATGACCAGGTGTAGGCGGGGAAGACGCACCAGGTTCCGCCCGCGCGGACCGCGCCGATCGTCGGGCCCCTCACCGGGCCCAATTCCGGAAACACCCTGTCACCCCGTGCCGTGGGCGCTCTACCATCGGCGTATCAGTAGCAGGCTCTCCTCCGTTTCCGCCCGATCGCCCGGTCCGTACGGGCAGCCGGGCACCGACGGAGCATCGGGGGATGCAGATGACAAGCGCTCCGCACCTGCTGGCCGAGGACGGTCCCGAGTACGAGCGGATCCTGGGCGACGCACTGCGCCACGCTCATGAACGACCGGATCTGGAGGGCGTCGGGGACCGGCTCAACACCGAACAGCTGCGCACCATGGCACTGAGCGCGACGGCGCTGATCACCGCCGCCGCGGCCACCGAGTACGACCACTACGTCGAGGCCCGGGCCGAACTGCGCGGCACGACGGCCGCCGACGGAGCGGACGGCGCCCCGGTCCTGGACGGGCCGCAGAGCACCGCGGCCGGATCGGGCGCCGGGATAGGCGCGGTCCTCACGGTCCTGACCCCGCTGCTGGCAGGCACCGCGGCGGTCATCTTCCTGCTCGTCGGCTACCTGCTGAAAGCGGTCAGCCCGTCGGTGGCCTTCGGTGACTCGATGGTCGCGGCCGGGTGGTTCTTCGCGGCGGTCGCCGCCGCGGCGATCCTGGTCGCCGCCGTCGGACTGCTCGTCACCGCCCTCCGCAACGGCGCGACGTCCCTGGCCGCCGAGAACGAGGAACGGGAGCTTCCGGAGGAGGTGGCCCGCGCCCGGGAGGCCTGGCGCCACGCCCTGCTGGAGCGCGGCATCCTGCCGTTCCTCCGGGACGCCCTGGCCGACCCCACGGCGGGGCCCGCCGCTCGGACTCCACACCGCTCGCCCAACCGCATCCCGAAGATCGGCTACAGCAGGCCGGACTTCTCCGGCCCGGACGAGGGCCCCGCCGCGGGCCCCCGGCCGACCTTCACCAGCCCCGACTTCACGAGCCCGGACTTCGGCGGCCCGGAACACCGGCCGGACTGACACCAGCCGGACTGGCACCGACCGGGCTGACACCGGCCGGACCGAGCCGGCACTCAGGCCCCGGACACACCGCGGGCCGGGGCGGCAGTTGCCGCGCCCGGCCCGGGGGATGCTCCGGATCGACCGGAGCGGTGGATCAGCCGACCTGCGGCGCGAGCTTCGGGTTGGCGCCGTGCTCGTTCGCCTCCTGCTTGCCCTCCGAGGCGAGGAAGACGATCAGGACGATGAAGCCGACCAGCGGGACGAGCCCGATCAGCAGCCACCAGCCCGAGCGGCTGGTGTCGTGCAGGCGGCGGACGGCGACGGCGAGCGTCGGGACGAGGACCGCGACGGCGTAGAGGTAGTACAGGATGTCCGTGCCGATCACACTGCCGAGGATCGACAGGACGAGAGAGATGACGAAGCTGACGAGCGTGAACATCCAGTACTCCTTGCGGCGCGCCCGTCCGCTGAAGCCTGCGTAGTTCTTGAGTACAGCCAGGTACCAGTTCATAGTGTTCCCTCCCCGGGCCCCCGTGCGAGGGCTTCCAATTTCAGCCAAGCAAGCCGGAAAGTAAGCCACGGATAAGGGAAGGGTCAAGTCAAGGCGAGCTGATGGCCAAACATACATAAAGCCGCCACACGACCGTGTCCATACTGTCGCTTAACAAGCTGACCAACCAGGTCAAATGGGCACCAATGCCATCAAGTCGCCCGTAACGCAAGGAAACGGACCCAGCCCGCCCGGCCCACCGAGGAGGGCCGGAACGGGCTGTCGCTGATCGGGCCGGGTCAGTCCGCGATGGGCAGATAGACCCGGTTGCCCGCGGCCGCGAACTCCTTCGACTTCTCGGCCATGCCCTGCTCGATCTCCTCCTGCGAGCCACCGTGCTGACGGCGGATGTCCTGGGAGATCTTCATCGAGCAGAACTTCGGCCCGCACATCGAGCAGAAGTGCGCCGTCTTCGCCGGCTCGGCGGGCAGCGTCTCGTCGTGGAACTCCCGGGCCGTGTCCGGGTCGAGCGCCAGGTTGAACTGGTCCTCCCACCGGAACTCGAACCGCGCGTCCGAGAGCGCGTCGTCCCACTCCTGCGCGCCCGGGTGCCCCTTGGCGAGGTCGGCCGCGTGGGCTGCGATCTTGTAGGTGATCACGCCGGTCTTCACATCGTCCCGGTTGGGCAGCCCCAGGTGCTCCTTGGGCGTGACGTAGCAGAGCATCGCCGTGCCCCACCAGGCGATCATCGCGGCGCCGATGCCCGAGGTGATGTGGTCGTAGGCGGGCGCGACGTCCGTGGTCAGCGGGCCGAGCGTGTAGAACGGCGCCTCCTCGCAGATCTCCTGCTGGAGGTCGATGTTCTCCTTGATCTTGTGCATCGGGACGTGCCCGGGGCCCTCGATCATCGTCTGGACGCCGAACCGCTTGGCGATCGTGTTCAGCTCGCCCAGCGTGCGCAGCTCGGCGAACTGCGCCTCGTCGTTGGCGTCCGCGATCGAGCCGGGGCGCAGCCCGTCGCCGAGCGAGTAGGTGACGTCGTACGTCGCGAGGATCTCGCAGAGCTCCTCGAAGTGCTCGTACAGGAACGACTCCTTGTGGTGCGCCAGGCACCAGGCCGCCATGATCGAGCCGCCGCGCGAGACGATGCCGGTCTTACGGCGAGCCGTCAGCGGGACATACGGCAGGCGCACTCCGGCGTGCACCGTCATGTAGTCCACGCCCTGCTCGGCCTGCTCGATGACGGTGTCCTTGTAGATCTCCCAGGTCAGCTCCTCGGCCCGGCCGTCGACCTTCTCCAGGGCCTGGTAGAGCGGAACGGTTCCGATCGGCACGGGGGAATTGCGCAGCACCCACTCGCGGGTGGTGTGGATGTTGCGCCCGGTGGACAGGTCCATGACCGTGTCGGCGCCCCACTTGGTCGCCCAGGTCATCTTGTCCACCTCCTCCTCGATGGAGGAGGTGACCGCCGAGTTGCCGATGTTGGCGTTGACCTTCACCAGGAACCGCTTGCCGATGATCATCGGCTCGATCTCCGGGTGGTTGACGTTGGCCGGCAGTACCGCCCGGCCCGCCGCGATCTCCTCGCGGACGACCTCGGGCTCCACGTTCTCCCGGATCGCGACGTACTCCATCTCCGGGGTGATCTCCCCCCGCCGGGCGTACGCGAGCTGGGTGACGGGCCGCCCGTCACGGCTGCGGCGCGGCTGGCGCGGGCGGCCGGGGAAGACCGCGTCGAGGTTGCGCAGTCCGCCGCGCGGCGAGGTGTGCTTGAGTCCGTCGTCCTCGGGCCGGACCGGGCGGCCCGCATACTCCTCGGTGTCGCCGCGGGCGATGATCCAGTTCTCCCGCAGGGGCGCGAGGCCGCGGCGGACGTCGGTGTCGATGGAGGCGTCGGTGTACGGCCCCGAGGTGTCGTACAGCGTCACATCCTTGCCATTGGTGAGGTGCACCTGTCGAACCGGCACCCGGAGGTCCGGGCGTGAGCCCTGGACGTACCCCTTGTGCCAGCCGATGGACTTCCCGGCCTCGTCGTCGTTCCGATCGGAGGCAGGCGTGCGTGCGTCCGCTGTGGTCATGAGACCTACTCCCTACGCCGGCATTACCCGGTAACAGGTTCGGCGGTCGGCGCAGCGTGCCCCGTACGGATGTACGGCGATCAGCGCCCTCTCAGCCCGGTGCTCCGAGCTCCCGCGTGTACAAAGGTGCCTCCACGCTAGCGTCCTTCCCGGCGAGCTGACCAGAGGGCCCTGCCGTTCTTGCGATGATCCCTCCGTGACCTCTCCCCAGAGCGACCCCGCACCCCCGCCGCCCCAGGGCCCCCCGCACGACCACACCCACGGGCATTCGCACAGCCACGGACCGGCCGCCCCGGTCTCCAAGCACCTGCGCAAGGTCATCGCCGCCGTGGTGATCCCGTTCGCGACGGCGGTCGTCGTCGGCCTGATCGCGTTCTGGCCCGGCGGCGCCCCCGACCACGAACGCACAGGCGTCGGCTTCGACCGGCAGACCCAGGACGGCAAGGTCGTCCAGGTCGTCAAGGTCGACTGCGCGGACGTCAACGCCGCTCAGGTGCCCCCGACCGGCGACACCTCAACGCCCTCGGGCCGGGAGGCCGTCAACGAGCAGGAGGGGGAGTGCGCGAAGGCCACGGTCGAGGTGACCACCGGAGACGACAAGGGCCGGAGGTTCGTCGAGGTCGTCCAGCCGGACGCGCCCCGCCAGCTGCGCGAGGGCCAGGGCGTGGTCGTGGCGTACGCTCCCGACGCGCCGCGCGACCTCCAGTACTCGGTCACCGACGTGAACCGGAAGGTCCCCATGGCGCTGCTGGCCGGGATCTTCGCCCTGGCGGTGGTCCTGGTGGGCAGAATGCGCGGCGTGATGGCGCTGGTGGCGCTCGCCGTGTCGTTCGCCGTGCTGACCCTGTTCATCCTCCCGGCGATCCTTCAGGGCTCGAATCCGCTGGTGGTGGCGGTGATCGGGGCCAGTGCCATCATGCTGGCGGCGCTCTACATGTGCCACGGGGTGACGGCCCGGACGTCCGTCGCGGTCATCGGAACGCTGATCTCGCTGCTGCTGATCGGGCTGTTGGGCTCGCTCTTCATCGGCTGGGCGAGCCTGAGCGGCAACACCGACGACAACACCGGCCTCATCCACGGTCTGTACCCGGACATCGACATGAGCGGTCTGCTGCTCGCCGGCGTCATCATCGGTTCGCTCGGTGTGCTCGACGATGTGACGGTCACCCAGACCTCCGCCGTGTGGGAACTCCACCAGGCCGACCCGCAGATGGGGTGGAAGGGGCTCTACCAGGCAGGTATCCGGATCGGAAGGGACCACATCGCCTCGGTGGTCAACACCCTGGTGCTGGCGTACGCGGGCGCGGCGCTGCCGCTGCTGCTGCTCTTCTCCATCGCGCAGAGCAGTGTGGGAACGGTCGCCAACAGCGAGCTGGTCGCCGAGGAGATCGTCCGCACGCTGGTCGGTTCGATCGGCCTGGTCGCCTCGGTGCCGGTGACCACGGGGCTCGCCGCGCTGGTGGTATCCGCGGACCGCCCGGGCACGGGCGCCATCGCGGCCACGGCCGCCGCGCCCGCGCGGACCGGAAGGGGCCGCCGCCGCAAGAAGTGAGAGGCGGTCAGCCGGCGTTCTGCTCCTCGGCCAGGATGCGGCCCAGCGCCTCCTCCAGGTTCCCGTCGAAGTCACCCAGCGTGTGTTCCTGACCTAGCGGCACCAGCTTGTCCGTCCGGTCCAGAAACGCCACCAGCGGTGCCGTGCCCGCACGGAACAGCGCACTGTCCTCGCCGACCTGGAGCCGGATGTGCACATCTCCCAGCCCTTCCGGCTCGGTCGGGCCGATGTGCACATCTCCGTCGCCGCTCGGGCTGTTGAGCCCGTCCAGCAGCAGTTCGCGACCGAACGCCCAGGTCACAGGGGCATCGCCGGGCAGGTGGAACGTCATCCGGATGGCGTACGGATCGCTGACCTCGTACCGGAGCTCCACCGGAATACGGAACGAGAGCTCCTCGGAGACGAGGAAGCTCATCATGACCTCTGCTTGAACCGATTCGCGCATCGTTCAACCCCGCAGTAGATGAAACTGGCCAGGAATGATCCCCCAGGCCCTATTGACGCCATCGTGGTGCACGCGATAGCAGATCACAAGGAGTGATTTTTCAGATACTGATAGAGAACACGAACGAACGCAAGAGGCTGGCAACTTCGCCACGTAGCTGTTCGACTGCGGGCAGCAACCGTTCCTCACGGTCCAGGGGTACCGAAACGGCCATCGCCGCAATGGTGGCACCGGCCGTGACCGGAATCGCGGCACAGACGGTCCCCAGTGCGTACTCCTGGCGTTCGATGACCGGTTCACCTCTCCGGAGCGTTCGCAGCCGCTCAAGAAGTGCCGCTCGATCTCGCACTGAGTAACGGGTGAGCGGGCGCACGGGGTGCCGGTCGAGGTGGTCCTCGCGGGCCCTCTCGTCGAGTTGGGCGAGCAGACACTGGCCGATCGCATGCGCGTGGCCGGTCTCGCGGAACGAGGCCCACTCCTCCACCGCGGGGATGTCGGGGGCGTCCGCGACCGCGATGAGCTCGATCTCGCCCTCGCAGTAGACCGCGCAGTACACGGGGGTGCCGATGGTGTCCCGCCAGTGACCGAGGGAGTCGGCGACGGAGGAGGGGCGGCTCCTGACCCCCGGGGCCGCGGTCAGGTTCGCGGCGGCCGCACCGAGGTGGAAGACACCGTTCTCGCGGCGGAGATAGCCCTCATGGGCGAGCGTGCGCAGCAGGTGGTACGCGGTCGGCAGCGGAAGCCCTGCCTCACGTGCGAGTTGCTTGGCCGGCGCCCCCTCCCGATGGGCGCCCACAGCCTCCAGCAGCCTCAACGCCCGCTGGACCGAAGCGATCAACGTCGGGACAGCGGTGCTCGATGCCGTGGTCAAAGGTCACCCCCAGGCATGGTGACGGGCCATCAGCCCTCCCGTGGGGGCCGCCCCCACGGGCCTGCCGCGATCCCGAGGACCGGAGAGCACCGGAGAACCGGGAAACCGGACCCATGACCGTTCGGGCGGCTCGGTGACTGAACGTCACATTCCGGATAGCGGCAACGGTGTGTCACTGTATCGGCCGCCTCCGGCAGACGGGTGGTTTCCTCCGGGACTTAGCTCAGCTGGGCTAATCCCCGGGGGCAACGCACCGGCCTCCCGACCGTGTTACTACCAGTCACCACGCGAGGACGACGACGTCATGAACTTGCGTACGACGAAGATCAGCCCGCCGACCAGGACGACGAAGACCAGCGCCTTGAAGAGCAGGCTGATCACGAATCCGACCACGCTGGCGATCAGTCCGCCGAACACGAAGATCGCGATGACGGGAATCGCCACCCACTTCACCCACCAGGGCATCCCTGCGAATATCTCCCGCACGGCCATCGCCTCTACCTCGTCTCTCTTTGAGTACCTGCCTCGATGCTAAGCGCGCGGAGGCCTCGGGCGGGGCCCCGGGAGCCCTTGAAGACCCCTGATCGAACCCTTAGGGAACCCGGGGATCATCCCTCCGGCGGGGAGAAGACGACCATCACTCGCAGGTCCTCGGTGATGTGGTGGAACTTGTGGGCCACCCCCGCGGGCACGTAGACGACGCTGCCCCGGCCGACCTGTGTCGTCTCCATCCCCACCGTGATCGACGCGCGGCCGCTGACGACGAAGTAGACCTCGTCCTGCTGGTGCGGCTGCTGCGGATCGGTCTCCCCGGCGTTCAGGGCGTACAGGCCGACGGACATGTTCCGCTCCCGTACGAACTGAAGGTAGGCGCCGTCGTTGGCGGCCCGTTCCGCCTCCAGCTCGTCCAGTCTGAATGCTTTCATGGCCCGTCCGCCCCTAATCGCCCGCGCTGCGGTGATAACTGTGCTGCCGATGGTGGCTGCGCTGCCGGTGTCCACCACCGGTCATGTCTGCCACGATCAGACACATGAAGAATTTCGTAGTCAAGACGATCGCCAACGCGGGTGCGCTGGCCGTGGCCATCTGGCTGCTGGGCAACATCACCCTGGAGGGTGGCAGCACCGGCCGCAAGATCCTCACCCTGATCCTGGTCGCGCTGATCTTCGGGTTGGTGAACTTCCTGGTGAAGCCGGTGGTCCAGCTCCTGACCTTCCCGTTGTTCATCCTGACGCTCGGGCTGATCACCCTGGTGGTGAACGCCCTGATGCTGATGCTGACCTCCTGGCTGGCCGACGTGCTCGATCTCAGCTTCAACGTCGACGGATTCTGGACGGCGGTGCTCGGTGGCCTGATCATCTCGGTCGTGTCCTGGGCGCTCAACGTCGTCCTGCCCGACGAGAACTGATCCCGGGCCTCTCGGATCGCGGACCCGCCCCACCACTGTTCCCGACCTCTGGAAGAGTGCGGGTCACCTCGGCCGGTGACCGGGGGAGACCAGCGAAGGAGCAGCATGAGCACCATGGGCGACGGAACGCGTGCGGTACGGGCCGGGCTTCCCGAACCGGAGCAGTTCGAACCCACTCTGCCCGGCCCGGTCTTCGCCGCCCACTTCCACCTCTCCGGCGAGCCGGTGGGCCCCTACACCTACGGCCGGGAGACCAACCCGACCTGGACCCACCTGGAGCGGGCCATCGGCGAGCTGGAAGCGCCGGGTGAGGAGGTGGGCACGACGGTGTTCGCCTCGGGCATGGCGGCGATCACTGCGGTGCTCCTGTCCCAGGTCCGCTCGGGCGACGCCGTGGTCCTGCCGGACGACGGCTACCAGGCGCTGCCGCTCGTACGCGAGCAGCTGACGGCGTACGGCGTCGAGGTCCGGACCGCGCCGACCGGCGGCGATGCCCAGCTCGCCCTGCTGGAGGGCGCGAAGCTGCTGTGGATCGAGAGTCCGTCCAACCCCGGTCTGGACGTCTGCGACATCCGGCGGCTGGTGAAGGCCGCCCACGCGGCAGGCGCGCTCGTCGCGGTCGACAACACCCTGGCCACCCCGATCGGCCAACGCCCGCTGGAGCTGGGTGCCGACTTCTCCGTGGCCAGCGACACCAAGGGCATGACCGGGCACGGCGACATCCTGCTCGGCCATGTGACCTGCCGCGACCCCGGTCTGACAGCGGACGTACGGCGCTGGCGCAAGGTCGTCGGTGCGATCCCGGGCCCGATGGAGGCCTGGCTCGCGCACCGCTCGCTGGCCACGCTCCAGCTGCGCATCGACCGCCAGTGCACCACTGCCCTCGCCCTCGCCGAGGCGCTGGCGAAGCGTAAGGAAGTCACCGGGCTGCGGTATCCGGGGCTGCCCACCGATCCCTCGTACGCCACAGCGGTGCTCCAGATGCGGCGGTTCGGCTCGGTGGTGTCCTTCGAACTGGCCGACCGGGAGAGCGCCGAACGCTTCCTGTCCGCGCTGCGGCTGGTCGACGACGCGACGAGCTTCGGCGGCGTCCGCTCCACCGCAGAGCGCCGGGGACGCTGGGGCGGCGACGCCGTGGCGGAGGGCTTCATCCGCTTCTCGGTCGGCGCGGAGGACCCCGAGGACCTGTTGGCCGATGTCGAACAGGCACTGGACGCGGCAAGCCGGTAGGGCCTGAGGGGAAGCGAACGGTCCGACGGAGTTTCAGACGGTGCTCCGCGGGCCACTCTCTTGCCATGACCGAACGTCCTGTGGTCAAGCGCACCGCACGCGCCATCCTGCTCGACGGCGACGATCTCGTCCTCATCAAGCGCACGAAGCCGGGGGTCGATCCGTACTGGCTCACGCCCGGCGGCGGGGTCGAGCCGGAGGACGCCACTGTCGTCGACGCCCTGCACCGTGAGGTCGACGAGGAGCTCGGGGCCAAGATCGTCGATGTGGTCCCGTGCTTCGTCGACACGGTCGAGCACATCGCGGACGGTGGCGTGACGGGCGTGAAGGTCCAGCACTTCTTCGTCTGCCGACTGGCGTCGATGGACGCCTCCCTGCGGCACGGGCCGGAGATCGACGCGCCCTGCGGGGAGTACGAGATCGTCCGGGTGCCGTTCAGCCGGGTGGGGATCGCGGCCGTGCACCTCGTGCCGCTCTCCCTGCGGCACTACCTGGACGGCAACATCGAAGGCGTACGCGCGATGCACGCCCCCGACCTGGGCTGACACACCCCCCGCCGGGCTGACGCGGCCGGAGGCGCAGGAGCGCGTACTCCCCTGCCGGTATCCATGGACACTCCCGCCGCCGGACGACCCGGGATGCCTCGCTCGTCATCGTGTTTCACGTGAAACCACGCCCCGTACGCCGAGGGCCCCTCGTCGCCCGTGTCGCCGTCTCCGTCAGGGGCTGGGTCTGACCGTCGGCCTGCTGACGCTCGGCACGAGCGGCGGCTGCGGTTCTCGGCCAGTTCCGCCAAACCGGTGGACGCGCGATCATCCCGTCAGACAGCCTGACCCCATGCACAGCCCATCACCCCGCTCTCCCGCCGACCTGCCGATCCGGCGCCTGTCCCGGGAGGACCTGGTCGCCTGCGCCGATCTCTGCGAGGACCGCGGCTGGCCGCGCGACGAGCACCGGTGGGGGCTGCTCCTCGCCGCGGGCACGGGGTACGGAATCGACGCCCCCGACGGCAAGGGCCTGGCGGCCACCTGCATGCTGACCTCGTACGGGCCGCAGCTGGCCGCCGTCGGCATGCTGCTCGTCGCCGGACGCCACGGACGTCAGGGGCTCGCCCGACGGCTCATGCGGCAGGTCATGGAAGACGTCGGGGACACCCCGCTCGCCCTGTACGCGACGGAGCAGGGGCAGCCGCTCTACGAGAAGATCGGCTTCTTCCCCGTGGGCCGGGCCGAGCGGGTCGGCGGTCATTTCCGGGCGGACGGCACCGATGGCTCCCCGGCGTCCCCCCACGCCTCGCCGGTGACTACGCGTCCGGCGGAGGCTGCCGATCTGCAGGCGATGGTCCGGCTCGACCTCCCCGTGTTCGGCATAGACCGGACGCACCTCCTCGCCCGGCTTCCGGCCTTCGCCGACCGGCTCCAGGTGGCCGAGGAGGACGGCGAGCTGGTCGGCTACGCGGCGCTCTGGCCGAGCGGCCACTCCCATGTGATCGGCCCGCTGGTCGCACGGGACACGGACACCGCGCAGGCCCTGGTCACCGCCCTGGCCGCGACGACGGACCGGCCGCTGCGGGCGGATGCCGACGCCCGTCATGGGGAACTGCTCTCCTGGCTGGCGGACCGAGGGCTGGAGCCCCTCGCCCGGACCACTGTGATGACATACGGCATCCCGGATCTGCCGGGCGACGCCACCCGCAGGTTCGCCCCGCTCTCGGTCGCGACGGGCTGACACGTCACCGCCGCACCGCCACGGGGGGCAGCGGTGGCCGGGAGCCGTGCGCTCAGAGGAGGGTGTCCGCGGCGGCCGTGGCGAAGCCGTGGTCCTGCAAGGGCGCTCCGCCGCCCACACCGATGGCACCGATCAGACGGCCGTACCGGTGCAGGGGAACGCCTCCGGCGATGAAGAGCAGCGGGCGGTCGAGCGCGGTCGGCAGGGTGTGGAAGGGACCGCCGGGCCGGACCGCGTCGACCAGGTCCGCGGTGGGGGCATCCAGTTGCAGCGTGGTGAACGCCTTACGGGTGCTGGTATCACCCGCGATGAGGACGGCCCGGTCATCGCGCCGGAAGGCCAGCAGGTGACCGCCCGCGTCGAGGACGCTCACGGCGACGGCGACACCGGCCGCCTCGGCCGCGGAGCGGGCCGTCTCGACGAGGGTTTCGGCGTCCTGGATGGTCAGCGGGGCGACGGCGGTGGTGGCGGTGCTCATGGAACTGCTCCTTGCGTGGTGCTGGGGTGCGTGGCGCGGCGGTTGGCGCCGCGCGGGTCGTGCGGGGTGGTGCGGGTGGTCCGGAAGGGCGTCGGGGGCATGGGCCTCAGCGCCGGGCCGCGACGGCCGCCGGCTCCGGGCCACTCGCGACAGCGATGTGGTCGGCGGTGGGCTCGCGGCGCTCCAGCAGGCTGGAGACCACGGCGAGGACCAGGGCCGATGCGGCGAGGACGGCGCCGACCCAGTTGGGGGCGGTGTAGCCGAGACCGGCCGCGATCACGAGGCCGCCGAGCCAGGCAGACAGGGCGTTGCCGAGATTGAAGGCCCCGATGTTGACCGCGGAAGCCAGGGTGGGCGCACCCACCGCCTGGTCGAGGACCCGCTTCTGGAGCGGTGGCACGGTCGCGAAGCCGAGGGCGCCGATCAGGACGATGGTGACGGCAGCCGCGATCTTGTTGTGGGCGGTCACGGTGAACAGACCGAGGACGAGGGCGAGCGCACCGAGCGACACGTACAGCATCGGCATCAGATGCCGGTCGGCGAACTTCCCGCTGACCAGGTTGCCGCCCACCATGCCGAGGCCGAAGAGGACCAGCAGCCAGGTGACGGACGAGGCCGAGTAGCCGGCGACCTCGGTCATCATCGGGGTGATGTAGGTGATCGCGGCGAAGACTCCGCCGAAGCCCAGGACGGTCATGGCCATCGCCAGCAGCACCTGGACGTTGCGGAACGCGGCCAGCTCATGGCGGATGCGTACGCCTTCCGGCTTGGGCTGCTCAGGGATGAGCTTCGCGACGCCGAGCAGTCCGAGGACGCCGAGGACGGCGACGATGAGGAACGTGGTCCGCCAGCCCGCGGACTGCCCGATGTAGGTGCCGAGCGCTGGCGCTGCTCGAAGCGGCCCGGCCGACCAATGACCGTGCTCTGCGGGCCGCGCTGGACGAGGCGGCGGAGAACCCCGAGCTCGCTCCCCTGGTCAGGGCGGTCGAAGAGCTGAAGTTTCCGGCGCGGGCGTGATCCCCGGCCCAGCACTTCCCGCCCCTAGGATGCCGATCATGAGCGATCTTGAAATACGCCCCGTCGCAGAGGCCGATCTGCCGACCGTGGTCGCCATGCTCGCCGACGACCCGCTCGGCGCACAGCGCGAGTCACCGGACGATCTGGCCCCGTACCGGACGGCGTTCCAGCGGCTGGCCGGCGACCCCAACCAGCATGTCGTCGTCGCCGTGCGTGAGGACCGCGTCGTGGGGACGCTCCAGCTGACCATCGTCCCGGGGCTGTCCCGCCGCGGCGGGACCCGCTCGATCATCGAGGGCGTCCGCATCCACGGCGACGAACGCGGCAGCGGTCTGGGCACCCAGCTCATCCAGTGGGCGGTGGACGAATCCCGTCGGCAGAACTGCCAGTTGGTACAGCTGACCTCGGACGCCACTCGCGAGGACGCACACCGCTTCTACGAACGGCTCGGCTTCACGGCCAGTCACGTGGGCTTCAAGCTCGCCCTCTGACCGATCAAGGGGGCGGGTGGGTGTTTCACGTGAAACACCCACCCGGTTCCGGTCCCGGAGTCAGCCGCCGAAACCCCGCCACCCTTCCGCGTCCACCCCGCCCGGTACGGCCGCCCCCGCCTCGTAAGGCTCCCGCGTGAACACGAACGAGCCCAGGTCGAGGTGGTCCACCGAGCCGTCGTCCCTGCGTACGACGCGGAGGGTCTCACCCGCGTAATAGTCGTCCTGGCCCATCCAGGTGCCGTCCGGCCCGGCAGCGAAGGACGCACCACGCCCCTTGCCGCCCCATGGCTTGAGCTCCAGGCCACGGTCCGCCAGGAGCCTCAGCGTGAAGGTGTGGGTGCCCCAGTGCCAGATCCCCGTAAGGGCGAGCAACTCCTCGTCCACCTCAGGCAGTGGGCGCCAGGGCTCCGGGATCCTCGGCTCGGCCTCCGCCACGATCCCCACGAGTTCGGCGGCCACCGTGGCGGCAGGCAGGCCTGAGGTGACGTTGGCGAGGACGACGGCGGCGATGTCCTCCTCCACATTGATCCACAGACCGGCGACGAACCCGGGCAGCGATCCCGTGTGCCCGAAGAGCACGGTCCCCGCACCCGTCACGATCTGGAGGCCCAGACCGTAGCCGCTGCTCCCGGTCTCGGTCGGCGCGGCGGGCGCGCGCATCTCCCGTACGGAGGAGGCCGCCAGGACCCGGTCGTCCCCCTCGGCCAGGAACGCGGCGAACCGCAGCAGGTCGCTCGCGGTCGACCAGAGCTGACCGGCGGGTGCCATCAGCCCGAGATCCTCGGCGGGCTCGCTCAGCATCACATCGGCCCAGGGGTGGACAGCCCAGCCGACCGCATGCGGCGCCACGGGTTCACTCGCCGTGCGGTGCATGCCGAGAGGCTCCAGGATCTCGCGGCGCAGCGCCTCCTCCCACGGGACTCCCCGGACCGCTTCGACCAGCGAACCGAGCAGGGTGTAGCCCGGGTTGGAGTAGTGATGGCGGTGACCGGCGGGGTGAGTCCGAGGCCGCTCACCCAGTACGTCGGCGAGTTCGGGGCGCAGGGTGCCCGGAGTCCGCTCCCACCAGGGGGCGGGCGCCTCGGCACCCAACCCCGCGCTGTGCCCGAGCAGCTGAAAGACGGTCACGCTGCCCGCACTCGTGCCAGGAAGGTGCTTCTCCAGCGGGTCGTCCAGGTCGATCAGACCCTCGTCGCGCAGCCGCAGCACCAGGACAGCGGTGAACGTCTTGGTGATCGAGCCGATCCTGTACTGCGTATCGGTGTCGGGAGCATGCCCCTCGACGCATGTACGCGCCCCGCTCCAGACCAGCCGCCCCTGCCGCTGCACTGCCGCCACGAGGGACGGCGCGCGGCCGTCCCGCTGGGCGAGGGCGACACGGTGCAGCAGGGCGCGCCGGGTGCTGGGGAGCAGGTCTTCACCGGGAGAAGTCATGGGCAACACCTACCCGACGGAAACGCCTCCTGACGAATCAGTATCGGCAGGACGCCGGGGGCACTGCATTGCCCTTCAGTCGGTGCCGAACTCCATCGCGGCGTGGTCGAGCATCTCGTCGCCGCCGGAGCCCCTGCCGCGCGAGGCGATGACCTCGGCGCCACCCTGCGGCATCGCGCCGATCAGTCCGGTCGAGGCCGCCTGGGCGGCGCCGATGAGCGCGGGGTGGGTCGATCCGACCATGCCGAGGCCCGCGTACTGTTCGAGCTTGGCGCGCGAGTCGGCGATGTCGAGGTTGCGCATCGTGAGCTGGCCGATCCGGTCCACCGGGCCGAACGCGGAGTCCTCGGTGCGCTCCATCGACAGCTTGTCCGGGTGGTAGCTGAACGCCGGGCCTTCGGTGTCCAGGATCGAGTAGTCGTCACCACGCCGAAGTCGCAGCGTCACCTCCCCGGTGACCGCCATCCCCACCCAGCGCTGCAACGACTCGCGGATCATCAGCGCCTGCGGGTCGAGCCAGCGGCCCTCATACATCAGCCGGCCGAGCCGCCGCCCCTCGTTGTAGTAGTTGTCCAGGGTGTCCTCGTTGTGGATGGCGTTGACCAGCCGCTCGTACGCCACGTGCAGCAACGCCATTCCGGGCGCCTCGTAGATGCCGCGGCTCTTGGCCTCGATCACCCGGTTCTCGATCTGGTCCGACATACCCATGCCGTGGCGACCGCCGATCGCGTTCGCCTCCATCACCAGGTCGACCGGGGTGGCGAACTCCTTGCCGTTGATCGTCACCGGGCGGCCCTGGTCGAAGCCGATCGTCACGGTCTCGGCAGCGATCTCCACCGAGGGGTCCCAGAACCGGACGCCCATGATCGGTTCCACGGTCTCGATGCCCGCATCGAGGTGCTCCAGGGTCTTGGCCTCGTGGGTGGCACCCCAGATGTTGGCGTCGGTGGAGTACGCCTTCTCGCTGCTGTCGCGGTACGGCAGCGCGTGGGCGAGCAGCCACTCCGACATCTCCTTGCGGCCCCCGAGTTCGGTGACGAAGTCCGCGTCCAGCCACGGCTTGTAGATCCGCAGGTGCGGGTTGGCGAGCAGCCCGTACCGGTAGAACCGCTCGATGTCGTTGCCCTTGAACGTCGACCCGTCGCCCCAGATCTGGACGTCGTCCTCCAGCATCGCCCGGACCAGCAGGGTCCCGGTCACGGCACGGCCGAGCGGCGTGGTGTTGAAGTAGGCGCGCCCGCCGGAACGGATGTGGAACGCACCGCAGGTGAGCGCGGCCAGCCCCTCCTCAACCAGCGCCGCCCGGCAGTCGACCAGCCGGGCGATCTCGGCACCGTACGTCGAGGCGCGGCCGGGTACCGAGGCGATGTCGGGCTCGTCGTACTGGCCGATGTCGGCGGTGTAGGTGCACGGGACGGCGCCCTTGTCGCGCATCCACGCGACCGCGACCGAGGTGTCGAGTCCGCCGGAGAAGGCGATGCCGACGCGCTCGCCGATGGGCAGGGAGGTGAGAACCTTAGACATGGGAAGAGTATGCATGCCCACGCATGATCATTCAATGTGGAAACGGAGAGCTGCCGCACCGGCAAGAGGAGTACTGGGCCCTCCACGAACGTGCGAGGGCCCCGTCAGGTCTGCGCCATGTCGACGAAACGGGAGTAGTGGCCCTGGAAGGCCACGGTGATCGTGGCCGTCGGACCGTTACGGTGCTTGCCGACGATGATGTCGGCCTCGCCCGCGCGCGGTGACTCCTTCTCGTACGCGTCCTCGCGGTGGAGCAGGATGACCATGTCGGCGTCCTGCTCGATGGAGCCGGACTCACGCAGGTCGGACACCATCGGCTTCTTGTCCGTGCGCTGCTCGGGGCCACGGTTCAGCTGTGAGAGCGCGATCACCGGGACTTCCAGCTCCTTCGCCAGCAGCTTGAGGTTTCGGGACATGTCCGAGACCTCCTGCTGGCGGCTCTCGGAGCGCTTCGATCCGCCGGCCTGCATCAGCTGGAGGTAGTCGATGATCACGAGCTTGATGTCGTTGCGCTGTTTGAGCCGGCGGCACTTCGCGCGGATCTCCATCATCGACAGGTTGGGGGAGTCGTCGATGTAGAGCGGAGCGGCGGAGACCTCGGGCATCCGGCGCGCGAGCCGCGTCCAGTCCTCGTCCGTCATCGTGCCGGACCGCATGTGGTGCAGGGCCACCCGCGCCTCGGCGGACAGCAGACGCATCGCGATCTCGTTGCGCCCCATTTCGAGGGAGAAGATGACGCTGGGCAGATTGTTCTTGATCGACGCGGCACGCGCGAAGTCCAGCGCCAGCGTGGACTTGCCCATGGCGGGACGGGCCGCGATGACGATCATCTGGCCGGGATGCATGCCGTTCGTCAGGGCGTCGAGGTCGGTGAAGCCCGTCGGCACACCGGTCATCTCGCCGCTGCGCGAGCCGATCGCCTCGATCTCGTCGAGCGCGCCCTCCATGATGTCGCCGAGGGGGAGGTAGTCCTCGCTGGTGCGCTGCTCGGTGACCGCGTAGATCTCGGCCTGCGCGGAGTTGACGATCTCGTCGACGTCCCCGTCGGCCGCGTATCCCATCTGCGTGATCTTCGTGCCCGCCTCGACCAGCCGCCGGAGCACCGCCCGTTCATGGACGATCTCCGCGTAGAACGAGGCGTTGGCGGCGGTCGGCACGGACTGCACCAGGGTGTGCAGATACGGCGCCCCGCCGACCTTGGTGATCTCGCCGCGCTTGACCAGCTCGGCGGCGACCGTGATCGGGTCGGCCGGCTCGCCCTTGGCGTAGAGGTCGAGGATCGCCGTGAAGACGGTCTCGTGGGCGGGGCGGTAGAAGTCGTGGCCCTTGATGACCTCGACGACCTCGGCGATCGCGTCCTTGGACAGCAGCATGCCGCCGAGGACCGACTGCTCGGCGTCGAGATCCTGCGGAGGCACTCGCTCGAACCCGGGGGAACCGCCGTCCCAGGCCTCGTCCGAGCCCCGGTCGTGCCGGTCCTCGCGCCCCTTGCGGTCCCCGCGCCGCTGGCGGGAGGCAGGCAGACGGTCGCCGGGACCGGCCTCGGTCCAGGGGTCGTCCAAAGGCTCGGGAATGCTCACCGGGCCGCCTCCTCCCGTCCGCATCGCGGACCTAGCCGTGCCACTCTTTCTTACGGCACGGCACCGACAAACAGGTCGCCCGACTCCACTTCCGGCGCGTCTGGTTCGGTGGATTCCGGTGCCGGAACGGAGTGCGGGCGCCGGTACACGGTAGGCCTGTCGGCACCGTCAGCCAATCTGGTTATCCACAGGGCATGTGGACGACACACCAGATGCTGTGGAGAACTCCTCAGAACCTGTGCACGGACCGGGGGACAGCACTGTGGACAAACTCATAGCAGAACCTGCGTGACCACCCTGACCTGCGCGTTCTCCGTCCACTGACTGTGGGGGAGAAAAACTTTCGACCTCATTTCAAGATCACTGCAAACGGTGCAGGGATGAACACGCCGAGACCTGGCCCGTAAGGGCCAAAGATGGATTGCATCTCTTACCTGTGGAAGATTAGATTGACCCCTATGACCCAGGCCCCCGCGACCCCGAAGAACAGCCGTCGACGGCATGACCGAGAGATCATCGCCCTCGCGGTTCCGGCCTTCGGAGCACTCGTCGCCGAGCCGCTCTTCGTGATGGTCGACAGCGCTGTCGTGGGCCACCTCGGCACCCCACAGCTCGCCGGCCTCGGGATCGCCGCAGCCCTCCTGATGACCGCTGTGAGCGTCTTCGTCTTCCTCGCCTACGCCACCACCGCGGCCGTCGCCCGCCGTGTGGGAGCGGGCGATCTGCCCGCTGCGATCCGCCAGGGCATGGACGGTGTCTGGCTCGCCCTCCTGCTCGGAGCCGCGGTCGTCGCGCTCGCGCTCCCGTCCACCCCCTGGCTGGTGGACATCTTCGGTGCATCCGACACCGCCGCCCCGTACGCCATCACGTATCTGCGGATCTCCGTCCTCGGCATCCCGGCCATGCTCGTCGTGCTCGCCGCCACCGGCGTACTGCGCGGCCTCCAGGACACCCGCACCCCGCTTTACGTCGCCATCGGCGGTTTCACAGCGAACGCCCTCCTCAGTGTGACCCTCGTCTACGGGGCCGGTCTCGGCATCGCCGGATCCGCATGGGGCACCGTGATCGCCCAGGTGGGGATGGCCGTCGCCTACCTCGTCGTCGTGATCCGAGGAGCCCGCAGACACGGCGCTTCCCTGCGCCCCGACGCGGCCGGAATCCGGGCCAGCGCCCGGGCCGGAGTGCCGCTGCTGGTGAGGACCCTGTCGCTGCGCGCCGTCCTGATGATCGCCACCGCCATCGCCGCCCGCCTCGGGGACAGCGACATCGCCGCACACCAGATCATCCTCTCCCTCTGGAGCCTGACCGCCTTCGCGCTCGACGCCATCGCCATCGCGGGCCAGGCGATCATCGGTCGCTATCTGGGAGCCAACGACGAGAAGGGCGCGCGCGATGCCTGCCGTCGCATGGTCGAGTGGGGCATCGGCAGCGGGATCGCCCTCGGCATCCTGATCGTGCTCGCCCGTCCCCTGTTCATCCCGCTGTTCACGAGCGACCCGACCGTGAAGGACACCCTGCTCCCCGCCCTCCTGGTCGTAGCGGTCTCCCAGCCGATCGCCGGCGTGGTCTTCGTCCTGGACGGCGTCCTGATGGGAGCGGGCGACGGCCGCTACCTCGCCTGGGCCATGCTCGTGACGCTCGCGGTCTTCGCTCCGGTCGCGTTCCTGGTGCCCGCCCTCGGCGGCGGGCTCACCGCACTCTGGTGGGCGATGACGCTGATGATGACCGTCCGGCTCGCCACGCTCTGGCTGCGTACGCGATCGGGCCGCTGGATCGTCACCGGTGCCACGCGCTGACGATCCAGCCCCCACGCGCCGACGTTTCACGTGAAACGGTGAGCGGGACCGGAGCCCTGTTTCACGTGAAACACTCCCCCGGACACAGTGAAGGGCCGCACCCACGGGGTGCGGCCCTTCACTGACTCTGCTGAGCTCTGCCCTTAGGCAGCAACGACCTCGATGCCGAGCTTCGCTGCGACCTCGGGGTGCAGACGGACGGACACCTGGTGTCCGCCGAGCGTCTTGATGGGCGAACCGAGCTCGACGCGACGCTTGTCGACGTCGGGACCACCGGCAGCCTTGATCGCCGAAGCGATGTCGGCCGGGGTCACGGAGCCGAAGAGACGGCCGGCGTCGCCGGAGCGAACGGCCAGACGGACCTTCACGCCCTCAAGCTTGGCCTTGATCTCGTTGGCCTGCTCGATCGTCGCGATCTCGTGGATCTTGCGGGCGCGGCGGATCTGCGCCACGTCCTTCTCGCCACCCTTGGTCCAGCGAATGGCGAAGCCACGCGGAACCAGGTAGTTGCGGGCGTACCCGTCCTTGACGTCGACGACGTCGCCGGCGGCACCGAGGCCGGAGACCTCGTGGGTGAGGATGATCTTCATGCTGTTGTCACCCTTCCCTTATCGCGCGGTGGACGTGTAGGGCAGCAGCGCCATCTCACGGCTGTTCTTGACTGCCGTGGCGACGTCACGCTGGTGCTGCGTGCAGTTGCCGGTGACGCGGCGGGCACGGATCTTGCCGCGGTCGGAAATGAACTTCCGCAGCATGTTCGTGTCCTTGTAGTCCACGTACTGGGTCTTGTCCTTGCAGAACGCGCAGACCTTCTTCTTAGGCTTGCGCACAGGCGGCTTCGCCATGGTGTTTCTCCTGTGTGATCAAGAAGTGGGGTACGAGCCGACCTAGAAAGGGGGCTCGTCCGAGTAGCCGCCGCCAGAGCCACCGGAACCGCTGGGGCTTCCGCCCCAGCCGCCCTGCTGGGCCCCGCCCTGCTGGCCGCCTGCCGGCGCGCCGGTCGCCCACGGGTCGTCGGCGGGTGCACCGCCACCGCCCTGCTGGCCACCGCCACCGGGACCGCCGCCCCAGGTGTTGCCACCCTGCTGGCCGCCGCCGTATCCACCCTGGCCGCCCTGACCACCGCGACCGGTGGTCTTGGTGACCTTGGCCGTGGCGTTCTTGAGGCTGGGGCCGACTTCCTCGACGTCCAGCTCGTAGACCGTGCGCTTGACGCCCTCACGGTCTTCGTAGGACCGCTGCTTCAACCGGCCCTGCACGACGACGCGCATGCCTCGCTGAAGCGACTCCGCGACGTTCTCCGCCGCCTGACGCCAGACCGAGCAGGTGAGGAACAGGCCTTCGCCGTCCTTCCACTCATTGGTCTGCCGGTCGAAGATGCGGGGTGTGGACGCGACACGGAACTTCGCGACCGCCGCACCGGACGGGGTGAAGCGCAGCTCGGGGTCGTCGACGAGATTGCCGACGACCGTGATGACGGTCTCGCCTGCCATGGGTGAACCTCTCGGCGGGATTGCTTCTGGCTGCTTGCTGCTACTCGGACCCGAAAACCGCTGAGCTAAATGCTCAGTGGACCTCGGGACGGAGGACCTTGGTCCGGAGGACCGACTCGTTCAGGTTCATCTGGCGGTCGAGCTCCTTGACGACCGCAGGCTCGGCCTGCAGGTCGATGACCGAGTAGATGCCCTCGGGCTTCTTCTTGATCTCGTAAGCGAGCCGACGACGGCCCCAGGTGTCGACCTTCTCCACCTTTCCGTTGCCCTCACGGACAACGGAGAGGAAGTTCTCGATCAGCGGGGAGACTGCTCGCTCCTCGAGATCGGGGTCGAGGATGACCATCACCTCGTAGTGACGCATGTGGAACCCACCTCCTTTGGACTCAGCGGCCACGGTCGTTCCGTGGCAGGAGGGTCGTGATGCGTGAGCAACGGTGTCCCCGAGGAGAACACCCGGCACTGACAATCCCGCTTCCGAACGGTCCCGTGGAGGGGGTTCGGGGAGAGGCTCGCCGTGCTGGCCTGGGCAGACACCGGTGCAGACCGTACAGACTACCCGTAGACCGGCTTCCGGTTGAAATCCGGAGCTCAGAGGGCACAATCGAGACAGATGCGGTGTGAGAGGCGCTACACGCGACCGCTCCCTGTGAGAGCGGCCTCCGCGCGTGCGACGCCGCACCCACCGCCCGTCCGGCCAGGAGGTACTCCATGGCACAGACCATCCGCCCCGCCACCGGTTCGCTCTTCGCGACGGACGGGAAGCCGCACCCGCTCCAGGACACCCTGCTCGCCGTGACCCTCGTGCTGGGACTCCTCGCCTTCGTGACGGCGATGTTCCACCACCTGCACCTGATCAGCTCCTGGGCCGGTCTCGTCGGCATCCTGACCGGGGGCTACGGACAGTTCATCTCCCGGACCACCGCGGAACGGTTCGGACTGATCGTCGGGCTCGGCCTGTCGGCGGTCGGCTTCTTCCTCGGCATGGCGCACGGCGGCCTCTTCGGCGGCGTGATCACCTGACCGGCGCACCGGCCGGCGCGGTCGCCAGGGGCGCTCGCGCCGGTCGGCCGTACGTACCGGGCCAACGGGGCCAGGCCGGGTCCCCCTCGGTCACAGTAGGCTTCGGCGCGAGAGCCGGAGCCCCTGACCGATGGGGACACACCTGCCGAGGAGCGCCCCGCATGAGCCTGACCCTGAGGACCATCAGCCGAGAGCAGCATCTGGCGTACATCCAGAGCCTTCCCTCGGCAAGTCACTGCCAGGTCCCGGCGTGGGCTGATGTGAAGACCGAATGGCGCTCGGAGAATCTGGGCTGGTTCGACAAGAACGGCCAGATCGTCGGTGCGGGCCTCGTCCTGTACCGCCAGCTGCCCAAGATCAAGCGCTACCTCGCGTACCTCCCCGAGGGCCCGGTCATCAACTGGTACGCCCCGAACCTGGACGACTGGCTCCAGCCGATGCTCGCCCACCTCAAGCAGCAGGGCGCCTTCTCCGTGAAGATGGGCCCGCCGGTGGTCATCCGGCGCTGGGACTCGGCGGCCATCAAGTCCGGCATCCAGGACCCGGACGTCAAGCGGCTGCGCGATGTCGAGGCCACCCACATCGAGCCGCGCGCCTTCGAGGTCGCGGACCGGCTGCGCAAGATGGGCTGGCAGCAGGGCGAGGACGGCGGTGCCGGCTTCGGTGACGTACAGCCCCGTTACGTCTTCCAGGTGCCGCTCGCCAACCGCTCCCTGGAGGACGTCCTCAAGGGCTTCAACCAGCTCTGGCGCCGCAACATCAAGAAGGCCGACAAGGCCGGGGTCGAGGTCGTCCAGGGCGGCTACGAGGACCTGGCCGAGTGGCAGCGCCTCTACGAGATCACCGCTGTGCGCGACCACTTCCGGCCGCGCCCGCTCTCGTACTTCCAGCGCATGTGGACGGTCCTCAACTCCGAGGACCCCAACCGGATGCGGCTCTACTTCGCCCGGCACAACGGCGTGAACCTCTCCGCGGCCACGATGCTCGTCGTCGGCGGACACGTCTGGTACTCCTACGGCGCCTCCGACAACATCGGACGCGAGGTCCGGCCGTCGAACGCGATGCAGTGGCGCATGCTGCGCGACTCGTACGCGATGGGCGCCACCGTCTACGACCTGCGCGGCATCAGCGACTCGCTGGACGAGACCGACCACCTCTTCGGTCTGATCCAGTTCAAGGTCGGCACCGGCGGCGAGGCCGTCGAGTACGTCGGCGAGTGGGACTTCCCGCTCAACAAGCTGCTGCACAAGGCGCTCGACATCTACATGTCGCGCCGCTGACCCGCTTCAATACAGCGATACAGCAGTACAAGACCTCGGCACACACCGTTCGTCCCTCTGATTCACCGCATCCACCAGAAAGGTTCCGGGCCGGCCATGGCGCTCTCCCTCTACGTCGACACCGCGCGCTGGCGGGCGCACCAGAAGTCCGTGCTCGACCAGTTCCCCGGCCTCGTACCGGTCTGCAAGGGCAACGGCTACGGCTTTGGCCACGAGCGGCTCGCCGACGAGACGATCCGCTTCGGGTCCGACACCCTCGCCGTCGGCACGACATACGAGGCTGCCCAGATCAAGGACTTGTTCAGCGGCGACCTGCTCGTCCTGACCCCGTTCCGGCGCGGTGAGGAGCCCGTTCCGCTGCCGGACCGTGTCATCCGGTCCGTCTCCTCCGTCGACGGGGTGCACGCCCTGGTGGGCGCCCGGGTCGTCATCGAGTGTATGAGCTCGATGAAGCGCCACGGCGTCAAGGAGGAGGAGCTCGGGCTGCTGCACGCGGCGATCGAGGACGTACGGCTCGAAGGCTTCGCGCTCCACCTGCCGCTGGACCGCACCGACGGCTCCGACGCCGTCGAGGAGGTCATCGGCTGGATGGACCGGCTGCGCGCGGCCCGGCTGCCGCTGCACACCATGTTCGTCAGCCATCTGCGCGCCGAGGAGCTGGCCCGGCTCCAGCAGCAGTTCCCGCAGACCCGCTTCCGGGCCCGCATCGGGACCCGGCTCTGGCTCGGCGACCACGAGGCCACCGAGTACCGGGGGGCCGTCCTGGACGTGACCCCCGTCGTCAAGGGAGACCGGTTCGGCTACCGCCAGCAGAAGGCCGCCTCCGACGGCTGGCTGGTCGTCGTCGCGGGCGGTACGTCCCACGGGGTCGGCCTGGAGGCGCCCAAGGCACTGCACGGCGTGATGCCGCGGGCCAAGGGCGTCGCCCGCGCGGGCCTGGCCACGGTCAACCGGAACCTGTCGCCGTTCGTCTGGGCGGGCAAGCAGCGGTGGTTCGCCGAGCCGCCTCACATGCAGGTGTCGATCCTGTTCGTGCCCTCCGACGCACAGGAACCACGGGTCGGGGACGAGCTGGTGGCCCATCTGCGCCACACGACGACCCAGTTCGACCGGCTCGTCGACCGCTAGGGTCCTTCGTCCGGATAAGGCCGGGCCCGGTCGGAGCGTCAGTCGGAGCGGGCGTGTGCCGTGCCCCACTCCACCGGAGGCCCGTCGACCGACTCGGCCGGGTGCGCTGCGCGACGGGGCTCCGGCGCGGACGCGTCCGGCGCCCCGTCGAGCACCCCGCCCGACGGGTCGTCCGACCCGTCCCGGCGCACCGGGTCCTTCTCCGGCAGCAGGATGTCCCGGACGACCAGGGCGCACAGGTACAGCGTGCCCAGCAGGTGCAGGGCGATCGCGAGCTGGTAACCCTCCTGCGGCAGGCCCTGGTGCGTGTCCCCGCCGCTGGTGTACGCGAGGTAGAACCAGATCCCCAGGAAGTACATGACCTCGCAGGCCTGCCAGATCAGGAAGTCGCGCCAGCGCGGCCGGGCCAGGACGGCCAGCGGGATCAGCCAGAGCACGTACTGCGGTGAGTAGACCTTGTTGGTCAGAATGAACGCGGCCACCACCAGGAACGCCAACTGGGCGAAGCGCGGCCGGCGCGCGGCGCTGAGCGCCAGGCCCGCGATGCCCGCGCAGAACACGACCATCAGGACCACCGAGGCGGTGTTGACGGTGTCCACGTCGATGGGCTTGCCGGTGCGCTGGGTGATGATCAGCCAGAACGAGCCGAAGTCGATCGGCCGCTCCTGGCTGAAGGTGTAGAACTTCCGCCACCCTTCGGGGGCGTACAGCATCACCGGCAGGTTCACCACCAGCCAGGCCGCCCCCGCACCGAGCAGGGCCGTACCGAACTCGCGCCACCTGCCCGCCCGCCAGCAGAGCAGCAGGAGAGGACCGAGCAGCAGCACGGGGTAGAGCTTGGCGGCCGTCGCGAGGCCGATGAGGATGCCGAACGCGAGCACCCTGCCCCGGGACCACATGAGCATCGCCGCGGCCGTCAGGGCCACGGCCAGCAGGTCCCAGTTGATGGTCGCGGTGAGGGCGAACGCGGGGGCCAGCGCGACCAGGAGCCCGTCCCAGGGGCGCCACCGGTGCGTGCGCGCTGTGCACACGGCGATGATCACCGCGCAGATCATCAGCATGCCCGCGTTGACCATCCAGTACATCTGCTCGCGCTGCTGGATGGGGTCGCTGTCGGGCGTCAGCGTCAGCCAGGCCGCCACCTGCATGAACACCCCGGTCAGGACGGGGTACTCCAGGTACTGCATATCGCCGCTCAGCCGGTCGAAGTACGGCACGAGCCCGTCGGCGAAGCCCCGGCCCAGGAACAGGTGCGGGATGTCGGAGTAGCAGGCGTGCGTGTACTGCGAGGTGGCGCCGCGGAACCACGCCCACTCGTAGCAGGGGATCTTCTGCACCATGCCGAGGGCGAACGTCCCGATCATGACCAGCGCGACGACGCGCACGGGCGTGAGCGGTCCGTCGCCGAGCCGCGCCCAGCGTCCCACCCGGCCGCCGAACAGCTCGCTCCCGGCCGCCGCGACCTCGTCCTGATCGGTGGGCCGCACGACGGGCCGCTCCTGCTGCTGCACGCTCGTGTCCTCTGCGCTGGGGCTTGGCATGCCGCACATCCTGCCGTACGGGGCTGTGCCCGGGGCAAGGCCCGCCCGGGGGACACGGCGAGGGCCGCCGTACCGGGTGGGTACGACGGCCCTCGCCGCTCCGGTGGGTCGGCCCCGGAGAGTCCGGCCGTCCCTGTCCGGCTATCCGGCGTTGCCCCAGATCGTGCTGCCGCCCCCGCCCGGACGGCCACCGGCTCCTCCTTCGGCGCCGCCGTTGTCGGTGCCGTCGGTCGTGCCGGAGCTGTCGCCTCCGCCGTCGGCTCCCGCGTTATCACCGCCCTCGGTGGTACCGGCGTTATCACCGCCGCCGTTGTTGGCACCGCCGTCCGCGCCGGCGTTCGCACCGCCGTCGGCGGTCTGGCACTCCCAGTCGAAGACCCCGCAGGTCCTGCTCGGCGTCGGCGTCGGGCTCGGGGTGGTCGGCGTCGGCGTGGGGGTCGTCGGGTCGTCGGACGGTGTCGGGGTCGGCGTCGGGCTGGGCGTCGGGCTCGGGCTGACCGCACCACCGCCCCAGACGGTCTCACCCAGGTCCTTCGCCTCCGGGAAGGGGATGGCCTTCTTGCCCTTCATCGCCGCGGTCATGTAGTCGTGCCAGATGGAGGCCGGGAACGAGTTTCCGTGGATCTTCTTCTCGCCACCGGTGCCGAACATCTCCTCGAACTCGCGGTCCTTGTTCCTCTCGTCGTCGTCCAGCCGGAACATGCTGATCGCCGTCGAGATCTGCGGGGTGTAGCCGACGAACCAGGCGGACCGGTTGCCGTCGGTCGTACCCGTCTTCCCCGCGGCCTCGCGGCCCTCCAGCCGGGCAGGCTTGCCCGTTCCGTTCTCCACGACGTTCTTCAGCACGTCCGTGATGTTGTCGGCGATGTCCGGGCTGAAGGCGCGCTTGGGCTTCCCCTTGTGCTGGAAGACCACCTCGCCGCCTTTCTTGACCTCGGTCACGGAGTACGTGTCGTTCTGCTGGCCGCTCGTGGCGAAGGTGGCGTAGGCGCCCGCCATGCGGATGGCGCTGGGCGAGGAGGTGCCGATGGAGAACGACGGGACGGAGGCATCCGCCATGAAGTCGTCGTCCTTGAGCCCGGCGGCGACAGCGACGTCCTTGACCTTGTCCGTCCCGACGTCCATGCCGAGCTGCACGAACGGGGAGTTGGCGGACTGCTCCATGGCCTTCCGCAGATCGATCTCGCCGTAGTCCGCCTGACCGTCGTTCGTCTGGAGCCAGTCGTCGCCGTTCTCGTTCAGCCAGACCTTGCCGGTGTAGTCCCTGATCCGCAGCTTGTTGTCGCCGTTGTAGATGCTCTCCGGTGAGACCTGGGTGCGCTCGGAGTTGCTCTGTTCGCTGCCGAGCTTCGGGTCGCGTACGCCGTACTGCATCGCGGCGGCCAGGACGAAGGGCTTCCACGTCGAGCCGACCTGGGCACCGGTGGCATCCGCGTTGTTCGTGAAGTGCTTGGTGGCGTCCTGACCGCCGTACGTGGCGAGGATGGCGCCGGTCTTCGCATCCACCGAGGCACCGCCGAACTCGACGTGCGTGTCCGTCTCGGGACGCTCCTCGGGACGGATCTTGGCGTCGTAGACCTTCTTCACCGCGTCTTCGAGCTGCTTCACCTTCTTCTTGTCGAAGGTGGTGTGGATCTCGAAGCCGCCCAGGTCCAGCTGCTTGGCGTCGATGTTCTGGCCGTTGTTGGCGAGGAAGTAGTTCTTGGCGAGGTCGACCAGGTAGCCGGTCTGGCCACCGAGCTTGGCGTCCTTCCGCGGCTCCTTCGGCATGGGGAACTTCGTGTATTTGGCGCGCTCCTCCGCCGACATGCGCCCGTCCTTGACCTGTTCGTCGAGGATCCACTTCCAGCGGCTGATGGCCCGCTTGGTGTTCTTCTCCTTGGTCGCGTTCTTCTTGTCGATCTCGGGGGCGCCGGCCGGGTCGTAGTAGCTCGCCCCCTTGAGCAGCGTCGCCAGGAAGGCGCACTCGCTCGGGTTCAGATCGGTGGCGTCCTTGTCGTAGTAGGTGCGGGCCGCTGCCTGGAGCCCGGAGGCACCGCGTCCGTAGTACGAGACGTTGAGGTAACCAGCCATCACGTCGTTCTTCTCCATCTCGCCGCCGACCTTGAGCGTGATGAAGAGTTCCTTGAACTTGCGGGTGAGCGTCTGGTCCTGGTTGAGCCGGGAGTTCTTGACGTACTGCTGGGTGATCGTGGAGCCGCCCTGGGTCTCACCACCGGTCGCCATGTTGAACAGCGCACGGCCGATACCCACCGGGTCGATGCCCCGGTCCGTCTCGAAGCTCTTGTTCTCGGCCGAGATCACGGCGTTGCGCATCGCGACCGGAATCTGCTCGAACTTGATCTCCTGGCGGTTCACCACACCACCGGTCGCCACCATCTGGGTACCGTCGGCCCAGTAGTAGACGTTGTTCTGTGCCGTGGCCGCTTCGTTGATGTTCGGCTTGGACACCAGGGCGTACGAGATACCCCCCACACCCATCAGCAGCCCCAAGAACCCCAGACAGAGCCCCGAAACCAGCTTCCACGAGGGCACCCAGCGCCGGAATCCGTGCTTGCCGTAGCGCGGGTAGTCGATGAAACGCTTCTTGCCCGGCCCGCCGTTGTCGCGTCCCCTGCCCCCCGGGCCCTCGGAACCGCCGCCACCGCGCCGCCGGCCACCGCCGCCGCCCGCGCCGTGGCCCCCGGCGTCCGCGCCCCGGCG
>NZ_NWVL01000005.1 GCF_002382885.1 Streptomyces sp. WZ.A104
CCCCGGCCAGGGCGAGCGCGGCCGCGCCTCCGGCATTCGGCGGGCCGGACGGCCCGAGCGCCAGCACGGCCGTGGCCCCCAGCAGCGGCAGCGGCAGCAGCAGCCGGGTTCCCGCGCCGCCCAGCCGGTGCGGCAGCCCCCGGATGCCGGCCGACCGGTCCGCCGCGATGTCCGGGAGCGTGTCGGCCAGATGCGCCGCGAACCCGAGCAGCGCCCCGGCCGTGACCGTCCACCACCGGGGCGAAGGGCCGCCGGGCTGGGCCAGGGCGACCGCCGCGGGCAGGGCGGCGAACCCGGCCACGTACGGCAGCCAGGACAGGGCGGTCGCCTTGAGCCACAGGTTGTAGAGCCAGGCCACCGCGACCGCGGCGAGGTGCACCGTACCGGCGAGGACTCCGCAGGCCAGCGAGAGCGGTACGCACAGGGCGAGCGCGAGCCCCGCCGCCCCCCACACCGCGCGCACCCCGACCGCACCGTCGGCCACCGGCTTCCCCCGGCGCCCCGCGAGGGCGTCGCGCCGGGTGTCGTACGCGTCGTTGCACCACCCCACCGACAACTGACCCGCCAGCACCGCCGCCGCGACCAGCGCCGAACGCGGGCCGCCCAGGCCCGAGCCGAGAGCCAGGGCGAAGGCGATCGCGGTCACGGCGGCCACCGGCCCCGGATGGCAGGCGAGCGCCAGAGCGGCGGCGAGGTCCGTGACACGCCGGACCGGCCGGAGGGTGACCGCCGCCCCGCGCGGCGGCGCTGCGGCGGTGCGCGGGGTCCCGTCCATGGCGTCCATCGGGCGATCGTAGGGACCTGCCGACCCGTCAATGCGACAACCGGGCGGGTCCTTTGCCCCATTTCATCACTTCTTGTGGGCAGGATGGGGCCATGACGTCCCCGAAGCAGGAGCCAGGATGACCCGGATCGCCGCGGTCCACGGGGTCCTGCCGCCCCACCGCCACACCCAGTCCGAGGTCACCGACATGGTGGCCCGCACCTGTCTGCCGCCAGGCGCCGACCGCCGCGTCCTGGACCGGCTCCACAAGAACTCCCGTGTACGCAACCGGCACACCGTGCTCCCCCTGGACGGCTACCGCGAACTGGAGGGATTCGGCGACGCCAACGACGTGTTCATCCGCTCCGCGGTCGACCTCGGGGCGCAGGCAGTACGCGGCGCGCTGTGCTCGGCCGGGCTGCGCCCCACCGACGTCGACCTGCTGATGTTCACCTCCGTCACCGGCATCGCGGCCCCCTCCGTCGACGCCCGGCTCGTGACGCGCCTGGGCATGCGGTCCGACGTCAAACGGCTGCCCGTCTTCGGCCTCGGCTGCGTCGCCGGAGCCGCCGGGGTGGCCCGGTTGCACGACTACCTCCTCGGCCGTCCCGACGACGTCGCCGTGCTGCTCTCGGTCGAGCTCTGCTCCCTCACCTTCCAGCGCCGGGACGCGACCCCCGCCAACCTGGTGGCGACCGCGCTGTTCGGCGACGGGGCGGCCGCCGTTGTCGCCCTCGGACAACGCCGGGCCGTCGCCGGACCCGAGATCGTGGACACCCGCAGCCGGATGTACCCGGACACCGAACACGTCATGGGCTGGGACATCGGCAGCACCGGCTTCACCGTGGTCCTGGACCCGGCGGTGCCCGACGTCGTCCGCCGCTACCTCGCCGACGACGTCAGGGAGTTCCTCGCCGGACACGGCCTCAAGCCCAAGGACATCGCCCACTGGGTCTGTCACCCCGGCGGCCCCAAGGTGCTGGAGACCGTCACGGAGGTCCTCGGCCTGCCCGACGGCGCGCTCGACGTCACCTGGCGCTCGCTCACCGACATCGGCAACCTGTCCTCCGCCTCGGTCCTGCACGTCCTGCGCGACACCATCGAACAGCGCCGGCCGGAGCCCGGCACCCCCGGCCTGCTGCTGGCCATGGGCCCGGGATTCTGCTGCGAACTGGTGCTGCTGCGCTGGTAGAAAGGGAGGGGCAGGATGATCTGGTACACCGCCCTGGTGCTGGCCGTCGCCGCCGAGCGCCTGGCCGAACTCGTCGTGGCCCGCCGCAACACCCGCTGGAGCCTCGCCCGCGGCGGTACGGAATCGGGCCGGGGGCACTACCCGGCGATGGTCGCCCTGCACACCGCGCTCCTGGTCGGCTGCCTCGCGGAGGTCCGGCTGGCCGAACGCCCGTTCCTGCCCGCCATCGGCTGGGCCATGGCCGCCCTCGTCGTGGCCGCAGAGGCGCTGCGCTGGTGGTGCATCCGCACGCTCGGCCCCCGCTGGAACACCCGCGTCATCGTCGTACCCGGCCTGCCCCGCGTCACCGGCGGCCCCTACCGGTGGCTGAGCCACCCCAACTACGTCGCCGTCGCCGCCGAGGGCGTGGCGCTGCCCCTGGTCCACGGTGCCTGGGTGACCGCCCTCGTCTTCACCGTGCTCAACGCCGCCCTGATGACCGTCCGGATCCGCTGCGAGGATGGGGCACTGGCCCGTCTCCCGGCAGCGGACGCCCGGGCATGATCGACGTCCTGGTCGCGGGCGGCGGCCCGGCCGGGCTCGCGGCCGCGATCCGGGCCGCGTCGGCGGGCCTGGAGGCGGTGGTGGTCGAGCCGCGCGCCGCCCCCGTCGACAAGGCGTGCGGCGAGGGAATCATGCCCGGTGGCGTCGCGGCCCTGCGCGGCCTCGGCGTCCGGGTGAACGGCCACGACCTCCGGGGCATCCGGTACACCGACGGCCGGCGCAGCGCGGAGGCGGCGTTCCGGGGCGGCCCCGGCGCGGGCGTACGCCGCACCGAACTCCACGCCGCCCTGCACGAACGGGCCGCCGCCCTCGGCGTGCGCGTCGTCACGGGAAAGGCGGGGGAGATCCGCCAGGACGAGCACACCGTCCGGGCCGCCGGGCTCACCGCCCGCTGGCTCATCGCGGCCGACGGCCTGCACTCGCCGCTGCGCCGAGCCCTGGGCCTGGACCGGCCGGTCCCTGGGCCCGGCCGCTACGGGCTGCGACGCCACTACGCCATCGCCCCCTGGACCGACCACGTCGAGGTGCACTGGTCGCGGCACGGTGAGGCGTACGTGACCCCGGTCGGCGAACGCCTCGTCGGCGTGGCCGTCCTGAGCCGCGACCGCCGCCCCTACGAACGCCACCTGGCCGCCTTCCCGGCCCTCGCCGCCCGGCTGGGGGGCGGCCCCGACGCCACCCCCGTACGCGGGGCAGGTCCGCTGCGGCAACGGGCGCTGGGGCAGCGGGCCGGGCGGGTCCTGCTGGTCGGCGACGCCGCGGGCTACGTCGACGCCCTGACCGGGGAGGGCATCGCCCTCGCGGTGGCCACCGCGAGCGCCGCCGTCGACTGCCTGAGCGCCGGGCGGCCCGAGGACTACCCGCGCCGCTGGGCCGGGGTCACGCGACGGTACCGGCTGCTGACCCTCGCCCTGCTGAGCGCCGCAGGGCATCCGTCCTCGGGCCGGCTGATCGTCGCGGCCGCCCACCGGGCCCCCGCCGTCTTCCGCGCGGCGGTCCGCGCGCTCCAGTGAAACGACCCCGCGGGAGCGCCCGGTGATCGATTGGCGGGGCCCGGGGTTCCGTCATAACGTCGGTCGGGTGAACGCCCGCGGTCACCGTTCACCGGACCGGCGGAGACCGGACGCCCCACGCGGCGCACTGCCTCGGCACGAGAGACGGACCCCACCATGACGGGCTCCCACGCGACACCCGCGCACCCGGCCAAGAACTCCGAACGGCACCGGGGCGGCGCGATGGCGCTGCTGGTCATCGCCTCGTGCCAGCTGATGGTGGTGCTCGACATCACCATCGTCAACATCGCGCTTCCGCACATGCAGAAGTCCCTGGGGTTCTCCACCGAGAACCTCTCCTGGGTGATCAACGCCTACACGCTGACCTTCGGCGGGCTGCTGCTGCTCGGCGGACGCCTCGGCGACATCCTCGGCCGCCGCCGGGTCTTCGTCTTCGGCGTGCTCCTCTTCGTCTTCGCCTCGCTGCTCGGCGGACTGTCCCAGGAGTCCTGGCAGTTGCTGGCGGCCCGATCGCTCCAGGGCGTCGGCGGCGCGATCGCCTCGCCCACCGCCCTGTCGCTGATCACCACCACCTTCCGCGAGGGCCCCGAACGCAACCGGGCGTTCGGGGTGTTCGCCGCCGTGTCGGCGGGCGGCAGCGCGATCGGGCTGCTGGCGGGCGGGCTCCTCGTGGAGTGGCTCGACTGGCGCTGGGTCCTGTTCGTCAACGTCCCCATCGGCCTGCTGATCGCGCTGGCCACCCCCCGCTACATCGCCGAGTCCGAACGCCGTCCCGGCCACTTCGACGTCGCGGGCGCCCTCACCTCCACGGTGGGCATGGTGCTGCTCGTCTACGGCTTCATCCGCGCGTCCGAGGACGGCTGGAGCGACGCCCTGACCCTCGGGTCGTTCGCCGCCGCCGTGGTGCTCCTGACCGGGTTCATCGCCATCGAACGCGGCTCCAGACAGCCCATCACCCCCCTGTGGATGTTCCGCGACCGCAACCGTGCCGGGGTCTACGGCATGATGCTCAGCCTGGCCGCGGCCATGTTCGGGATGTTCTTCTTCCTGACCCTCTTCGTGCAGAACGTCCTCGACTTCAGCCCGCTGCGGGCCGGACTCGCGTTCCTGCCGGTGAGCGCCATCATCGCGGTCGGCGCGGGACTCGCCTCCCAGCTGCTGCCCAGGTGGGGGCCCAAACCCTTCATGGTGGCCGGTGCGCTGTTCGCCGCGACCGGCCTCGGCTGGCTCACCCTGACCGACGTCCACAGCTCCTACCTCGGCTCCATCCTCGGGCCGATGCTCGTCTTCGGATTCGGCATGGGCATGCAGTTCGTGTCGTTGACCCTGATGGCCGTCTCCGGTGTCGCCCCGAAGGAGGCGGGCGCCGCATCCGGCATCCTCAACGCCACCCAGCAGGTCGGCGGATCCCTCGGCCTGTCGATCCTGGTGACGATGTTCGGCACGGCCAGCCGCAACGAAGCCACCGAGCAGGTGCCCGAATTCCTCCAGGAGGCCACCCCGGCCCAGCTGCTGGAGTTCCGCAGAACCGGTGAACTGCCACCGCCCTGGGCCGACCAGGTCCTGACCTCGGGGGTGTCCAGCGCCTTCGTCGTCGCGGCCTGCTTCGCCGTGTTCGCCGCCCTGATCGCTCTGCTGGTCATCCAGGTGCGGCCCGCGGACCTGGCCCGCCTGCAGGGCGGCGCGACCCCGCTCGCCGGTGAGGAGACCGTCGACAGCGGGCAGGATGAACCCCGGGCCGACCCGGACACCGACCGCCCCGCGAAAGGGAGCTGAACCATGGACTGGACCCTCGAAGTGATCGTCCTTCCCGTCACCGACATCGACCGGGCCCGGGACTTCTACCGGGACAAACTGGGCTTCCACCTCGACATCGACGCCGAAGTGATGGCGGGCGCCCGGGTCGTGCAGCTGACCCCGCCCGGCTCCGGCTGCTCGATCGCCCTCACCGACGGCCTGCCCAACCCGACGGGAACCCCGAAGCCGGGCACGTACCACGGCCTCCAGCTCTGCGTCACCGACATCGACGCCGCCCACGCCGAGCTCGTCGGCCGGGGTGTCGAGGTGTCCGAGCCCCAGCGGTACACCGACGAGGACGGCGCGACCTTCATGTACTTCACCGACCCGGACGGCAACGGCTGGGCGGTGCAGGAATACCGCCGCCGCAAGACCGAGCCGCTGCACCGGCTCCTCACCGACCTGGCCGCGCGGAGCACGGGCGACACGGCGGGGTGAACCGGCCGGAGTCGGATCGTGCCCCGCCCGGCCCATCCATCAGAATGCTCCCCGTATCGAGTGCGGAGATCCAACAGCGCAAGGGAGCAGCATTCAATGGGCGGCAACGCAGACATGGTGGCCTTCGTCCGGGCGCGGCTCGCCGACGAGGAACAGGTCGCCCGGGCCGCCGGCGGGGACCGATGGCGGTGCCCGGCCGATGTGCCGGGCGAGGTCCACGACCGCACCGGCGGGGTGGCGTTCACCGTGCGGGGCCGCGGGTTCGACCAGCACATCGCCTTCCAGGACCCGGCGCGCTCCCTGGAGCGCATCGAGACCCACCGGGTCCTGCTGGGTGAGTACGTCGAGGTCGCCGACCTCGACACCGACCGCCCCGCGCAGGACTTCCCCTCCGGCCGCGCGGTGGGCCTCGGCTTCGCCGTACGCCAACTGGCCGCCGAGTACGCCGGACACCCCGACTACCAGGCGCGCTGGCTGCCCCGCTTCATCCAGTAGCGGCCCCCGGGGGGCGGGAGACTCTCCGCCGGACCATGATTCCGGGAAGTCCGCCTGCACGGAGTGCAGTTGATCGATAGCATCTCCCCATCGGCCGACACCGGGGGAGTTGCGCGCGTGCCCGACGTCTGGGAGAACACTCGATCGCGGTGGGAGAGCGTCCGGCACGCCGTCGAAGGCGGCGGTCCGGCCCCCGGGCCGGAAGCGGCGACCCTCCACGGCAGGATCGGACTCTCCGTCAATCCCGTCGCCATCACCGGCGAGGCGGGGGCGGGCAAGACCGTCCTGTACGACGCCCTGACACAGTCGATCCGCAGCGGCGACAGCGACAGCGCCCGCAGCCCCGACATCGAGAAGCACGCCACCGTCCTGCGCTCCGGCAGCCGGCGCACCCGGGCAGCCGTCACCGTCATCCCGGGCCAGCTCTCCGCCCAGCGCGAACGCGCCCTGACCGACACGATGCGCGGGGACGCCTCCCCGCACGGCATCGTCCACGTCGTCTGCTGGGGACACAACAGGATCTGGCAGCGGGGCGCCCAGCGCGACGTCCACGAGGCGATCGCCGCCCAGGGCGGCCCCGTCGACCAGGAAGCCGTACGGAACTGGCACCGGCGCAAGGAGGCGGCGGACTTCCGGCTGCTCGTCGACGCGATCATCGACGGGCAACTGGCCCAACGGCTGCGGTGGCTGATCGTCGCCGTGTCCAAGAGCGATCTGTACTGGGACCGCCTCGGCGAGGCACGCGACCACTACATCCCCGGCGGCTCCCGCCGGGAGTCCTCGTTCGCCGCCCTGATGCGGGACCTGCAGAACGAGACGTCGCTGCGCCTGTCCGTCCTCCCCATGGCCTCCCGCCTCATCCGGCACCAGTTCCTGCCGGGACTGCCCGCGCAGACCTCACAGCTGGACGATGCGCAGATCGGCGCGCTGCGCACCCACTTCGGCCAGGAACTCCAGGCGTTCATCACGCAGCGGAACGGGGGCTGACATGGCCGCGATCGACAGCGGAGCGGCGTTCCTTCGGACACTGGCGGCCGCGGAACGACGGCTGGCCGCCGTCCAGGCGCTCAGCGCGCGGCGACGGCGGGTCCGTCGGCCCCGGATCGCCGCGGCCTCCCTCGCCGCGCTGATCCCGGCGGTGTTGCTGCTCGCCGCCGCGGCGGGCGACGGCCCCGGCGGTGCGGCAGTGGCGGTGGGTCTGGCCGTGGCGGCGCTCGCGCTCGCCGCGTACATCGCCCTCGGCCTCATGATCGAGCGGCCACTCGGCCGACGTATGGCGCAGGAGGAGCACACCATGATCGAGGAGGTGAACCGGATGCGGGAGCTGTTCACCCATATCGCCGAGCGGGAGCGGTGGGAGGCACGACTGACCCGGTCGGTCCGGGAGCGCCTCTCCTGCTTCCCCGTCGAAGGAGGGTCCCTGCGGTGATCCGACGCCTGGCGGTCGTCTTCGGACTGGTGGCCTTCCCCGCCGCCCTGTTCACCTCGGCCGGATACGTCCTGGCCACCCGGGACCAGGGCCCCTACCAGCGGGTGTTCGAGGACCAGTGGGACGCCATCGCGGCCGGGTTCGCCGTCACGGCCTGCGGGGCACTCGTGGTGGCGTACGGCGCCCGGCTCTGCTTCAGCGTGCTCGGCGGCTTCCAGCCGGACAACGTACGCCGGGGAGCGCTGGCCCTGCTGGGCGGTGCGCTCGTCTGCGGAGTGGGTCTCCTGCTGCTGTGGCGGCTGCTGGAGGTCTGAAGAGGCGCGCGGCGACACCTGCGGAATCTCTCCGTCCGGGTCGCCGACGGCCCCTGAACGGAACGTGATCGGAAGACTACGGAGCGGTTACTGTGACACTGATCGTCAGCAAAATGGCGTTGCTCTCTGGTGAGGAGTGATCCCGCCGTGTAGCGTCGCCGACAGATGTCGTGGTTCGCAGTACCTGCCCGCGCCTGGCGCGGGCGTTTTGCTGTGCAGTGCCTGAGAACCAGGGCGATCACCTCCGGGTCCGCGCGGTGCGGATCCGTTTACTGCTGAGAGGTACAGGCATGGCCAGCGGAACCGTCAAGTGGTTCAACTCGGAAAAGGGCTTCGGCTTCATCGCGCAGGACGGCGGCGGCCCCGACGTCTTCGCGCACTACTCGAACATCAACTCCACCGGCTTCCGTGAGCTCCAGGAAGGCCAGGCGGTGACCTTCGACATCACCCAGGGCCAGAAGGGCCCGCAGGCGGAGAACATCACCACCGCCTGATCCGGGTTGACCGACTCTCGGGCCCCGAAGCGCACGCACCGCGCTCCGGGGCCCGAGGGCGTTCCCGGGCCCTGCGGCCCGCCCTGCCTCGGCTCCGGCCCGGACTCCTAGTCCGGTGACTCGTCCGGAGTCGGATCCTCGGGGTGCGCGCCGGCGTTGCGCGGGGTGTCCGGGCCGGAGCCCGCCTCGTCCGGATCGGGCTCGCCGCTCTCGCGGGCCACCCGCTCGGGCACCGGTATGTCGAGCGAGTCCTCGTCCTCCCCGGTCTGCTGGTCCGGCAGGTCCGCCGGTATGGGGGGCGGGCTGCCGGAAGCCCCGTTGTGGGCGGCGCCTTCGGGCCTGCGGTCGGTCATGAGAGCTTCCTTCCGTGCTGACCCCGGTGGGACCGGGGACGACTGGTCCGCCCTGCTGGGTACCCCTTGCCGCGCGGAGCACTCCTCCCGGATCCGGCCTCCGGCCGAAGGTGCGGGGTGCCGACGGCTCGGCCGTATCGGGAGCCCCGGCCCATCGGCCCGGACCGCACGCGCGGTGCGACGGTGTGACCCGCCCGGGTGCGGGTACCCGGTGCGTGGCTCCACCTCCACAGTAGGGCCCGACCGCGGAAGGGGAGGCGCAGAGGATGGTCCACTTCGACGCGCGCCTCTCGTACCGCTGCGCCACAGTGGAGATCAGGATCGCGGACGTCTGACCGGGCCCGGCCGGCATGGTGCTGCCGGCCACGCTCGTACGGGGCGCAGAGGGAACAGAAGCGTCGGAAGACCGGAAGAGAGGAGCAGTCCATGTCCACCACCGATCTCGGCGACCGCCGGATCCTGGTCATCGTCACCAACTACGGGGTCGAGCAGGACGAACTCGTCGTCCCCGTCCGGCACCTGCGCGACCGAGGCGCCCAGGTCGGCGTGGCGGCGGTCTCCGGCGACGAGATCCGCACCCTCGTCGGCGACCGCGATCCCGGCGAGAGTGTGCGGCCCGACCTCACGCTCGCCGACGTCGACCCCGCCGCGTACGACCTCCTGCTGGTACCTGGCGGCACGCTGAACGCCGACTCGCTGCGCCTGGAGGACGCCACCACCCGGATCGTCAGCTCGTTCGCCGCATCCGGCAGGCCGGTGGCCGCGATCTGCCACGGCCCGTGGGCGCTCGTGGAGGGCGGCTATGTCAGAGGTAAGACGCTGACCTCGTACGCCTCCCTGCGCACCGACATCACCAACGCGGGCGGCACCTGGGTCGACAAGTCGGTCGTCCGCGACGACGCCTCCGGCTGGCCGCTGATCACCTCGCGGAACCCCGGTGACCTGGAGGACTTCCTCGGCGAGATCGACGCCGTGCTCACCGGGGCCTGACCCACCTGTCAGGGAGTGTCCTGCCCGGTCAGCGCGCCGACGGCGACGGACGCCGCCTTCGCGATCAGCGTGTTGTCGAAGGCGGCTTTCGCGTCCTTCCGGTTGGACAGCACCGCCAGCACGAGCGGGGCGGCGTCTGGCGGCCACACCACGGCGATGTCGTTGCGCGTCCCGTACGAACCGCCCGCCCCGGTCTTGTCGCCGACGGTCCACCCCTTCGGGGCCCCGGCCCGGATCAGCTCGTCGCCGGTGGTGTTGGTCCGCAGCCACTGGGTGAGCCGGGCCCGCTCGGGCCTGCCGAGGACATCGCCCAGGACGAACGCGCGCAGATCCTCGGCCAGGGCCCGGGGCGTGCTGGTGTCGCGTGTCGCGCCCGGGCTCCACTCGTTGAGCTCCGTCTCGCGCCGCTCCATTCGCGTCACGTCGTCCCCGAGCCCCGCCAGCACCGTCTGGAGCCCCCGGGGCCCGCCGAGCGCGTCGAACAGCAGGTTCCCGGCCGTGTTGTCGCTGTAGCGGACGGCGGCGTCGCACAGGTCGCCCAGGCTCATTCCGGTGGCCACATGCTTCTCGGTGACAGGGGAGTAGTCGACGAGATCCTCGCGGCGGTACGTCACGACGTGCTCCAGCCCGCTCAGCCCGTGCTTGTGCAGCACCGCCCCCGCCGCCAGCGCCTTGAACGTTGAGGTGTAAGGGAACCGCTCCCCATCACGATGGGCGACCGTACGTCCGCTCCCGGTGTCCACGGCGTACACGCCGAGCCGGGCCGTGTACTCCTTCTCCAGCGCCGCGAACGCGCGGGTCGGGTCCTTTGCCGCCGACGGCGATCCCGCCGCCTTCCCGGGGGACGCCGAAGCGCTGTCCGGGCCCCCGCAGGCGACGAGCGGTACGGAAACCAGCGCGCCGCCCATCATGCGGAGTACGGAACGTCGGGTGTGGGGGTTGGGCAGTCGGCTCATCCCGCCATGCTAGGCAGCCCGGGGACGGACCATCACGTACCTGATCGAATCAGGCCACGTACGGGTGCGCGGCGACTGCGAGGGCGAGCCCGTCGCCTGCGTGCCGCCGGACCCCGCCGACGCGGTCCTGGAAGCGGTGCGCGACCGCCCGTTGGGCAAGGAGGCGGTACGGATCGGCAGCTGTGTCGAGGACCATTCCGGCAGGGTCGTGGCCCCACCGGGCTCGGCGGGAAACGGGTGGCCGACGTGCCGTTGGGCGAGCGACTGCCGCGCGTCTGCTGACAGGGAGGGCTTCCCGCCGCTCAGTCCAGCGTCTGCGTGATCTCACTGTGCGTCGCGGTGTGCACGACCCGGGCGCGCGCGCCGTTGACGAGCGGCATGTACGGGGGCACGTGCCCGCACTCGACGTCGGCGAGGATCGGCACGTTCAGCGGACCGAGCGCGTCGAGCACCGCCTCGTGCTGACCGAGCGACGGTGTGCCCGGCGCCGAGGTCCGGCCGACCAGCACCGCCCGCGCCGTGTCGAAGAATCCGGCCATTCGCATCCCGTGCAGGTAGCGGCAGATGGCGAGCGCGTCCTCGCCCGCCGCTTCCACGTACACGAGGAGGCCGTCCGGGGCGTGCGCCCGGGCGAAGGAGGAGGAGTCGAGATACGGGGTCCCCGTGAGGTTGCACAGCATTTCGGTGCAGCCACCGATGAGCCGTCCTTCCGCGTCCACGTCCCCGTCGCCGTCCAGCCGGGTCCACCGCCCCGGGGTGTCGAGCGTGAGCGTACGGGCGTCGGGGTGCTCCGCCCAGTCGTCCCAGCCCGAGGCCCGGTGTCGTTCCGGCGGGATCTGGGTGAACCGGTGGCCCGGCGGGGCGGCGACGATGTCGAACCAGGACACCAGCCCCTCCGGCACCCGGTAGGGGGTGTCCATGAGGTTGTTCCCGTGCACGGTCGCCACCCCGGTGAGCAGGGTCAGCGGTGTCATCACGGTAGACATGTCCGAGTAGCCCACCAGCCAGGTCGGCTCAGCCGCCCGCACGGCGTCCCAGTCGATCAGCGGCAGCAGGTCGAGCGCGGTCTCCCCGCCCCACGGCGGCACCACGGCCCGGATCGCGGGATTCGTCAACATCTCCGTCAACTCGGCCGCCCGGTCGGCCGCGGGCGCGCTGACATGCCCCGAACCGTCCATGCAACGGCCGGTCACGACCTCGTACCCCCGTGCCTCCACATCGCGCACCGCCACGGCGAGCCGCTCGCGCAGCTCCTTGGGCACTCCGCTGGAAGGGGAGGTGATTCCGATGCGGTCACCGGGGTGCAGGGGGCGCGGGTATCGAACTGACATGCGCTGGATTCTGGCACAACACCCCGCACGGGCGGCGGGACACCGGGTGCCGTCGGGCTCCGGGCCCGGACCGGTGTGGCGGATGGGGAAGCCGCCACGGGCGGCCGGAGCGTGGTCCAGGAGTCCCAGCGCGACAACCTGCTTCCGGTCGGTGTCACCACGGCCGTGCCGGCGGTGTGCGACGGAAGGGAGTTGTGAGATTCGGTGGGTCAACCGAGAAAGAGACGGGTAGGATCGCTGACATCCAAGTAAAGAGAGCCTTGCCTAAGTTGACGGAGGATGCGGTGGCCAACCCGTTCGAGGACGAGAACGGCACCTATCTGGTGCTCGTCAACGACGAGGGACAGCACTCCTTGTGGCCCGCCTTCGCCGAGGTGCCCGCCGGGTGGACCGTGGCTCACCCCGAGGACACCCGCCAGGCCTGCTTGGACTACGTGGAGCGGAACTGGACCGACCTGCGGCCCAAGAGCCTGATAGAGAGCACGGCGGCCGATCCCGCGTGAGCACATCCCCCAAGCTGCCCGACCTGGTCGCCAGATGGGGCTTCCTCGCCGGAGCCGGAGCCGGAGTGGCGGGCGCGGCAGCGGCTCTCTGTGTCGGCCTCGCCGATGGAGCCGGGCGTTCACCGCTGTCGCTGCCCTGACCGTCGTCGGAGGGTGCAGATCTCCCCGCTCCGGCCTCGCCCGGCTGCTGGACCTCCTCTCAGGCCCGCACGACCGATGACACCGCCCCGCACCGACCGCCCCAGGAGCGCACACCCCATGCACCACCCCCTCCGCCCCGCCCGCGAAGTCCCGTTCCCCGACGCCCTCGGCCCCCACGAGTCACCGGCCCCGCACCCCCTGCTCGCCCCGGTCGCCGGTTACCTCGGGACCTGGTCCGGTACCGGCCGCGGCGGATACCCGACGCTCGACGAGGGGTTCACGTACGCCCAGGAAGTGACGTTCAGCCATGACGGGCGGCCCTTCCTCGCGTACGAGGCGCGGGCCTGGCTGCTGGGCCCCGACGGGCAGCCCGTGCGGCCGTCCGCCAGGGAGACCGGATGGTGGCGGCTCCAGCCCGACGGGCGGGTGGAGGCGCTGATCACCCAGCCCACCGGCATCGCGGAGATCTCGGTCGGTCAGGTTCACGACGGTACGGTCGACCTCGCCACCCATCACGTGGGGCTCGCCCCCACCGCCAAGACGGTCGAGGCCACCCGGCGTCGCTACACCTTGACGGACGGGAACACCCTCGCCTTCGTCCACGAGCTCGCGGCCGTCGGACAGCCGCTCCAGCACCACCTGTCGGCAGAGCTTCGCCGGGCGGCGCCCGGACAAGGCCTTTAGTTGCCCGAGCGTGACCAAGAGGGCGCATAGGGGACGGTTCTTCGGGCATATGCTCGGATGACCAGGAGAACAGGAGCCCTCACCCGATGTCCCTTCCCTCTTACCCGGACCCCTCGTACACGGGCCCGCCCGCAGCCGGGCGGGAACCCTACGGCAGTCACGGGCCCGCCCCGACGAACGGCTTCGCGGTCGCCGCCCTCGTCCTCGGCCTCAGCGCCTGTGTGTTCTTCTGGACCGTGGTCGGCGGGGTTCTCCTCGGGCTGCTCGCCATCGTCTTCGGGATCATCGCAGCGCTCCGCACCCGTCAGGGCCGGGCCCCGCGCCGGGTGATGGCCATAGTCGGCGCCTCGTTCGGGGCACTCGGTCTCATCGGTTCCGCGGTCCTCCTCGTGTGGGTGGTCAACCTGGTCGACTCCGAGGAGTTCAGGAACTTCGAACGGTGCATGGACCGCGCGGTCGGCCAGACGGCGCAGGACCGCTGCACCGAGGACTTCCTCGACGAGCTGACCAACTGACGGACCGCGCACGGCGTACGCTCGGGGCATGGTGCACGTACTGGGCAGCAGGATCCTGCTCCACCCCACCGACCCCGAGCGTTCGCGTGCCTTCTACGGCGAGGCTCTGGGCCTCGCCGTCTACCGCGAGTTCGGCACCGGCCCCGAGCGCGGCACGGTCTACTTCCTGGGCGGCGGATTCCTGGAGGTCTCCGGGCGCGGGGAGGATCCGCCCTCGTCCTCCGTGCAGATCTGGCTCCAGGTCGACGACGCCGGGGCCGCCCACGAGGAGTTGCGGGCCAAGGGCGTCGACGTGCTGCGTCCGCCGCGGCGGGAGCCCTGGGGGCTGATCGAGATGTGGATCGCCGACCCCGACGGGGTGCGGATCGCCGTGGTCGAGGTCCCGGAGGACCATCCGCTGCGCTACCGGGCCTGAGCGCCCGGACGGCTGTCCGCCGCGCCCGCCGTCCTGCCCAACTCCCGTGCCGCGAAGCCGTCGAAGTCTCCCGGTGGCCGGCCCGTGAGCCGTAGCACGGTGTCCGTGACCCGGTCCTCGGCTCCACCGGCGATGGCGCGGTCCATTCCGGCGAGCATCTCCGCGAACAGGACGGGTGTCCCGGAGGCGGCGAGCCGGTCGCGCATGTTCTCGTACGTCAGGTGCTCATGGCGGACGTTCCGCCCGGTGGCCCGGCCGACCGCAGAGGCGACCTCGTCGTAACTCAGCGGCCGGGGACCGGTGAGGACCAGGTCGGTGTCGGGTGCCCGCTCGTCGGTCAGGGCGTGCACGGCGACCGCGGCGATGTCCTCCGCGGCCACGAAGCCGACCCGTCCCTCGCCCGCCGCGGTCCGGATGACGCCTGCCTCCCGGATGCTCAGGGCATGCGTGTGGTCACCCGTGAAGTTCTGCATGAACCAGGACGGCCGCAGCACCGCCCACTCCTCGAAGAGGCTGGGCAGCGCCCGGTGGACACGGCCGGTCGCGGGCCCGCCCACCGGGATCGCGGAGGAGCTGAGCAGCACCGCACGGCGAACCCCGGCATCGCGGGCCCGCTCCAGGAAGGGCGGCATCACCTCGGCCGGGTCCGGTTGGCCGGTCGGCGGCACCAGATAGACCCGGTCCGCCCCGGTCAGCGTCTCGCCGTGGCTGGAGGGGTCCTCCCAGTCGAAGCGGACCGCCTCGGCGCCGGGTGCCGGACGGGGGGCGCGGGAGGCGGCCCGCGCACGGTGCCCGGCTGCGGCGAGGCCGGCGACGACACGGCTGCCGGTGGTGCGGTCGCGCCGATGACGAGGGTTGCGGCGGAGGTCTGCATCGGCTGCTCCCGGTGAAGTCGTTCGACGGCCCCGCAGGTTCCGTCACCTAGAATGTGGACCGTCGGTCCGTTTCAGTGGCGACGATACGGATCGTGGGTCCGTTTTGTAATCGGAGGAGACCCCATGACCGCCCGCACGCCTCGCAAGGACGCCGCCCGCAACCGTGCGGCCGTCCTCGCGGCGGCCGATGATCTCTTCGCCCGCTGCGAGAGCCCCGCCGCCGTCACCATGGCCGATATCGCGGCGGCGGCCGGTGTCGGCAAGGCGACCCTCTTCCGCGGTTTCGGTGACCGCACCGGGTTGATCCGTGCCCTGTTCGAAGCGCGCCTCGAACCGATCCGGGCCGCCGTCGAGTCCGGCCCGCCGCCACTGGGCCCCGCGGCCCCGCCGCTGCGTCGCGTACCCGCCCTGCTGGACGCCGTCCTGTGCTTCAAGCTCGACAACCGGCACCTCGCCCTCGCTCTGGAGGACACCGGCGGAGACAGCCCGTACCGCACAGAGCACTACGAGAGCTGGCACCGCACCCTCCAGGGCCTGCTGGACCGGATCGAGGGCTTCACCGGCAGCGCCTACGCCGCACATGCCCTGCTGGCGGCCACACGCGCCGATCTCGTCGAGCACCTGGTCGTCCAGCAGGGCATGGGCCGTGAGGAACTGCGTGCGAACCTGGCCGACTACGCCGCCACGGTCCTCGCATCCCGCCATTCCCCGGGCTGAGCGGCTGCCCCCGTCGCCTCCCCCGGGTCACCGCCCGGACTTGTGTGCGCCGTGTCGCCGGTTGCACCCGCACCGGGTGTTTGCCACGGTGTCCCTCGGCAGGTGGCACAGTGATCGCCGGGGTTCATCGCCCCGCACACCGTCCGCACGGAACGCAGAGCAGAGAAGGAGGGTTCGATGTCCTCGAAGCGACGTCGGAAGAAGAAGGCCCGCCGCAAGAACGGCGCCAACCACGGCAAGCGCCCTCAGTGCTGATCGGCCGTAACTGAGCCAAGCGCCCCGCCCGGGGTCCGGCACCGTTGGGTGCCGGACCCCGGGCGGTGTGCTGTCCGCTCGCCGAACGCCGTAGCGGTCCGCCGGACACACCGCGGCCCCACCCCGCGGGGGAGCCGGGTGGGGCCGCGGTGGTTTCCGTGGACCGGGGGAGGGCCTTCGGGAACTCGGGTCCCGATGTTGATGCCCGGTGTGCGGGTCCCTCACACCGCAAGCGGGGCCGTGGGTTCCGTGCCCGCCCGGGCGCAGACCGACGCGGCGGTTCCGGCCGAGTACTCCAGCATCGCCCGCATTTCCTCGGCGGACAGGTCGGTCCGCCACCCCGCCTCCGCCCCGAGCCAGGACAGCATCCCCGCCATGAACGCGTCGCCCGCGCCGATCGTGTTGACCACCCGCACCGGCAGGGCCGGGACGGAGACCGCCGGTGCGCCGTGAGCGTACGCGACGGCCCCGCGCGGGCCCCGGGTCAGCACGACCAGCCGCTCCTGTGCGGCCAGCCTGCGGCAGCTGGCCTCCGGCTCCGCGTCCGGCCACAGGCGTACCAGGTCCTCGTCGCTCGCCTTGACGACGCGGGCGAGGCCGCACAGCTCGCGCAGCCGCAGGAGGCTCCGTACGGGGTCGAGGGTGCGGTCCTCGCGGACATTCGGGTCCACCGCCAGCAGTCCGTCGCCGGCGGCCGCCCGCGCGGTGGCGGCGACGGCCCGGGCCGCGGGCTCCACGACCGCGGCGAGCCCGCCCACGTACACCGCGCCGAAGCGGGACGCCTCCGTGCTGCGGTCCGGCAGCTGGAAGGTCGCCGTGTCCCGCAGGTGGAAGCGGTAGCTGTTCCCACCGCGGCCCGGGTCCGCGACCGCGAGCGCCGTGGGCAGCGCCGGGCGGGCGCTCAGCGAGAGATCCACGCCCGCCCCGCCCAGCCACGCCTCGATGGTGCCCGCGAAGGCGTCGTTGCCGATCCCGCCCACGAAGGACGGCCGCCCGCCGAGCCGGGCGAGGCCCACCGCGACATTGGCGGGCGCGCCACCCGGCTGGGCTGCCCGGACCCCGGGATCTCCGTCCACCGGGACCAGATCCACCAGCGCCTCACCGACCACGAGCACGGAGCCGGGGACCGGCGCGGTGGCGGGAGTCTGGGGGCCCGTCACGGCTCCACCACGGTCTTGCGGCCGATGCCCGCCCCGAAACGCTCGACCGCCTGCGGATACCGCTCCAGCGGCAGTCGGTCGCTGATGAACACCGACGCGTCCAGCACCCCGCTCGCGAACAGCGCGGCGGCCCGCTCGAAACTGTGCAGTACCGCCATCGAACCGGTGATGGTGATCTCCTGGTTGTAGATCCGGTACGGCTCGATCACCGCCGTCGTCGCGTAGTCGGCGACCCCGAACTGGAGGAACGTACCGCCCTTGGCGACCCGCCCGAGCCCGTCCTGGATGGCCCCCGCGTTGCCCGTGGCGTCGATCACCACGTCCCAGCCGCGCGGGCGGTCCAGCTCCTCGGCGCGGGCGGCCGAAGCGCTGCACCCCAGGAGCGACGCCGTGGCCAGCCGCTGGGCGTTGACGTCCAGCACGTCCACCGACGCCGCGCCGGTGCGCTTGGCCAGCTCCAGCATCATCAGGCCCATGGTGCCCGAGCCGTAGATCAGCACCTCCGCACCCAGGTTGCCCCGGAGCACGTCATAACCCCGCACCGCGCACGACAGCGGCTCGATCAGCGCCGCGTCCCGCACGTCGACATGCTCGGGCAGCCGTACGCAGTTGGCGACGGGCGCCACCGCGAACTCGGCCGCGCCGCCCGGCACGGTGACACCGATCGCCGCCCAGTCGTCGCAGAGATTCCCCCGCCCCGAACGGCAGTATCGGCACTCGTGGCAGTGCAGCGAGGGGTCCACGGCCACCCGGTCGCCGACGGACAACTCCGTGACGTCAGCGCCGAGGCCGACGACCTCCCCGGCGAACTCATGACCGGGCACGATCGGCAGAGTCGGGGCGAACTCGCCCTGGAGAATGTGCAGATCGGTGCCGCACAGTCCGCACGACGCCACCTTGACGACCACGTCGCGGGGGCCCGGCGCGGGGTCCGGGACGGTGGTCACGGAGACCTTGCCGGGGGCTTCGACGATGGCTGCCCTCATTTGACTGCTCCCAGGGAGAGGCCCTGGACGAGTTTGTCCTGGGCGGCGTAACCGGCGACCAGCACCGGCAGGGACACGACCACCGACGCCGCGCACAGCTGGGCGAGGAAGAGGCCCTGGCTGGTGACGAAGGTGGTCAGATGGACGGGTGCGGTCCCGGCGACGACACCGGTCAGCACCCGCGCGAACAACAGCTCGTTCCAGCTGAAGATGAAACAGATCAGGGCGGTCGCCGCGATGCCCGGCCCGGCGACCGGGGCGACGACCCGGCGCAGCACCGTGGGCAGCCGGGCCCCGTCGACCTGCGCGGCCTCGATGATGGAGACGGGCACGTCCGCGAGGAAGGACTGCATCATCCACACCGCGATCGGCAGGTTCATCGAGGTGTAGAGCAGAACGAGCAGCCAGATGTTGTCCAGCAGCCCGGTGTTCTTCGCGAACAGATACACCGGCAGCAGCCCGGCGACCACCGGCAGCATCTTCGTGGACAGGAAGAAGAACATCACGTCAGTCCACTTGCGCACCCGCCGGATGGACAGTGCGTACGCGGCGGGCAGTGCGAGGAGCAGCACCAGCACGGTCGAGAAGAACGAGGCCGCCAGCGAGTTGACCAGCGGGGGCCACGGCGTCGGACCGCCTCCGCCGCCGAAGAACGTACGGTAGCCGTCGAGCGTCAACGCGGCCGCCAGGGAAGGCGGGTTGGTCGCCGCGTCGGCCTCCGCGTGGAAGGACGTCAGCACCATCCACAGGGCGGGCAGACAGAAGCCGACACCCACCACCCAGGCGGCCGCACCGAGCGCAGCGGAGCGCCGACGGGCCCTGCGGGACAGGGTGTTGGCGGAACGGGGACTCGCGGTCGAGGCGCTCATGCGCGGCTCGCCTCCTCACGGAAGAGCGACGAGACCACCCGGAGCGCGAAGGTGGCGATGATGATCGTGCCGACCACCACGACCACACCCGCCGCGGACGCCAGCCCGTACTCATGGGCCCGGTAGAAGGTCTCGTAGACGGTGTACGGCAGGTTTGCGGTGCCCAGACCGCCGGAGGTGATCGTGAACACCGCGTCGAAGTTCTGCACGATGTACACCGACCCCAGCAGGATGCCCAGTTCGAGGTAGCGGCGCAGATGCGGCAGGGTCAGATACTGGAAGGTCTGCCAGGGTCCGGCCCCGTCCAGCCGTGCGGCCTCCATGATCTCGGCGGGCCGGCTCTGGAGTCCGGCGAGCAGGATCAGCATCATGAACGGCGTCCACTGCCACACGAGTGCCGCCTCGATCGCGATCAGCGGCATCTGGGACGTCCACTCCGGCTGCGCGACGCTCTCGATGCCGAACAGGTCGCCGAACCAGGTGAGCGCCCCGTTGAACAGCCCGTATTCGGGGTTGTAGAGCGCGTGTTTCCACAGCAGAGCGGCGGAGACCGGCACCAGCAGGAACGGGGTGATCAGCAGCGTACGGACGAACCCCCGGCCGAAGAAGGTGCGGTCCAGCAGCAGGGCGAACGCCAGCCCCAGAACGACGCTGACGAGCACCACGGACGCGGTGAGGACGACGGTCGTCACCACGGACTCGCGCAGGGACTCGTCGGTGAAGACGGAGGCGTAGTTGGACAACCCGGTGAAGTGGCGCTTCTCCGGCTTGAGGGAGTTCCAGTCGAACAGGGATATCACCAGCGTGGCCACGAAGGGCAGTTGGGTGACGGCGATGAGGAAGACGAGGGCGGGCAGCAGCGGGGCACGGGTGGCCCAGGCGCGCCTGCGGCCGCTGCCGCCGGGCTTCCTCGCCGGGGCGGGAGGCGCTGGTGTCTCTCTGGTGGCGGTGGCTGTCATCGGTACTCCTCGGCGACCTTCTCGGCCAGCTTCTGGGAGGCGGCGAGCGCGGCGTCCACCGACTGGCGGCCCGCGATGGCCGCACTGATCTCCTGCGCCACCTTGGTGCCCAGATCGGTGAACTCGGGTACGCCGACGAACTGGATGCCCGCCGTGGGGCGGGGTTGGGTCCCGGGGTTCCACGGGTCGGCCTCGGAGATGGCCCGCTCGGTGACATCGGCGAACGCGCCCGCCTCCGCCCGGTAGTCGGGGTGGGCGTAGGTGGAAGCCCTTTTGCCGGCGGGCACGTTGGACCAGCCGCTGGTCGAGCCGACCAGCTCCTCGTACTCCTTGCTCGACGCCCAGGACACGAACTTCCAGGCGTCGTCCGACTTCTTGGACGCCTTCTGCAGACCCCACGCCCAGGTGTAGAGCCACCCGGAGCTCTCGGTCCGCTCGACGGGGGCGGGGACGTAACCGATCTTCCCCTTCACCGGGGAGCCCTTGGCCTCCAGCGAACCGGCGCCCGCCGTGGCGTCGTACCACATGGCGGTCTTGCCCTGGGTCATGTTGTTGAGGCACTCGGCATACCCGGACTGCGGGGCGCCGAGCTCGCCGTGCTTGCGTACCAGGTCGACATAGAACTTCGTCGCCTTCCTGAACTCCGGTGCGGTGAGCCGCGGTTCCCAGTCCTTCGTGAACCAGGTGCCGCCCATCGTGTTGACCACCGTGGTGAGCGGGGCGATCACCTCGCCCCAGCCGGGCAGCCCGCGCAGACAGATGCCCTTCATCCCGCGCTCCGCACCGTCCGTCCGCGCGGCGAGGTCCGCCACCTGCTGCCAGGTGGGCTTCGGGGGCATGGTGAGCCCCAGCTTCTCGAAGACGTCCCTGCGGTACATCAGGAAGGACGACTCACCGTAGAACGGCTGCGCGTAGAGCTTGCCGTCCTCGGCGGTCAGCGATTCCCGCAGCGGTTCCAGGATGTCCTCCTGATCGAAGGCGGCGTCGGCGTCCGCGTAGTCGTCCAAGGGGTGCAGCCAGCCGTTCTTCGCGAAGAACGGCAGCTCGAAGTTGCTGATGGTGGCGATGTCGTACTGACCGGCCTGGTTGGAGAAGTCCTGACTGATCTTGTCCCGTACGTCGTTCTCGGGCAGGACCGTGAAGTGGACCTTGATTCCGGTCCTCCTCGTGAAGTGCTTCGCCGTGAGCTTCTGCAACTCGACCATCTGCGGGTTGTTCACCATCAGGACGTTCAGCGCGTCTCCGCCCCCGAAGGAGGTCCCGCCCGCCCCGGCACAGCCGGTGGCGAGCAGGGCGAGGGCGGCCGTCGCGGCGCAGGCCCGACCGCGCAGCGGTGGTCGACGGCGGCGGCGTGGGTGGGGCATGGGGGACTCCTGATCAGTCGTAGCGGCTCGGTGATCGGGTCAGTTGCGGGCATGGCGGACCAGGCCCCGGCGGACGGGGGGCGAGCGGTGCCCAACGGGCAGGGGTGCGGAGACGGGGGCGGTGCGCGCAGCCGTACCGGTCAGACGCGGATGACCTGGGGGCCGAGGAGGGAGTAGCGCTGCGCCTCGGCCGAGGGGAGTCCCGCGTCGGTGACGATCGCTTCAAAATCTCCGACACCGGCGAACCGGCAGAAGCTCACCGCCCCGAACTTGCTGTGGATCCCGGCGAAGACCCGCCGCCGGGAACTGCGCAGGGCCTGCGCCTTGACCTCGGCGACGGCGGGGTCCGGGGTGGTCAGGCCGTACTCGCGGGAGATGCCGTTGGCCCCGAGGAACGCCAGGTCGATGACGAAGTCCGCGAGCATCCGGCTGGCCCAGTGATCGACCGTCGCCATGGTCGAACCGCGTACCCGGCCGCCCAGCAGGAGCACCGCCGTCTTCTCCGCCCCGGCCAGCGCGGTCGCGACGGCCAGCGAGGCGGTGACCACGGTCAGCGGCCGGTCCTTCGGCAGTGCCTCGGCGACGAGCTGCGGGGTGAAGCCCTCGTCGACGAAGACCGTCTCGGCGTCGCCGAGCAGATCCGCGGCGGCCGCCGCGATCCGTGACTTCTGCGGAACATTACGGGTGGTGCGGACAGCGAGCGTGGTCTCGAAGCCCGCCGACTCCACGGGATAGGCGCCCCCGTGGGTACGGCGGACGAGGCCGTGCTCCTCCAACACGTGCAGATCCCGGCGGACGGTCTCCTTGGCCACCTTGAACAGGTCCGCGAGGGCGTTCACTCCGACCGACCCGTCCCGTCGCGCCGTGTCCAGAATTCCCCGACGGCGTTCTTCGGTGTCCACGGCGCACTTCCCTGATCGCTGCTGGGCCCGGTCGGGCGGAGCCCGCTGTCCGTTCGGGCTCATGTGTCGTTTCTACAAGCACTTCCCCTGCTTCTACCAGCCGCTTCACTGAATCCCCTGGGCCCGTTCGTGTCCGTTTCCCCGGGTGCACCGGTGCTGGTCACGCCCACGGCGAGGGCAGGTCCGGCAGCCCGGCGTGCCCGCTTCCCGCCGACCGGCGCCCGAATCCTGACCGAAGGCTCAGCGGCAGGGCACGGGCGCTCCACGGCCGAGCGTGGTGAGCGCGGCGAACGAGGTGGAAACGGCGATGAGCTCGTGGGCCTCGGCGTCCATGTCGTTGCCCGACGGGGAGGCGACGCGCACGGCCGGATGCGTCGTGTCCGGGTCCTCGACGAGCGGTTTCCGGGCCAGCGCCGCACGGATGTGCAGGGCGAGCTGATCGGGCCCGCAGCGGGCGAGGTCGGTGCCGGGCGCCACGCGGACAAGGTGGGGACTCAACCGGACCAGCCCGTCGCGGCATTCGATGAGGCGGCGGTAGAAGCGTGCGTGGGTGTGGCGCAGCCGCAGTCGGCCCCACCGGGACGTGGGTGGCTCCCGGTTGAGGACGACGTCCGGGTACGCCGTGACCAGCGCCGTCCACAGGGGAGTGAGCTGGTGGTGCATCCGCCGGTGGCGCGCGACCGAACGCAGGTGGGTCACCAGCTGCACTCCGGCGGAGAGGGTGATGCCGATGAGCACGGCCCCCAGGGCCACATCGGTGAGGGCTCGGTTGACCGTGTCGAGCACCGGGTGAGACGGCCCGCACGATCACCCAGAGAACCCGCACGGCCGAGGTGACCGCCAAGCCGAAGAGCCCGATCGACATGGTCCGCAGGCTGGGGGCCAGGGAACGGGACGCCAGGCGCGTGTAGCGCAGCGCCCAGCGGCCCGAGGTGAGGTGCGCGTAGAAGAAGTAGGCGTTGCCGATGAGGTAGAAGGAGGCGATGGCCGGCTCGGCCATGTGCGGGGTGGAGAGCGTATGGCCCCGCAGGGCGGGCGGGGTGGCGAGCATGGTGACGACCAGAGCCCCCAGGACCGCGGCCAGCAGGCCGGTGTGCAGACGGACGTGGCGTCGGTGAAGGGAGGGGGCGTCACTGGTCGAGGCGGTGAAGAAGAGTACGAGAACGCCCAGGCCGCACATGTAGACCCAGTTGAAGGCGATCTTGCCGACGCCGACGGCCGTCAACTCGTCCACCCGGCCGCTGACTTCCTCGAATCCCAGGAGGTCGCCCACCGTGAGCAGGAACAGCGAGGCGACGAGCAGACGCAGGACTCGGTCGTGCGGGGCGCGGACGAGATCGATGGTTTTCCACGCGAAGCCGATGACCAGCATGACGGTCACCGGCACATGGAGGATCACCTCCACCCCCAGCGCGAACCCAGCGCGGAACGCAGCGGATCGAGGGACGGGTCCTCGCAGCCGCGCGCCGTGGTGTGGTCAATGACGACGGCCCACTCCTGGATGATGGTCGCGACCAGCTCCGCCTCGCGTTCGTAGTCCTCGGAGTAGGAGGTGCGGTGGAGCCTCCGGGTGATCAGACCGCGGGGGTGATCGGTGCCGCTCATCCCCAGAACCTCCTCCTCCGCGCGCGCGTCGGCCTCGTGATCGGCGAGGATGTGGCCGACCTCATGGAGGATGATGTGGTCCTGGTGTACCCGGGTCGTCTCCTTCTGGTAAAAAATGTGTTCCTCGTCCGTGCGGGATATCCACACGCCGAAGGGGCCGGGAGCGGGCAGCTCCCAGGGGATCAGCCGGATGGGCTTTCCGCGGTTCAGGCCGAGCCGGTGGCACAGTTCGTCCACGCGGAGCGGTGGCCGGATGTCGAGTTGGCGCAACAGACGTTTGCAGTAGCGGCGGAGCTCGCGCTCGCGTATGGCCACGACGTCCTTCCTCAGTGCTGGGCGCCGGGGTCGGCGGGGGCGTCCTGATCGAAGGTCTCGATCATCTTGAGCAGCTGTTCCCGCATCGTAGGCGTCATCGCGCCCGCCCTCATGGCGATCATCCGGACCTGCCGGCTGGCCAACTGCTCGCGGAGCAGTTCGTCTTCGGGATCTCTGCCCGCCACCAGCGACTGGATCGTGATCGGAGCGGCCCCCGGCTCACGGTGGTCGTCGAAGAACTTCACCAGGCCGTCGAGGACGCCCAGCGTCGGGTTCGTGTGTGAGCCGTTGCGCAGCATCGCGAGGTAGCTCCTCGACAACGTCGCTGGGTGGGACGGATCGGCGGTCACCGCCTTGGCCACCTCGGCCGTCGAATACTCCCGTTGCCTCCCATGGGCGTCGCGCCATCGCACCATGGCGAACAACGCGTTCAACCGCTCGGCCAACGACTGGCCGCGACACTGCTCCCTACCTGCTGACAAGGTTCACGCTCCCCGGTCGGATCGCCCGACGTTCCTGCTCGTCCTGCTCGTCCCGCTGTCCGTGCGTTGTACGGAGAGTAGCCAACACCGCTGGCTGGGTGGAGACTTGGGTGATAATATCTTGGACACTTCGCTTACTTCATTGACATCCGCCCGGGCAGGAGCGCGCTAAGAGGAGCAACGATGTCCGATGGGTTGGCCGACGTCGTCGAAGACAGTGAGTACGGGCGCGGCACGGAGCTGGTATCCGTCGACGCCCTGCATGTCTCGGGTCGTCCACGTGTCGCGGCGGAGGACACTCGGCACACCCGGGCCCTCGCCGATTCGGACGTCCCGCTGCCGCCCATCGTCGTCCACCGGCCCACGATGCGTGTCGTGGACGGCTTCCACCGTCTGCGGGCCACGGTGCTGCGGGGAGAAGAACGTATCCGCGTCAGCTTCGTCGAGGGCACGCTCGACGAGGCCTTCGTCCTGGCCGTAAGGGTCAACACACGGCAGGGGATGCCTCTTTCGCACGCCGACCGGACGGCGGCAGCCGCCCGCCTCGTCGAGAGCCACCCCCAGTGGTCCGACCGCCGCATCGCCGAGATCGCCTGCCTGTCGCCCACCACCGTGGCCGCGCTGCGGAGCCGTTCAACCGGCCGTCGTGGGCAGTTGAACGCACGGGCGGGCCGCGATGGACGGGTCCGCCCGCTCGACGCCGACGCCGCGCGGGGGCGTCGGCGCGCGGCGCTATTCATCGGTGCCAGGCCCGAGGCATCCCTGCGCGAGGTGGCGGCCGTGGCCGGTGTCGCGGTCGCCACGGCCAGAGACGTACGGGCCAGGCTGCGGGCCGGTGAGAGTCCGCTGCCCCCGAAGCTGCGGGCCGCCGAACGGGAGGGCGTCCCCGATGACGGTGCGGCGGCCCCGGCGTCCGCTCGCGGTGCGGAGGAGGCGCCCGCTCGCGGTACGGAGGAAGCGTTCGCTTGCGGTACGGAGGAGCGGTCGCCGACCGCCGCCGGTCCGTCGCCGACGGGGGGCGGCAGATGTGTGGTGCAGATGCCGCAGCGCTTCGCGCACCCGGCCGTCCCCAATCTGCGCAAGGACCCCTCGCTGCGCTTCACCGAGGCCGGTCGCACGCTGCTGAGGCTGTGGAGTGCGCACTCGATGGACGCCCAACGATGGCGGTGGCTGGCCGGAGGTGTGCCCGCCCACCGGCTTGGCGATGCCGTCTGGGCCGCACAACAGTGCGCCGACCAGTGGCGTCGCTTCGCCAGAGACCTCGAAATCCGAGCGGCGGAAGGCCGTGACCGGACCGGCTGACACCTGAAATTAATGTCGCCCGTGCATAGGGGGCGTCGTAAACACGCAGTGGATGAGACGGACTTCACGGCGAGCGGTCTTGAAGAGTGCCGAAGTGACTCGTGTACGTTGAAGTAATTGTCGGCGTGCTGCTTCCCGGCTTTGTGGTGGTAATGGAGCCCGGTGTGCGTCGTGGGATTGCTGAAGGGATGCTGGGATGCCTCATTGCATGGCGTGCACAGTTCCGGTAGTTCCTCGGGTCTGCGAGGCTGGGTACACGCGAGGCGGTCCGTCCTCGCGATGTTTGCCGGTTTTCGGCGGCCGGTGAGCCGCACACCAGAAGAAGGGTGCCGGCCAGGCCCGCTGTCGTGCCCGCCGGTCCTGTACTTTGCCCGAAGTGCTTCCCTTCCGCGGTGGGCATCGGGAATTCTCGATGCTGTTGCCCGCGCCCGTGTGCCGACACCTTGGTACGTATCGCCAGTTATGGGGGAAAGATGAATGCGACGGAGTGCGAAAACAATCGGAAAGCGGATGTTTTCGCCGGGCGGCACGCGTGGCGCACAGATCCGGTTGCGCCAGGGTGGCGCAACGCAGCCGTTCACACGGCATGGGAGGGAAGGGGACAGGAGAGCGCCCCTGCCTTAGCCAGGCCGTCGGCGCCGTCCCGGTCCGCGGTCACCTACACGCCGGGGATCGTGCTCCGTGGTGAGGTCGATGGTATGCGGCCCGAATTGCGCGCCGCCGTGCAGAGCATCGGACTGGCCAATCTCGGGGTGGGCCGTGCGGTGGTCACCGAACAGACCGAGTGGGTGCTGGAATCGGACGCGGCCAGGTCCGAGGCGCACTGCGCCTGGCTGGCGATCCTGGCGCTGCACTACACCGGTGACCTCGTCTCGGCGGACGCGCAGTGCGAGCGGCTCGCCCGTGATCCCGTGTGGGCCGGGTCGGACCGGCACCAGGAACTGCTGACGCTCCTGAGGGCCCGCAGCAGTCTGATGTCGGGCGATGTGGCGCGGGCCGCGGAGCTGCTGAAGGCGCTTCTCGCCCGCCGCGCGCCGACGTTGCCCATCTGCCTCACGGTCGCCTGGCTGATCGAGGCGCTGGTCCACCTGGGCGAGTTCGACCAGGCCCACCAAGTGCTCCTCGACCACGGGCTGGTCGGCCGGCTCGGCTCCCACCTGCCCGACCGGGTGCACGTGCTGGCGGCCAGGGGTGCCCTGCACATGGCCGCCGGTCAGTTCCGGCACGCCATCGATGACTACACCGCCTGCGGCCGGATTCTGGCCACGCTCAACGTGGTCAACTCCGCTGTCGTTCCCTGGCGGTCCAGGGCGGCCCTCGGGGCGCTGGCCGTACAGCGGTACGACCTGGCACTCGCGCTGGCCGAGGACGAACTGATCGCGGCCCGGAAGTGGGGATCGGCCAGGGGTGTGGGCACGGCGCTGCACGCGGTGGCCATGGCGCGCCGGGACGGGACGTCCCCGGCCCTGCTGGAGGAGGCCGTCCAGCTCCTCGAACTCGGGCACGCCAGGTCCGAGCTGATGCAGGCGCTCTACGACCTCGGGATGATGCAGGCCGAACGCAAGGACGTGGTGGGCGGGCGCAGCCGGCTGGAGGAGGTCGACGAGGTGGCCCACGCGTGCGGCAACGCCTTCTGGGCGCGGCGCGTGAAGCCGGCTCTGGCCCGCCTGAACGACCCCGACGGCAGTCGTGTGCTCACCCGGCAGGAGAACAAGATCGCCCAGCTGGCCCGGGCCGGATACAGCAACCGGAGGATAGCGGAGACGCTCTTCCTGGCGGTTCGGACGGTCGAATTCCACTTGTCCAGTGTGTACCGGAAGCTGGATATCTCGGGCCGGCAGGAGCTGGTCACCGCCCTGGGGGTCGTGGCCCCTTAGAGAACACCGCGTCGCGGCGCCGCCCATCTCTCCGAGATGGGCGGCATTTTCGTGTTCTGTTCGGCGGAGTTTCCCCGGTTGAAATAAAGGTGTGCTGCTGCGAGGGGGAATCTGCGGGTGGGCCGCAGCGACCCTGTGGGTGCCCCGTAATGGAACCTGCGGGTGCCCCGCAGGTTCCCCGCGGTTCCCTTGTGTGCCAGTCGGTGCGGATGACAGGCTCGAAATCAATTCAGCGGGATTCGCTCACCGGGCTGCGGCCGCAACCGACGTACACCGAGGCAGGAATTCGCATGCTTCAGCAGAACACGACCAAGCGCATCGGATATTGGCTGCTGCACCTGCATCAACTTTTCGACGAAGCCACTCGGCGGGCACTGTCGGAACAGAACCTGAATCGGCGTCAGTGGCAGGTGCTGCACGCGATCAGTATCCAGGTGAATACCGTCGCCGGAATCGATGAGGCGTTCTCCCCCTTCCTGGCGGTGGACCGGGCGGGGACGTACGGCCCCATCGTGAAGGAGTTCGAGGCCCGTGGCTGGGTGACAACGGACGGCACGGCCATTTCCCTCACCGAGGACGGGGAGGCGGCGCATGCACGGGCCGAGGCCGCGGTGAACGCGCATGCGGACCAGTCGCTCGCGGGGATATCCGAGGCCGAGTTCCTCGCCGCCAACGACGTACTGGCGCGCATCGCCCACAACCTTGAGACCAAATAGCGCCGGTTCTCCTCGGGAGGTACGTATGGATGCTTCAGTCATTGTCGTGGGAGCCGGGCCCGCAGGGCTCGCGCTGGCCGGGGAACTGCGTCTCGCCGGTGTCGACGTCATCGTGCTGGACCGGCTGGCCGCACCGTCCGGAGAATCGCGCGGCATCGGGTTCACGATCCGGACCATGGAAGTCTTCGACCAGCGGGGACTTCTCTCCCGCTTCGGCGAGATCGAGACCAGCGAGGCCGGGCACTTCGGCGGCCTGCCCCTCGACCTGGGGGCGCTGGGCGCCGCCCACGCATCCGCGAGGACCGTTCCCCAGTCCGTGACCGAGGGAGTCCTGGAGCGCTGGGCCCGCGACCTGGGCGCCGACATCAGGCGCGGACACGAGGTCACAGGCCATGTCGAGGACGGCGACGGGGTGACCGTCACCGTCTCGGGCGACGGGGCCAATCTGCGCGCCCGCTACCTGGTGGGCTGTGACGGAGGGCGCAGCGGCGTTCGCCGGGCCGCCGGCTTCGACTTCCCCGGAACTCCCGCCACCACCGAACTCTTCCTCGCCGACATCAAAGGCGCGGATCTGTCGCCCCGCATGGTGATCGACCGGACCGACGACGGCCTGGTGATGGTCGCGCAACTGCCGGGCGGCATCCACCGCGTCATCGTGGGCGAGCGAGGCACGACGCCCCCCGAGCGGCGCACCGCACCGCCCGCCTTCAGCGAGGTCGCCGATGTCTGGAAGCGCCTGACGGGCGGTGACATCTCCGGGGCGGAGCCAGTCTGGGTCAGCGCGTTCACCGACGCCGCCCGGCAGGTCACCGCGTACCGGCGCGGCCGGGTGCTGCTGGCCGGGGACGCCGCGCACGTCCATCTGCCCGCCGGTGGGCAGGGGATGAACACCAGCATCCAGGACTCGGTGAACCTCGGCTGGAAGCTCGCGGCGGTGGTGCGCGGCACCGCCCCCGACACGCTTCTCGACTCCTACCACGACGAACGCCACGAGGTCGGCCGCAGGCTCCTCACGAACACCCGGGCACAGAGCTCCCTCATCCTCGGCGGCGCCGATGCCGGGCCGGTTCGCGAGATCCTGGGCGAACTCCTCACCCTGCCCGAGGTGGAACGCCATCTGGCGGCCCGGGTCAGCGGCCTGGACATCCGCTACGACGTGGGCGGCGGCGCGCATCCCCTGCTCGGGGCCCGCATGCCGCGGCTCCGGCTCACTCACGAGGGCAAGGAGACCAGCAGCGGCGAACTCCTGCGGACGGGGCGCGGGGTACTGCTGGACCTGGCGGACAACGCCACGCTGCGCGGCCGTGCCCGGGAATGGACCGACCGGATCGACGTGGTGACAGCCGTCCCGCACGACCCCACGGCCGACCACCTGCCGGCCGGCACCACCGCACTCCTGCTGCGTCCCGACGGCCATGTGGCCTGGGCCGCTCCGGGCTCCCACTCCGACCTGCCGATGGCGCTGGCCCGCTGGTTCGGGCCGGCCCGACGAACACGAGAAGGGGAATGATGCACAGCACGCTGATCGTGGCCAGGATGGCATCCGGCTCGGCCGAGGAAGTCGCCGAACTCTTCGGAGCCTTCGACCGTACGGATGTTCCCGGCCGCATGGGCACCCGCCGCCGCCGGCTCTTCGAGTTCCGCGGCCTCTACTTCCACCTCCAGGACTTCGACGAGGACAACGGCGAGGACCTGATCGAGGAGGCCAAGACCGACCCCCGCTTCGTCCGCATCAGCCAGGACCTGAAGCCGCACATCCAGGCATACGACCCCGCCACCTGGCGGTCGCCCAAGGACGCCATGGCCCGACGCTTCTACGACTGGAGGGCCTGATGAGCGGGGTGTACGGACGCCGGGTCGTGATCACCGGGGTCGGAGTCACCGCCCCCGGCGGAAAGGGCCCCAAGGAGTTCTGGAAGCTTCTCACCGACGGACGTACGGCCACCCGCCGTATCTCCTTCTTCGACCCCTCGCCGTTCCGCTCGCAGATCGCCGCCGAGGTCGACTTCGACGCCGAACTCTCCGGACTCGGCCCGCAGGAGATCCGCAGGATGGACCGGGCCGCCCAGTTCGCGGTGGTCACCGCCCGCGACGCGGTCGCCGACAGCGGACTGGAGTTCGCCGCCCTCGTCCCGCAGCGGACCGGGGTGACGATCGGCAGCGCGGTCGGCGCGACCACCGGCCTGGACCAGGAGTACCGCACGGTCAGCGACGGCGGCCGACTGGAACTGGTGGACCACGCCTACGCGGTCCCGCATCTGTACAACCACATGGTCCCCAGCTCCTTCGCGACCGAGGTCGCGTGGGCGGTGGGCGCGGAGGGGCCGAGCACGGTGGTGTCCACCGGCTGCACCTCCGGTCTGGACGCGGTGGGGTACGCCGCGGACGTCATCAGGGAAGGCTCGGCCGATGTGATGATCGCGGGCGCGACCGACGCGCCCATCTCGCCGATCACCGTGGCCTGCTTCGACGCGATCAAGGCCACCACGCCCCGCAACGACGACCCCGAGCACGCCTCGCGGCCCTTCGACGCCAGCCGCAACGGCTTCGTCATGGGTGAGGGATCGGCCGTGTTCGTCCTGGAGGAACTGGACAGCGCCCGTGCCCGCGGGGCGCGGATCTACGCCGAGGTCGCCGGATTCGCGACACGCTCGAACGCGTTCCACATGACCGGACTCCGCCCCGACGGCGCCGAGATGGCCGAGGCCATCAGGGTCGCCCTGGACGAGGCCCGGCTCAACCCCGAGGACATCGACTACATCAACGCCCACGGTTCCGGGACCAAGCAGAACGACCGGCACGAGACGGCGGCGTTCAAGCGCAGCCTGGGGGAGCACGCTCACCGGACCCCGGTCAGCTCCATCAAGTCGATGGTCGGCCACTCGCTCGGCGCCATCGGCTCGATCGAGATCGCAGCGTCCGTCCTCGCCATGACCCACGACGTGGTGCCGCCGACGGCGAATCTCCACAACCCCGACCCGGAGTGCGACCTGGACTACGTGCCGCTGACCGCACGCGACTGGAAGACCGACAGCGTGCTCTCCGTGGGCAGCGGCTTCGGCGGATTCCAGAGCGCGATGGTGCTGGCCAAGCCCGAGCGGGGCGCCCGATGAGCGCGCGTGCACTGGTCACCGGGCTCGGGATCGTCGCGCCGACCGGACTCGGCATCGAGGACTACTGGTCGGCCACCCTCGCGGGCCGCAGCGCGATCGGACGGGTGACGCACTTCGACCCCACGCCCTACCCGTCCCGGCTGGCGGGCCAGGTCAGCGGGTTCGACGCCGCGGAGCACCTGCCCAGCCGGCTCCTGCCGCAGACCGACCGGATGACCCGGCTCGCCCTGGTCGGCGCCGACTGGGCGTTCGAGGACGCCGGTGTGGTCCCCGCCGACCTGCCCACGTACGACATCGGAGTGATCACCGCGAGCCACTCCGGCGGCTTCGAGTTCGGCCAGAACGAGCTGCGGGCGCTGTGGAGCAAGGGCGGCCAGTACGTCAGCGCGTACCAGTCCTTCGCCTGGTTCTACGCGGTCAACAGCGGGCAGATCTCCATCCGCAGCGGCCTCCGCGGCCCCAGCAGCGTCGTGGTCAGTGACCAGGCGGGAGGGCTCGACGCGGTCGCCCAGGCCCGCCGGCAGATCCGCAAGGGGACCAGCATGGTCATCTCGGGCGCGGTCGACGCGTCGATCTGCCCCTGGGGGTGGGTCGCCCAGATGGCCGGAGGCCGCCTCAGCACCTCCGACGACCCGGAGCGGGCCTACCTCCCCTTCGACGACCGGGCCGCCGGGCACGTACCGGGTGAGGGCGGCGCGCTGCTGGTCGTCGAGGACGCCGGACACGCGAAGCGGCGTGCGGCGCCCCGGGTGTACGGCGAGATCGCCGGGCACGCGTCGACGGTGGACCCCAGGCCAGGCAGCGACCGTGCGCCCACCCTGCAGAACGCCATCCAACTCGCCCTGGCAGACGCGGACATGGTCGCCGACGACATCGGCGTCGTGTTCGCCGACGCCGCGGGCCTGCCGGACCTGGACCGGGCCGAGGCCGAGGCGATCACCAAGGTCTTCGGGCCCCGCGGGGTGCCGGTGACCGCGCCCAAGACCACGACAGGACGGCTGTACTCCGGTGCCGCTCCTCTGGACCTCGCCGCCGCGTTCCTCTCGATGCGCGACCAGGTCGTGCCGCCGACGGCCGCCTCCACCCCGGCCAGGTCCTACGAGATCGACCTCGTGACCGGCGCCCCCCGTCCCGCCGAACTGCGCAGCGCGCTCGTGCTCGCCCGCGGTCACGGCGGCTTCAACTCGGCGATGGTCGTGCGCGGAGCCGACCACGCCGCTCTGCGACCCGTAGGGAAGGACACCCATGACCACCAGTGAATTCACCCTCCAGGCCCTCAGGACCACGCTCCTGGAAGGCGCCGGAACCGACGAGAACGTGGATCTGAACGGCGACATCGCCGACACCACCTTCGAGGACCTCGGCTACGAGTCGCTGGCGATGCTGGAGACCGTCGGCCGCATCGAGCGCGAGTACGGCATCGACCTGGACGAGGAGGAGGTCGCCCTGGCGAACACCCCCCGCGCACTCATCCGCCTCGTCAACGACCGGCTGTCCGCCGCCCAGTCCGCCTGATCGGAGACCCTGATGACCGACAACACGGCCAAAGTCGCGCTGGTCACCGGCGCCACCAGCGGAATCGGCCTGGCTTCCGCCCGGCTCCTCGCCGAGCAGGGACACCGGGTGTTCCTCTGCGCCCGGGACGCGAGCGCGGTCGCCGAGACCGTCAAAGCCCTGCGGAACGAGAACCTCGACGTGGACGGCGAGGCCGCCGACGTCCGCTCCAAGGACGACATCGAGGCCGTCGTGCGAGCGGCGGTGGCCCGGTTCGGGCCGATCGACGTCCTGGTCAACAACGCGGGCCGCAGCGGGGGAGGGGTCACCGCGGACATCGCCGACGACCTGTGGGACGACGTCATCGCCACCAACCTCACCAGTGTGTTCCAGGTGACCCGGGAAGTCCTCAACACCGGTGGCATGCGCGAGAAGAAGCGCGGCCGCATCATCAGCATCGCCTCCACGGCGGGCAAGCAGGGCGTGGTGCTCGGCGCCCCGTACTCCGCCTCGAAGCACGGTGTGGTCGGATTCACCAAGGCGCTGGGCAACGAGCTGGCGCCGACCGGGATCACCGTCAACGCGGTGTGCCCCGGCTACGTCGAGACGCCGATGGCGCAGCGTGTGCGGCAGGGGTACGCGGCCGCCTACGAGACGTCCGAGGACGCGATCCTGGAGAAGTTCCGCGCGAAGATCCCCCTGGGCCGGTACTCCACCCCGCAGGAGGTCGCCGGACTCGTCGGCTACCTCGCCTCCGACCCGGCGGCCTCCATCACCGCGCAGGCGCTGAACGTCTGCGGAGGTCTGGGCAACTTCTGACGGCGCCATCCCCCATACCCCGTAGCGACTTCCCTGCCCATTGAGCACGTTGAGTGAGGAGACAGCTGTGTCCGTACAAGCCGGCCGCGAGGTCGAGCACGAGATTACCGTCCTGGCCGCCGCCGAGGACGTCTACCGACTGCTTGCCGAGGTGGAGAACTGGCCGAGGCTCTTCCCGCCGTCGGTGTACGTCGACGTCCTGGAGCGTGAGGGAAGCCTGGAGCGGATACGTATCTGGGCCACCGCGAACGGCGAGGCCAAGAACTGGACCTCGATCCGGGACCTCGATCCGGACGGGCTGCGCATCACGTTCCGGCAGGAGATCTCCGCCCCACCCGTGGCGTCGATGAGCGGCACCTGGATCGTGGAGCCGCTGGGGGAGGAGGAATCCCGGCTCTGGCTGCTCCACGAGTACCGCGCGATCGACGACGACCCCGAAGGCCTCGCCTGGATCGACGAGGCCGTCGACCGCAACAGCCGCGCCGAACTCCCCTCGGTCAAGGCCGGACTCGAAGAAGCCACCCGGACCGACGAGCTGACGCTGTCCTTCGTGGACAGCGTCACGGTCGAAGGCTCCGCGAAGGACCTCTTCGACTTCGTCAACGAGGCCGACCGCTGGACCGAGCGGCTGCCGCACGTCAATGACGTCAAACTCACCGAGGAGACCCCCGGCCTCCAGGTCCTGCGGATGGAGACCCTCACCAAGGACGGCTCGGCACACACGACCGAGTCGGTACGGGTCTGCTTCCCGCACCACCGCATCGCCTACAAGCAGACCACGCTGCCCGCCCTGATGAACCTCCACACCGGGTACTGGCTCTTCGAGGAGGCCCCCGACGGCACCACCACCGCGAGCTCGCAGCACACGGTGGTCCTCAACGCCGCGAACATCACCAAGATCCTCGGAGCGGACGCGGGCGTCCCCGAAGCCAGGGAGTTCCTTCGCAACGCCCTCGGCAACAACAGCCGCGCCACGCTGGAGCACGCCAGGAAGTACGCGGAAGCGCGGCGCTGACCGATGCCCGTGCACACCCCCCGGAGCGCGGTGGACACCGACGTGGTCGTGGTCGGCGCCGGTCCGGTCGGGCTGCTCCTCGCCGGAGACCTGCGCACCCATGGGGTGCGGGTCACCGTGGTGGAGCGGCTGACCACGCCGATGACCGAATCACGCGCGTCCACCCTGCACGCCCGCACGATGGAGGCGCTCGCCGAACGCGGCGTCCTCGACCGGCTCGGCCCGCTCCCGGACGGCGGTCCGGGGCACTTCGGCGGCATCCGGCTCGACCTGGCCGAGGCCGAGCCGGGCCATCCGCACGCGGGACAGTGGAAGTGTCCCCAGACCAGGATGGAGGCGGTGCTCCAGGAGCGGGCCGTCGAGCTGGGGGCGCGGATACTGCGAGGGCGACAGCTCGTCGCCCTGGCGGACCGCGGCGACCGCGTGCTGGTCGCGACCGCCGCGACGGAACCGGCCGGCGGCCCGGCCGAGGAGCTGACCGGATCGTATGTCGTCGGCTGCGACGGCTGGCGGTCCGCCGTACGGGACCTGGCGGGCTTCACGTTCCCCGGCCGGCCGGCGGGCCGCGAGATGCTGCGGGCCGACGTCACCGGAATCCATGTCCCCGACCGTCGGTTCGAGCGCCTGCCCGACGGACTGGCCACCGCCCACCGCTGGCCGGACGGCAGCACCCGGGTCATGGTGCACGTCTTCGGCACGGAGCCCCGGCGCCACGCCGGGGAGCCGGAGTTCGACGAGATCGTGCGGGCCTGGGCACACGTCACCGGTGAGGACATCGGCCACGGGACCCCCCGGTGGCTGAACGCCTTCGACGACGCCCGACGCCAGGCCGCCCGCTACCGCCGGGGCCGGGTCCTGCTCGCCGGAGACGCCGCCCACGTACAGATGCCGGTCGGCGGGCAGGCCCTCAACCTCGGCCTCCAGGACGCCGCCGCGCTCGGCGCACGGCTCGCCGAGCAGCTCAGGGCCCCGACGGGCGGCGGTCCCGGGGCCGACGGGGACGCCCTGGACGCGTACCACCGTGAGCGCCACCCCGTGGGGGCCGCCACGCTCACCAACATCCAGGCGCAGTCGACGCTACTGCTCGGCGGGCACGAGGTGGAGCCGCTGCGCGAGCTCTTCGCCGAGCTCATGCGCCTCGGGCCGGTACGCCGACGGCTCGCCCGCATGATCAGCGGCCTCGGCGCGCCGCCTACGGCCGGCGCGGGGGCCGACGGGCTCCCCGCTCTCCCTTCCCCGACGACTTCACAGGACAGGACTCCCACGATGGCCAAGCTCACGAACAAGACCGCGCTGGTGACCGGCTCCAGCCGGGGAATCGGCCGCGCCACCGCCCAGCGGCTGGCCGCCGAGGGCGCACTCGTCGCGGTGCACTACGCGTCCAACGAGGACGCGGCGCGCGAAACCGTCGAACTGATCGAGAAGGACGGGGGACGGGCCTTCAAGGTCCGGGCCGAACTCGGTGTCCCCGGAGACGTGCACGAACTCTTCCTGGGACTGGAGCGCGGTCTCAAGGAGCGCACCGGCGCCACGACCCTCGACATCGTGGTCAACAACGCGGCGGTGACCACCCCCGCCGGGGTGCGGCCGGAGGATGTCACGCCCGAGGAGTTCGAGCGGCTCTTCGCGGTGAACGCCAAGGCCCCGTTCTTCATCGTGCAGCGCGCTCTCGCCCTGCTCCGCGACGGCGGCCGCATCATCAACATCTCCTCCGGCCTCACCCGCTGCGCCAACCCCGACCAGGTCGCGTACTCCATGACCAAGGGCGCGGTCGAGCAGATCACCCTGCACTTCGCGCGCCACCTGGCGCCGCGCGGCATCACCGTCAACAGCGTGGCGCCCGGCATCACCAACAACGGCGGCCCGGTCTTCGACATCCCCGAGGCCGTGGAGCAGATGGCTCAGCTGTCGGCGTTCAAACGCGTCGGCGAGGCGGTGGACGTCGCGGACGTGGTGACCTTCCTCGCCACCCACGAGGCCCGGTGGATCACCGGAGCCTTCATCGACGCAAGCGGTGGCACCCTGCTGGGCTGACCGCCGCGGCATCCGAGACGAGCAGGAGGACCGGTGACGACCGTACAAGCAACGCCGAGCATTGCCGAACACCTCGGTGAACTCATCGAGTTGAAGAAGTCCGCCCGGGTCGGACCCGATCCCGCGGCAACGGAGCGCCAGCACGCCAAGGGCAAGCTCACCGCGTACGAACGCATCGATCTCCTGCTGGATCCGGGCAGCTTCACCGAGGTCGAGCCACTGCGGCGGCACCGGGCCACGGGATTCGGTCTTGAGGCCAAACGGCCGCACTCCGACGGTGTGGTCACCGGCTGGGGAACCGTCGAGGGACGCACCGTATTCGTGTACGCGCACGACTTCCGGATCTTCGGGGGCGCGCTGGGAGAGGCGCACGCGCAGAAGATCCAGAAGATCATGGACATGGCCATCGCTTCGGGCGGTCCGCTGGTGTCCCTGAACGACGGCGCGGGCGCCCGTATCCAGGAAGGCGTCTCGGCACTGGCCGGATACGGCGGCATCTTCCAGCGCAACACCCGGGCATCCGGGGTCATCCCGCAGATCAGCGTGATGCTCGGCCCCTGCGCGGGGGGAGCCGCCTACTCCCCGGCGCTGACCGACTTCGTCTTCGCGGTCCGCGGGATAGCGCAGATGTTCATCACCGGCCCCGACGTGGTCCGCACGGTCACCGGGGAGGAGGTCTCACAGGACGGGCTGGGCGGGGCCGATGTGCACGGCTCCACGTCGGGCGTCGCGCACTTCGTCCACGACGACGAGGAGACCTGCCTGGCCGAGGTGCGCTGGCTCCTGTCGCTGCTGCCCGCCAACAACCGTGAACTGCCGCCCGCCGTCGTCACCGGCGATCCGGCGGACCGCAGGGTGGACCGCCTCCTCGAACTGGTCCCGGCCGACGGCAACCGCTCCTACGACATCCGCGACGTCATCGCCGAACTCGTCGACGACGAGGACTACATGGAGGTCCACGCCCAGTGGGGTACCAACCTGGTCTGCGCACTGGCCCGGCTCGACGGCCGGGTCGTCGGCGTGGTCGGGAGCCAGCCCGCCGCCCTGGCCGGTGTCCTGGACATCACCGCGAGCGAGAAGGGCGCCAGATTCGTCCAGTTCTGCGACGCCTTCAACATCCCCCTCCTGACGCTCGTGGACGTGCCGGGCTTCCTGCCCGGCGTGGACCAGGAGCACGGTGGCATCATCCGGCGTGGCGCCAAGCTGCTGTACGCCTACTGCAACGCCACCGTGCCGCGGATCTCCGTGGTGCTCCGCAAGGCGTACGGCGGTGCGTACATCGTGATGGACTCGCGCTCCATCGGCACGGACCTCGCCCTGGCCTGGCCCACCAACGAGATCGCGGTGATGGGTGCGGAAGCAGCCGCGGACGTGGTCTTCCGGCGCGAGATCGCCGCCTCCGACGACCCGGCGACCACCCGCGAGCAGAAGATCAAGGAATACCGGCGGGAGCTCGTACACCCCTACTACGCGGCCGAACGCGGCCTGGTCGACGATGTGATCGACCCGGGCGACACGCGGGCCGTCCTCATCCGCTCCTTCGCGATGCTCCAGCGCAAGGACGCCGACCTGCCGCGCCGCAAGCACGGCAACCCGCCCCAGTGAACGCCGCCCCCGGCCGGGAGGAGCCGCTGCTCCTGCGGATCGAGAAGGGCTCACCCGACGCGGCGGAGCTCGCCGCCGTCACCACCGCCCTGTTCACCCGCCTCACCGCCCCACCACCGGAGTCCGGCCACCCCGGGCGCACTGCCGCCCCGTGGCGCCGCCCCGAACGGTCCTCCGGCTTCGAGGGCCCCAGAAGCTGGCAGGACACCCTCACTTGAGCACGCCGATCATGAACGGAGAACAGAGCATGGACACGGGACTCCTCTTCGACCTGCGCAACCCGGACGCCTGGCACCGGCCGTGGGCCGACCACTACGCGCACGCGCTGGAGCTCTGCGAGGAAGCGGACCGGCGAGGCGTCGGCGGTCTCTGGTTCACCGAGCACCACCTCTTCGAGGACGGCTATCTGCCGCAGCCGCTGGTGTTCGCCGCGGCCGCCGCCGCCCGTACCCGCGACTGCCGCATCGGAACCGCGGTCGTGCTCCCCAACCTGCGCAGGCCCGCACAACTCGCCGAGGACGCCGCGGTCGTCGACCTGATCAGCGGCGGCCGGCTGGAGCTGGGCGTCGGGGCCGGATACCGGGTGCCCGAATACCAGCTGTTCGAATCCGAGTTCGAGGGCCGCATCGGGCGGGTCGAGAAGAACATCGCCGAGGTCCGGCGCCTGTGGGCCGAGGGCGGCATCACCCCCGGGCCGATCCAGCGCCCGGTACCCGTGTGGGGCGGCTTCTACGGGCCGCGCGGCGCACGGATCGCGGGACGCCTCGGCATCGGTCTGCTCCATATCAACCACGCCATGTACGAGCACTACCGTACGGGCCTGGAGGAGGGCGGCCACGACCCGTCCGTCGCCCGGGTCTCCGACCTGCTGCCGGTGATCCTGGCCGACGACCCCGAGGCCGCCTGGCCCCGGATCGCCCCGCACCTGGTCCATCAGATGAACTCCTACCGCACCGGGTCCGTGGAAGGCACCGATCACCCCGCTCCGCCACTGCTGAAGGCGGAGGACTTCCCCGAGAAGCGCGCCGACGACGGGTCCTGGTCGACCCTGGAGGTCCTCACCCCCGAAGAAGCAGCGGTACGCATCCACGAGCGCACCGAGGGACTCCCGGTCAAGCACCTCATCTTCTGGGCGAGCATCGCGGGGATGCCCGACGACCTGGTGACCCGGCACATCGAACTGGTCAGTGAACGACTGCCGAAGCTGCTCGCCGAGGTGCGGGGCCGGTGAGCGGTAGGACCTCCACCGAGGCGGCCGCGGGACGGGCGGGCATAGGGCAGCACCGGCCGCTGCTCGTCGTCCTGTCGGGGAACATGCTCCTCGATGCGGTCGAGGTCTCCGTGGTCCTGGTGGCCCTGCCGACGATCGCCGCCGACCTGGGACTGACCCTGTGGTCGGTGCAGTGGCTGATGAGCGGCTTCGCCCTCGGCTTCGCCGCGATGTTGCTCCTGGGGCCCGTGCTCTCGGGCCGGTGGGGGCTGCGCCGCGTCTACCTCGCCGCGATGCTGGTCTTCGCGCTCGCCTCCCTCGTCGGCGGTCTCGGCGACAGTACGGAGCTGCTGATCGCCTCACGTGTCGTCAAGGGGGCGTGCGCGGCGCTGACCGCCCCGGCCGGGCTCGCGCTCATCGGCACGACCTTCCCGAGCGGACCGGCGCAGCGCCGGGCGGTGTCGGTCTACTCGTTGTTCGGCGCGGCCGGGTTCACCGCGGGTCTGCTGTTCTCCGGGGCTCTGGTCGCCGCCGACTGGCGCTGGACGTTCCTGCTGCCTGCCCCGGTGGCCCTGGTGCTCCTGGTGTGGGGGCTGAAGGTGATCCCCGGCTCCGCCCGGCAGGCCTCACTCCGACCGGTCGCGGCGGTCCTGCGGAACGGGCCTTTGGCGAGGGCGACCCTGGGCGCCTCCGCCCTCAACGGCTCCTACATCGGACTGCTTCTGCTCGTTACGTTCCGGGCCGGGGACGGCTGGGGCTGGGAGCCCTGGCAGATCGCGCTGGCCCTGCTGCCCGCGAGCGTTCCCCTGGCTCTTTCGGTGCCGTACGCGGGGCTTGTGATCCGCCGATTCGGCACGGCACGACTGATCGCCTCAGGCGCGCTCTGCGCCCTTGCCGGACAGCTCTACGCTCTGCTGAGCCCGGAGCCCCACACGTACGCGGCCGGGCTGCTGCCCGCGCTGATCCTGGTGGAGGCCGCGTTCGTGCTCTCCTTCGCGGCCCTGAACCTCCAGGCGACGCAGAGCGTGGAACCCGCGCTGCGGTCCACGGCCGTGCCGGTCTACCAGACCGGGGTACAGATCGGCAGCGTCCTCATGCTGCCGCTGGTCGCCGGGCTCGCCACCGTCACCGACGGCTACCGGGCACCGCTGCTGGCGACGGCGCTGGCCGCCGCCCTGGGGGTGGGGACGGCGGCCGGGGGGCTGCGCGGGAGGTGAGCGGGTCCGGGGCGGTGGTCTCAGCGTGCGAGCACTTCCCGGGTGAGGGCGTCGAGCCGCAGTGCCTCCTGCTGGTCGAAGGAAGGGAGTTGTGTGCTGAGCCGTCGGCCCTCGAAGAAGGCGCTCAGGGGCTCGGCCGGCGGGGCGTCGATGGCCGCGACGATCGGCGCGATGCCCACCTCCACCGGATTCGCGTACCGCAGCATCTCCTGGATGCGGGCAGCGGTGGCCGGATCGAACTCGCCGGCGAACCCGGTCGCCGTACCACCGGGGAAGTTGAGGACGTACCGGGTGCGGTAGCCGCGGTGTTCGGCGGCGAACGAGGCGCCGAGGAGGTCATTGAGCTTTCCGCCCTGGAACATCGCCGCCCAGCCGTCGTAGCCGTGCTCGAAACCGAGGTCGTTCCAGTGGATCCCGCCCGCGTCGACGCCCGGGCCCGCCACGTTCATGATGACCGGCGAGGGTGCCTTCTCCAGGAGGCCGACCAGTCCGTACCCGAGCAGGAAGCGGCTCAGGTAGTACAGCGCGAAGTTGTGTTCGAACCCTTCGGATGTCACACGCCGGTACGAACGGAAGAACCGCGCACACAGCACCAGCGCGTCCACGACAGGAAAGCGCTCCTCGATCTCCTTGACGACCCGCTCGTTCTCGCTGACGAGACTCAGGTCCGCCCGGATGAAGGAGGCCCGCTCCTCGGCGCCCAGGCCGGCCGCGGCGGCGAGGAAACTCTTCCCCTTGTCCGGGTTGGGGCCGATGACGGCGACGCGGTCCCCGCGCTTCAGATAGGTGTGGGCGAGGGCCTCCCCGATTCCGGAGGTGCCGCCTGAAACAACCATGGTTTTCATCGTCGTTCTCCCTGAACGGTGGTGTTCTGAGTGAAAGGAAACGTCATGGGCAACGAATCGGATCTCGTCCGTACGGTGGCACAGCTCTCCGAGCGCGTGCGGGAGCTGGAGAGCATTCATGAACTGCAGAGGCTGCGGGCGGAGTTCCACCGCTGTCTGAACAACGCCGAATGGGATGCCCTGGGCGGCCTGTTCGCGGATGACGCACATCTCGACTACGGGGATTTCGGGCAGGCGCACGGTGGTGCGGGCGTCCGTGACTTCTACAGCGCGCTGCCGAAGAAGATCCTGGAATTCCAGCGCGGTGCTTCCGAGATATCGTTCAAGAACTTCATACAGGGGCACCAGGTGGAGATTCTCGGCCCGGACGAGGCGAAGGGCGTGTCGTTCTTCGCGGAGAAGATCCGTTTCGACCGGGCGAGCGAGATCCACCAGAGCATCGGCCAGTTCACCGACACCTACGTCCGGCAGGGCGGCCGCTGGTACTTCGCCGGGGTCGAGCTCGACCACTACTGGGTGGTGCCCGACAACCAGGACTGGCGCTGGCCCTGGTGATCCGCCGGAGTGCGCCGCCCCCGCCCTGATCCCGTAGGCCCCCGAGGCGTGTCCCGGGGGCCGTGCCGTGCGCTCACCCGTGTGCGGTCTCCTGCTGCGGTACGGGAGCCGCCGCGGGAGACGGCTTGCGCCGGCGCAGCGCGGGCAGCATGGTGACCACTCCGATCAGGGCGAAGACCAGCGGCACCACCAGTGAGAGACGCAGGCCGTGCAGGAACGCGTCCGGGGTGTCTCCGGTATTCGCGGCGTTGACCGCGGTCACCACGCTCAGACCGAGCGCCGGCCCGATCTGGAACGAGGTGTTCACCAGGCCGCCGGCCACGCCCTGGTCCTGCACCGAGACGCTGTCGGCCGCTGCCATGGTCAGTGGCCCGTACGCCAGCGAGAATCCGAGGCCGATCAGGAGGAAGGAGGGCAGCAGCAGGGCGGTGTAGCCGGAGTCGGCGGAGAGGAACTGGAGCAGGGCGTACGCCAGGGCGGCCGACGTCAGCCCCGCGAGGATCACCCGGTCCACCCCGAAGCGGCCGACCAGCGGCGCGGCGATCCGGGTCGAGAGCACGGCGGCGACCAGTCCGACGGGGCTCACCGCGAAGCCGGCCTCCATCGCCGACCAGCCGCGGAAGTCCTGGAGGTACAGCGTCATGGTGAACAGGACACCGATCCAGGCGCCGATCAGCGCCATGGCGCCGATGTTGGCGCGAATCAGCGCGGGGGAGCGCAGAATGTCCAGCCGCACGAGCGGCGAGGGGACCCTTCGCTGGATGGTGGTGAAGAGGACGAGCAACGCCAGCGCGACCAGCAGCGACAACAGGGTGCGAGCCGACGTCCAGCCTGCCTCCGGCGCTTGGACCAGGGTGAACACCACGAGCAGCATGGTCGCGGTGATGGTGACGGCTCCGGCGATGTCGAAGTCCTTCGCGCCGCCCCGGGGGTGGGGCGAGCGCGGGATGAAGGAGAGACCGGCGAGGAACGCGATGAGGCCGACCGCGGCCGGGGCGAAGAACACCCAGCGCCAGTGCAGATCGGTGAGGAGGCCGCCGATGACCATGCCGAGGGCCATGCCCGTGGCGCCGGTCGCGGTGAAGATCGACAGGGCCTTGTTGCGCATGTGGCCCTCGGCGAAGCTCGTGGTGATGATCGAGAAGCCCGCCGGGGCGCTGAACGCGGCGCCGACACCGGTGACGAAACGCGCCGCGATCAGCACATCCCCGTTCGGGGCGGCGCCGCCGACGGCGGAGCCGACGACGAACACCATGAGAGAGACGAGCAGCATCCGGCGGCGCCCGAAGAGGTCGGCGGCGCGCCCGCCGAGCAGGAGGAAGCCACCGAATCCGACCACGTATCCGGTGATCACCCACTGCAGGGCACTGGTCGACATGTCGAGCGCGGAACCGATGGCAGGGAGGGCCACGCCCTTCATCGAGACGTCGAGGGCGTCGAGGAATAACGCGCCGCACAGGACGCTCAGCATCGCGTAGGCCTTGGGGGTCATCGAGGTGAACAAGGCGTTCGAGGGGGGCGGGGCGGACATGGAACCTCCAGGGGAGCCGAGCGGTCACCACGAGCGGACCGATCGGTCTGAAACGCGGACGGCCACAGCATGGCCATGCCCGGAGTGGGATGTCAACGGGCTTCGCCCGCAAGGCGGACCGATCGGTCCGTCGGGGAACTCCCGTTCGGACCGATCGGTCTGATAGGCTGTGAACTCATGGCGCGCAAACCCACGTCCGACGCACACGACCGCATCCTGGATGTCGCGGCCGACCTGTTCGACCGCTACGGCGTGCACGCCGTCGGAATGCAGCAGATCATCGACGAGCTCGGCTACGGCAAGCAGCTCCTCTACCGGGAATTCGCCAGCAAGGACAAGCTGGTCGTGGCATATCTCCAGCGCTGTACGCAGGACTGGGACAGGACGCTGGAAAGCGCGGCGGAGAAGTCGGGCACGCCTGAGGAGCAGCTCGTCGAAGTGGTCCGTGCGGTGCAGGCGATGGCTCCCGGAACCCGTGGTTGTTCACTGCGCAACACCCACGCTGAATTTCCCCACCCGGACCATCCCGCCCACCGGGTCTCCGTCGAACACTTCAAGACCGTACGGGAGCAGCTCCGCGCCCTGGCCCGGCAGACCTCGGCCGCCAACCCCGACCGTCTGGGTGACCGGATCATGCTGATCATCGACGGTCTCTATGCGAGCGGTTCCGTTCTCGGCGCGTCGGGCGCGGCGGCCGAAGCGGTGGATTTCGCCCGTGACGTGATTCGCTTCGAGACGTCCGTGACGGTGGACTGAAATCCCGGAACCTGTGGTCGTCCCGCAGTGACACGGTGTATATCCCCGGCGATACGGTGAGAACCGTTTCAGTCGAATCCCTGAGGAGAGCATCGTGAAACAGCACGAGCGTGTCGCGTTGATCAGCGGAGCCGGCCGTGGAATCGGTGCGGCGACCGCACGGGAATTCGGTCGGCGCGGATATCACGTGGTGGTCAACTACCGCAGCAACGCGGACGCCGCGGCATCCGTCGTCGAGGCGATCGAGAAGCAGGGCGGCTCGGCCCGGGCGGTGCGGGCCGACGTCTGCGACGCGGACGAGGTCGCCGCTCTCATCGAGGAAGTGCGCGGCGAGCACGGACACATCGACGTGCTCGTCTGCAACGCCAACACCGTCAACCCCTCATTCGCGCCGCTGACCGAGCTCTCCTGGGAAGCCTTCGCGGACAAGGTCAACGGCGAGCTGTCCGGGGTCTTCTTCCTCAGCCAGCGCGCCCTGGCCGTGATGCGCGAGCAGCGGGCGGGCCGCATCATCTTCATATCGAGCACCGCCGCCGACTACATCGGCATGGCCGTGGCCCATTCCACGGCGAAGGCGGCCCTCAACACCTTCAGCCGCCATGTCGCGGGGGTCGGCGCGCAGTACGGCGTCACGGTGAACACCATCGCGTTCGGCGCGGTCCGCACCGAGTCCTCCGGCCAGGGATTCAGCGAGGGCCTCCAGAAGTATCTGACGGACCGTTCCGTTCTCACCCGGCTCGTCGAGCCCGAGGACGCGGCACGGACCGTCGCACTGGTCGCCGACGACGACTTCGGTGCTGTGGCCGGTCAACTCATCCGCGTGGAGGGCGGGTACGACGTCCTCGATCAGCAACTGCACCCGCTGACCGGCCACTTCAACTGAACTACAGGTCGTCGCCGAACGCCGCCGCCAGCTCACGCCATGCGGCCCGGGGCAGACCCGGGCCGTCCTCGTCGGCGGTGAGCACCTGAAGGGCGACATGGTCGGCGCCCGCGTCGAAGTACTCCTGGGTCCGGGCCTTGACACGGTCGGCGTCGCCGATGGCGAACAGGGCGTCCAGAAGCCGGAGGCTGCCGCCGCCCTCGAAGTCGTTCTCCGAGAACCCCAGGCGCAGCAGGTTGGCGGTGTAGTTGGGCAGTTGCAGGTACATCCCCAGCATGTTCCGGGCGGTCGTGCGGGCCCGGTCGAGGTCGGTGTCGAGCACCACCGACAGCTCCGGAGCGAGCAGCGCCTGAGGCCCGAGGGCCTCGCGGGCCTCCGCCGTGTGCTCGCTGGTGACGAGATAGGGGTGGGCGCCCAGAGCCCGCCCGGCCGCGAGCTTCAGCATCTTCGGGCCGAGCGCCGCCAGCACCCTGCGGCCGGGCTCCACGGGTGGAGCGCCGGCGTCCAGCGCGTCGAGATAGGCCACCATCGCGCTGTACGGCTTCGCGTACTGCGGCACCAACGGTCCGTGGCTGACGCCCAGACCGAGGACGAACCGCCCGCGCGCGCTCGCGTCGATCGCCGCGATCCGCGCGGCCACGTCCTCGGCGGCGTGGCCCCAGATGCTCAGGATGCCGGTGGCCACGGTGAGCGTACGGGTGGCGGCGACGAGGTCCGCCGCGTCGTCGGGCGAGGGGCTGCCCCCGATCCACACCGTGCCGTAGCCCAACTCCTCCAGCTCGGCCACCGCTTCGGCGATCGCCTTCCTGCCCGGGTCGTCCACCCGCGAACCATGCAGGGCGCTGCTCCAGATACCGACCCGTCCGAATGCCTCATGCGTCACAGTAGCCATGGTGTGATCAACAGCGGTCCGCCTCCGATATTCCCGGCCGGGGGAGGGTCATCCCCGCGACGTTCCGGGCGCCTCTTCGTCCTCCGGAATGTCCTTGATGAAGACGAGACCGTCGATCCCGGACAAGTGCCCGGGGTCCAGGGGGGAGTAGCCGAAGTAGGGGGACACGCGCCGGGCGCGGCGCGCGTCGGCGAGGGCGCCGGCCAGCCGGGGGGGCGTCGAGGAGGAAGCGTTCCTCGGGGAGCTCGTAGAGCAGTCCTTCGACGGTGTCCGGCGGCGGGGTGTCCACGCCCTGGTGGCGCAGGGTGCCGAGCGCGGTGGCGAGGAACCCGTAGCGCTCACCCGGACGGGTGCTGACCAGGGCGCCGGCGCTCCACCACTCCAGCGGCAGCCCGCCCATCAGGGTGCTGCTCCGCTCGCGCTGGAGATGCCCGTTGTGGCCATGGGCCAGGGCCGGGCCCCGCTCGACGACGGCGAGAAGGTTCTCGGCCATCATCCGGTCCCGCAGGCCCATCATGCGCGCCATGCGGCTCGGCGAGGCGTCGGCCATCCAGTAGTGGTACCGCAGCAGGCCCAGCGCGGTGCGACCGTACAGCGACGCCCGGTCCCTCTCCTCCCGGGACGTCGCCGTGATCAGGTGCGGTGTCTGCGCGTCGAGCAACGCCACGAGGTCATCGGCGAGGAGGCGCAGGTGAAGGGCCCCGTCCGACCGCCCCACGGAGGACGCCGGGTCCGTCATCGCGGCGGCGTCCGTCCACCGGTCATCGGGACCGAGCAGACCGTCGAGCGTCTCGGCGGAGCAGGGCAGCATGTCCGCTTCCACCTGGGCCGCGAGGTACCCGTGGAGCGCGGTGAGGGCCTGCCGGGGGCTCGCGGCGTGAGTGATCTCCACCGGACCGTCGAAACCGGCGAAGCGGACCCGGTCGACGAGGGGGCGTCCGTCGTTGAACGTGCGCATCCAGCCGACGAGTTCGCGGTTGGCCGCGGACGCACCCCACCCGTGGCTGAAGCCGTGCTCCATGGCCGCGTCGAGTGTGCCCGTGCCGAACGCGACGTACTCGTCCACGAGCAGTGCCATCAGGCAGTCGCTCTCGATCGCGATCGTCCGGTAGCCCTCCTGCTCCACCAGCTGCCGGAAGAGCTCGTTACGCAGACGGAGCGGGGTCTCCACGCCGTGGGTGGGCTCCCCCAGGGCGAGCAGCCGCGGCCGGGCCGGGAACAGCCTCATGACGGAGGTCGCGTCGAGAGCATGGACGGTGTCTTTGATGTCCGAAGTCATACACTGAACGGTATCGTTGAAGCTTCGGTGTAAACTTTTCCGCAATTCCGGCAGGCAGATGAGAGAAAGTCTCAAATGAGTAGGCAGCTGAGGCCGATCGATCTGGCGCGCGGGCACGGCCTGTCCACGCAGGCTGTCCGGAACTACGAAGCGGCGGGCATCCTTCCGCCCGCCGCCCGCACCCCTCACGGCTACCGCGCCTACACTCCGCGCCACGCAGCGGCCCTGCGGGCCTTCCTCGCCCTGGCTCCCGGCCACGGTCACCGCACCGCCGCGTCGGTCATGCAGGCGGTGAACCGGGGCGAGGAGGACGAGGCGTTCCGGCTCATCGACGAGAGCCACGTCCAACTCCGCGAGGACCGTGGGACCCTGCGGGCCGTCGAGAGCGCCCTGCGCGCCCTGGAACCGGACACGTCCCCCGCGCACCACGACGTGTCCGCCCCCGGCACGACGTACATCGGGCCGCTGGCCGCACAGCTCGGGCTCCGGCCCGCCACGCTCCGCACGTGGGAGCGCGCGGGCCTGGTGCGCCCGCGCCGAGATCCGGGGACCGGATACCGGGTGTACGACGAGGCCGACGTCCGGGACGCCCGGCTCACCCACCAACTCCGGCGGGGCGGCTACCTCCTGGAGCAGATCGCCCCCCTGATCGCCCACGTTCGGGCGGCCGGCGGGCTGGACCCGCTGGAGTCCGCCCTGCACGACTGGCACGGCAGGCTGTCCGCCCGGGGGCGCGCGATGCTGGCGGGGGCGGCCGAACTGGACGCGTACCTCAGGCGGTGGCCGGAGAGGACGACGTTCGCGGACGCAGAACCATGAGCGGACCCTCCAGGGCCGCCACCATGGCGAAGGGAAACCGGTCGACCTCAAGACAGAGGGCGACGTCATCGGGATGGACTCCTTGACGCACCCGCTCGGTCAGTTCGGCGGCGGCACGTGACGCGGCGGCCCGGCGGAGGAACGGGGCCGCGTCCGTCCTGCCGTCGGTCACCCTTCGGGCGATGTACTGGGCACACGCCAGATCCTCATCGGCCCGCCCGTCCTCGCCGGTGACCACGAACGTGACACCCTCACGTCCGTGCGTGCCCAGCAGCCGAGCCGTCGACTCCGCCACCACGAAGGCGGAACACAGCACCAGGGGCGCGTCTTTGACCGCGAGAGCGCCGACCGTCCCCGCCGTGGTCTTCTGCACCACGGTCCGCCCGCCGAGGTCCATGGACCGCAGCATGCCCGGGGAGTTGACCGTGTCGAACCCGGGCGCCGGCGGGCCGTCCTTGATCGCCACCCAGCCGGAGTGGCGGGACTTGAGTGCCAGGGCTTCGTCCAGCGATCCGGCGAGGACGATTCTCTCCGCCCCCTGGCCGAAGGCCCAGGCGGCCACCGTGAAAGCGCGCATGACGTCGACCACGACCGCCACGGACGGGGTTTCGGTCAGCTCGGGGATTCCGAGGAAATGAGCGTCCATCCGGTCATGATCGTGGACGCCCGGCCCGGGGCGCCGGAGCAGTGATGCGTATCACCGTCCCGCGCCCCGGGAGTGCGGCTCACGACTCGGTGATGCACGCCGGGTCGATGCGCGGGATCGCGCCGCCGATGTCGAGTACGTACAGCTCGCCGTCGCCGTCCTGCACGAACGGGATGACCTCGCCGCCCCCTACTCCGAGGTCGCCCTCGTCGGTGACCTGCCCGTTCTCCGACTTCAGAGTGCGTAGCGTCCCGTCGCAGTAGTCACTGAACACGTAGCCCCCCCCGGAGCTGCGGCAGAGCGTCGCCGCGGTGGGCGAATCCGCCGGTGACCGAGCAGCCCGGGCCGCTGCGGTCGTACTCGTGGACCCGCGTCGAAGGAGAACCACCAGGGATTGGCAGCCCGTACGCCCAGATCTCGCCCCTCGCGTCGGCGTCGGCCACGAACGGGTTGTCCGGGGGGATCGCGTAGAGGCCGCCACCGCTCGGGTCGATCCGCAGCACCTTGCCGGGCAGCGTGTCCAGCTTCTGTCCGTTGCCGTGCGGGTCACCGCCCGAACCGCCGTCGCCCAACGCGATGTAGAGGTAGCCGTCGGGGCCGAACGCGACGCCCAGCAGGCCTCGTTCGCCGTCCGTCGTGGTCTCGTCGGAGATGTCGAGCACCGGGTCGCCCAGCCCCTGATCGTCCAGGACCCGTACGGTGCCCGCGCGTTCGGCTATCCATACGGTGTCTCCGGGCCCGGCGGCCGCCGGAGGTCGGACTCTGCGCCCTGCTCACTTCCGTGAGTGCGGCCCGCCTCTCCGGGGCCGGTGCGCCGGTCTCGTCGGCCGACGCCGTGGCCGGGGCCGGGGACGCGACGCGGCAAAGGGTGCCGATGGTGGTGGAGTATCTGGTGCGAACGTTCACCGTGGCCTTCTGGAGGCGGCGAAATGGGGGGAGTTCACCCGGCTGCTCGGGACGGAGCTCAGGGGGAGTGGGGGCACCCGATCCAGCACGCAACCTGGGCGGGGGTGGTCGGTCACTGACCACGGATGAGGATAGTGGGACCGAAGCGGCTTGGCCTGGACCAGCGTTCCGGCCATCTGCTTGCGGCAGCCGTTCGTTCCGTGGCGGGCCGCCGAGCAGTCGCCGCACCGGACCGGGACCGGCCCCGGAGCCAGGCCCGGGCCGGTCACCGCCCGGACGCCCGCGCGCGCAGTCCGTCCATCACGAAGTCCAGCAGCCGGGTGGCCCGCGGCTGCCAGTCCTCCCTCGGGTCGATCTGCCACAGACCGGCGATGGCGAGAAAGAAGTCGTCCGGGGTCACCCCGGAACGGATGGTGCCCGCCTCCTCGTTGGCGCGGAGCAGCATGCCCGCGGCGTCCAGCACCGGGGTGGGGCCGGGCCTGGCGGGGCCGCCCGGCGCGCTGGTGACCAGCCGGATGGCGTCCGCCAGGCCGGCCTTGGTCATGGCGAACCGGGCGAGGCGGTCCATCCACTCGCGCAGGGCCGCTTCCGGCGCGCGGGTGTCGAGCAACGCGGTCGCCGCGTCCGCCACCTGTTGCATCTCGTAGCGGTAGACCTCCAGGACGAGCGCCTCCCGATGGGGGAAGTTGCGGTAGAACGTGCCCTGTCCCACGCCCGCCTTCTTGGCGATCGCGCTGAGCGGGGCGTCCGCGCACCGCGTCAGTTCCACCGTGGCCACTTGCAGGATGCGTTCGCGGTTGCGCTGGGCGTCCGAACGCAGGGGGGCGTCCTTGCGCAGGGGAGTGTCCTTCTTCGACTGGGGCACACGTCCTCCTCGCGGGTTCATGGCCGAAACCCGTCCTTGTTAACCGGACAGCTGTCCGTTAAGTTTTCCGGGAGTGGACAACAGTCCGGTTAGGTCTACCTTAGCGCCGACCGCGGTCGGCAGTCACCGCCCCGGCCCGCTGCCGGCAGCCCGGTTTTCTTGTCACCAGACACCAGAGAAGGCTGATCATGGCCCCAGCTCCCTCGTCGACATCCAGTGCGATCACCCTGAACGTCAATGGTGAGAAGCACCACCTGTCCGTCGACCACCGCACCACCCTTCTCGACGCCCTGCGCGAGCGCCTCGATCTCACCGGCACCAAGAAGGGCTGCGACCAAGGACAGTGCGGCGCGTGCACCGTCCTGGTCGACCAGCGGCGCGTCGTCTCCTGCCTCAACCTGGCGGTCGCCGCCGAGGGGCGTGAGATCACCACCATCGAAGGTGTGGCCGACGGCGACGAACTGCACCCCGTCCAGCAGGCGTTCCTCGATCTCGACGGCTACCAGTGCGGCTACTGCACGCCCGGACAGATCTGCTCGGCCGTCGCCCTCATCGAGGAGCACGCGGCGGGCTGGCCGAGCGCCGTCACGGACGACGTGGGTCCCGAGGCGGGCCCGCCACCGCTGACGCCGGAGGAGATCCGTGAGCGGATGAGCGGCAATCTGTGTCGCTGCGGCGCCTACGTCTCGATCGTCCAGGCCGTCGCCCGGGCCGCCGAGGCCCACGCGGACAGCCGTACGGCAGCCGCGAAGGAGACCGCCGCATGAGGCAGTTCGGCTACCGGCGCGCCCACGACGTCACCGGCGCGGTCGCCCTCCTCGCCGCCGACCCCGACGCGCGGTTCCTCGGCGGCGGCACCAACCTCGTCGACCTGATGAAGACCGGCGTCGAACGCCCAGCCCGCCTCGTCGACGTCCGCGAACTCCCGCTGGACCGCATCGAGCACACCACGGACGGCGGCCTGCACATCGGCGCGACCGTCACCAACAGCGACCTCGCCGCCGACCCTGAAATCCGCCGCCGCTACCCGGCGTTGACCCAGGCCGTGCTGGCCGGGGCGTCCGGGCAGCTGCGCAACATGGCGACCGTCGGCGGCAACCTGCTCCAGCGCACCCGCTGCGGCTACTTCTCCGACGTCAGCAAGCCCTGCAACAAGCGCGTCCCGGGCAGTGGTTGCCCGGCCGTCGGAGGCGAGCACCACAACCACGCGGTGCTCGGCGCCTCCGATCACTGCGTGGCCGTGCACCCCTCCGACATGGGCGTCGCCCTGACGGCCTTCGACGCCGTCGTCGCCTACGAGACCCTCGACGGACCGGGCGAGGTGCCGATCACCGATCTCTACCTCCCCGTCGGCGACACCCCGCACCGCGAAACGGCCCTGCCGCCCGGTGCGCTGATCACCCACGTCACCCTTCCGGTCGGGCCCGTCGCCACCCGCTCCCGCTACCGCAAAGTGCGCGAACGCGCCTCGTACGCCTTCGCCATCGGCTCCGTCGCCGCCGCGCTCACCATCGAGGAAGGCCGCGTACGCGAAGCGCGCCTGGCCCTCGGGGCTGTCGCCTCCCGCCCCTGGCGTGCCCGCGCCGCCGAAGCCGTCCTGACCGGCGCACCGGCCGACGGTGCGACCTTCGCCGCCGCCGCCGACGCCGAGCTCGCGGCCGCACGGCCGCTGCCCCGCAACGGATACAAGGTGACCCTCATGCGTAACCTCGTGGTCTCCGTCCTGACCGAACTCGCCGAGGGGGACGCCCGATGACGACCACCACAGCCGCCTCGGCGGCGGTCCGCGGGGCCGTCGGTGTCGCCCACACCCGGGTGGAGGGCCGCGCCAAGGTCACCGGCGCGGCGCGCTACGCGGGCGAGATCCCCTTCGCCGGGCTGGCCCACGGCTGGCTGGTGCTGTCCACGATCACCCGCGGCCGGATCAGTGACGTCGAGACCGCCCCGGTGCTCGACATGCCGGGCGTGCTCACGGTCCTGCACCACGGCAACGCCCCACGGCTGAAAACCGACTACGTCGGCCTGCTCGGCGTTCCACCGGACCCGACCGCCGCCGTCTTCCAGGACGACAGGGTGCCCCACGCGGGCTGGCCGGTGGCGCTCGTCGTCGCCGAGACGCCCGAGGAGGCCAGGGAGGCCGCCGAAGCGCTCGTCGTGACATACGAGGAGGAGCCGCACGACACCGCACTCGTCGCCGACCACCCCGACGCCTACGCCGCGAGCGGCCACATGTCCGCGGAGACCGACAAGGGGGACCTGGAGACACAACTCGCCGCGTCCGCCGTCGTCGTGGAAGCGGAGTACACCACCCCCGAAGAGCAGCACAGCATGATGGAGCCGCACGCGGCGACAGCCCTGTGGGACGGTGGCACGCTGGAGGTCGTCGACTCCAACCAGGGCGTCAGCTGGGTCCGGAGCGAGCTGGCCACGATGTTCTCGCTCGACCCCGCCTCCGTACGGGTACGTTCCGAGCACATCGGCGGCGGCTTCGGCAGCAAGGGCCTGCGCGCCCACCAGGTGTCCGCCGTGATGGCCGCCACCGCACTGCGCCGCCCGGTACGCGTGGTGATGACCCGCCGTCAGTTGTTCTCGCTGGCCGGATACCGCAGCCCCACCACCCAGCGGATCAGGCTCGGCGCCGACCCCGACGGCCGGCTGCGCGCTCTGGAACACCGTTCGCTGAACCAGACGTCGACCGTGTACGAGTTCGTCGAACCCGGCGCGGCCGTCGCCCGCGTGCTGTACGACGCCGACGCGCACCGCACCGCCAACCACGTCGTACGGCTCGACGTACCGACCCCGACCTGGATGCGCGCGCCGGGGGAGGCCCCGGGGTCGTTCGCGATCGAGACGGCCCTCGACGAGCTCGCCGAACGCTGCGGCGTCGACCCGGTCGAACTGCGACTGCGCAACGAGCCGGAGGTCGGCCCCGTCTCCGGGCTCCCGTTCAGCAGCCGCAACCTGACGGCCTGTTTCCGAGAGGGCGCACGCAGGTTCGGCTGGGCGGACCGCGACCCCCGTCCCGGCACGCGGCGCGACGGGCGCTGGCTGCTGGGCACCGGCACGGCGGCGGGTTCGTACGGAGCCGGGGCCGCCCCTTCCACGGCCCTGCTGACGGCGGAGGCGGACGGTTCCTTCACCGTCCGGATCGCCGCCGCCGACATCGGCACCGGCGCCCGCACCGCCCTCACCCTGGTCGCCGCCGACGCCCTGGAGACCGCACCCGAACGCGTCCGGGTCCGGATCGGTGACAGCGACTTCGGCCATGCCATGATCGCCGGCGGTTCCATGGGCACCCGCTCCTGGGCCTGGGCGGTCACGGCCGCGGCAGCCGAACTGCGGACACGGCTCGCGCCGGGGACGAGCATCCCCCCGGAGGGGATCACCGTGCAGTCCGACACCACGGAGGCCATCGGCGCCCTCGCCCAGAAGGAACGGCACTCCTACGGAGCCCAGTTCGCCGAGGTCGCCGTGGACGTCAGCACCGGCGAGGTCCGGGTGCGCCGGATGCTGGGCATCTTCGCGGCGGGCCGGATCGTGAACCCGCTCACCGCCCGTAACCAGCTTGTCGGCGGCATGACCTGGGGCATCTCCATGGCCCTGCACGAAGAGGCGGTCCGCGACCGGAACACCGGCGGCCACTACGCACCCGACCTCGCCGGATACCACGTGGCAACCCACGCCGACGTCCCGGACATCGAGGCGGACTGGGTGGACGACCACGACCCGGACGACCCGGTCGGCATCAAGGGCATCGGCGAGGTCGGCATCGTGGGCGCGGCGGCGGCCGTCGCCAACGCGGTCTGGCACGCGACCGGTGTACGCCACCGGCACCTGCCGATCCGTCCCGACCGGGTCCTGGAGGCGTCGATGCGGACCCCGGCGGACAGAGGAGCGGCGGATGCTTGACATCGCCGGCGAGCTGCACCGGTGGATGGCGGAGGGCCGGGAGTTCGCCGTCGGCACCGTCGTCACCACCGGCGGCAGCGCGCCGCGCGGACCCGGTGCCGCCCTCGCCGTGGACAGCGCGGGCACAGTGATCGGATCGGTCTCCGGAGGCTGTGTGGAGGGCGCGGTGTACGAACTGTGCGCGGGGGCCCTCCAGGACGGCGAAGCCGTGCGCGAACGGTTCGGCTACAGCGGCGAGGATGCCTTCGCGGTGGGGCTGACCTGCGGCGGGGTCATCGACGTGATGGTCACTCCGGTCCGCGCCGACTCGCCGGACCGGGCGGTGCTGCGGGCCGCCCTCGCCGTGGCGGCCTCCGGCGCGGCCGGGGCACTCGCCCGGGTGGTCAGCGGCCCCGACGGGCTTCTGGGGCGCTCCCTGCTCGTCCGCGCCGACGGCACCCACGAGGGCGGACTCGGCGGCCACCCGGCGCTGGACCGTACGGCGGCGGCCGAGGCCCGGGCCCTGTTGGACGCCGGTCGCACCGGCACCGTCGAACTCTCCGAGGACGGGTCGCACTGCCCCGGCGGGCTCACCCTGCTCGTCGAGACCAGGGTTCCACCGCCCCGCATGATCGTCTTCGGTGCGGTCGACTTCGCCGCGGCGCTGGTGCGGGTGGGCAAGTTCCTCGGCCACCACGTGACGGTGTGCGACGCCCGGCCCGTCTTCGCCACCCCGGCCCGGTTCCCCGAGGCCGACGAAGTCGTCGTCGACTGGCCGCACCGCTATCTGCGGCGCACCCCCACCGACGCGCGCACGGTGCTGTGCGTGCTGACGCACGAGGCCCGGTTCGACGTACCGCTCCTCACGGAGGCACTGCGGATGCCCATCGCGTTCGTCGGCGCGATGGGCTCACGCCGCACCCACGAGGAACGGACACGGCGGCTGCGCGAGGCGGGCCTGAACGAGCGCGAACTGAACCGGCTGCGTTCGCCCATCGGCCTCGATCTCGGAGCCCGTACGCCGGAGGAGACCGCCCTGTCCATCGCGGCGGAGATCGTGGCGGCCCGGCACGGCGGCACGGGCCTGCCGCTCACCGGCGGTGCGGTGCCCATCCACCGGCACCTGTCCGGGGCGAGCGCCTGACGAGGGGGACTTCCGCGCGGGCCCCCGCGAGCCGGACGGTCGGCCCGGCGGCGTGGTGTCCGACTCGGTGGCGTCCTGCGCGGACGTAGATCCGCTCCTCGGTGAGAACCCGCTCGAACTCCGAGGCGTCCCCGATCCGCGTGGTGATCGTGCCCAGCGCCCGGCCGAAGTCGTGGGAGCCCTTGCCTCCGACGCCCTCGGGGTGCACCCGGTACTCAGTGCAGCGGCGCATACGACGGTCGGCGCCGGCACACGGCGTGTCACAACAGGACTCCGCATCATCCGCACAGGCCATGCGCCCGATGCGGCATGCTCCCCCCTGCGGGGTGCAGTCCATGCCGTTTCAGATGCCGTTCGAGTCGCGGTTTCAGACGCGGTTGACGAGCCGGAGGTAGCGGTCCCAGTCCCAGTGGACACCGGGGTCGGTGTGGTCGCTGCCCGGTACTTCGTGGTGGCCCACGATGTGTTGGCGGTCCTTGGGGATGCCGTGGCGTTCGCAGATGTCGGCCGTGAGCTCCGCCGAGCGCAGGTACATGACGTCCGTGAAGAACTCCGGCCGGTCCACCCACCCCTCGTGCTCGATGCCGACGCTCCGGGTGTTCCAGTTCCAGTTGCCCGCATGCCAGGCGATGTCCCGCTCGCGCACGCACTGGGCCACGAAACCGTCGCCCGAGCGAACCACGTAATGGGCCGACACCTGCTTGGCCGGATCGCGGAAGATGCCCGCGGTCGGGGTGAACAACTGCTGTGCGACATGGATGACGACGCGGTCGACCCGGCGCTCCGAAGGGCGGGCGGGGACGGTGTAGTTGGCGGGAGAGGCCGGAGCCCACAGGGCGGTCGCGTAGTCCGTGACGCCATCCGGCGCCGCCACGGCCCGGACCGATGACGGCAGGGCGGCCGCCGCCGTCGTCACGGCGGCGCACTGAAGGATCCTTCTGCGGTACAACGGCACTCCAGGTGCTGGGGGCGGGGCGAGGGCGGGGCCTGCGGGGCCGTCGCGGCGAGGGGGCACCACCGCCCGCCGGTCGCTCCCCGCAGATGCAGATGACGAGCCCACCGGGCCTACGGTTCCCGAACGCCTACCCGCAACAGCAACCGCAACCGCAACGCAGGCGGCGCTGTCCCGCACTTGCCCGGCCCTGCCCGGAGCCGGCCGCGCCAGGCCTCGGGGCCCGTGCCTTCGGGCCCGTCTTTCCCTGCCCGCGCTTGGGGCACCCGCCTCCCACCCCCGTGCTCCGGCCCTCGCGCCCCGCGCACCCGCCCGGGACCGTCCCGCCCCCGCAGCCGTACGCCCGACCCCTCAGCCCATGCCGTCCGGCACCGCGCCACCGGCCCCCGCCAGCGCACTCGCCGGGTCGTCGTCCGACGGTCCGGCGGGTACCCAGCGGCCGCGCTCCTTGCGGTAGGGCCACCACCGCCCGTCGCGGTCGAACCGGAGCTGGACGTCGGCGCCCACCACCGTCCAGCGCGACCGGCCGCCTGCCCGCAGCGTCGGCCGCTCGCCCGTCTCCCAGGCCGAGGCGAGTTGGGCGCGGGCCCGCGCCAGTGCGTCCGCGTCCGGCTCCCACTCCTCCTCCAGCACGGTGAGCGCGGCGACCCCGCCGTACCGCCAGGCGTCGACCGCCGCAGCCAGCTCGGCGCGCTGCCGGCCCGAGCCCGCGGCCAGCCGGGAGGCGATCCACGGTTCCGGCCGGGCGTCAGCGGCCAGCCGTACCGCATCCTGCCGCGGCGTCAGTTCCACCGGCAGCGGCTGGCCCCCGTGCCCCGGAACCAGTGCGTCCAGGAGCATCCGGTGGGCCCGTACCGCACTGTCGGCGGCCAGCACCTCCAGCGCCGGCGGGTCGATCCCGGGCACCGGACCGGCCTCCGTGTCCAGTGACGGCCCGGGCCCCGGTTCGGCGGGCACCGGCGGGGGAGCGGGGAGCGGTGGCAGGATCCCGTCGGCGGCGAACGCCTCACCGGCCGGGACCCCACGGACCTCCCGGCCCGCGTCCCGAGCGGTCTCCGGAGCCCAGCCGTCCGCATCCCGGGCGGCGCAGGCGGTGCTGCGCACCTGGAGTTCGTCCAGCAGCCGCCGCTCGTCGCGTCCCCGCAACAGCAGCAGTACGAACGGGTCCTCGTCCAGCAACCGTGCCACCTGGTAGCACAGCGCACCCGAATGCGGGCAGTGGTCCCAGGCCCCGCAGGTGCACTCGGGCTCCAAGTCACCGATGCCGGGCAGCAGATCGACCCCGGCGCCCGCCGCGTCCTCCACCAGGTGCGGCGGCATCTCCCGGTCCAGCAGGGCCGCGATGTGCCCGGCCCGGTCCACGGCCATGTCCAGGAACCGGTCCCACGCACCCGGGCCGAGTCGCTGCAACAGCACGTCGCCGCGGTGGGCCGTGCCGTCCCGGTCCCGTACCACCGCCGTGATCCGGCCCGGACGTACCGAGACCGCCCCGACCCGGCCCTCCCGGGCCAGTCGCCGCCCCTTCTTGAGCTGCTCACCGTCGAGAGCCGTGTCCTCCAGGGCCTTGAGCCACGCCAGGCCCCACCAGGACGTGGCGAACCCGCGCCCCCGCGCCGGAGGCAGCGCCGCGAACGTACGCTCCGGCCCACCGCGCCCCTCCCGCGATGCCCCGTCGTCGTCCCGGTCCGATGCGTCGTAGTCGTGGTACTCGTATGCGTCGTCGCTCATCGTGCGCCCCCTCGCAGCTCGACCAGGTCGGCCAGTTCCGCATCGGTCAGTTCCGTCAGCGCCGCCTCGCCGGAGCCGAGCACCGCCTCCGCGAGGCCCTGCTTGCGGGCGAGCATCTCGGCGATCCGGTCCTCGATCGTGCCCTCGGCGATCAGCCGGTGGACCTGCACCGGCTGGGTCTGCCCGATCCGGTACGCCCGGTCCGTCGCCTGTGCCTCGACCGCCGGGTTCCACCAGCGGTCGAAGTGCACGACATGACCGGCCCGGGTCAGATTGAGCCCCGTACCCGCCGCCTTGAGCGACAACAGGAACACCGGCGCCTCGCCCGCCTGGAAGAGGTTCACCATCTCCTCGCGCCGCGCCACCGGCGTACCGCCGTGCAGGAACTGCGTACGCACCCCGCGTGCTGCCAGGTGCTCCTCCAGCAGCCGGGCCATCCGCACGTACTGCGTGAACACGAGCACCGAACCCTGCTCGGCCAGGATCGTGTCCAGGAGCTCGTCCAGCAGCTCGACCTTCCCCGACCGGTCCGCGATCCTCGGCCGCTCCTCGTTGAGGTACTGCGCCGGGTGGTTGCAGATCTGCTTCAACGCCGTGAGCAGCTTCATCACGAGGCCCCGCCGTTCGAACCCGTCCGCGCCGGAGATCTCCGCCAGCGTCTCGCGCACCACCGCCTCGTACAGGCCGGTCTGCTCCGCCGTCAGCGACACCGTCCGGTCGGTCTCCGTCTTCGGCGGCAGCTCGGGCGCGATACCCGGATCGGACTTACGGCGCCGCAGCAGGAAGGGCCGCACCAGCGCGGACAGCCGTTCCGCCGCGCCCGGGTCGGTGCCGCCCTCGACGGCGGCGGCGTACCGGCTGCGGAACGTGCCCAGCCGCCCGAGCAGCCCGGGGGTCGTCCAGTCGAGGATCGCCCACAGCTCCGACAGGTTGTTCTCCACCGGGGTGCCGGTGAGGGCCACGCGCGCCTGTGCGCCGATGGTCCGCAGCTGCTTGGCCGTCGCCGAGTGCGGGTTCTTGACGTGCTGGGCCTCGTCGATGACGAGCATGCCCCAGGCCACCTCGGCCAGCCGGGGCGCGTCGAGCCGCATCGTGCCGTACGTCGTCAGGACGAACCCGCCGTCCACCACCCCCTCCAGGGAGCGCGACGCGCCGTGGAAGCGGCGGACGGGGGTGCCCGGGGCGAACTTCTCGATCTCCCGCTGCCAGTTGCCCATCAGGGAGGTCGGGCACACCACCAGCGTCGGCCCGGCCGTGTCCTGGTCACCCCGGCGATGCAGATGCAGCGCGATGAGCGTGATGGTCTTGCCCAGTCCCATGTCGTCGGCGAGGCAGGCCCCCAGACCCAGCGAGGTCATGGTGTTCAGCCAGTTCAGACCGCGCAGCTGATAGTCGCGCAGCGTCGCGGTGAGCGCCTCGGGCTGTCCGACCTGCCGGTGGGCCGCGGACTCCGGGTCGGCCAGCCGGTCCCGCAGCTGCCGCAGCCAGCCGGTCGCCTCCACCTCCACACGACGGCCGTCCACCTCCGCGGAACCCGTCAGCACCGCGCTCAGCGCGTCGATCGGAGTGACCTTGCGGTCCTGGGTCTCCCGGGCCCGGCGTGCCTCCTCGGGGTCGATCAGTACCCACTGGTCACGCAGCCGGACGATGGGACGGTTCGACTCGGCGAGCCGGTCGAGCTCCTCGCGGGTCAGTCTCCGGTCGCCCAGCGCGAAGCGCCAGTCGAAGGCCAGGAGCGCGTCGGCCGACAGGAACGAGGGCGTGTCCGCCGTGGTACGCCCCTGCCGCCCGGCCCCCGTGCCGTCGGTATCCCGGTCCGAGGATGCCGCGTCGTCCGGATTCCGGTCCGGGGACGCCGCGGTCTCCGGCCCGACCACCGCTCGCGCGGTCAGCTTTCTGGCGAGCTCCTTGGGCCAGTGCACCTGTACGCCCGCGGCGGCCAGGGCGCGCGAGGCGGAGCCCAGCAGTTCGGCGATCTCCTCATCGGCCGGTTCCACCGAGTCGGGCACCGCAGCGGAGAGCAGCGGCGCCAGCGGGGGCCAGGCGCGGGCGGCGCGCCGCAGGGTGAGGAGGGCGTCCATCCGGGCCCGAGGCCCGAACACTGCGGCCGTCCGCGCGCCCCCGGCCCATACCTCGGCCGCATCGGCGACCAGGGAGGGGTCGCTGACGCTGTGGATCTGAAGCACGGCCCGGAACGCGGGAGCCTTCCCGTCCGGCGCGTTGCTGTCCGCAGGGCCGGGCGCGTCCCCCGGTGCGCCTGCGGCCGGGGCCACGCCCGAGATCTCGATACGCAACGAGAGCCGTGCGCCCGCGTCGTGACCGGCCGCCACATCGGCCGCCCAGGCCCGCCCCTCGGGCAGCCGCTGCGGCTCCGGGGCGGCGTACGCGGGGCCTGCGGCGACGAAACCGGCGGCAGGGGTACGGGGCATCGTGTCGGCCACGGCATCGAGGAACGCCCGCAGCAGCCCCTCCGGTTCGGGCAGCAGCGGTTGGTCGGTGGCCCCTTCCGGTGTCCGCGTGCCGCCTGCGTACGGGAGCGGGGTCGCGTGCGCGCTCGGGGGCATCGACGCGGCCATTTCCCGGAGCCGTTCGAGGTCCTCGGTGCTGAGCGGGCCGATTCGCCAGGCGTCGTGGTCGGTGGGGCTCAGCCCCGGCAGCAGCAAGCCGCGCGCGACGAACTGGAGCGCCAGAAGCCCGGCGGCGCCCCAGAAGGCGACGGACGGGGATGCCTGGGCGTCGGCGCGCGCCCGGGTCAGCACCGGCAGAGCGTTCCGTACGGGAAGGTGCAGGGCCGCGACAGTGCGGCGGCGCAGGTCGGCTCCGACAACGGTCAGATCAGAAACGGCCGTCTCCGACGAGATCCCGGGAGCGGCGGGAAGGGTGCTAATGTCCGGGTTCCAGAACGCGATCCGGCCGGTACGGGCCGGGTCCGCCGGGACGAAGACCGCAGAGCAGCGGGACAGTTCGGTGACCTCGGAGGGCGTTGCCGCAGGGTGCCTGTGCACAGCGATGTCGAATTCCTCAAATTTGACTAGTGGGTCAGGGTCGCCGAGGGTACTCCATCTCGTGCGACAACGGGCCGTTGTGTTATGTGATCTATGCCACTTCTGTGGGGTGGTCGCGATCGAGGGTGCAGCCAGCACCACCCTGTGGCACGGGGGTATGCCCCAGGCGAACCAGGGGGATGGCGCCATGGCTGCCGCGCACCTCTGATCCGTACGTTCGGGAGGTCAGCTGATCCGTACGTTCTACGAGGTCGGCGCAGAGGTTCCAGAGACCGGAGACTCCATGCCCCAGGCGACAGCCACCGCTACAGACACCGCCGCGGCCACCGCCGCGACACCCAGCGTCGCCCCCACGCCCTCCTCCCGCCGACCGGCCGCCGGGAGCGACTTCGCGCCCCTGCTGCGTGCGGTGAAGGGCCAGGGTCTGCTGGAGCACCGCCCCGGCCGGTACGCGCTGGGGATCGCCGCCAATCTGACCGCCCTGGGGTCGGTGGTCACCGCCCTCTTCCTGGTGGGCGACAGCTGGTGGAGCCTGTTCCTCGCCCTGCCGCTGGCCGTCCTGTGGGCCCGTACGGCGTTCATCGCCCATGACGCGGGACATGCGCAGATAACCGGTGACCGCAGGACGAGCAGGCTGATCAGCCTCGTGCACGCCAATCTGCTCCTCGGCATGAACGAAGCGTGGTGGAACGACAAGCATGTACGCCACCACGCCCACCCCAATCACATCGACAAGGACCCCGATGTCGGTGTTGGCGCACTGGTCTGGACCCAGAAGCAGGCGGCGCAGCGAGAGGGATTCGCCCGCTGGCTCACCCGCAACCAGGCCCGGCTGTTCTTCCCGATGCTGCTGCTCGAAGGCATCGCCCTGAAGATCTACGGGTTCCAGTTCCTGCGCCGCCAGCCCGCCCGGGAGCGGGTGCTCGCGGCCCTGCTGCTGATCGCGCACGTCACCCTGTACGCGACGCTGTTGCTGAGCACGTTGTCCCCGGGCAAGGCGGTCGTCTTCGCCCTGCTGCTGCACGCGGTGTTCGGCCTCCACCTGGGCCTGGCGTTCGCCCCCAACCACAAGGGCATGGAGATGCCCGACGCCGACGGGGAGCGCTGGGGCCACCTCCAGCGGCAGGTCCTGACCTCGCGCAACGTCCGCGGCGCGGCCCTGACCGACTGGTTCCTGGGCGGGCTGAACTACCAGATCGAGCACCACCTCTTCCCGAGCATGCCCCGGCCCCACCTCAGGCTGGCCCAGCCACTGGTCAAGGCGTACTGCGGGAGCATAGGTATGCCGTATGCGGAGACCGGTCTGATCGAGTCCTACCGCCAGGCCCTGGCGCACATGCATGACGTCGGTGATCCGCTGCGATGACGGGCCCGGCGGGGAACGGAAGGGCGCGCGGACGCGTTCACACAACAGGAGCGGCGCCGGCCGCGAAGGAGGCGTGGACCATGACGAATGGTGCGAAGGTCGCTATCGGGGGAGTTCTCGCGGCGGCCATCCTGTGGCCCCTGATCGGATTCTGGTGGGCCCTGCTGATCGTGATCGGGGTCCCCGTGGCGGGCTATCTGCTGCTGGACCCGTCGCAGCGGCGCAGGCTCCGCAGGATCAACCGCAAGGAAATCGGCCGCTGAGGTCCGGCCCGGCCGGGCCGGTTGTGGAGCGTCTCAGGATCGGCCCAGGCCGGGTCCGGGGCGCGGGCGGTCCTCATCGTGGCGCTCGGGTGCCACGATGAGGACCGCAGCATCACGCCGGGTGCCACGATGAGGACCAGAGCGTCACGCCGGGTGCAGGGCCAGTTCCTCCAGAGCCTTGAGCAGACCGGGCAGCGCGGGCCCACGCCGGACGGTGAGGACCGTGCCGGGCTCCTCGTCCAGCAGGATCAACGCGATGTCGTCGGTCCTCGCCACCATCGACCACCCCGGGCCGTCGACGCGCAGGGTGCGTACGTCCGCCGAGGCGAACGACGAGCGGATACGTCCGGGCGGCGGCGGAGTCTTCGTATAGGCGAGGGCCTCTGACAGCGCCCTGCGTACCCCCGGGTGCTGAACGGACCGTGAGGGGCTGCCACCGGACTCCCCTTCGTCGGCCGCCTCCACCCCAACCGCATCCACTGCCGCCGCATTCACTGGCGCCGCATCGGGGTGCCCCGGATCGGCCGCCGCGTTCTCGTCGATCTGCTCGCGCCAGAGGGACCACTGGGCGGCCACCTCGTCCGCCCCGAGCCGCCGGTGCGCGGGGCCCCAGGCGTCCGCCGCGGGAGGGGCGAGCGGTGCGGGGCCCTCCCCGTCCGTCTTCGGGTCGTGAGGTTCGGGGACACCGGGTGCGGCGACGGCCAGGTCCAGCGGCCAGCCCGGCAGCGCGCACACCACGGAGCGGCCGTCGGGGGAGAGGTCGTGCTCCATCCCGCAGTCCCACGCGGCGACGGCGACCGCCACCTGCGAGACGTCCTCCACGACCACCGTCCACCGCGCCCCGGTGCTGTCCTGCCCCAGGACCAGGCCGTAGCCCTCCTCGTACGGTTCGAGGGCGAGCGCGTCGCACGCGGCCACGTAGTCGTCCCCGAGCACACTCGGGAAGCGCGCGGGCGTCAGCAGCAGCGCGGTCAGCACCAGCAGAGCGTCGTCGTCGGCAGCATCGTCCGTACCCGTCACGGTGTCCTCCCCGTCCTCATCGATCGGCCGCCCGTCACGCGGTCCTGCGTTGCTTAGGGTGCTCCTGGTGTCCCTCGGTCCGTCGGCGCACCCTAACCAGTCGGTAACCCCCTCGTCGAGGCCCCGGCGAGCAGGGGGAATCCGGACGCGCCCGACTCGTCCGGGTGCCTTGGCACCCGCAGGGAGGGGGCGTGCGGGACGTTCCGCGTAAGGTTGGACGCAACCGGCCGAACGAGGGGGACAGCGTGGCGAAGCGGTACGACCGGCTGAAGGAGATTCAGCGACTCGACCCGGAGCGGGACTTCCTGGAGATCTACCGCCTCACCGTCACCTACGAGTTCCCCTGGGACATCACCCGCGCCCTCGAACTGGCCCTGTACCGCACGTATGCCGTGCCCAGCATCGGCCGACTCCTGGACGAGACAGCAGAGTTGACGGAGCGTACGCAGAAGCGGTACGACGACACCGCCCTGCTCCTCGACGCGGTGGTGGAGCACGGATTCGACACCGAGGAGGGCCGCACCGCGGTCCGCCGGATCAACCAGATGCACCGCAGCTACGCCATCAGCAACGACGACATGCGCTACGTCCTGTGCACCTTCGTCGTCACCCCGAAGCGCTGGCTGGACAGTTTCGGCTGGCGTCGCCTATGCGACCACGAGCTGCGGGCCCTCGCCGCCTACTACCGCACACTCGGCGCCCGGATGGGAATCAAGGACGTCCCGCAGACCTACGAGGACTTCGAGCGTGTGCTCGACGCCTACGAACACGAGCACTTCGGCTGGGACGAGGGGGGACGACGGGTCTCGGACGCCACGCTGGCGCTGATGGGGTCCTGGTACCCGGCGCCGCTCGCCCCAGTGGTCCGGGGCGCCAGCCTGGCACTGCTGGACGACTCGTTGCTCAGGACGTTCCGCTACCGCCGCCCGGGGCCGGTGGCCCGGGGGCTGACCCGGGGGGCACTGCGCATCCGGGCCAGGGCCGTCCGGCTCCTGCCGCCCCGCCGCAGGCCGCACTACGCCCGCCAGAACCCGGAGATCAAGGGATATCCGGACGGGTACAAGATTGCCGCACTCGGCACGTTCCCCACTCCGGGCGTCCGCGGCTGCCCGATCCCCGGCCATCGGGGGCCGTCACAGGCGCCCGTGGAATGATCCCCGCCTGCGCCGCCGGGTTCAGGCCCGACGGACGGCGAGAGCCAGGAAGCGGTCGTCCTCGTCGGTGTACGAGTGCAGCCGCCAGCCGGCATCGGCCAGCAGGACCCGCAGTCGGGGCTCGGCCCGCAGATCGTCATCGGTGACGGGGCGTCCGTGCCGCGCGGCGAGGGCGGCCCGGCCGATCGGGTGGAACAGGGCCAGCACCCCGCCCGGGCGTACCACCCGGGCCAGCTCCGCGAGATCGGCCTCCGGCCGGGCCAGATGCGAGATCAGCCCGGCCCCGAACACCGCGTCCAGCGCCCCGTCGCGCAGCGGCAGCCGGGCGACGTCGGCACGGAGCAGCGTCCCGCTGTCCGCCCGGCCCGCCCTGACCGCCGCATCCAGCATGGCGGGGGTGAGGTCGGCGCCCAGCACCGTACCGCCGGGCCCGACCGCGGCCCGCAGCGCGGGCAGTGCGCGCCCCGTGCCGCAGCCCGCGTCGAGTACGGCGTCACCCTGACGCAGCCCGAGCATGCCGGCCGCCGCGGCATAGGCGGGTCCGTCGTCGGGAAACCGGCTGTCCCAGTCGGCCGCACGCGGTGTGAAGAAGTCCAGGACGTGGGCGGTGTGTTCGTCGGTCATACGAACATGATCGCGCAGTGAAGGCGGAACCGGCGGTTGCCGGTTCCGTGAAAGCCCTCCATCCACTCGGACGTCTCAGACGTTGACGCCGTAGTCCGTCGCGATGCCCGCCAGCCCCGATGCGTAGCCCTGGCCCACGGCCCGGAACTTCCACTCCGCGCCGTGCCGGTACAGCTCGCCGAAGACCATCGCGGTCTCGGTCGAGGCGTCCTCACTCAGGTCGTAGCGCGCCAGCTCGACGCCGTTGGCGCGATTCACCACGCGGATGAACGCGTTGCGCACCTGACCGAAGCTCTGGCCCCGGCTCTGGGCGTCATGGATCGAGACAGGGAAGACGATCTTCGCGACCTGGGCGGGGACCGATGCCAGATCGACCTCGACCGACTCGTCGTCACCCTCGCCCTCCCCCGTCAGATTGTCGCCGGTGTGACGGACGGAACCGTCAGGGCTGTTGAGGTTGTTGTAGAAGACGAAGTGGGCGTCGGAGAGGACCTTGCCCGCCTCGGAGCACAGCAGCGCACTGGCATCCAGGTCGTGATCGGCGCCGGTCGTGGTCCGTACGTCCCAGCCGAGACCGACCGTCACGGCGGTCAGGCCGGGAGCCTCCTTCGACAGGGAGACGTTGCCGCCCTTTGCCAGGGTCACACCCATGAACTTCCTCCAGTGCTTCGGTGCTGTTCTGCTGTCACTCAGCCGCTATGTGCCAGAACGCCCGGCGCGGCCCCCGGGGTTCCCGGATTGCGCAAGCCATGAAATGAACGGCTGCGGGGAGGCTCCGGAACGGCCCTTCCCTCCCGCGTCAGTGGTCGTCAGCGGGCGTTCTCAGCGGGCGTCCTCGTCCCTCATCGCCTTGGCTTCGCTCTTGAGGATGCGCAGGGACTTTCCCACCGAGCGGGCGGTGTCGGGCAGCTTCTTCGAGCCGAAGAGGACGACCACGACGACAGCCAGGATCAACAGGTGCCAGGGCTCCAGGCCATTGCGCAACATTCTGGTCCCGCCCTTCTTCTCCGTCGACACGGCAACACTTGCCGCATTGCGCAACTGTACAACCGTCGCGGTCCTGGGAAGCGGGTGACCCCTCAGTGCCCGCCGACCGCCTTGTCGTACCGCCTGCGCGCGGCCGTGAGCCCGATCGCGTACAGCCCCAGGACGGAACCGAGCAGCAGGTAGTAGAGCGGCGGCAGCGCGCCCATGCCCAGCACAGGACCCAGCGCGGTGAGCGGGAGGAGGACCCCGACCGCCGCGAGACCCGCTGCGGCAGCCCGCAGCGGGCCGCCCGCCCGCCGTTCCGCGGCGCTGCGACCGGTCCGCAGCAGGACCATGACCAGAGCCTGGGTCAGCAGGTTCTCCGTGAACCATCCGGCGTGGAACGCCGCCTCCCCGCCGTCCCCGGACGCCTGGTGGAGAGCGAGCGCGAGCACGCCGAAGATGGCGAGGTCGGCGGCCGCGTTGAGCAGACCGAACCCCGTGATGAAGCGCAGGAAGTCGCGCGGCCGCAACACGGTGGGGCGCCGCAGTGCCGACGCCGCCGGGCGGTCGAACGCGAAGGCCAGCTGAGCGGCGTCGAAGCACAGGTTCTGCACCAGCACCTGCGCCGGAAGCATGGGAAGGAAGGGCAGCAGCAGTCCGGCCGTCAGCATGGCGATGACGTTGCCGAGGTTCGACGAGAGCGTGATCCGCAGATACGTGGCGATGTTCCCGCTGCTGCCCCGGCCCGCCAGCAGTGCCCGGTCGATGGCGGTGAGGTCCTTCTCCGCCAGCACGACGTCGGCTGCCTCCCGGGCCACATCGACAGCGTTGCGGGGACAGATGCCGACATCGGCGGCGTGCAGGGCGGGAAGGTCGTTGACGCCGTCGCCGAGGAACCCGGTCGTCCGGCCACCGGCGCGCAGGGCGGAGACGATCCGCGCCTTGTGCTGGGGTGTGCAACGGGCGAACACGGTGGCCCGGTCGGCCACCCGGGCCAGCTCGGCGTCCGACAGCGTGTCCACGACCTCGGCCGTCACCACATCGCAGCCGTCGGCCGAGCCCGCCCGGCGCAGTCCGAGGTCCGCACACACCCGGGCGGCCGTGCCCGGGTGGTCGCCCGTCAGCACCTTGACGGCCACGCCCCGCCGGGCCAGCATCGCGAGCGCGTCGGCGGCGCTCGGAGCCGGGACGTCCCGCAGCGCGATCAGACCCAGAAACGTCAGCCCCCGTTCGTCCGCAGGGCTGTACGCACCCGGCCGGGACGCCCGGTCTGTGCGGGCCACGGCCAGCAGGCGCAGCCCGGACTCGGCCTTGCGGTTCGCCAGCGCGAGCAGCCGGTCCCGTTCCTCCTCATCCATCGCGCACCGCTGGAGCACGGCCTCGACGGCCCCCTTGGTGACCAGGGTGTGCACGCCGAGCCTGCCGGGCCGCCGGACCACGGCGGTCGCGACGCGGCGCACCGGATCGAAGGGCACCACCGCCACGCCCTCGTACGCCTCGGCCACCGCACCCCCCGCGGACGGCGGACCGCACTCCTCGGCCGCGTCCAGGACTGCCTCGTCGAGTGCGTCGGGCGCGGGCAGCTCGGCCAGCTGAAGCGTCCACAGGGCACCGATCGCCGCCCACCGCAGCACGTCGGGGTCGGGCCGGTCCGCACCGTTCGTCGCGCCCGAGACGACGGGCCGGTCCTCGGTCAGCGTGCCCGTCTTGTCCAGGCACAGCACATCGACCGCCCCGAGGTCGTGCAGCGCGGGGAGCCGCTTGACGATGACCCCGCTGGTGCGCGCCAGCCGGGCCGCGCCGCGCGCGAGCGTTGTGGTGACGATGACGGGGAGCATCTCCGGGGTCAGTCCCACGGCGACGGCCACGGCGAACGGCAGCGTTTCCAGGCCGCGGCCGCGCAGCGCCGCGTTGGCCATCAGCACCAGGGGCGGGGTCAGCAGCATGAACCGGATCAGGGTCCAGGAGATCCCCTGCACCGAACGGTCGAAGGCGCTCGCACCCCGCTGCCGGGCCCGGCCGTCATGGGCGGCCGCGAACCGGGTCTCCCCGCCGGTGGCCACGATCACCGCCGTACCGCTGCCGGACGTGACACTGCTGCCCTGGAAGCACCACTGCGGCTGCGCGAACGGCCCGGCCCCCGACAGCGCCGGGTCCGGGATGTCGACGGCGTGCTTGGGCACCGGAGCCGACTCCCCGGTGAGGGCCGACTGGTGCACGGTGAGGCCGTCGGCGCGCAGCAACTGCACATCGGCGGGGACGAGGTCGCCCGGACCCAGACGGATCACATCCCCCGGTACGAGGTCGGCCACCGGAACCTCCCGCTCCCGGGGCGGGGAGTCGGGGGAGGTGCGGCGCACCACGGTCGCGGTCGTCGCGACCAGTTCCCGCAGCGCCGCGGTGGACCGGTCGGCGCGGTGCTCCTCGGCCGAGCGCAGCAAGCAGCTGACCCCGACGAGCGCCAGGGTGACGCAGGCGGTGCCCCAGGCGGAGACGAGAGCGGAGACGAGGCCGAGGCAGAGCAGTACGGCGGTGAAGGGATCGCGGAGGCTGCGCACGAAGCGCCGGGGCCAGGGGGCGGGCCGCCAGGCGGGCAGTATGTTCTCCCCGGTCCGGCCGAGCCGGTTCTCGGCCTCGGTCTCCAGGAGCCCGCGCGGCCCGCTGTCCAGGGCACGCAGTATCTGCAGGGGGGTCGGACCGGTGCCGGAGACAGAGGCCGGTCCGTCAGGTCGGCCGCCTGACCCCGTTCCGGCGCCCGCGACAGGGCGCGGAAACGGCGTGACGGGGGCCGGTGTGCCCGGGGTGGGGTGTCCGGGACCCGCGGCTGCGCTGCCCTCAGGCACCGAGTTCACGCAGGCGGACGGGTTCCCGTGCGGGGTGCCCGGCGCGTTCGGCGAGCTGGCCGACCATCAGCCGGACGACCGTCACCACATCGGGATCGTCGACCAGATAGACCTGCCGCCGGCCCTCGCGGCGCGAGCGTACGAGTCCGGCGAGCTTCAGCTTGGTCAGGTGCTGGCTGACCGAGGGAAGCGTGCCGCCCACCCGCTCGGCGAGCCCGGTCACATCGCTCTCTCCCTGGGCCAGCGCCCACACGATGTGCAGCCGTGCCGGTGTCGCCAGGAGCCCGAACGCTGCTGCGGCCTCCGCCAGCACCTCCGCGGGCGGATCCTGGAAGCCGCCGTCGGAACCTGTCGACACGCTTGTCTCTCCTGTCACCGGCGGCCGAAAAGGCCAGTGTAGGGGCCACGCTGGACTGGCCTGGGGCCTGTGAGGAGCGCCGGGCCTGCCCATAGGAGGGCAGGAAGAGGACGGAAAGAGGGTGGAACAAGGCAAGGGGTGACCATGGTCAAGCCGCATCGGTCAAGAGCGATCAACCCGCTCAGGCGGGGGCGGCCGGTTGTCATGCTGTCGCACCGTAGCGATTTCCGAACGACTCGTGAGAGAAGTGACGCATGCCCTCCGAGCAATTCGACAGCGCCGAGAGCCCCCATGCCGACCGAACCGGTACCGGGAGCGGCCGGGACATCGCACTGACACTGAAGATCGTGGTGGCGGGCGGCTTCGGAGCCGGGAAGACGACGCTGGTCGGGGCGCTCAGCGAAATCCGCCCGCTGCGCACGGATGAACTGCTCAGCGAGAGCGGGCGCGACCAGGACGACACCGACGGGGTGGAGCGGAAGACCGCCACGACGGTGGCGATGGATTTCGGCCGTATCACCATCCACTCGGGCCTGTCCCTCTACCTGTTCGGCACGCCGGGCCAGGACCGCTTCTGGTTTCTCTGGGACGAGCTGTGCGAGGGAGCCCTCGCCGCGGTCGTCCTCGCCGACACCCGTCGGCTTGCGGACTGCTTCGCGGCCGTCGACTACTTCGAGCACCGGCGCATACCGTTCGTCGTCGCCGTCAACCGCTTCGCAGACGCCCCCGCCCACACGGAACACGACGTCGCGCACGCCCTGGACCTGGACCGGGGCACCCCCGTCGTGCTGTGCGACGCCCGCGACCGGGACTCCGGCAAGGACGTCCTGATCCGGACGGTCGAGTACGCCGGACGGATGCACACCGCCCGGCTCCTCGACTCCGTCGGCTGACGGGCCCCGGGCAGGTCCGCGCCGCTCAGTCGGCCATGTCGGCCATCGCGACCACCTTGTCGATGCGCACCCGCACGACCAGTTCACCGGGCACCCCGTTGCGCCTGCCGAACTCCTCGGCGGCGTCGGCCCCCACGTAGCGGCCTGCGATCAGTGTCGCCCACCGCAGCAGTTCCGCGGGATCCTCGCTCAGCTCGGCACGGCCCTGTACCACGGCGAACGCGTACGGAGGCCGATCGTCGTCGACGCACAGGGCCAATCGTCCGTCGCGCGCGAGATTGCGTCCCTTCACGCTCCCCTTGCCGGTGTTGAAGACCACTGTGTCGCCGTCGAGGAGAAACCAGACGGGAGCGATATGCGGACTGCCGTCGGCCCGCACCGTCGAGATCTTCGCGGTGCGGGTGCCCTCCGAGAGGAAGGCCCGCCATTCTTCATCGGTCATGTGGTGTGCCATGCGTCCATCCTGAGCCCGCTGTCCGCTTGGCGCGAAGCGGCACCCCGGGCGGTGGGGGGCGCTTGCCCCTGCGGGACCCGTGCGCGAGGCTTACGCGCGTAGCGGGGTACGGGGAACGAAGGTACGGGGAGGACGAGCAGTGGCGCTTGACCGAGGACTTGACTGGCTCCTTGACGATCTGACCGGCAGGGTGCAACACATACGGCACGCCTTGGTGCTGTCGAACGACGGACTGGTCACCGGCGCCAGTACCGGGCTCGCCCGCGAGGACGCGGAACACCTGGCGGCGGTCTCCTCCGGCCTCCACAGTCTGGCGCGCGGATCGGGACGCCACTTCCGGGCGGGCAGGGCCCGCCAGACGATGATCGAGTTCGACGAGGCACTGCTCTTCGTGACGGCGGCGGGGGACGGCAGCTGCCTGAGCGTGCTGACCGCGGCCGAGGCCGATGTCGGACAGGTCGCCTACGAGATGACCCTCCTCGTCAACCGGGTCGGCGAACACCTCGGCGTCTCCGTGCGCCAGGGTGGACCGGAGGGCATCAGCCCTTTCTGAGCTGCGCGTATCGCTGTCGGCGAGAAGTTATCCACAGGGTCGACGCGAGATGACTCCCTCGGGCTACCGTGATCACGGAGAGTATTCGAGCCGCACGGGGGAGGACGGTCATGACGATCAAGGAAGCGACCCGCGGGTATGGCGGGGCCGGCGGTGAGCTGGGCGAGGACGCGACCCGGCAGGACACCGGGCAGACTGCCGAACGGGGGTTGGACGCAGGCGCGTTGCCGCCGTGCGACACCCCGGCGGCGACGGTCGCCGCCGGGCGCGCGGCCCAGGAGCTGGGGCTCCGGCGGGCCGAGTTCGAGCTGGCGGTGCACCTGGGGCTGATCACTGTCGGCAGTGGGCCGGGAGGCGGGCGGCCCCGGGTGCACGAGAAGGAGATCGCGCGCCTGCGCGAGCAGCCGGGGTTCCCCGACGACCTGGCGGAACGGGTCCGGACGGTCGGCACCGCCGAAGGAGCCGACCTGCTCGGCATCGCTCCGGCCCGGTTCACCCGGCTGGCGCGCGCGGGCTGCGTCTCGCCGGTCACGTTCTATCTGAACCGGTATCGCGCGGTGGTCTGGCTCTACCTCGCCGACGAACTCGCCGCCCTGGCGGTCCGGGAGCCGGAGCTGCTTGCCGGACGGACGCCCCTGGGGATGCGCACGATGCTGGAGGCGGGTGCCGACTGGCGGGCTCGCAACTGGCGCTCGCAGCGCATCGACCGGCTGCTGTGCCGTACGGATGACGCGTGGGCTCGAGCGGCGGTCCAGGCATCGGCGCTCGACGCTGTGCAACTGGCGGAGGTGGTGGAGGACCCCTATGAACGGGGCTATCTCGTACGGGTCCGGCCGGAGCCGGTCTTCGGGGGCCCGGCGTCCACGGCGGCCAGGGAAGCCATGGGGGAGTTGCTGCTGGCGGACGACCCCGACGAGCTCCTCTGGCGGCGGGTCAACCTGACTCTGGAGCTGGACCGGGCCCGCGAGGACCGGCCCGCACCACGTCCCGGAGACGGCGCAAGGCCTCGGACGACACCGGTACGGGTACGGTCGCGGGCAGAGGCAGAGGCAGAGGCAGAGGCAGAGGCAGAGGCAGAGGCAGAGGCACCGGTACGGGTAGTGGCACCGTCTCCCGCCCCGGCACGAGCAACGGCACAGACACCCACGCCCGCACCACCACCCGCACCCGCACGGGCGGTGGTAACGCGAAGGCCATGCGGGAGGGGTCTGCTGGCCAGGTTGGGGTGGCGCGGCCGGGGTGCCGGATAAGTCCTCGCGAACGGCCCTCGGATCAGCCATGCTGTGCCGATGTTGATCAGGGAAGCAGCCCGCGAGGACTGGCCCGCCATCTGGCCGTTCTTTCATTCGATCATTGCCGCGGGCGAGACACTCACCTACCCGCTCGATCTCAGCAGGGAGGACGCCGAAGGCTGGTGGTATGTCGCGGCGCCGAGCCGCGTGGTCGTCGCCGTCGACGAGGCCGGGACAGTGCTCGGCACGGCGAAGATGAACCGCAATCACATGGGCAACGGTTCGCACATCGCCAGCGGCACCTATCTTGTCGATCCCGCGCACTCCGGCCGGGGCGTGGGGCGGGCGCTGTGCGACTACTCGGTGGCATGGGCTCGCGCCGAGGGCTACCGCGCGATGCAGTTCAACGCGGTGGTCGAGACCAACACCCACGCGGTCAAGCTGTACCGGTCGATCGGCTTCGATGTGATCGGCACCCTTCCGGAGGGCTTCAACCATCCGACCGAGGGCTATGTGGGACTGCACATCATGCACAAGGCCCTGTGACAGTCAGCTGCCGGAAGCCGGGAACGCCCGGCCCGCCGGACCGGTGCCCTCCGAGCCGCTCGCGGTGATCGGAGGGACGACCGTCCCAGCCCATGACAGGGCCGTCCAGCCGGTGCCGGGCGATCCTTCGACGACGACCACGCCCGTGTTGTCCAGGCGGTGTTCGGCGGCGAACGCGACCGTCACGTTCCGGGCGCGGGCGGCGGTCCATACGCGGATCGCGGCGCCGTGACTGACGAGAGCCACGGTCCGGGGAGCGCCGGGTGCGCCGGCGGCCAGGGAGCTGGCTGCCTCGGCCACCACCGCGTCGAAGCGCGACAGGGCCTCGACGCCGTTCTCACCGCCGGGCATCCGGCGTGCGGTGTCCCCGGCGGACCAGGCGAAGGCGGTCGTCAGGTATTCCCGGGCCGCCGCCTCGTCGGCCCGCATCTCCAGATCGCCGGCCGAAAGTTCGCGGATGCCGTCCCGGATCAGTACGTCGAGGCCTCGCTCGTCGGCCAGGGGAGCGGCGGTGAGCTGCGTACGCGTCAAGGTGGAGGCGTACAGGGCGGCGATGTCCTCCCCGGCGAGAGCCCCTGGCAGGGCCGCGGCCTGACGCAGACCCAGATCGGTGAGACCGGGCCCGGGCCGCGCCGTGTCCAGAAAGTGGCCGAGGTTGGACGGTGTCTGGCCGTGGCGGATCAGCAGCAAGCGCATAGAAAGGGTCAGGCTCCAGGTCAGGGCGTGCAGGCGGAACAGAGGGCGTGTGTGAGCCACCCTCTCATTCGGCCACCGCCTGAGGGCAGCACGACGGGACGGCTGTCCGCCTTGTCAGAAGTAGCGGGCCTATGGCAGGAGTTGGTCCGGCGGAGAGATGCGCGGGGTGGCTGCGATCTCCCGGGGTGGGGGCAGTACTGTGCGCCCCACCGCCATTCGGGCGGAGATTCATCTGGAGGAAGAACCCATGACCATACCCAGGAGATCGTGGCGTGGCGCGGGAGCTCTCGTGGCCGCTGCGGTCGTCGGTCTGACCGGAGGCGTCCTCTCCGCCGGTCCGGCCACGGCTCACACCCCCGCCTGGGCCGTGACCTGCTCCGAGGTGAGCATCGACCTCACCAACTACACGAGCGACGTCCCCAACACGGTGACGGTTTCGGTGGACGGCAAGGACCTGCTCCCCACGGAGACGTTCGGCAGTGAGTTCCACCGGAAGCTGACGCTTCCCGAGCACGACAAGCTGGTGACGGTCCGACTCGTCGTCAAGGACGCCGACGGCGACGGCGAGCACTCGATCGACAAGACGAAGACGGCCGCGGTGTGCGAGGAGAGCCCCGTGCCCACGCCGAGCGAGTCGACCCCGAGCGAGCCGGTGCCGTCGGAGACCGCGGTAACCGAGCCGCCCGCGCCCAGCGCCACGCCCAGCGCGGAGCCTTCGGAGTCCGCGCCCGCCGCGCCCGCCCCGAGCCCCGGCTCGCCGGACCTGGCCGAGACCGGTTCGTCGTCGGCGACGCCGGTCATCGGTGGCGCCGCTGTCGCGGTGCTGCTGGCCGGCGGCGGCATCCTCTGGGCCGTCCGCAAGCGGCGCACCGACCAGAACTGACGCTCCGGCGTCCGAGGGGTGTGCCTCGCCGCGGAAGCGATACGGCACACCCCTCGTCCCGGCACGCCTTTCATCCTTGGCCGTTGGCCGTCGACGGGGGCGTGGTGGCCGCCGGAGGCGGGGGGCCGATCTCGCACCAGACGGCCTTGCCCTCCCCGCGCGGCTCGATCCCCCAGCGGGTGGCGACCGCGTCGAGCAGGAGCAGCCCCCGGCCCGAGGTCGAGGTCTCACCCGGTGTACGCCGCCGGGGCCAGGCACTCGACCGGTCCTGGACCGACAACCGGATCCGCCGCACCGGTTCGGGCAGCACCTCCAGCGTCAGGACGGCCCCGCCCTCGGTGTGCAGCAGCACGTTCACCAGCAGCTCACCCGTGACCAGCTCCGCGTCGTCGGCGAACTCGGCCAGATGCCAGTCGGCGAGAGCCTCCCGCACGATCGCCCGGGCGTCCGAGAGGCCTTCGGGGTCCGCCTGATGGATGTACTGGTGGAGCCGGGGTGCGTGGGTCGACCCCACATCAGGACTCCGGCGCAGGACCAGGAGCGCCACGTCGTCCCCCGACCCCCACCGTTCCCACAACCGCTCCGACAGATGATCGGCCAGGGCCTCCGCCCCCGCGGGCCCGGCGCTCACCTCGTTGCGCAGGGCGTCCACCCCGGTGTCGAGGTCGGCGCCGGGCTCCTCGACCAGGCCGTCGGTGTACAGCACGAAGGTCTCACCGGGCACCAGATCGAGCCGGGTCTCCGGGTACTCCTCGTCGTGGAGGTCCGTCGAGATGCCCAGCGGCAGACCGCCGCGGACCTGCGGGCTGCCGACCCGGCCGTCCGTGTGCCGGATCAACGGACCGAGGTGTCCGGCCCGGACCACCCGCACCGCCCCGGACGCCAGGTCGACCTGCGCGTAGGTGCAGGTCGCGAAGCGGTCGGTATCCAGCTCGGCGAGAAAGCGGGAGGCCCGCGCCAGGACCGTGGCCGGAGGGTGCCCCTCGGCGGCGTACGCGCGCAGGGCGATGCGCAACTGGCCCATGATCGCGGCGGCGTGGGTGTCGTGCCCCTGCACGTCTCCCACCACCAGCCCGTAGCGGTTGTTGGGGAGGGTGATCACGTCGTACCAGTCTCCGCCGACCTGCCGACCGCTCCAAGCGGCGTGATAGCGCACCGCGATCTCGCCGCCCTCGACGTCCTGTATCCGGGGCGGGAGCATCGCGGACTGAAGCTGGGTGGCGAACTCCCTCTCCTCGTCGAAGAGCATCGCCCGTTGCAGTGACTGGGCCACGATGGCGGCCAGGCCCAGGCACAGTATGCGCTCGTCCGCGTTGAAGACCGTGCGCTCCCGGTAGAAGAGGGCCAGTCCGCCCAGCGACCGGGCCTGTGCCACCAGCGGAAGATACGCGGCAGCCCGGAACCTGAGCTTCCCCAGGTGTGGCTCCAGTTCCGGATACCGGCGGGCCAGTGCGGCAAGGGAGGTGATGAACCGGGGGCGGCCGCTGCGGATCGTGTCCGCGAGGGGCAGATCGCGGTCCAGGTCGCCGGAGCCCAGGCCGTCCAGCACCTCCAGTGACTCGCCGCTCAGCGCCACGATGTTCAGCGCGGAGTTCTCCACGAGCCCGAGCGCGAGTCCGTCCGCGCCGAGCCTGGCCAGCCCGCCGGGGCCGGTGAGCGCAGCCGTCACGTCGTCCACGGTCACGGCACGTGACATCGCGCTCGTTGTGCGTTCAACGATGTTGGTCTGGCGCTGCCGCCGCTTTTCCAGATCGAGCACGAAGGCCGAATGGGTGACTTCCGCCGTCGCGTCCCGGACGATCCCCACGATCCGCTGGGCCCTGCCGTCCTTCGAACGCAGGATGCGGGCCTGGACATGGGTCCACTGGATGGTCCCGTCGTCCAGCGGTACGCGGAAGTGGACGCTGTAGGAATTGCTGCCGCTGGTGATGGCCTCATCGATCGTGACGTCGAGCCGGGCCCGTTCCGCAGGCTCCAAGTGCTCCAGCAGGGTGCCCGGACGCGCGTCGAACGTCGCCGGATCCACACCGAACACCATCAGCCCGGCCTCGTCGATGTCCAGGGTCCGGGCGTCCAGATCCCAGTCGAAGCTGCCGGTCCGATTCATGGCAAGGCGTTCCGTCGGCCGGATCTCACCGTTGGTCTTCCGGTCGATCCGGCGGAGCGGAGAGGCTTCGGCGTCCTGCCGCCGTTCGTCGTCGGTCATTCCTGCTCCGGAGGTCGTCCGGCGGGGCCGTGCGTCGGTGCGCCCCGTAGGCCTCAATTGTCGAGCCGCTTCCACCGGAGTGCCACAGCGGCTCACGCTTTTGTTGCGTACTGCGCGTCTACGAGGTTCCCAGGGCGGACCCCCGGGTCTCCCGGCTCGGCGGGGCGTCGCAGAATGGCGGGCGAGGCCCGTCCGGAACCGGACACAGGACGGCCGCCCAGGTGCCCCAGTCCGTGTGACCGGCGAGATGTCCAGATGACCAGGCGACCAGCTGGCCTGGCGACCAGTGAGCGGAGCGCATGCATGAACGATGAACGGCCCGTCCTGCTGGAGATGCACGGCCACTGCCTGCGCATCACCCTCAACCGCCCCCGGGCCCTCAACGCACTCAGCCACACCATGGTGGGGCTGCTCGACGAGGCCCTGGCCCGCGCTGAGCGGGACGACTCGGTCGTCTCCGTGGTGCTGGCCGGGGCGGGGGACCGGGGCTTGTGCGCGGGCGGCGACATCCGCGCTCTTCACGACGACGCGCGGGCCTCGGGCCGCGCGTCCCTGGCGTTCTGGCGCGACGAGTACCGTCTCAACGCCCGCATCGCCCGGTTTCCCAAGCCGTACGTCGCCCTGATGGACGGCATCGTGATGGGCGGCGGAGTCGGAGTGTCGGCCCATGCCGGAATCCGCGTCGTCACCGAACGCTCACGCGTCGCCATGCCCGAGACCGCCATCGGCTTCGTCCCTGATGTCGGCGGCACCCGGCTGCTGGCCGCCGCACCCGGTGAACTCGGCACCCACCTCGCCCTCACCGGCCGGTCCGTCGGAGCGGACGACGCCCTCCTGTGCGGCCTCGCCGACCACCACGTCCCGGCCCGGAACCTGCCGGCGCTGACCGAAGCCCTCGCCGCGACGGACACCGCCGCCGAGGTCGCCCGGGCGGTGGGCCAGTTCGCCACGGAGGCGCCCGCCGGTGAACTCGCCGCGCAGCGCGCCTGGATCGACGCCTGCTATGCCGCGGACACCGTCGAGGAGATCATCCGGCGGCTGCGGGACAGCGGTGTCCCCGAGGCGGCGGACACGGCGGCCGAACTCCTGACCAAGTCGCCCCTCGCGCTCAAGGTCACCATCGAAGCCGTCCGCCGGGCGGCCCGGCTGGACAGCCTGGAGGCCGTCCTCGACCAAGAGTTCCGCGTGTCCAGCCGGGTCTTCGAACAGCCCGACTTCGTCGAGGGCATCCGGGCCAGGATCATCGACAAGGACGGCAGCCCGCAGTGGAAGCCCGCGACCCTGGCCGAGGTCGACGAACAGCAGGTCGCCCGCTTCTTCACCCCCCTCGGCCCCGGCGAACAGGAACTCGGCCTGGCTTCCGGCTCCGCCGCCCCCACCCCGTAGTGCCTATCTGTCGCTGCCGGACAGGCTCGGCTGCAACGCCCGCACGAGGGCGAACAGCTTGTCCTCATTCCCCGTCAGCCCCGCACTGCGCAGCGCCTGGTCGGCCTCCCGCATCGGTGAGGTGAGCAAGGGCAGATACACCGGCGCGGCGTCCGCGTCCGCGAGCGCTGCGCGGGTGGCCTCCAGCAGGCGTACGTACGCCTGCGCCGCGGCCAGCTCGTCTTTGTCCATCTCAGCATCCCCTCGTCAGAGCTGTCTGACCGTCAAGCATCTCCTATGGGTCTGACAACGCCCCCTCAAGCCTCGCCGCGCCCACCGGACAACCCGCCAGGGGGCTCGACCTCCAGGTACCGCCGCCTGCGGGGCCCCCGATACAGCAGCACCGTCCAGCCGAGCCGCCGCAACGCGGCCGCGCAACCGGCCAGGGCCTCCTCCTCGTCGTGCACAGCACCGCTTCTCGGCGGCCCGGCCCACTCGACCCGTACCGACCCGGCCGACTCGCCCTCCAGCACCCGGTACCCGGCCGCCACCCGGCGCCCTGACGCGTCGACCCCCGACGGAGCGGCCCCCGAACTCTCCAGGGCCAGGGCGACGGCCCGCACCGGACGTTTCCGTTCCCACAGCGCCGGTACGGCCTCAGGATCGGCCTCTCCGGTACCGGTGAGGCGACGGATCTGCAGCAGCCCCTGCAGCGCGGTCCGCACTGAAGCGGCCCGCCGCTCGGCGGACTCGCCCGACGGCGGGCCGTCACCGGTCGCGGGCTCAAAACCGGTGCTGTCCTCCGTGTCCATGTACCCCTCCCACCGCGTGATACGTACGCGCCAAGTGTGCCCGGGATCGGGCAGGTGGCCCGAGCCGATCGGCCTGCGGGAGGGCGTATGAACATGCACCGGGTTCGCCCCGGCCCCGCCCCCTCATTAGAATCCTGTGTCCGACCACCACAGCAACCGCAACGACCACTGCCCCAGTTTCACCGCCGCACCTCCCGCAGCACCACCCAGCGAGGACCCGCAACCGTGCCCGACCACGTCCCCGACGACTCTCCGACCGCCCTGCCCGAGACCGGACGGAGGGCACAGGAGGATCTGCGCGCGGACTGCACGAACTGTTTCGCCCTCTGCTGTGTCGCTCTGACGCTGACGGCCTCCTCCGACTTCGCCATCGACAAGCCCGCCGGTCGGCCCTGCCCCAACCTCCAGGACGATTTCCGCTGCGGGATCCACACTCGGCTACGGCCCAAGGGTTTCTCCGGCTGCACCGTGTACGACTGCTTCGGCGCCGGGCAGAAGGTCTCCCAGGTGACCTACGGCGGCCGAGACTGGCGTTCGTCCCCCGACATCGCCGCGCAGATGTTCCAGGTGTTCCCGGTGATGCGCCAGCTCCACGAACTCCTCTGGTATCTCACCGAGGCGCTCGCCCTGCCTGCCGCCCGCCCGCTGCACGGCGAGATCCGGCGAGCTCTGGAGGCGACGGAACGGCACACCGCGCGCCCCGCCGTCGACTTCGCGGAACTCGATGTCGCCACCCACCGGGACCGGGTCGCCGGCCTTCTCCTGCACACCAGCGAACTGGTCCGGGCCACGGTGCCGCGCCGCAGGAAGCGCAACCACCGGGGCGCCGACCTCATCGGAGCGCGGCTGCGCGGCGCGGACCTGCGTGGAGCGGATCTCCGCGGGGCCTACCTCATCGCCGCCGACCTCGCCGGTGCTGACCTGCGTCTGGCCGACCTCATCGGGGCGGACTTCCGCGACGCGGACCTCTCCGGCGCCGATCTCACCGGGAGCCTGTTCCTCACCCAGTCCCAGGTCAACGCGGCCAAGGGCAACGCGAGAACAGCCCTCCCCGCAGCCCTGAGCCGCCCGACGCACTGGGCCGGTTAGACCGCGCCGCCGCCCGTCGCATCACGGGGCGATGGTCCCCCTGACATCGTCCTCCAGAGCCGCTTTGAGGCGCTTGAGTGTCGTTCGGATGTTGCCGCGCTGGAACTGGGCGAACGTCTTCCCGCCCGTGGCCACGCGGTCGAAGGCATGGGCCAGGAAGTCCGGCCAGGAGCGGCGGTCATCGGTCCAGGTCTCGGTGACCCGGGTTGCCCCGTCCACTACCTCGAAGCGGTACTCCCAGGTGGCGATCGGCCCCCGGAGCCGCGGCCGCCGCAGGCCGATCGCGTGGACCCGGAACGCGAAGCGCTCGCCCGGATCGGCCGCCGTCACCGTGCAGCGTGTGGTCCAGCGCGCCACCCCTCGCTTGTTGCGGCCTTCGAAGACCATGCCGACGTACGCACTCCGCCGCTCTCCCCGCACGGTCGCCCCTCGGTTCTCCGGGCTCCAGCGGCCCATCGCGGTGGGGTCGCTGAGCTGTTCGTACACCTGGGCGGGGCTGGCGTGGATGATGATGCTGTCCGCTACGGACGTGGTGCGAGGCATGGCGCGACTCCATTTGTCCACGGCCGTAGTCAGACCAGCGCCGGGAGCCGGACGGGCCGTGGAGCCGACATCCGATGTCCCTGGCCCACACCTTACTCGCGAGTAGTCATGATGGAGGCGGGGCGGCAGGGGGACAGGTGGCGGTGGCAGGAGCCGGGTTCCGGTACCGGGCGCCGGCCAACGCGTCCGCTGCTCTCGTCAGGCTCGCGACCCGTGCCCGTACCCGTACGTCGGCCGGCAGGTCGGGTATGCCAAGCAGACCCGGATATTCGCGACGACCCGGCCAGGTCCCGCAGCACCTCTGGCGGTAGGGCCTCCGGATCGACGGCCACGGTCACCACCGCTCGCAGCTGTCGGCCCACCAGGTATGAGAGTGAGCGCCCCGATCACCGCTGTGTACCATCTGCCGTTCCGGTCACCGTGATGGGGGAGGTCTGAGTCCCATGAGGGAGGGCAGGCCGACGTGAGCGGCCGGGGGTACTCCGGACCCCCGCCCACAGCGGACCATCGCGGATAATGGCCTCCGTTCACAGCGGCCCCCCCCGTGCCGCCCTTCTCAGGCGCGCCACTCCGCCGTACGCTCCGGCGACGCCTCCGCGAGGGCCTTCGTGATCGCGTCGGCATCGCCCCGGTTCCCGTACACCGGCGTGCCGGGCTGCTGGCGCCAGGATTCATCCAGGCCTCCGGCGTCCACGGTGTCAAAGCCGAGCTCGTCGATGAGGTCACGCACGGTTTGTTTGGCCGCCGCGTCGTCACCGGCCACCGGGAGCGCCTGCCGGCCCGGGGTGCCCTGCGGCTTGCCCTGGTCCAGGATGTCCTGGGCGTACGTTCCGTTGAACGCCTTGATCACCGGGTGGCTGATCTGCTGCTCGGTCCACCGGCTCTCGGGCAGCCCGTCCTCGATGGCGGCAAGGCGGCCGTCGCGCTGCTGCGGGTAGTAGTTGCCGGTGTCGATGACCACGACGTCATCCGCCGCGCCGGCCAGGAAGCCGTCGGGCAGATCGGGCACGGCCTTGAGGGGGACCGTTACGACGACGACGCGGGCGCCCTTCGCCGCCTCCGATGCTGCCACCGGCGTTGCACCGGTCTCCACGGCGAGGGCGGTCAGTGTATGGGGGCCACGGGAATTGGCGACCGAGACCTCGTGGCCGAGGGCGGTCAGACGCCGAGTCAGGTTTCCGCCGATGTTGCCCGCGCCGATAATACCGATCTTCATGGGTCCGACCTTCCGAAGCCTGCCGAGTGGTGAAGAGGTGGTTCTGTCGTTTCACCAACTCCGCGACCAGGGGAGCTATTCCGACACCGGGGAAGGAATATCCGGTCGCGTCCCGGACGTTGGCATGCGTTTGGCCCGGCTGCGCAGCGCGGGGCGGCGCACGGGTGTAGGCCATTTGAGTGTCCTTGCCCGCCGCTGGCGCCGGGCGGGGAGTGATGTCCCACCGCACCGATCACCGCGGGTCCATTCTGGTCGCCGAGTCCGCACGGGCCGTCGACCGAAGGAGCGTCGTAGTGACGACGAGAGGCATCTCGCAACCGGTGGAGACCGATGCTGCCGACCAGGACGAAGTGCTGGTACGGCGCAAGGAACCGGGCAACGTCGTCATCAAGTGGATGACCACCACGGACCACAAGACGATCGGCACGCTCTACCTCGTCACCTCGTTCGTATTCTTCTGTGTCGGAGGGCTGCTGGCCCTGGTCATGCGTGCTGAACTGGCGCGTCCTGGAACCCAGTTGATCTCGAATGAACAATTCAACCAAGCGTTCACGATGCACGGCACGATCATGCTGCTGATGTTCGCGACGCCGCTGTTCGCCGGGTTCGCGAACTGGATCATGCCGTTGCAGATCGGCGCGCCCGATGTGGCGTTCCCGCGGTTGAACATGTTCGCGTACTGGCTGTACCTCTTCGGCTCGCTCATCGTGGTCGCGGGTTTCCTGACTCCACAGGGTGCGGCCGACTTCGGCTGGTTCGCCTACGCGCCGCTGAACGACGCGGTCCGCTCGCCGGGCATCGGCGCCGACATGTGGATCATGGGTCTGGCCTTCTCCGGCTTCGGTACGATCCTGGGCTCGGTCAACTTCATCACCACGATCATCTGCATGCGCGCACCCGGCATGACGATGTTCCGCATGCCGATCTTCGTCTGGAACGTCCTGCTGACCGGCGTGCTGGTTCTGCTGGCGTTCCCGGTTCTGGCCGCGGCCCTGTTGGCGCTGGAGGCGGACCGTAAGTTCGGTGCCCACATCTTCGACCCTGCCAACGGAGGCGCACTGCTGTGGCAGCACCTCTTCTGGTTCTTCGGCCACCCCGAGGTGTACATCATCGCCCTGCCGTTCTTCGGTATCGTCACCGAAATCTTCCCGGTCTTCAGCCGCAAGCCGGTCTTCGGCTACATCGGCCTGGTCGCGGCCACGATCGCCATCGCGGGCCTGTCCGCGACCGTATGGGCGCACCACATGTTCGTCAGCGGGGCCGTACTCCTGCCGTTCTTCTCCTTCATGACGTTCCTGATCGCCGTACCAACCGGTGTGAAGTTCTTCAACTGGATCGGCACGATGTGGAAGGGGTCCATCTCGATGGAGACCCCGATGCTGTGGTCGGTCGGCTTCCTGGTCACCTTCCTCTTCGGCGGGCTGACCGGGATCATCCTCGCCTCGCCGCCGATGGACTTCCATGTCTCCGATTCGTACTTCGTGGTTGCCCATTTCCACTATGTGGTCTTCGGTACCGTGGTCTTCGCGATGTTCGCCGGATTCCATTTCTGGTGGCCGAAGTTCACTGGGAAGATGCTCGATGAACGGCTTGGGAAAGTGACGTTCTGGACGCTCTTCGTTGGATTCCATGGAACGTTTCTCGTTCAGCACTGGCTTGGTGCCGAGGGAATGCCTCGGCGTTACGCCGACTATCTCGCGGCGGACGGGTTCACCGCGCTGAACACGATCTCCAGCATTTCGTCCTTCGTGCTCGGGCTGTCGCTCCTGCCGTTCTTCTACAACATCTGGAAGACCGCCAAGTACGGTAAGAAGATCGAGGTCGACGACCCCTGGGGATACGGTCGTTCGCTTGAATGGGCGACATCCTGCCCGCCGCCGCGCCACAACTTCGTCACCCTGCCGCGAATTCGGTCCGAATCCCCGGCGTTCGACCTGCACCACCCCGCGTTCCGTGCCCTCGACGAGGCGTCCAACCGTCCCCACAGCTCCACGGTCATCGCACCGGGCGACAAGCAGGATTGAGGGCGGCCAGCGGGAAGGACGGCCCGACGGACAAGGAGGACGGGTGAAACCCGACAAGGAGAGTGCCCGGGGCCTGGCGCAGCTCGAAGGCTTTCTGCTGTGGAACGCCGAGGTCGAAGGGGCGCGGCGGCAGGCACGCCGCTTCACCGATCAACTGCCCTGGCTGACCACGGCACAGCGCGAGGACGTGGAGCGTGTGTACGTCACCGAACGGGTGGACGCTTCCCGGGAGTCGCTCACCCGCATCCGCGACCGAGCGGACGAACTGCGCGAGGAGTACTCCGAACGCTACGCACGGCTCCGGACCCGCTGCGTCGCAGTCTCTACCGCGACGGTGGGGGCGGCCACCGGCCTCTGCACGGTGCTGACGCTGCTTCTGCGCTGACCCGAGCCCGGGCGGGCTCCACGAGTCCGTCCCTCAGCGGCGTACCAGACAGTAGGGGTGACCGGCGGGATCGGCGTACACGCGCCAGCCGCGCCGGTCGTCCCCCGCGTCGAGCGGGCGGTAGGCGCCCCGCAGCACCGCACCCCCGTCGAGCGGTCCGCGCTGCGTCCGCAGCACATGAGAGAGCCTGGGCGGCAGCCGACAGTCGGCGTGGGGAAGGGCGGGTGACACACCTGGCACCAGTCCACAGGGGGAGGGGAATCCGCCGGGGGACTTCGTTGGCCTGGGCGTGGACCCCAGTCCGGGGCACCGGGGTGGAGCAGGCGCTTCCGGCGCATTTCCACTGGATGACACCTTGATCAGCCGGATCAGCCCCGCACGATCACCGGAGCCGGAGCCGGAGCCGGAGCCGGTGATCGTGCGGGGCTCAGCGCGCTCCGAACTTCTGGGTCCACACCGGACCGTCGCCGGATTCCTGCTTGCCCACACCGATCTCCTTGAAGGAGCAGTTGAGGATGTTCGCCCGGTGGCCCGGACTGTTCATCCACGCCTTCATCACATCGGCCGGCGTCCGCTGGCCCTTGGCGATGTTCTCGCCGTAGGTGGACCAGCGGTATCCGGCGGCGGTGATCCGGTCGCCCGGGTCCGTGCCGTCCGGCGACGTGTGCGAGAAGTAGTCGCGGGCCGCCATGTCCGCGGAGTGCCGCTGGGCCGCGGTGTTGAGCAGCTCGTTGACGCTCACCGGCCCGCACCCCGCCTTCGCCCGTTCCGCGTTGACCAGCTCGGTGACCTGCGCGGCGGTGCCCGCGGGGGCGGCCGGCGCGGGCGCGGGCTGTGTGGGCTTGGGCGCCCGGGGAGCGGAGCTGGGCGCAGGCGGTGGCGGGGTGCTCTTCGTCGGCTTCGCCTTGGGTGTACGAGAAGGGCTCGGCGACGTCGAGGCGCTGGGGGACGCGGACGGCGACGGGGAGGCCGACGCGGACGGGGACGCCGCAGCCGACGTGGGGACCTCCGTACGGGGGGCAGGAGCGTCGGCGGTGACGGTCGTCGCGTCCCGGTCCTCGCCGTCGGTGTACAGGTGCACCGCCGCACCGCCGGTGCCCAGGGCCGCCACCGCGACCACCGCCGCGATGGCGGAGTTCCGGCGGCGGCGCCGGGCCTGCACCCGTCTGCGCTCGGCGCGGCCCGCCCCGAGCGCATCGGCGTGCGCGTCGGCGTCCGGCACCCGCAGATGCGCGGTCGTCGCGACCAGCTCCGGCGCCGTGGCACCGGCCGTGGCGTGCTGGTCCAGCGTTGGGACACCGCCCGTGGGGAACTGCCCCAGCGGCGCGAGACCGGCCGCAGCGAGCAGTTCCGGCGCCGCGCCCGCCCCGGCGGCCGCCGCCACCGGGACCAGAGCCAGCCCCACGAGCAGCCCCTCGGCAGGCACCAGCCCCGAACCGTGCCCCGAGCACACCGTGCACTCACGGGCGTGGCGGGCCAGCCGCTTGCGCCACAGAGCGGACGGGACCCCGTCCCATCCGGCGACCAGGTCCTCCAGGAGAACGCACGGCGGATCGGCCGCCAGCGCGCCCACCACGACCCTCGCCGCCTCCAGCTGGGCCTTCATCCGTTGCACCCGTACGGCGGTGTGCTGCGGGGTGAGCTCCAGGGCAGCGGCGACCTCGGCCCGGGACAGATGCCCGGCGGTCTCCAGCCACCACAGGGACAACAGGGCGCGGTCGTCCTCGTCCAGCCACCGGGTCGCCTCCGCCACCTGGCGTCGCTGGCCTGTCAGCCCCAGCTCCAGGATGGTCAGCTCCACGAAGTCCGCACGCGGGTCCGGGAGGTCGTACGCGTCGTCGAGCCGGTCGGCGGGCATCGCACCCGACTGCCGCTCGCGCCAGTTCTGGCGTATCTCGTTCATGGCTATCGCCACCAGCCAGGAACGGAACCGCTCCGGATCACGGAGTTCGGGCAGGCCCCGGAGCATCCGCAGCACGGTCTCCTGCACCACGTCGTCGACATCCGCATGACCGTCCAGCGCACGTCCGACGACGTTGTACAGCAAGGGCAGGTACGCCGCGACGAGCCGGTCCTTGGCCTGCTGATCGCCGCTCCGCGCCGCGGAGATCAAAGCCGTCGGGAGATCCTTGCCCATGCTGTGCTCACTCTTCCGGGGTCCGGTGCTGTCACTTCCCACACTCGGGAGATGCGGTGCGGGCGGGACGATAACAAGAATCCGGCGGACAGCCCCGAAAACCTTCGCCACGCGTACCGGTCCGTGCCACAGATCACTCTCTGTGGCACGGACCGGTGCACGGGACAGGCGTATGGAAGAGGTGTATGGAACGGGTTCACGGGACAGGGGCCGGTCTGCGGTGCGGCCGCCCGGTGAACCGCGGAGCGGCTCAGGTGCGCGGCGGGCCGTCCTCGTCGCGGTCCGCCCCGAACTGCTGCTTCAGCTTGTCCTGGGCGGTGTCGACCTGGCTCTTGTACTTGCCCTGGGTGCGGTCGTCCACCATGTCTCCGGCCTTGTCGACACCCTTGCCGGCCTGGTCCTCGTGGCCCTTGAACATCTTCTTGATCTTGTCCAGTGCGGACATGCGTCCTCCTCCTCGGCTCACCCCCACTCATCAAGGGTCACCGCACCGGGCCCGCCCCGCATCCGCGCGCCACCGGCGGCAGGAGCGCCCCTCAGCCGTCGGGGACGACAGGAAGTGTGAAGCCGCGCTGACTGGGCACATACCGGTTGACCAGGAGGAGGTGGTGGCCATGGGCCGCATCCGAGTCGTCGTCCGTCGTCCCCCGCCCCCTTCGGGGCCACCCCCGCTCGATCTGCGCACCCCGTCCGGCCGCCCCCTGCCGTACTGACCTAGGACGCGCGTCCCCGGTGGGCTCTCAGCGCCCCGGGTGCGAACCACCGCCGAACGGGCGCTCCCGCCCGTCCCCGTACTGCCGCCCCGTGCCCGGTCCGGACAGCGGGGCGAGCTGATCGACCAGGGCCTCCAGCTCCACGACCGCGTGCTCCGTCTCCCGGCGGATGTTCTTGTGCTCCGCGACGGTCGCCCCGAGCAGTAGCGCGGTCAGTGCCACGCATCCGTTGAGCACCGTCAGATTGGCCATGATCTCCATCAAGGTGTGGCCCGCGAACGGTCCGAGGGAGTCCGTACCGGCGATGATCGCGAACACCGACACGACCAGGGCGCACGGGGCGCTGCCGGGCAGCTGGAAGCGGAGCGCCGCCCAGATGATCACCGGGAACACCAGGTAGATCATGGACAGCGAGCTGCGAGTCGCGATCAGCGCGGCCACCACCACGACCACCGCCAGAACGGCGGCCTCCGGCCACCGGTCGTCCAGCCGGGGCAGCCGCACCCGGCGCAGGACCAGCAGTACGGGGGTGACCACCAGGACCCCCATCGCGTCCCCCGCCCACCAGGACGACCAGACCAGCCAGAACCGGCCCGGCGGAACCTTGCCGTCGGCCAGCAGAGTGAAGCTGCCGATCGTGGCGCTGATCAGCATCCCGGCGAACGCCCCCAGGAAGACCAGACAGATACCGTCCCGCAGCCGGACCAGCTCACTACGGAATCCCACCTTCCGTAGCAGGGCGTACGCGGCCAGGGGGGCCAGGGTGTTGCCGAGCATGATCGCCAGACGGCTCATGGTGAAGGCGTCCCCGATGTCGGCGACGGTGATCAGCGTGCCGAGCGCGATCCCCGGCCAGACCCGCACCCCCAGGCACAGCAGCGCGGCCAGGGCGATACCGGTGGGCGGCCAGAGGGGCGTGACCACCGCGCCGTCGATCACCACCTGGCGCATCAGCCCGAGCCGCCCCGACAGGTAGTAGGCCCCGGTCACACCCAGGACCTGCGCCACGTACACGGCCCGACGTCTGGCTTTCTTGCTGCGGATCACAGCACTCATCAGACACCGACCACGGCGGGAGGCGGCAGCTGACACGCGCGGCACGCTCCGGCGTCACCGCGGTCCGCGGCGGGCGGCGGCGTGCCGCAGGACCAGTACGGCGGCGTCGTCCTCGTGGCCCGTCAGCTCCGCCGCGCCCAGAACCTCGTCGGCCAGCAGCTCCGCGCTGGCCCCCGCGTGCGCCGCGACGAGCCGGCGCACCCGGTCCAGACCGTCCTCGATCAGCAGCGACGGGCCTTCCACGACCCCGTCGGTGAGCAGCACGATCGCACCGTCCGAGTCGAGGGTGCGGCGGGTGACGGGGTACTCCTCCCGGGGCTGGATGCCCAGCGGCATTCCGCCCGGGTCCTCCGTGACGCCGGACCGCCCGTCCATGGTGGCCCACACGCAGGGCACGTGCCCGGCCCGGGCACTGTGCAGCTCCCAGGTCGCGGGGTCCAGCCGCAGGAACGTACAGGTCGCGAAGAGCCCGGAGTCCACGGACAGCAGCAGATCGTTGGTCCGGCCCATGACCTCGCCGGGATCGGATGCCGTGCCCGCGATGGCACGCATCGCGATCCGGACCTGCCCCATGAAGGCGGCCGCCTCGACGTCATGGCCCTGTACGTCGCCGACGGCGAACCCGAGGGCGCCGTCGGCGAGGGCGAATCCGTCGTACCAGTCGCCGCCGATGTCCAGGCCGTGCCGGGCGGGCGCGTAGCGGGCCGCCGACTGGAGGCCGGGGAGCGCGGGCAGGGTCGCCGGAAGCATGTCTCGCTGAAGGGCCTGCGCGAGTTCCACTCTGGCCTGGTGGAATTCCACCTCCCGCCGAGCGCGGGCAGTGAGGTTCTGCAAGGTGTTGAGCAGGTCCTCGGCGCTGACTGAGCGGGGAGTCCGACGCCGGTTCATGGGCTGCTCCGCGGTGCGTTAGTCCCTGAATCATATGGCGGGTGTCCGGGGGCGGCGACTGCGGCGACCTCGGGACCTCGATGGGAACCGGGGCCGCCCGGTCCGTCGCTCAGGAGTGCTGCGCGCGGTACAGGTCGCGGATCAGGGCGATCTCCGCGCCGTGGTGCAGCACTTCCTGGTTGACCCACCAGACGATGTCGAGGAACGGATCCTCGGCGTCGCTGCCGTTGGGGTAGGTGCTGTGTCCGACGGTGTCGAGCGCCGTGTCGTCGGCGGCGAGCAGGGCTTCGCGCCAGGCGGCGGCCCCGGCCTCGAAGGCGGCCAGGCCCCCGGCGGCGTCCCCCGGGGTGCGGTAGCCCGCACGCGTCAGGGAACGGGTGCCGTTCGTGTGGTCGGCCCGCAGTGTCAGCATCTCGCTGAGATGGCTCAGCCGCCAGGCGATGGTCGTGAACGGCGGCGGGAAGGGATGCGGCGAGTCCGCCCAGTCCCGGCCCCAGCCCCCGGCCCCCGTCAGGCTGGTCGCCCGGGCCCCGGGCCCGTCGTGGCGGCGACGGACGGACCAGCAGTCGGGCACGGGTTCCCAGAGATACTCGTCGTCGCCGAGCGCGGCGACGCCGATCTCGACACCGTTGCCGCTGTCCACGAGAGGGCCGGCCAGCCGGCCGAGGAGCCGCTCGCAGGCGAAGTCGAACTGTTCCAGCAGAGGGGACAGACGCGGTGGAAGGCTCATTCGACGGAGCGTGCCACACCGCGCGGGCGCGCGCCCACCCAATTTCTCGGCGGCCGTGCCGGGGCCCGGCGAGGGGCCGGATGGACGCTGGTGCCGAGCCGTTGTCAGTGCCCGGTGGGATGCTGCCCGCATGGACGAGCTGATGAGGCAGCGACGGGTGTACGGCACCGATCACGACGATCCCCACCCCGGGCCGAGGCCGGGCCACGACTACCGCGAGCTGGTCGGCGGCCCGCTCGACGGGCTGCTGCTGGACGTCACCGACTGGAGCGAGGCCGACCTGCGAGAGGGCGTCGGTCTGGTCACCGAGATCGGTGCGTACGGACCGGGCGGGCGCGCCGAGTACGGCCCGCGCGCACCGGACAGCCACCAGTGGGACTGGCGCGGCGACGTGCGGTGACGGACGGCACGCGATGGGCAGGGGCGGCAGGGATCGAACCTGCGACGCGCGGTTTTGGAGACCGGTGCTCTGGCCACTGAGCTACGCCCCTTCGTTACGGGTGCAGCTTGGCACGCCCGGTTTCGCGCGCCAACAGGTTTACGCGGGGGCCGCGTTGGCCACCGTGGCCCGGAACACCCGGAACGCCCGGAACGCCCGGAACGCCCGGACGGCCGGCCGGAGACCGGTGCGGTGGGAGGCGGCCCGCGGCCGTGCTGACCCGCACCGGCAGACCGGTCGCGCACGGCGATGCCGGGAGGCGTGCCCCGCACCATGCTCCGCTGTGCGGGCGAGGGCGAGGGCGAGGGCGACGTCCGAAACCGGAGGGGGCCTGGGGCTTCAGCGTCAGCAAAGAGCGCGTCGGCCTGGGCGGACATGAGCGCACCGGTGAACGTCTTGGTCGAGCCGTTCGAGAAGAGCAGCGCTGCTCGAACCCGTCCTGGTCCTCGACCTGGACCTCGGCCTCGACGAGCCTCGCCCGGACTTGTCCCCGGACCTCTCCCGGGCGCCCGGCGAGCCGTCCGATAGGTTGGCCGGTCATGTGGGCTATGAGTGCGGTCGGACACCGGCGGCTGGGTGCGGCAGGATCGCTGGCGGTCGCCGTCGGTGGCTGGTTCTCCGGAAAGCTGCCGGCCCACGACCCCTGGGGCCTGTGGACCGACCACGGCTCCGCCACCAAGGCGGCCGCGGCCGTCCTCGCCTACCTCGGACTGACCGCGCTCGTCGTCGCCTGGTGGCAGTACGGCAGGACCGCCTCCACCGTCCGTGACACCCTCGTCACCCTCGCCTGGTGGACGGCCCCGTTCCTGCTCGCGCCCCCGCTCTACAGCGCCGACGTCTACAGCTACATCGCCCAGGGCGCGATGGTCGTCGAAGGGCACGACGTCTACACGGTCGGCCCCTCCGCCCTGGACCCCGGAGGCATCGGCGGCGACGCGGCCGCGAGCGTCGGCAACCACTGGCGCGACACCCCCGCCCCCTATGGCCCCCTCTTCCTGCTGCTGTCCGCCGCCGTCGCCTGGACCACCGGCGGAACGGTCGTCCCCGCCGTCCTGGCCATGCGCCTCATCGCGCTCGCCTCGCTGATCCTGATCGTCTGGGCACTGCGCCGCCTGGCGCGCGAGCACGGCCACAGCGAGAGCCGCGCCCTGTGGCTGGGCGCCCTCAACCCGCTCCTGCTGATGCATGTCATCGGCGGCCTGCACAACGACGGGCTGATGATCGGCCTCATGCTCGCCGGACTGGTGCCGGCCCTGCGCGGCCGGTGGATCACCGGCAGCGCACTCGTCGGACTCGCCATGATGGTGAAGTCCCCAGCGGCCGTGGCGCTCCTGTTCATCGGCGTCCTCGTGCACGCCTCCGCCACCGGACCCCAGCCGCGCCGCTGGGCCAAGGGGCTCCTCGCGCCCGGCCTGATCGCGTGCGCGGTCGCCGGAGCGGCGACGCTCATCGGCGGCACCGGCTTCGGCTGGCTCCACACCCAGGGCGTCGCCGCGAACATCCACACCGCGCTTTCCGTCCCAAGTGACCTCGGCCTCGGCCTCGGAGAGCTGCTGCACCTGCTCGCGGGCACCGACCCGGCACCGGTCAAGTCCGCTGTGCAGACCCTGGGCCTGGCCGCCGCGCTCGTCGTGATCGTCCTGCTGGCCCGGCGCGCGATGCGGGGCAGCATGACGCCCGCCCACGCCCTGGGTCTCTCACTGCTCGTCCTGGTCGCTCTCTCGCCCATGGTCCAGCCCTGGTACCTGCTGTGGGGCATGGCGGTGGTCGCCGCCACCGCACCGTACGGCAGGGTCTCCTCGATCCTGGTCGTGCTGTCGGCCGCCCTGGTGTACGAGACCCACCCCATGGGCGCCACCCCGGCCTACGGGTTCGCCCTGGCGGGCCTCGCCGCCGTCCTCGGCACCCTCGCCATCCGCAGGACCCCCGTCGTACCGCCCGGCGTCCACCTGCCCGCACCTCGCACACCCGCCGCCGCGGCCCCGGCCCCCGCACCGGCCCCGCAGAGCAGCCCGTAGGAAACGTCCTCGACGCCCGGGCAGCGCCTCCGGTAGCCTGACCGGGTCCTGTTGTCTCCGATAGAGGTGGACGTTGCGCATCTGAGGTCCGCGATCATCGCGCGGTACGGCCCAGGCCCGTACCTGGTCACGACGTTGTCGGCAGATCTGCCGTCCGTGGCTTCCGCGTGGATGCGACCTCGGTGCTGAGCCGTTCCCCGCCTTCGCAGGACTGCTCCTCCCACCTTTTCCTCCGGTCTCCGGCCCGGTCGCCGCGTGCTGTTCGCATACGAAGCCCTGTTCCTTCCGCTTCTGCGACTGCGAGAACCCCATGAGCCATCCCACCGAGCCCGGCGCCTCCGTGGCCGCCTCCCAGCTCACCTTCCGGTGGCCCGACGGCACGAACGCCTTCGACGGTCTCTCCCTCACCGTCCCCCGCGGCCGCACCGGCCTGGTCGGCGCCAACGGCACCGGCAAGTCGACCCTGCTGCGCCTGCTCGCCGGACGGCTGCGGCCCACCGCGGGGTCCGTCGCCGTCGGCGGCCGCCTCGCCCATCTGCCCCAGAACATCACCCTGGACACCGAACTGCGCGTCGACGGGGCGCTCGGCATCGCGGCACGCCGAGCCGCCCTGCGCGCCATCGAGTCCGGAGACGTACAAGAGGAGCACTTCGAGACGGTCGGCGACGACTGGGACGTCGAGGAACGCGCCCTGGCCACCCTCGGCTCCCTCGGGCTCGGCGGTGTCGGACTTGACCGCACCGTCGGACAGCTCTCCGGCGGGGAGACCGTCCTGCTGCGCCTGGCCGCGCTGCTGCTGGAGCGCCCGGACGTCCTCCTCCTGGACGAACCCACCAACAACCTGGACCTGTTCGCCCGCCGCCGCCTCTACGACGCCGTCGAGTCCTGGCGCACCGGCATCCTGATCGTCGTCAGCCATGACCGGGACCTCCTGGAGCGCGTGGACCGCATCGCCGAACTCCGCTCCGGTTCGGTGAGCTGGTACGGGGGCGGCTGGTCCGCCTACCAGGAGGCCCTCGCCACCCAGCAGGAGGCCGCCGGGCGCACGCTGCGTGCCGCGGAGGCCGACGTACGGCGTCAGCGGCGCGAACTGGAGGAGACCCGTGTCAAGGTGGCCCGCCGCCGGCGCCACGACAAGAAGCTGGACGCCCAGCGGCGTGCCCCGCGCATCGTCGCCGGTGAGCGCAAGCGCTCGGCCCAGGAGTCGGCGGGCCGGCTGCGCGGGCTGCACGAGGACCGTCTCGACGAGGCCCGAGAGCGACGGGAGGAAGCCGCCGAGGATGTCCGCCAGGACGCCGAGATCCGGATCAGCCTGCCGCACACCGCGGTACCCGCGGGCCGTACGGTCCTGACCGTACGGGACCTGACCCTCCCCTACGGTCGGCTGCGTGAGGCAGGCCTCCAGGTGACCGGACCCGAACGCATCGCCCTGGTCGGCCGCAACGGAGCGGGCAAGACGACCCTGCTTCGCACGCTGTCCGGGGAGCTCGCACCGAGCTCCGGCGAGGCGACGGCGTCCGTGCCGCTGAAGTTCCTGCCGCAGCGGCTGGACGTCCTCGACGACACGTCGAGCGTGGCCGCGAACGTCGCCCGCACGGCTCCCGGCACCACCGACAACCAGATCCGCTCCCAGCTGGCCCGGTTCCTCTTCAAGGGGGCCCGCGCGGAGCAGCTCGCGGGCACCCTCTCGGGCGGCGAACGCTTCCGGGCCGCACTCGCGGCGACGATGCTCGCTGCCCCCGCCCCGCAGCTGCTTCTGCTGGACGAACCGACGAACAACCTCGACCTGGCCAGTGTGCGGCAGCTGACAAGCGCTCTGGAGTCCTACGAGGGCGCCCTCGTCATCGCCGGGCACGACCTGGCGTTCCTCGAATCCGTGGGTATCACCCGCTGGATCCTCCTCGCGGAGGAGCTCCGGGAAATCAGCGCCGAGGAGGTCCACGACCTGCTCGGCGGCGCTGCGACGCCTCAGGCCGCCTCGTAGCGGTGGGCCCTGCCGCCTCGCCACTCCACCCAGACCGGGTTGTCGAGGATCCGGTCCGGTTCCTCCAGGCCCGCCTCGGTCAGGAACACGATGACGTCGTGGTCGCTGTGGGCCAGCCCGAGTATCTCGTCCCGGCCTTCGTAGTGCACGGTCACCCGGCGGCCGCCTGAAGGGGTCGGCCGGTGGATGACGATCGGGGGATTCGCCATGGGTCCACCCTGCGACGCGCCTCGCGGCCGCGCATCCCCGGCCCGGACGGTCCGGCGGTGAACGGGCTCGCGTCCCGCTCGGCGCGGGCGCTCGGCCGCCCGCCGGTGCGAGTTCCACCGTTGTGGTGACACACACCGGGGAGGGGGTGCGCGGGGGCGGTCCGCAGCCGCGCACCCGCCGCACCCACCTCCGCGCCGTTCACTCGAATCACTCGAAGCGGGACGGGTCACCGGCGCCCCGGCGTACGATCTCGGGCTCGTCACCGGAGAAGTCGATGACCGTGGTCGGCTCGGTGCCGCAGTCGCCGGAGTCGACCACGGCGTCCACCTCGTGGTCGAGCCGCTCCTTGATCTCCCAGCCCTGCGTCAGCGGTTCCTCCTCGTCCGGCAGCAGCAGCGTGCTGGAGAGCAGCGGCTCGCCGAGCTCGGCGAGCAGGGCCTGCGTCACGACGTGGTCGGGGATGCGCACGCCGACCGTCTTCTTCTTCGGGTGCATCAGCTGGCGGGGCACCTCCTTCGTCGCCGGGAGAATGAAGGTGTAACTGCCGGGCGTCGCCGCCTTGATGGCACGGAACACGTCGTTGTCCACACGGACGAACTGCGCCAGCTGCGCGAAGTCGTGGCACACCAGCGTGAAGTGGTGGCGGTCATCGAGATTCCGGATCGACCGGATCCGGCCGATGCCGTCGCGGTTGCCCAACTGGCAGCCCAGCGCGTAGCACGAGTCGGTCGGGTACGCGACGAGCGCACCGGAGCGGATGCTGTCGACCACCGTGGCGATGGTGCGCGGCTGGGGATTTTCGGGGTGTACGTCAAGGTACTTGGCCATTCGCCGAGCTTACGCGTTCGGGGCGGGCCCGTACGGCGGTCGGGCCCGACGGCCGGAAAGCGGCCCGCCGGGCATGCACGGACGAAGGCGGCCCGCCGCGCACGTGAGGACGAAGGCTGCCCGCCGCGCGGAAGCACACGGAAAGCGGCCCGCCGCGCAGGTGCGCGCGACGGGCCGCCTCGGCTTCCGCTTCGATGCCGGGTGCTCCCGGGTCCGTCAGACCGCGGCGGCTCCCACCAGCTCCTCCAGCACGTCCTCCATCGCCACGAAGCCGATGACCGTGCCCTTGTCCCCGGCGACCGCCGCGAGGTGCGTACCGGCGGCGCGCATAGCTGTGAGGGCATCGTCCAGCGGGGTGTCGATCTCGACCCGGATGACGGGGTGGATCGCGCTCGTGGGCAGCGGCTTGGTGCGCTCCGCGACACCGAGGGCGTCCTTGATGTGGAGGTAGCCGAGGATCCCGTCGTCCGGTCCGGTGACCGGCAGCCGGGAGAAGCCGGACGCGACGGCGGCCCGCTCCAGCCCCTGCGGGGTGATGCCGAGGTCGACGGTGACCGTCCGGCCGAGCGGGACCATCACCTCGCCGACCGGCCGGGTGCCCAGCTCCAGGGCGTCGCGCAGGCGCTCGCCGTCGGCCGGGGCGAGCAGACCCGCGTCGCTGGAGTCCTTCACCAGCCGGACGAGCTCGTCGTCGGTGAACACCGAGGCGACCTCGTCCTTGGGCTCGACCTTGAGGAGCCGCAGCAGCGTGTTGGCGAAGGCGTTGATGCCGAAGATCACCGGGCGCAGCGCCCGGGTCAGGGTCACCAGCGAGGGCCCGAGAGCCAGGGCCGTGGCGACGGGGGCGGCCAGCGCGATGTTCTTCGGGATCATCTCGCCGATGAGCATGTGCAGGTACGTCGCCAGGGTCAGTGCGATCACGAACGCGATCGGGTGGACCAGCGCGTCCGGCACGCCGACCGCGTCGAACGGCGGCTCCAGCAGATGGGCGATGGCCGGCTCGGCGACGGCGCCCAGCACCAGCGAGGAGATGGTGATGCCGAGCTGTGCGGTCGCCATGGCGGCCGACAGGTGTTCGAGGCCCCACAGGGCGCTCTTGGCGCGTCGGCTGCCGCGTATGGCCTGGGGCTCGATCTGGCTGCGGCGTACCGAGATCAGGGCGAACTCCGCACCGACGAAGAACGCGTTGGTCAGGAGGGTGAGCGCGCCGATGGCGAGCTGGATGGCGGTCATCGGGCGTCCTCCTCCACGAGGGCCAGCGCCGGGGCGGGCGCGGTGATCCGGACCCGGTCGGCCCGGTGGTGCTCGATGTCGAGGACGTCGAACTGCCAGCCGTTGAGCTCCAGCCGGTCCGTGCGGACGGGAATGCGGGCGAGCTGCGTCGCGACGAGACCGGCGAGCGTCTCGTAGGGGCCCTCCGGCGCACTGAACCCGATCCGGTCGAGCTGGTCGAGGCGGATGCTGCCCTCGGCCTCCCAGACCGGGCGGCCGTCGCCGAGGGGTTCGGCGGGCGCCAGGTCGGGGCGCTCGTGGGGGTCGTGCTCGTCGCGGACCTCGCCGACGACCTCCTCCACGATGTCCTCGACGGTGGCGACACCCGCGGTGCCGCCGTACTCGTCGATCACCACGGCCATGGTGCGGTGCTTGCGCAGCTGGGTGAGCAGCCGGTCCACGGGCAGCGAATCGGGGACGAGCAGGGGTTCGGTGGCCAGCGCGGTGACCGGGGTCCGGGCCCGCTCGGACTCGTCCAGGGCGAGGACGTCGCGGATGTGGACCGTGCCGATGACCTCGTCCAGGCTGTCGCGGTAGACGGGGAACCGGGACAGGCCGGTGGCCAGCGTGAGGTTTGCGGCGTCGGCGGCGGTGGCGTGGGCCTCCAGCGCCCGCACATCGACGCGCGGCGTCATCACGTTCTCGGCTGACAGCTCCGCCAGGTTCAGGGTGCGGACGAAGAGTTCGGCCGAGTCCTCCTCGATGGCGCCCTCGCGGGCGGAGTGCTCGGCGAGCGCGATCAGTTCCTGGGGCGTACGGGCGGAGGCCAGCTCCTCGGCGGGCTCCAGGCCCATCCGCCGTACGGCACGGTTCGCGGTGTTGTTGAGGTGCCGGATCAGCGGGGCGAAGGCGGCCGTGAAGGCCCGCTGCGGGGTCGAGACGACCTTGGCGACCGCCAGCGGGCTGGAGATCGCCCAGTTCTTCGGGACCAGTTCACCGATCACCATGAGGACGACGGTGGACAGGGCCACACCGAGGAGGGTGGCGACCGTGGACACGGCGCCGGAGGGAAGCCCGACAGCCTCCAGCGGGCCGCGGAGCAGCACGGCGATGGACGGCTCGGCCAGCATGCCGATGACCAGAGAGGTCACGGTGATGCCGAGCTGTGCGCCGGAGAGCTGGAAAGTGAGCCGCTTGGCGGCCTTGAGCGCACTTTCGGCGCCGCGCTCACCGGCTTGCGTGGCGCGTTCGAGTTCGCCGCGCTCGACGGTGGTCAGCGAGAACTCGGCCGCGACGAACACCGCGCAGGCCAGGGTCAGCCCGAGGGCGAGGAGGAGCAATATCACTTCGCTCACCGTGTCACCTCCATCCCCTGGTGTGCCGGGGTGGTGATGACACGGTTCGTACTGGGAGGTTCACCCATTGCGGTACCGCAGCTCCTTCTCTGTTCGGGTCGTCCGGTCGACGACGGAGGTGGGCTGTGAACCCACCCCGTCGATATTAAAGGGACCGCAAAGCAAACGGGAGTGGCAGGTATCACACGGGGTGTCACCTGGGGAAGAGCCGTGGCGGAGGGGGATGTGGCGTGAGTGCTCGACGGGCGGGCGGCAACCGGTGATCTTGATGGCCGGAACTGCGCGTAACGGTCGTGCGGTTGGGAAACCCTTGTACCTTCGCGGGCGGTTTCGCCCGGCGGGGCGGCACAGGCCTCCTCGGTCACAGCCGTCACGGACCACACGGTCACGGATCACTCTGCTCCTCCTCGCCCGGGTGGAGAAGGAGGGCCAGGAGGAGGAGCAGGAGGGCACGGTCGCCCTCGACAGCTTCACCGTCGGCGGCGGCTTCCGGCTCGCCGCGGAGGCCGAGCTCACCGTGCCGTTCACCGTCGCCCTGCCCTGGGAGACGCCGATCACCGAACTCCACGGCCAGCACCTCGGCCCCGTCCTCGGCATCCGGACGGAGCTGGAGATCGCCGGGGCCCGGGACAAGCGCGCCGGACTCCTCTCCGGGGACACGACACGGTCCACCGCCTCACGGCCTCCCACCACACCGCCCCGCGGGCCGACTGGAACGACCGGGTCGACGGCTGGCTGAAGCAGGTCATCGCCGGACACGAGGCGTACGCCGCCCCGTCCCCGTACGGAGGACACCACGGCGGTCACCACGACGACGACGCCCACCGCCGCTCGGGCCCCGGTACCGGTGCGGTGGTGGCCGGAGTCGCGGCGGGTGTGGCCGTCGGCGTCGTCGGGGGCATGGTCGCCGCCGAAGTGGTCGACGAGATCGGTGACGCCTTCGAGGGCGATGAGGACGAGGAGGGCTGAGCCGGGGGCTGCGGCCGGGGGTGCGCCGCCGGACAAGTCCTAGGCCAGCCGGGCGGCGAGGGCGTCCAAGTCCGGTAGGAACCAGACGTCCCTGCCCCGGTTGGCCTCACGCACGAGGTCGGGCAGGGCGGCACTGGCCGAGAGGTGGTGGCCGATGTCCCCGAGGACGACCAGGCGCAGCCGGTAGGCCGAGAACTTCTGCAGCACCTCCCCGGCGAAACCGGTACTGAGGTCGAAGAAGCGGTCGTCCAGGCGCGCGGCCGGCACGGCCACCACCTCCGCGCCCTGGAAGGCCATGCCGATCAGCTGGTCGAGGGCGTCCTGGACGGTGGCGATCTGCACACCGTCGGCGTCGCACACCAGGACCGGTACGCCGTGGTGCTCCTCGATGACGTCAGTCATGGTCCGCCCCCTGTCCGCTCTCCGTGGAGGGGAACAGACCGCTGTCCGGGCCCGTCACGCTGTCGATCAGGTGCAGCAGCTCCGCGGTGGTGGCGGCGCCGCCGAGGACGACGATCTTCATTCGGGCTCGCTCCTGGTCGTAGACGGTCTGGATGCGCAGGGAGTCCGACGGGCTCCGCGCGGACTGGGCGCTCGCCGTGACCAAGGTGCTCAAACGGTGTGCGGCGTCCGGGGTGAGCCCGTCGATCTGCACGATGCTGGACACCTCCAGGTGGCCGCGTGCGGGCGCGGAGGCCGGACCCGGGGCGGCCTCGGCGGTACGGCCGGTAAGGGCCTCGAAGTCCTCCCGGCTGATCCGGTACTGCTTGCCGATCCGGACGGCCCTGAGCTTTCCGTCGCGGACGTAGTTCCGGACGGTCCGCACATGCAGGCCCAGCCGTTCGGCCACCTCGCCGATCGAGTACAGCTCGCGTTCATCGCTCTCCATGCTTCCTCATCGTAACGTAAAATGCTCCATGGAGGGCATGTTAAGGAGTGATAAGGAATATTAGGGGTGCAGGTGGTTGCCGTCGGCCTCCTCCGTCCGGGCGGTCCACCGGCGGGAGTGACGCCGCTCGGGGTAGGAAGGTGGGCAGGTGATCCAACGCCTCCACGCCGAGAAGGAGCCCCGATGAACGCCCAAGCGCGGCCGCTCGACCCCCGGCACCGGCGCCCGGAAGGCGTCAGCGACACCACCGTCGAAGCCCTCGGGGCCCTTTCGAAAGCGCTGGAGACCGCCGAGCGGGCTCGCGGTGCCCTCTACGACTTTCATCAGCTCACCGGGAGCGCCGACCTCTGCCTCGACGATGCGGTGCGCCTGCTGCGCGAGGCCGGGCACGGGCCGCAGGCCGAGCAGGTCGAACGGGAGATTCTCGGCCGCAATGTCATTCCCGGGCACTGGACGTTCCAGATCGTCGAGGAGTACAACGCGACCTACTACGACGTGTTCCGGGCGATCGAACGGCAGATCAGACAGGAACTCGCCGAAGGCCGCGACCACCTCTACGAGGCCGAGATGAAGGAGGCCCGCCGGACCGAGGGCCACCCCGCCCACACCGTCGACTGACCGTCCAGTCCACGCACGGTCGTTCGCCCCCCGAGTGCCGGTTCTCGCCGGGAGCCCCGCCGGGAGCCCCGCCGGGAGTTACTGAGCGTAGCCGCACGAGATGCGGACCGGACCGGCTCCGGTGACGCTGGTGCTCCGGTCGCGCGCCCGACGCCGGTCGCACGCACCGCGTCGGCCGCCGACGGAGGACCCACGACGGAGGACACCCGCATGAACCTGCCCGACACCCCGGTGGAACGAGCCCGCCGCACCCGTGAACGCGCCGAGGAACTGGGCCGCGCCGCCGACCGGGCCACCGACCCCGAACACCGCAGGCGGCTGCGGGAGAAGGCCCTGCGACTGCTGAGGGAGGACCCGGCGGCAGGCCCCCGGCCCTGAGGGGAACCGCCCTCCCGGCCCGCGGGCGAAAGGGGTTCGCCGACGGGGACACGGCCCCGGTAGCGTCACCGCCTGTGACCCCGACTCTGCGCACCCACAGGCTCCTGCTGGAGCCGTACGTCCCTGAGGACGAACAGGCCTTCGTCGCCCTGTTCCAGGACACCAGCGTGTCGCGCTGGATGGGCGACGGCCCGCCTCCGAGGCGGAGGACCGCGCCCTGTTCGGACGGATCTTCAGCAAGGTCTACGCCCAGGACCTGTTCGCCGTCTGGGCCGTTCGACGCGACGGTCTCCTGGTCGGGCACGCCGAGATCAAGCCGACCGAGGCCGTCGGCGGCGGCCACGAGATCATCTACGCCCTCGCGCCGACGGCCTGGGGGTACGGCCTGGGCACCGAGCTGGCACAGGTCCTCGTCGCCCACGGCTTCGAGACCCTCGGGCTCACCGAGGTGCACGCCACCGTCGCCGCGGCGAACCAGGCCTCGCTGACACTGCTGGCCCGCATCGGCTTCGAGCACGTACGGGACATCGAGGAGGACGACGGCAGCACCACCCGCGTGCTGACCTGCCGCCGCTCCTGAGCTGCCGAGGCGATCCGTGCTCCGTCCCTCATCCCTTCGGCCCGCTTCCGGCGGTGACCGGGTCCGGGCCCCGGCGGCGTCGACCGGGCCCTCGAACAGGTCCGGGCCTTCGCCGCGGAGGGTGACCTGCGCTTTGCCGCCGAACTCGCCTCCACGCCGCCTTCGCCGACGCCGAATGCCCCCGTCTCGCCCTGGACCCCCGGGCGCCGTGAGGAGATTCAGCCGGAGGGCGCGACCGTCGCGCCCTCGACGCCATGACGCTTCAGAGCGTCGGCGACGAAGCCGCCCGCCTTCATCTCCTCCACGAACGCCGCCAGCAGCTCCTGCGCCGCCGTGCCCCGCCCCTCGGGCGTGCCCATGGCCTGCTGGATCACCATGAACCGGCCCGGCAGCACCCGTACGCCGACAGCCCGCGCGGCCTCGCCCTCCAGCAGCTGCCGGATACCGGCCGCCACCTCCACCTCGCCCGCCCGCAGGGCGGCGAGCGCGGGACCGGCCCCCTGGAACCGGACGATCTCCGCGCGCCGGATCCCGCGCGTGAGGAAAAGGTCGTACGCGGACCCCGAACCGACCGAGATCCGGGTTCCCTCGCGGTCCACCTGGCCGTTCTCGGTGACCGGAGACGCGTCGGGCACCAGATAGCTGCCCTCGATGAGCACGTACGGCGCGGTGAAGCGGAGCCCCTCGCCGCGCGCGGGGTCCACCGCGAAGAAGCCGATGTCCGCCCGGCCCGCCTTCACCGCGTCCACCGACAGCGCGGCCCGATCGAAGACCACGAGCTCGACCGGCACCCCGAGTCGGCGCCCGAACTCCCGCGCCAGGTCGACGGAGACGCCGGCCGGCTCACCGGTCTCGGCGTCCCGGCCCGCCAGGATCGGGTTGCCCAGATTGATCGAAGCCCGCAGGGTGCCGTCGGGCGCGAACGTGGAGACGAGGTCGGGGGAGACCGGCTGCCGAGTCATGCGGCCGAGTCTACGAGGCGGCCCGTCGGCGCTCCGCGGTCTACGCCCGCACCACCGGCGCTCCGCCGAACCACGCCCTACCCACGGGAGGTTCGCGCACTCAGGCGCCCACCGTCCCGTCCACCCCTTCGCGCAGCAGGTCCGCGTGCCCGTTGTGGCGGCCGTACTCCAGCAGGACGTGAACCATGACCATCCGCAACGAGACGTCCTTGCCCCACCGGGGCCGACGGCCCGGCAGATCCAGCGACGCCGCCTCCCGCTCGATGCGGCGCGAGGTCGCCACCTCGGCCTCCCAGGCCGCGAACGCCTCGGCGCGGTTCGAGGCGCTCGCGTCGTACGCGGCCTGGAAGTCGAAAGGCTCCTGTGACCAGACCATCGGCGCATCGCCGTCCTCGAACACCCGCCGGAACCAGGCGCGTTCCACTTCGGTCAGGTGTCGTACCAGAGCCAGCAGCGACAGCGTGGACGGCGGCATCGAACGCTCGCGCAACTGCTCGTCGCTCAGCCCGGCGCACTTCATGGCCAGAGTCTCGCGGTGGTAGTCGAGAAAGCCCCGCAGCGTCTCGCGCTCGCTCCCGGACAGGGGAGGCCCGACCCGGTCATCACTCGTCATGATCATGTCCTCGGTCCGTGGTGCCGGCCGACAGTATGACCGCCCCGCGCCTCCGGGGCAGCCGGTTTGCCCGGAGCGCCCTAGGCTGTGGGGGCATGGACGTACGAGCACTGCTGCGGCGCTCCGGGGGGCCGGTGACGCGGGACCGGATCAGGGACGATCTGGCCGCGCTGGGCCTCGGCCGGGGTGACACCGTGATGTTCCATACGCGGCTGTCCGCGATCGGCTACGTCCCGGGCGGCCCCCAGACCGTCATCGACGCCCTCCTCGATGTGGTGGGCACGACCGGCACACTGATGGTCTCCTGTGGCTGGAACGACGCCCCGCCGTACGACTTCACCACCTGGCCCCGCACCTGGCGGGACGCCCTGCGCGCCCACCACCCCGCGTACGACCCGGAGCTCAGTGAGGCCGAGCACGGCAACGGCCGTCTCCCGGAGGCCCTGCGCCGCAGGCCCGGGGCGGTGCGCAGCCGTCACCCCGACGCGAGCCTCGCGGCGCTCGGCCCGTCGGCGGCCGCACTGATGGCCGACCACCCCTGGGACGACCCGCACGGCCCGGACAGCCCGCTGGCGCGCCTCGTCGCGCTCGGCGGGCGGGTGCTGCTGCTCGGGGCGCCCCGGGAGACGATGACGCTGCTGCACCTCGCGGAGTCCCTGGCCCGGGCGCCCGGCAAACGGTTCGTGACGTACGAGCAGCCCGTCCAGGTGAACGGCGAGCGGGTCTGGCGCACCTTCCATGACATCGACTCGACGGACGGCGCTTTCGACTACTCCTCCGTCGTGCCCGCGGGACAGGACCCCTTCGCGGTCATCGTCCGGAGCATGCTCGACGCAGGCATCGGCCGGGCCGGCGCCGTCGGCGCCGCCAGGAGCTGTCTGTTCGAGGCCGGTCCCGCCGTCGACTTCGGAGTCCGCTGGATCGAGGAACACCTGAGCACTCCCGTGTGACAGGCCGCTCAGGAGAGCCGCACCTTCACCGTCTGCGTCGCCCCGCGCGTACCGGAGAGGTCGCCGAAGACCAGCCGCAGCGACGCCCCGGTGGCCGCCGATGTCACGGTCGACGGCTTCGAGACGACCGAGGCGACCGCCCGGTCCCACGTGAGGGTCAGGCTCGTCCGCATGCGCATGGGGTCGCTGACGCACACGGTGGCTGTCCCGTCGGCGTGTTCGGTGACCATCACCGAACAGGGGGCGTCCGCCACCAGCGGGCCGATGCTCCCGCCGAACCAGAAGTTGACGGCGGTCAGCCCGATCGACGGGACCGCGACGCCCTGCTGGTCGTCGGTGTTGGCGAGCACCCGCAGCCAGTCGCTGTCCGCCGCCCGCGCCGCGGTCCGCTGTTCGGTCGCGCCCGGCAGCACCTGGTAGACGTAGGCGGCGTCCGTCGGGTTCTGGCCGTGGTCGAACCAGAGGGTGAGGTATTTGCGCGAGACCGGGTCCGTGGAACCCGCGGTGTTGATGTCGCTCCAGCGCCCGGTCCGGTTCTCCCGCAGAGCCTTCACGGTGGCCCCGCCGGGGAAGACGTAGCCGCCGTGTCCGGCGAGATGCGCCCAGGAGGTGTTGGTCAGCGTCGCCGACCAGGGGAGGGTTCTCGGTGTGGCCGAACCGCCGACGGTGAAGGGGGCGTTGCCCACCGGCCCCAGGTTGCGGTTGTCGACCGTGCTCTCCACGGCCGCGCCGTCCCGGCCGTGGATGCCCGCGCCCAGGCACACCACGGTGTCGTCGAGGAAGAACCACGACTTCTTCGCCATCAGCGTGCTCGACAGCCCCTTCAGGTACTGCCCCACCGCCGCGCGCTTCTTGTCGGTGACCCCGCCGACCCAGTTCACATCGGGCAGGGACGCGCCCCAGTCACCGCCTGCCCCGTCGGCCAGCGGCTTGCGCGAGACCGTGGTCCCGGGCAGCCGGTAGGGGTCCACAGTGGGCCAGAAAGCGTCGCTGTACTGGCCGTTGGCGAACGTGTCGCCCCACCAGTAGAGCATCCCCGCCCCGGTGTGCCAGCCGCGCAGATTCTCGCCGTTGCCGGTCTCGTAGTAGGTGATCCGCCTATCGGCCATGCTCAGTGCGGCGGCCCAGCCGGGGCGGCGGTGGGTGGCCCGGGCCATGTCGGGGAAGAGCCGGTGGCCGTCCGGCTCGGGCACCACCGTGAGCGAGGTGTCGTCCAGGACGCTCTTGATCCGGGCCAGTGAGGTCAGCCCGAGTGAGGGGTCGCTCAGCGGCGGGCTGTAGTAGTCGCGCTGCGCCCAGCCCTTGACCAGCCCCCGCCAGCGGGCGTTCTCGGCGGCCGACGCGCCCCGGCCGAGCAGCACGATCGACGCGAGGACCGGATGGCCGCGCCGGTGGTCGTCGCCCTCGCCGCGGCTGATGGCCCGGCCCGCGACGGAGTCCATGACAAGACCGTTGTAGAGGAAGGGGGCCCAGGCGTTCTCCACCGCGTCGAACACCACCTGCCGCCGCGGGTCGGTGACCTCCCACGCGGTCCCCTTGAGGAGTGCGAACAGCAGCCCGAGCCCGCCGAGCATCACCGATCCGTAGCTGCCGGTGTAGGGCACGGTGGTGTGCTGGATGAACGAGCCGTCGGCGTAGAGCCCGTCGCCCTTGGTCACCAGCGGGAAGACGGGGGAGAGGGCGTCCCGGGCCAGGGCGATCTTGGCCGAGGTCCCGCCGACGACCCCCCGCAGGGCCAGCACCCGGCACAGATCGACCCGGTTGGCCCCGGTGCTCGTCCCGGTGTACGAGGCCACGGTGGAGTCCGGTACGAAGTGGTCCACCGCGGCGCAGTAGCGCGCGAGCCGCTCCGGGGGGAGGGCGTCGTACAGCAGCACACACACGTCCAGCAGGGCCTGGGGTGCGCCGATCTGCCAGCTGTACCAGTTCCCGTACCGGGTCTGCTGGTCGTTGTACACCTGGCTGTGGAGGTGATCGAGGCCCCTGATCACGGCGTCGCGCAGTCCGGCGTCCCCGGTCAGCCCGGTGCCCTGCTGGCGGTAGGCCTGCGCCATGGTGCTGAGGCGGAGGAAGCTGTCGGCCATCCGCCCGGAGAAGACGTACGACTCGGGGTCGGTGTCCGGGTCCGGGTCGGCGAACACGGCGTCGGGCCACAGCGATCCGTCCGCCGGGGCCATGGTCTCCAGCAACTGCCGGGCCCGCGTACCGAGGTCGGCCAGCCGGCTCCTGAACGGTTCGGCGGTCGGGCTGAATCCCTCGCCGAGGATCAGTGCGCTCCACGTGGCGCGCAGGGCGGTGTACGGATCGTCGTCGGCGGCGGCGTGGGGCGCGGGCAGCACCAGCGCGCCGCCGCCCGTGGCAGTGAGTGCCGCGGAGGTGGCCAGAAAGGTACGGCGGGACCAGGCAGAAGTCATGGGAGGGCTCCGGGTCGCTGACGTGTGTCCGGCGGGAACCGGTGCGCCGAGTGCGGACCTGATCCCGGGATCCGACTGTTCTGAGCGGGCGGCCACTTTCTAGCAGTCACCGGACGACTCGCTCAATGACTTTGGCTGAATTGATCGTATCGATCGCTTGCGGGGGCGTGTAGAAGCGCGCGGAGCGCGATCAGGTAGTCGCCGGTCCCGAACTCGCCGCATCGAGGCAAATCCGTGCTCGGATCGTTTCGAGCGGATGTGATCGATATGGTTGTCACAGGTCAGAGCCCAGCCGTCTCCGAGCCCAGGGGGATCCATGCGACTGCACGTCGACCAGCGCCACGAGCGAGTACTGGAGCTCGTCCGCGAGCGCGGCAGTCTGCGCGTCGCGGAACTCGCCGCGGAGCTCGGCATGTCCGCGGTCACGCTGCGCCGGGACGTCGAGGCGCTGGCGGCCCAGGGGCTGGTGGAGCGGCTGCACGGTGCCGTTGTGTGGCCCTCGGGACAGCCCCGGCCCGTACCCGCCGCCCCCTCCGCCGAAGGGCTGGTGGTGGGCATGGTGGTGCCGACCACCGAGTACTACTACGCGGATGTGGTGCGCGGCGCCCGGGAGACCGTCGAGGCCGCGGGTGCCCGGTTGACCATCGGGCTCTCCCACTACCTCCCGGACGAGGACGCGGCCCAGACCCGCCGCCTGCTGTCCACGGGAGCCGACGGGCTGCTGCTCACGCCGAGCTGGGAGCGCGGTTGCCCGGAGCCGGGCGAGGGGCTGTGGGCGGTGGAGCAGGAGACACCGGTGGTGCTGGTGGAGCGCTGGGCCCCGCTCGGCCATCCGGCGGCGGGCCTGGACCGGGTGCGCTCGGACCACGCCCACGGGGCCGCCGAGGCGGTGGCGCACCTGGCCGGGCTCGGCCACCGGGCGATCGCGCTCGCCGTGCAGGACAGCCCCACCGCGCCCCGTCTCAAGGTCGGCTACCGGGCCGCGGTCGAGGCGCTGGGACTGAGCCCGGTCCCTGCCTCACCACTGGAGAACACCCCCTCACGATCGGAGCAGGACCGGTTCGAACGGACGCTGGAGTATCTCTGTGAGGGTGTGGCGAGCGGCCATGTGACCGCCGCGATCGTGCACAGCGACGCCGACGCGATCGTTCTCATCCCCCGGCTCCAGGCCCGGGGCGTACGGGTGCCCGAGGACCTCGCGGTGATCGCGTACGACGACGAGGTCGCCTCCCTCGCCGACCTGCCGCTCACCGCCGTGGCCCCGGACAAGCGCGCCGTGGGCGCCGCCGCCGCACGGCTCCTGCTGTCCCGCCTCGGCGCGTCGGACCCGGATGCGCCGGCCGCCCGCACGGCGGGCCCCGGAGCCCGCCGCCACCTCGACATCCTGCCGGCCCTGCGCATCCGGGTCTCGTGCGGAGCCGCCGCTTCCTGACCGGGCGTCAGTCCAGGATGCCGAGAGGGATGCCGGTGCGGAGCTCGGAGCCCTGCGGTGAGGTGATGTCGGCGGGCAGCGGGACCGCGCCCCACCGCATGCGTGATCGATTCGATTGAATTGGTCATTTGCTCTTGACGGTGATCGGTTCTGCGCAAAATGATGTGTGGCGTTCGCCTCATCTCCCGCAGTCCGAGGTCTCGTAGGAGTCGGCCCATGCCCCGTAACGTCCGTACGTCCCGCATCGCCCTCGCGGCGTCCGCCGCTTCCCTGACCCTGCTCGTCACCGCCTGCGGCGGCTCGGGCTCGGACTCCTCGGCCCCCGGCGACGGCGAGCCCGTCACCCTCACCTTCTGGTCGGCCACCGCGGGCGCCAAGGAGACGGCCGACGCGTTCAACAAGGCGCACACCGGCATCAAGGTGAGGTTCTCACTGGTCCCGGCGGGCCCTGAGGGCGTCACCAAGCTGTCCAACGCGGTCAAGGGCGGCAACGCCCCCGACGTGGCGACCATGGACTACTCCGCCCTGCCCGAGTACGCCAGCGAGGGCAACCTGGAAGACCTCACCGCCGGCTCCGGCGACCTGGTGAAGAAGGAGTTCCCCGAGGCGGTCCAGTCCCTGGTCAACCTCGGTGGCTCCACCTGGGCGGTGCCCTTCGACGTCACGCCCATCCAGCTCTTCTACCGCAAGGACCTGTTCGAGAAGTACGGGGTCGACGTGCCGAAGACCTGGGCGGAGTACCGTACGGCCGCCGAGAAGATCCACCGAGGCGACCCGGACATCACCATCACCAACTTCGGCGGCGGCGACCCCGCCCTGCTCTCCGGCCTGGCCTGGCAGGCGGGTGCCCGGTGGTACGGCACCGAGGGCGACGCCTGGAAGGTGAACATCGACGACCCGGCCTCCCGGAAGGTCGCCGCCTACTGGGACGACCTCCTCGCGGACGGCCTGGCGTCCAGGACCCCGCTGTGGGGCGAGGGCGAGACCAAGGAGCGTGCCACCGGGAAGGTCGCCACCATCATCGGCGCCGCCTGGAGCGCGGGGAACTTCCCCGTCAGCTACCCCGACGCCAAGGGCAAGTGGGGCATAGCCCCGCTGCCGACCTGGGAGGGAAAGCCGAGCACCGGCATGTACGGCGGAACCTCCTACGTCGTGCCCAAGGGCAGCAAGCACACCGAGGCCGCCGCCGAGTTCATCAAGTGGGTCACGACCGACCCCGAGGCCATGACGGCCCGCCTCAGCTCGCTGAAGACCCCCAGCAGCGCCCTGCCCGCCAACGAGGGCATGCGAGCCGCGGCGGCGAAGGAGTTCGACAACTCCTACTTCGGAGACCAGGACGTCTACGCGCTGGCGGGTGAGGCCGCCGACACCATCGTGCCCGGCTGGACCTGGGGCCCGGTGCAGCAGCAGGTGACCTCGGCGCAGCTGGCCGCGGGCGGCGACCACACCAGGATGCTGAGCACCGGACAGGCGAAGGGCGAGAAGGCGGTCACCGACCGCGGCCTGAAGCTGGCCCAGTAGCCGCGCGCCCGGCCCGGGACGCAGCGTCCCGGGCCCGCCGACGCCCTCAGGACGGCCACCGCACCGAGGCCCGACCTCCAGCCGTCCCCCTCCCTCCCGACCCGCCGAAGGAGCAACAGGTGGCAGCCCCACTCGCCCGGCCGGCCAAGACCCCGCCGCCCCGGCCCGCACCGCCGGCGGCCGCCACCGCCGGACCGGGAAGGCCCGGCGCCCCGGGCGGCCCCGGCACCCGCAGCGGACAGCGCAGGGCCGTGGCGCTCTTCACCGTGCCGTTCTTCGCCCTCTTCCTTGCCGTCACCGTCCTGCCGTTGCTCTACGCGGGGTGGATGAGCCTCTTCCGGGAGGAGTCCTCCGGCCTCGGATTCGGCGGAACCGAGCGCGCCTTCGCCGGGTTCGGCAACTTCACCGAAGCCCTCGGGGACGAGGCGTTCCTCCGTTCGTTCGGGAACATCGCGCTCTACTGCGTGCTGTACATCCCCGCCATGGTCGGCGGTGCGCTCATCCTCGCCCTGCTCGTCGACTCGACCCTGGCCCGCGCCCGGCGCTTCTTCCAGATCGCCTACTTCCTGCCGCACGCCGTGCCCGGCCTGATCGCCTCGCTGATCTGGCTCTACCTCTACACCCCGGGCCTCAGCCCGGTCACCGACGCCCTCGACGCGTTCGGTGCGAGCTGGAACTTCTTCGGCGAGGACGAGGCGATCCTCTCGGTCGTCAACATCTCCGCCTGGCAGTGGACCGGCTACAACATGATCATCTTCTACGCGGGCCTCCAGGCCGTTCCCCGCGAAGTGCTGGAAGCCGCCACCGTCGACGGAGCCGGAGCCCTGCGCACCGCCCTCCAGGTCAAGATCCCGATGATCCGGCCGACCGTCGTCCTGACCCTGCTCTTCACCTGCGTCGGCGCCATCCAGCTCTTCGACGCCCCCAAACTCGTACAACTGCGGGCCAACACCATGGGCGAGGACTGGTCACCGACCATGTTCATCTACACCGCCGCCTTCAAGGGCCATGACTACGGCCTGGCCGCCGCGAGCTCGCTGCTGCTCGCCCTCGTCGCGGGCCTGCTGTCCTTCGTCGTCACCAAGCTCGGCAACCGGTGGAAGGCCTCATGAACACCCGGACAGCCACCCCCGATGCCCCGTCCGACCCCACCCGTAGAACCCGGCGCGCCCGGACCGCCCGCCGCACCGCGCCACGGCCGCCGGCCCGCGGAGGCCGCACCGGGAGCCTCACCTCCCGGGTCGTGGTGAACACGGTGCTCGCCGTCGTCGCCGTCTACACCCTGATGCCGCTGACCTGGCTGCTCATCGCCTCCACCAAGAGCTACCGGGACCTGTTCGCGACCAACCCGTTCAGCCTGGGCGACTTCGCCCTGCTGTCCAACCTGGAGGCCCTCTTCGCCCACAACGACGGGGTGTTCGTCCGCTGGCTGCTCAACAGCCTCCTCTACACCGTCGTCGCCTCCGGGCTCTCCACCCTGATCTCGGTCGCCTGCGGCTATGCCTTCGACAAGTACGCCTTCCGGGGCCGGGAGAAGCTCTTCGGTGTCGTCCTCGTCGGCGTTCTCATCCCCTCGACCGTCGTCCAGCTCCCGCTGTACCTGATGGCCTCCGAACTCGGCCTCGTCAACACCTACTGGGCCGTCCTGATCCCCAGCCTCGTCAACCCGTTCGGCGTCTACCTGGCCCGCGTCTTCTCCGAGGGGTACGTCCCCGACGAGGTCCTGGAAGCGGCCAGGGTCGACGGGGCGGGGGAGGTGCGGACCTTCGTGAAGGTCTCCCTGCCGATGCTGGCGCCCGGCTTCGTGACCATCTTCCTGTTCTCGTTCACCGCAGGCTGGAACAACTTCTACGGCGCGCTCATGATGCTCAACGACGACCGGCTCTACCCCGTCAACCTGGGCCTGTTCATGTGGAACCAGAACGTCTACCAGCAGCCCGAGCTGTACCCGCTGGTGATCATCGGGTCGCTCGTCGCCGTCGTCCCCCTGATCGTCGCCTTCCTCTGCCTCCAGCGCTTCTGGCGCTCGGGCCTCACCGCAGGAGCCGTCAAGTGAGCCACCCCGCCCCGTCCCGGCGGCCCCGCCCGCGCACTGTCCTGGCGATGAGCCGCGAGACCCGCGCGGCGGTCCTGGCCCCCGGGGCGCTGGACCGGATCGCCCGGATCGCCGACCTCGACCCCGGACTCCTCGTCACCGACTTCGACGCCGACGACCCGGCCCAGCGCGCCGGACTGCGCGACGCGGAGGTCCTGTTCACCGGGTGGGGCTGCCCGCCCCTGGGCTCCGCCGCCCTGAGCGCCATGCCCCGCCTGCGGGCCGTGATCCACGCCGCGGGCTCCGTCAAGCACCACATCACCCAGGACGTCTGGGACCGCGGCATCACCGTCAGCACCGCCGCGACCGCCAACGCCCTCCCCGTCGCCGAATACACCGTCGCGGCGATCCTCCTCTCCAACAAGCACGTCCTGCACAGCGCCCGCCTCTACCGCGAGGAACGCTCCCGCGTGAACCTCCTCACCCGGTTCCCGGCCATCGGCAACTACCGCCGCACCGTCGGCGTCGTCGGCGCCTCCCGCATCGGCCGCCGCGTCGTGGAACTGCTCCGCCCCCACGACCTGCGCGTCCTGGTCCACGACCCCTACCTCGACGAGGACGAAGCCCGTGCCCTCGGCGTCGAGCGGACCGGCCTGGACGCCCTGGTCTCCCTCAGCGACGTCGTCAGCATCCACGCCCCCGAACTCCCTTCGACCCGGCACCTGTTCGACGCCCCGCGCCTCGCGCTGATGCGGGACGGGGCGACGCTCGTCAACACCGCACGCGGCTCGCTGGTCGACACGGAAGCGCTGGTGAAGGAGCTGGCCGCCGGACGCCTCAACGCGGTGCTCGACCACACGGAACCGGAGGTCCTGCCTCCGGACTCGCCCCTCTACGACCTGCCGAACGTACTGCTCACCCCGCACATCGCGGGTTCCCAGGGCGGCGAACTCCACCGGCTCGCGGACGCCGCGGTCGACGAGCTCGAACGGTACGCCCACGGACTGCCGTTCGCCCACGGGGTGGACCCGAGCACCCTGCACCAGCAGGCCTGACCCGTATCCGTACACCTGGAGCCGTGGGAGACCGCCATGTCCCGTACCCGCCGGGTGCTCGTCGTCGGCATCGACGGGGTGCGCCTCGACACCCTGAACCGCGTGAGCACCCCGCACCTCGACACGGTGGCCGACGCGGGCTTCCTGGCCCCCGTGACCGTGGCGGAGGGCACGCCCACCATGTCGGGGCCGTGCTGGGCGACGACCGTCACCGGTGTGAACGTCAGAAAGCACGCCGTGTGGAGCAACGACTTCGACGGCCACCGCCTCGGCGTCTTCCCGGACTTCACCACCCGCCTGTCCCGCCAGGACGGCCGCCGCACCTACGTCGCGGCCGCCTGGGAACCCCTGGTCACCGTCGCCGACGGCGGCCCGATGTTCCGGCACCCCACCCGGCTCACCCACCACGCTCCGGCCGCCGACACCCCCGAGGCCTGGGAGCGGGCCGACGAGTCCACCGTGCGCGACGCGGTGAGCATCCTGACCCACGAGGACCCCGAGGCGTCCTTCGTCTACCTCGGCGCCCCCGACGAGACGGCCCATCACCTGGGCTGCGGGGCGGCCTACAAGGCGTCGATCGCGTCGGCGGACCGCCGCCTGGGCGACCTCCTCGCCGCCCTGCGCGCCCGCCCCTCGTACGAACGGGAGGCCTGGACCGTCCTCGTCGTCACCGACCACGGGCACCGGGACGAGGGCGGCCACGGCGGCGGCAGCGCGGTGGAGCGCACCGCGTGGCTGGCCTGTGCCGGCCCGGACATCACGGCCGGGGCCCGCCCCGCCCGCCCGGTCCGGCACGAGGACGTCGCCGCTCAGGTGTACGCGGCCCTGGACCGTACGCAGGACACGCACTGGACGCTCGACGGCGGCGCGGTGCCCACCGTGCCGCGCGCGGTGCTCCTCGGCATGGACGGCACGCTCGTCGACACCGAACGCCTCTGGCTGGAGGCCGCCCGGGAGGTGGCATCGGCGCACGGCCACGCCCTCACGGACGAGGAGGGCGCGGGGGTGCTCGGCCGCAACCGCGCCGACACGGCGTCCCTCCTCGTACAGCTGTGTCCGGAGCCCACGACCCTCGCCGGACTGGAATCGGAACTGGAAGACACCTTCCTCGCCGCTGTGGAAGCGGGCGTACGACTCCGGCCGGGAGCCCGCGCGCTGCTGGACCGGCTGGTGCGGGACGACGTGCCCGCCGCCCTGGTGTCGGCCTTCCCGCGCCGGGTGGTGGACACGGTCCTGCGGGCGCTGGGCGGTGAGGTGTTCCGTACGACGGTGGCGGACGGCGAGAGCGACCGTTCGAAGCCCTTCCCGGACCCCTACCTGAAGGCGGCCGCCCGCCTGGGCCTCCCGCCCGGGGCCTGCCTGGCGGTGGAGGACAGCCCCGCCGGGGTGGCCGCGGCCGAGGCGGCGGGCTGCCGGGTGCTGGCGGTCCCCTCGGCCGCGCCGATCACACCGGCCCCGGGCCGACGGGTAGGGCGCGACCTCGCGGTACTGCCGCGGGAGTGGGGGAACGGCCCGGAGGAGGCGGGAACCGGGCCCGCCTGCCTGACCTGAGCACGGCAAACGACGGGGGTCGTCCGGCGAGCCGCCCACCCGCCGGACGACCCCCGACGCACCGTCAAGCGGTGTGCACTCCCTGAGCTTGCTTCTACGGTCTGTGAGCTTTGAGGTGATTACGTTCGGTGACGCTTTCTGGGCGCCTGGTTGATTCGCCCACGTCGGAACGGGCGGCGGGCCGCGGCCTCGGAACTACGGAGCCTGGGACGGTCCAGCCGAGCGTCTGCTTCACAAAACGGAAAGTATGTTCAAGATCGAAGCACCTCAAGAACGCTTGCCACCGCAGGTCGACGTCCTCGCTGGTCATGCCGGTAAGGAGGTAAGCCGTGCGCGGCGCGTCGTAGCCGGCGTCGAAGACGACCAGGATGCCCGGGGCGCCGTCCTCACACCGGCCCTGGCCGATCAAGTCGTTCACGACACGGCGGACCTGCCGGGCGGTGACCTCGGCGACATCATCTTCGGGGCCCAGGCGGACCGAGTCCAGCAGCTGGCACCACGAGGTGCGGCACGTCTCCAGCGCGGCGACGAACGAGTAGGGCCAGCCGGGAATGAACTGGTCACTGGACCGTCCTGAGCGTCCGTAGACGTGGCAGAACAGCCGGTCGGGGCTGGTCGGCGCGTCCGGACGCAGCCACGGGGAGACACCGACGGCCAGGACCGGGCGCCCGTCGGCGGCCTTGGGCTGTGGCCGCACGGCCAGTGCCTTGCGCAGCCTGTCCGCGTCGATGCGGCCCTGGTTGAGCGCTTCGTACAACGCGCCGTGCCCACGCCGGTGTTCAGCCAGCAGCGTCAGGTCGACCGGCGAGGTCACCGGCCCGCCGGGCATCGTGGGTGCAGCAGACTCACCCCTGCGGCCTTCGTATGAGTACGGTTCTGTGACGGAACGCATGCTCATGCGGGGGTCGTCCGCCTGTCCGGCGAATGCCCAGGTGAGCGGCCTGGTTCGAGGAGCATTTCGACTCATCGGTAGCCTGTATCACCATGATGCGCGCTTGGACCTTGCCGATGCTGCTGGTACTCAGCGGCTCAGCCGTCGCGGCTGGGCAGATTCTCAAGGGGAGCCCCGGCACAGCCGCGGCACTCCTGCTGGCGTTCCTGGCGCTCGCCGGCGTGAACTCACCCCTGATCTTCCCGAGGTCGATCGGTGCGCAGGAGGCACAACGCCGCAGCGCGGTCGACGGCCGACCGGTCGTCTTCTGGCGGCCGGGCTGCAAGTACTGCATACGACTGCGCATCCGGCTGGGCCGCAGCGCCCGCCAGTTGCACTGGGTCAACATCTGGCGCGACCCGGCAGGAGCCGCAGCGGTGAGAGCAGCCAACGACGGCGACGAGACCGTGCCGACCGTCGTCGTGACGGGCCGGCCACACACCAACCCCGATCCCAGATGGGTGCGCGAACAGCTCTCCCCTCCCGCGTGATCAGAAACCGCGCCCTGCGGAGAGGCACCCGCAGACCCAACTGAAGCGCACAGAGGCTAAACGACAAGCTGAGAGCCTGTGAATAGACCGCAGTCTGCCCGGATCACTCGGTTATGGGCAGGCACTCGGCGAGCAGGTCGACGACGTCCCACCAAGCTCGGTGCGCGTGCTGAGGGTGATAACCGACCCCGGGAAGCACGATGTGGTCGACCGGTGGGTGATGGAAGGCGTGCAAGGCGCCGCCGTAGACCACGAGGCGCCAGTCGACGCCCGCGGCCTGCATCTCGGCGGTGAATGCGTCCCGTTGCGCGGGTGGCATGATCGGATCTTCCGACCCGACCCCGGCCCACACCGGGCAGCGAATGCGCGCAGCCTCGCCTGGTCGGCCCGTGGTCAGTCCGTTGACTGTCGCGATCGCGCGCAGGTCAACGCCGTCGCGCCCGAGTTCCAGCGCGATTGCGCCCCCGGTGCCGTAGCCGACGGCGGCGATCCGGTCCGGGTCGGCCCGCGGCTCGGCGCGGAGCACGTCGAGCGCCGCGTGGCCGATGCCTCGCATCCGGTCGGGGTCGGCGAGCAGAGGCATGCAACGGGCCAACATCTCCTCAGGGTCGCTCAAATAGCGCCCGCCGTGGAGGTCGAAGGCCAGCGCCACGTATCCCAGCTCGGCGAGCGCGTCGGCCCGGCGGCGCTCGACGTCGCTGATCCCCACCCCCTCGGGCCCGACCAGGACCGCGGGCCGGAGGCCGACACCGGCCGGGAGCGCGAGATGCCCGATCATCGTCAGGCCGTCGGCCGCGTAGTCGATCGTGCGCGTTCTCACTGTCGTCATGAGCCTGGACTGTAGTGATCGTCGAGCCCGGTCGGGCCGGTGTTCTGCCGTTGGCAGAAGGCAGAACTCCGGCGTATTCCGGAAACCCCGTCAGCGGTTCAGCTCAGCCCGTGTTTTATGGTCTGACCTCGAACGATGCCCCGAACGTGATCGCTCATTCGTGGATTGCGGGGACGTGAACACGGCCTTCGCCTGATCCTGTGCTCCGACGAAGGAGGCACTTGACGAGCACGAAGGCCGTGGGGGAACGAGTCTGCTGCATCACGATGCCGGGCCGGATGTGTTCGCTGTGACGTCACACTTCCGAGATGACTTCTACGCGTGCCTGCGCGCGCGTGGCGACGAACTGTACGAGCTGACGGACGCCCTGCTGTGTGCGGACGGGCCGGTGAAGAAGCCGGTGGATCTGACACTGCTGGCCGAGCATCGCCGAGGGCACGGCGTGTTGTACGCGGCGTTGAACGAAGGCCGTATCGATGTCGGCCGACCCGAGAGCATCATCGAACGGAACCGAGCCAGACCCTGACGAGGCCGTGGGAGACGCATGTTTCAACCTCTGTGGTCAGGTCGCGGCGGGGCGTAGGGCGCTGCCGCAACCTGGGCCATCGTCCGAAGATTCGCGAAGCAGGAGGCGCAGTACTCCTCGTTGATCAGAGGAACGATCTTGTCGAGGTCGGTGATGCAGCCCCAGAGGCGGGCGATGCCACTGCCGTCGAGCCCGCCCTTCAGCTCCCTCTGCACGAGGCCGCCGCCGTCGGCGTCCAGGAGGACCAGAGCCACGCCGTCGAAGTCCACACCGCGGAAGCCGTCGGGGAACAACGCGCGCAGGTGGTCCTCCCACAAACGGGCGAGTCCGCCTTCGAGCCGTGCTCCGCCCACGTCGGCGGCTGTCGCCTCTATCGCGGACGGTGGGCGAAGGAGCAGGGAGACGCCATCGAAGACGGCACGCAGCCTTGCGACAGCCCGGATCGGGCGGAGGGCGGCACTTGACTCGGCGCCCTGCGTGAGCTTGTCGCGCAGCAATCGGCTGCGGTGGGGTTCGATGGCGAGCTCGGCCGCGATGAGCCCGGCGTCGGAGGCCCGCTCGATGAGGACGTGGAGCGGTTCGTTCGTGGCCAGACGCTCAGCGAGGACGTGCTCCAGAGCGAACAGGGAATGCGTGACGGCGACGGTGGCGAACTCGCATCTGCTCGGGGCGGCCGCATCTCGCCGGCGGGTCCGACCTTAAAGAACAAGCTGAGGAGGTAGTACGGCCATCAGCCGGGCCACCGTCTGGGCCATCGCGTCCCGGCCCTCCGCCAGATAGCGGCGCGGGTCCACGCCCTGATCGTCCCGGGCGAGCCGGTCCCGTATCGCGCCGGTCATCGCGATGTTGAGCGCGGTACCGATGTTGACCTTGGCGATTCCGCCCGCCACGGCGCGGGCCAGCTCCTCGTCGGAGGCCCCGGACGACCCGTGCAGCACCAGCGGAACGGCCACGGCCGTACGCAGCCGGGTCAGCAGGCCGTGGTCGATGCGGGCGTCCCGCGAGGTCATGGCGTGCGAGGTGCCGACCGCCACGGCCAGCGCGTCGACCCCGGTGGCCTCGACGAAGGCCCGCGCCTCCTCGGGGGCCGTACGGGCCCCGGGCGCGTGGGCGTCGAGCGGGGCCTGCCCGTTCTTCCCGCCGACCTCCCCGAGTTCGGCCTCCAGCCAGAGACCCCGCTCGTGGGCCCAGACGACGGCGGCGCGGGTGGCCGCCAGGTTCTCCGCGTACGGCAGCCGGGCGGCATCGAACATCGCCGAGCTGAAACCGCAGTCCGCCGCCTGGTGCAGCAGCTCGACGGACTGCACATGGTCCAGGTGGAGGGAGACGGGGACGGCGGCCTGGTCCGCCACCTCCGCCGCGGCGCGGGCCAGCGGGCGCGCCCGCCCCCGGTGGTAGGCGACCGCGTTCTCGCTGATCTGGAGGATCACCGGCGCCCCCGCGGCCTCCGCGCCCTCGGCGATCGCTTCGGCGTGCTCCAGCGTGATGACGTTGAACGCGGCGACCGCACGCTGCTGTGCGGCGGCCTCGGCGACCAGATCGCCGGTGGCGGCGATGGGCATGGCAACTCCGGGTGAAGGTCCGTCAGAGGGTCCGTCAGGGGGGCGGTCAGGCCGTACTGCTGAGAATGACGGAACGGGTCAGATGACGCGGCCGGTCCGGGTCGAGACCGCGAGCCTGGGCGATGGCGAGGGCGAGGCGCTGGACCCGGACGAGCTCGGCCAGCGGGTCGAGGCCGCCCGCCACCCATCGGGCACCGGTCGCGTGCACCTCGTCCATCAGCCCGGCCGGGGCCTCGCCGAGCATCCAGGTCGCGGTGGAGCGGGTGGAGATGCTGATGGGGCCGTGCCGGTACTCCATGGCCGGGTACGCCTCGGTCCAGGCCAGGGCCGCCTCACGCATCTTCAGCGCGGCCTCGTTGGCGAGGCCCACGCTCCAGCCCTGTCCGAGGAAGGTGAACTGACTGCACTCCACCAGCCCGACGGGCAGCGGCTCGGCGAGCGCCACCTGGGCGTCCTCGACGACGGCGTCGGTGTGCAGGCCGAGATGGGCGCGGAGCAGGGTCAGCGCCGAGGTCGCGAAGCGGGTCTGCACGACGGACTTCTCATCGGCGAACTCCAGCACGATCGTGTCGTCGGCCATCGCCGCCATCGGGGTGTCGGGATCGCCGATCACCACCGTCCTGCGGGTCGTTCCGCCGAGCCGCCCGAGCAGGCCGAGCACCTCGGTCGTCGTCCCGGAACGGCTCAGTGCCACGACCCGGTCGTAGGGCCGCCCGGCAGGAAACTCCGACGCCGCGAAGGCGTCGGTCTCGCCCTGGCCGCTGCCCTCACGGAGAGCCGCGTAGGCCTGGGCCATGAAGTACGACGTACCGCACCCCACGACGGCGATGCGCTCACCGGCCGCCGGAAGCCGGTGGGCGAGCCCGTCCGCCATGCCTGCGGCTACCTGCCAGCAGTCGGGCTGACTGGACAGCTCCTGAGCCACGTACGTCATCTCGTCTCCCTGTCCCCGCACTCCACCGACAGCATCGATGCTTGAAGCTGCATATTAGGCCTGCGTTTCAATCAATATCAAGCAGATGTGTGCAAGGGGCCGCACGGTCGGCGCGCACCGTCCGGGCCGACGCCCGCCCGGCCGACGCGCCCCGGGCCCAGGGGTGTTCGCACCCGCGTGCGCTCGCCCCGCTTCCGGCCGGTGCATCGCGGGAGCACATTTCGCCCCGGTTCGGTGGGTAGGGTGGCTGCGCTTCGCGAAAACGGCGGAATGTTCGACGTAGGGGGATGGATTCATGGGTGCGTTGGCGGGAAAGGTCGCGTTGGTCACGGGTGCGAGCCGCGGAATCGGCCGGGCGATCGCCCGGCGGCTCGCACGTGACGGGGCCTTGGTCGCCGTCCATTACGGCGCGCGGAAGGAAGCCGCGCAGGAGGTCGTCGAGGAGATCGGGAAAGCCGGTGGTCAGGCTTTCGCGGTGGGCTCCCTGCTGGGAGTGGCGGGCGACGCCGAGGCGCTGTACGAGGCGTTCGGCACGGGAATGGCGGACCGGGGCGAGGAACCGGTACTGGACATTCTGGTCAACAATGCCGGCGTCAGCGGATCCGGACGAATAGGCGACGCCTCACCGGAGAATTTCGACCGGCTCTTCGCGGTGAACGTGAAAGCACCGATGTTCCTTATCCAGCACGGTTTGACGCTGATGCGCGATGAGGGACGGATCGTCAACATCTCGTCGGCCGCAGCCCACCGGTCCTTTCCCGAGTCGGTGACCTACGCCATGACCAAGGGAGCGGTGGAGACCCTGACGCTTGCTGTGGCAAAGGAAGTGGCGGGGCGGGGCATCACGGCGAACGCGGTGGTGCCGGGCTTCGTGGAGACCGACATGAACGCCAGACGACGCGAGACCCCCGAGGCCACGGCAGCCCTGGCGGCGCACTCCGTGTTCGGACGCATGGGCCAGCCGGCGGACATCGCCGACGTCGTGGCCTTCCTCGCCTCCCAGGACGCACGCTGGGTCACCGGCCAGTGCATCGACGCCACAGGAGGCACCGCACTCTGAACCGCTGCCCGGCAGCCGGAGGGGCTTCGTACTCAGCGCTCCACGTGTCCTTCGCGCAGCGGACCACCGGTCAGATCGAGCACTTGGAGAGCCGCCGCGACCAGCGGCCGAGGATCGGCCCGCCGGGCCAGAACGAGGTGCCCGCCGAGCAGAACCCGTTCCGCGACGCCCAGCGGAAGCTAACGGCTCCCTCCACCCGGCGCGACCGCTTTGCCCGCCCACGGAACCAGGGAGTCCACGTCGATCGCGTGGGTGAGCAGATGGAGGGGCGCCGCACGCGTCCCGGTCGCCTCCGCCGCCGCCCAGTAGGCCAGGGCGGTGGTGCTGTCGACCGGGCCGCGGACGAGCGGAACGCCCGCCTCGGAGGAGTGGAGCAGGGACTCCAGCCGGCACGACGCGATCGTGCCGGGCAGCCACGGCTGCGCCGCGTACCCGCTTGCCGCGGCGGCGGGCAGCCCGTCGGCCACGTGCCGTTCGGTGGCGCCGACGGTCAACAGCCCGCCGCCCGCGACCAGGACATCCTTCGACCGCCCCATCCGGCCGATGGCGCGATGCGTGTCGAAGCAGTGCGGGAAGGAGTCGTCGATCACCGTCGTACCGGGTTCGAGGCGGTCGACGTCGAGGAGCGTGCCGCCCCCGCTGACCGCCGCCACGATCAGGCGCGCCCCGTACACCTCCCCCGGAAGCCCCCGATCCGAATCGATCACGTCCACCGCGCCGGCGAGCCCGCGCTCGCGGAGGCTCCTGGCGAGTTCCTCCAGGCGCGGTCCGCTGCCCCGTACGTCGCAGAGCAGCAGCCGGGCGGGCGGGCGTCCCGCCAGGCCGAGCAGCAGCTCCAGCGAGGACGAGCCGATCGAGCCGAGGCCCACGAACGCCACGGTCACGTCGGACAGTTCCTGCTGACGCGCATCGAGTGCGGCGTGCACGGTCTTCACGACGGAGACGACGGTTGCCGCGTGCCCGGTGGTGACGGCGGCACCGGTCGTACCGGTGGCGCGCAGGACGTCGAACCCGTAGCCGGTGAGCGACGGGATCATCCCGGCGAGAGACACGGACCGCGCGCCGAGCGACGAGGCGAGGTCCACACCGCGGGCGGTGTGGCCGAGCAGCGAGTCGCCGGGAGCGAGTTCGTCCGCGAACAGCGGGACGCACACGAAGCCCGACCGGCCCAACGGCGTACTCAGCGTTTCCAGGAGCCGCGGGCGGCCGCCGGGGAAGAGCAGCGTCCGCAACTCCTCACGCGGCAGCGCCTCTTCCGACAGCCCCGCCAGCCGCGCCAGCTGGCCCGGGGACGGGAGATAGCCGACGAGCGCGGCATCCATGCGCTGTTGGTCCGGGCCGGGGCCGGTGCCGGGGCCTGGTGCCGGGCCGGTGCCGGTGCCGCTCGGGCGTCCGAGGGCACGGCCCTGGACTCCTGCCGATGCATGAACCGACGCGGAGGAAGCCGCCGCGTGTGTCAGGTTCTCGCGCACCGTCTCCGCGAACGCCGCCAGCCCCTCCGGGGTGAACGCCGCTGCGGCCGCGCGGACGGTCAACCGCAGTCGCCCGGCGTCCAGGCGGGCCGACAGGAACACGTCCGTACCGACCGGAGGTGGTGTGTACACGCTGTCCCCGTCCTCCTGGATGACCCGCAACGTCTGTCCGCTCTCCGGCCCCAGGGCGGAGAAGTCCAGATAGGTGAAGAAGAACTGCGAGGCCAGGGGCAGCCCGTTGGGCAGGGACGGCACAGGCCCCTCGTGGGTCCGCGCCGCTGTCGCCTCGGCGGCGATCCGCCGCAGATCGTCCTCGAACGCCGCCTCGGCGGGCCGCCCGGACTCCGCCTCCGTACCGGCGGCCGGCCGCAGCGGCACAGCCGTGGCGTAGGGCCCGAACACCCGGTGGACATCGGGCTGAGCGGAATGATCCCTGCCGCTCACGGCCAGGCCGAGCACCAGGTCCGCCCGGCCGGTCGCCGCCACGAGGGCACGGTAGTAGGCGGTCAGGACCGGGGCGTGGAGGGTGGTGCCGACGCGGGAGGCGAGTCCGCGCAACTCCGTCACGTGACCGGCATCGACCACGAAGCTGTGGGCGTGGAACGCCGGACGTAGGCCGCCCGGCACGACCACTTCGGCCTCCCCCTCCTTTCCTGTCGGCCCGTTCCCGGAGCCGAGGACGGGGCGGAGAACGGGGCAGGGGTAGGGAGCGCTGAGCCGCGCCCATCGGGCCCCGCCATCGCCAGCACGGTCGCCGGTGGCACCGGCCGCGTTCGTCCCGCCCGGCGTACCGGTCGAGTCCGCCGGTACGGCGGCACGCACGGCGTAGTCGCGGAAGGTGCCGCGCAGCGGAGCCAGCACCGGCTGTTCGCCCTCGGCCGACGCGTCGTACACGGCCATCAGCTCCCGTACGAGCAGGGCGGCGCTGTAACCGTCACCGATGATGTGGTGGGCGTGCACCACGAGGACGTGCTCGTCGGGGGCGAGGGTGAACACCCGCAGACGCAGTAGGGGCCACGCCCAGAGTTCGAAGCGGCGCGCCCGCTCGGAGTCGATCCTCTCGTCCAGGTGGTGCGGTTCGGAGAGCGTCTCGAATTCGACCGGCAGGCGCAGTGAGGGCGGGAGTTCCTGCTGGACGGCCGGGCGCGCCCCGGCGGGGAAGACGGTGCGCAGCATCGGGTGTCGGGCGACGAGGGCGTCCACCGCGCTCTGGAAACGAGCGGTGTCCAGGGGACCGAGCAGCCGCAGCCGGGTGAGCCAGGACGAGGTCGATCCTGGGGCGATGGCTTCGGCCAGCAGGAACCCTCGCTGGGTGGGCGTCAGAGGGAAGGGGCTGGGGCCGGGGCCGGGCCCTGCGTACGAGAGCTCCCCGACGCCCGCCATGCCCGTACCGGCATCCATGCGCGTCCCGGTATCCGTGCCCGTACCGGCATCCGTTTCCGTGCCGGGCGTCGCGGGGGCCCCGTTGTCCACGGCGGTGGCGAGGGCCGCGAGGGTGCGGTGGCGGTAGATGACGGTCGGCCGGGGGAGCGGCCCGCCCGTCCCCTCCAGCCGGGCGAACACCTCCAGGACGAGCAGGGAGTCGCCGCCGAGGGCGAAGAAGTCGTCCTCGCGGCACACGTCGCCGGTCCCGAGCAGCTCGGACCAGATACGCGCCAGCCGGATCTCCGTCGGCGTCCGTGGCGGTGTCCGCCGGGGCGTCTCCGCAGGCCCGGCCGAGTCCGACACCGCCGCAGCCCGGAGTGCGAGGAGCTGTCGGCGGTCGATCTTGCCCGTACCCGTGAGCGGCAGGCTGTCGACCGAGGTGATCCGGGACGGAACCAAGTACGGCGGCAGGGTCTTCCCGAGATGCAGCCGCAGTTCGACCGCGTCCGCGCCGGACGTCCCGGGCCTGGGCGTCACGAACGCGGTGAGGCGGCCGTCCTGGAGCAGGACGACGGCGTGCGTGACGTCCTCGTGCGTCTGGAGCACCGCTTCGATCTCACCCGGCTCGATGCGGTGACCGCGCACCTTCACCTGGTCGTCGAGCCGCCCGAGGAATTCCAGGCCGCCGTCCGCCGACCACCGCACACGGTCCCCGCTGCGGTACCAGCGCCGCCCCCGCCGTGTCGTGAACGCGGCCTCGGTCAGGTCGGGTTCGCCGAGGTATCCGGAGGTCAGGCCGATTCCGGCGATGAGCAACTCACCGGCCTCACCGGGCCCGAGGGTCCGACCGTCGGGGCCGACGACCTCCACCTCCGTACCGGCCACCGGGCGGCCGATGGGCAGTCGCCGTACGTCGTCGCCGGGCCGGGCGCTGATGATGTGGCAGGTCGTGTTGATGGTCGCTTCGGTCGGCCCGTACAGGTTGGCGATGCGCTGACCGTCGCCCAGGAGGTCGAACCAGCGGCGCACATGAGCGGGCGGCAGAGCCTCGCCGCCGACATGAACCCACCGGAGCGCGCCCAGGTCCGGCCGCGGGCCGCCGCTGCGTATCCGCTCCTCGGCGGCGGTCAGCAACTGTTCCCACAGCGTCGGCACCGAGCTCCACACAGTGATCCGGGTGCGTTCGACGTGCGTCAGCAAAAGACTGGGGTCGCGCAGCAGATTCCACGGCACCGCCACCACGGTCGCTCCGACGAGGAGCGGGGCCAGGAGCTGGCGGACGGAGGCGTCGAAGCAGATCGAGGCCGTCTGGGCGAGCCGGTCGTGGGCGTCGTATCCGAAGGTGCCGATCGCCCAGTCGAGGTAGTTCTCCATCGACCGGTAGGTGATGGGCACGGCCTTGGGGCGGCCGGTGGAGCCGGAGGTGAAGATGACGTACGCGATCGACTCCGCGTCGACGGCCCCCTCGGGCAGCTCCCGTACGTTGTCCTGCCCCTGTTCGGACCCTTGCGCGCACTCGGGGGCCGGTACGTCCACGGGCACCTGGGTGACGTCGCGCAGTGCGTCCCCCGCCGCCCGGGTGGGGGCGTGGCAGAGCACCGTACGCACACCCGTGCGGGCGATCTGGTCCGCGAGGCGCGCGGTCGGGTGCCCGGCGTCCAGCGGCACCCAGCCCGCCCCGGCCCGCAGGATCGCGACGACCGAGACGACGGTGTCCGCGCCGGGTTCGGTGAGCAGCCCGACGAGGCTTCCCGGGGTGACGCCGTGGGCCACGAGCCGGGCGGCGACCGAGCGGGAGGCCTGGTCGAGTTCCGCGTAAGTCAGGGCGCCGGACCCGGTACCGGTGTCGACGGCGACCGCGTCAGGGGTGGCCCGGAACCGGTCGAGCAGCCGCCGCACGATGGTCGCCGACGACCCGGTGCCGGAATCGGACAGTGTGCCGGCGGCAGCCGTCAGCTCGTCGTGGAAGTCACGGTCGAGCCGCGCCACCGTCGCCGGATCGAAGAGGCGGGCGGGGAAGTTCCACGAGAAGCGCAGGATCGTCCCGTCCTGCCAGCACAGCAGGCTCAGCCGGGTCGCGGGGGTTCCGGTTCCGGCCGCGGCCGGTCGTACGGTCACGGGGCACCGCTCGTCGAGGGCGGCCGGAAAGCGCGCGAAGCTGAAACCCGCCGGGCTCACGGTCCGGAGCCCGTCTCCGGTGAGTCCGGCCGGTAGCAGCCGGGCCAGATCGAGGCTGGTCGGCGCGGCGTGCTGTTCGCTCTCCAGCCATACCCGCCCGAGCCGCTCGGCCAGCGTCCACACCGACTCGTCCGGGTCCGTGTCGCACAGCAGCGGGAGGGTGTCGGCCAGTGGCCCGACCAGCCGGTCCACACCGGCCAGACGGACGTCCCGCCGCGCGCGGGCGACGTTCACCGCGATCTCGCGCTGCCCGCTCCACCGGGCCAGACACCGAACGTGGACGGCGAGCAGCAGGTGGAACAGGCTCACACCGTGCGCGGCGGCCCGCTCCTCCAACGTGCCAGTGAGCACCGAGTCGAGGGCGCTCTGGTGGGTGGTCAGGGGAGGCGCCGGAAGAGCGGCCGGATCACCGTCGTACGGCAGCGGCAGCCGCGGTGCTTCACTCCGGGAGGCCAGCCGGTGCGCCCAGTAGCGCCGATCGGAGTCGAGGGCCGCCGCACCGGCCGAGGAGGCACGCTCTTCGGCGGCAGCGGAGGCGTACCCGGCGAAATCCGTTCCTGGAGCGGGCAACGCGGGCTCGTCCCCGTGGGCGAGGGAGGTGTAGAGCGACCAGAGCTCCTCACCGAGGATGTTGAGGCTGTAACCGTCCCCGACAGCGTGATGGATGACCAGCAGCAGATGGGCCAGCTCGGAGCTCTCCCGTACGAGGACGGCACGTACGGGAGGCTCGGCGGCGAGGTCGAACGGCCGGTTGCACAGGGCGGTTTCCAGCTCCTCGACGCGGCCGTCGAGCCCGTCACGTACCGCGTACCAGGCAGTGACGTCGACGGCGGGTGCGACGTACTGCTGCGGGCGCGTCGTGCCCCTCCCGTCCGTGCTCCTCCCGTCCGTGGCGCTCTCGATGCGGATGCGCAGCATGGAGTGCCGGTCGGCGAGCAGTGCGAGAGCCCTGCCGAGGAGCCCGGTGTCCAGAGGACCGCGGACGGTTTGGCGGACGTAACCGTGGGCGGGGACGTCCGGATGGAGCCGACTGCTGGTGTGGAGGGCCAGTTGGACGGGGGTGAGCGGGAACGGTACGCCCTCGGGGACGGGGTCCCGGCCGGAAGCCGGCCCGTGCCCCGATGCGCAGGGGGATGCGGGTGACGGGGCGTCGAGGTGCGCGGCCAGCTCCCGGACGGTCCGGTACTCGAAGAAGAGGGTTGCGGGCAGCGCGGTGCCCCGCTCCCGTTCGAGCTGCCTGACCAGGTCGACGGCGGCGAGCGAGTCGAGACCGAGGGTCAGGAACGGTTCGTCGTCCGGAATCTCGGCGGGAGACAGCCGCAGCGCCGCGGCCAGGAGCCTGCGCAGCAGGGCAGCGGTGTCCGTGCCGGAGCCGGTCGTTCCTTCCCTGGCCGTCGGCGACGGCCAGGGCTGTGCGTCCGGTACGAACCCGGGTGCCGTGCCGCGCACCGGAACCGTCCCGGCCGGTCGCTCCTGGCGCCCGGCGGGCGGGGAAGAGTACGCGGAGGAGGGCGCGAGGTCGGCGAGGACGAGCTGTGCCGCATCGACTCCCCATGCCGTACGGAGAGCCGCCAGCGCGGGCGCGGTGGCCACGGGCCGCCCGCCGGGCCGAGATACGAGGGAGGCGTGCGCCCCCGGACTCGTACCGGGCACAGCCCTCGCCCCCGCCCCCGTCCCCGTACTGAGGCCTGCGGTCATGCCGGTCTCGGCGAACGCGGCGAGGTTCACGGACTGCCACGGGCGGCCGGACGCCCGCTCCGCGGCGGCGAAAGCGTCGAGGAAGGCGTTGGCCCCGGCGTAGTCCCCCAGAGCGCCCGCCAGACCGGGCAGGACGGCGGAGACGGAGGAGAACGCCACACAGACCGCAGGGCGCAGCCCGTGCCGCCGCAGAGCCAGTGAGAGCAGCAGACTGCCACGCGTCTTGGCGGCCAGAGCCTCCGCAGCCTCCTCGCGGGTCCTGCTGCGCAGGGTGCCGGGCCGCACGACTCCCGCCGCGTGGAATACGGCGTCCAGGTGGGGGAGCGCGGCGATCAGGGCGTCGACGTCGGGCTCCCGCGACACGTCGGCCATGTGGTAGCGGACGGTGGCCCCGAGCGCGCGGAGTTCCTCGGTCAGGCCGGTGGGCAGACCGGGGGAGCGCCCGGCGAGGACGAGCGTCGGCCGCCCCTTCGAGGCCAGGTCGCGGGCGAGGGCGGCCCCGATTCCGCCGCCGCCCCCGGTGATGAGGAAGGTGCCGTCCGGCGGGAGCGTGGTGCTGCCCGGCGTGAGTGAGGACGGTGCGGAACCTGTCGATGTCGAGGAGTCGCCGGGAGGAGGTACGTCGGCATCGGCCAGCGGCGGGACGGCGCGGGTGAGCCTGCGCCCCGCACGCCAGGCGATGGTCCCGGCCTCCCCGGGAGCGCCGTCCGCCCTCAGCTCGGCGAGCACGGCCTCCAGCCGCAGGGCGGGGGTGTCCAGCGAACAGAGGTCGACGCCGATGGCCGAACTGCCCGGCGTCTCCTGGGGCACAGCCAGTAGAAGCCCGGTGAGGAGGGCATGGGCGGGTCGTGGCCTCTCGGGTGCGGCCCCCGTGGTGTGAACGTCCTCGGTGAGGACGAGCAGCCGGCTCGCGCCGGTCTCGTCGAGGTGTGCGAGCGCCGTGTCGAAGGCCGCCAGCGCGGCGTCCTGGGCGCGGTTGAGGGTCTCGCCGTCGTGCTGCTCCGGAGCGGGACCGGCCACCAGGACCACGGCGTCCGGCTGCCCGTCCGCGCTGCCGTACACCTGGATGTCCTCGGCGGCGAGCTGCGCGGAGAGGGCGTTGACAGACGCGGTGTCAGGACCCGTCAGGAGCACCGATCGTACGGCTGCCGGGGGCCCGGGCAGCGGAGTGTCCTGCCACTGGACCCGGTGCAGCAGCGGGCTGGTGGGCGGGTCCGCCCAGTACCGGGTGCGCTGGAAGGGGTAGGTGGGCAGGGGGACCAGGCGGCGGTCAGCGTCGAGCGCGGTACGGTCCAGGGGCACACCGCTCGACCAGAGTCGTCCGACGGTCTCCAGAAGTGCCCCGCGCCCGAGACGCCCGTCACCGGGAGCCGAAGCGGAGGACGAGCGGCTGTCGGAATCCGCAGACAGGGCGGACAGCATGACTACTCGGCCACGGCCGCCAGAACCACCACGATCACTACCGGCGGCACGATCACTACCGGAGGCACCGGAGGCACCGGAGGCACCGGAGGCACCGGAGGCACCGGAGGCACCGGAGGCACCGGAGGCACCGGAGCACCCACCGCCACCACCACGGCTCGCGGCACGGACCGGACCCAAGAGCGTCCCGCCCCGCCCCAGTTCCACGAACGTGTCGTAACCCTCGCTCGTCATGCGCTGCACGGCGGCCCCGAACCGCACCGGCCGCAGGGCGTGTTCGCGCAGGTAGTCCGGATCGAGGACCGGCTGCCAGGCGCCGGTGACCGTGCTCATCAGCGGGGTGGACGGGGTATGAGGGGTGAGCTTCCGCGCCGCGTCGGCCAGCCGTTCCGCGATGGGCCGCATGAGAGGTGAGTGGAAGGCCCGGGAGACGCTCAGTCGTCGTACGGGAACACCCTGAGCGTCGAGGTCGCGGGCGGCGCTTTCCACTGCCGGAACGTCACCGGAGAGGACCAGCAGCCCAGGACCGTTGTACGCGGCCACGACGAGGGCACCGCCGGACTCCGCGACCACCGAGGCAACGGCCTCCTCGCCCCCTCGGACGGCGAGCATCGCACCGTGCTCGGTGAACTCGCCCATGAGACGGCCGCGTTCGGCTGCGAACCGTACGGCGTCCGCCAGACTCAGCGCCCCGCTCGCACAGGCGGCGGCGATCTCCCCGACGCTGTGCCCGGCGACCGCGTCGGCCTCCACGCCCCAGCTCCGCAGCTGACGGGCGAGCGCCACCCCGGAAGCGACCAGCAACGGCTGCGCCACCTCCGTCATGGCGGCGAGGGCCTCCACCTCCCTGTCCGGATTCAGGCCCCAGTCCAGCAGGGGCCGCCCCCGTACCGGGCCGAGGAGCGCGGACGCCTCGTCGAGCGTGTCCCGGAACACCGGTGCCGTCCGGTACAGGGCGCCGCCCCGGTCGGGGAAGTGCGCCCCCTGCCCGGGAAAGAGGAAGACCACGCGCGGCCGGGACCGAGCGAGACTCCCCGCAGCAGACGCAGCAGACGCAGCAGACGCAGCAGACGCAGCAGACGCAGCAGACGCGTCGGCGAGCCGGTCCCGCAGGTCCCGCAGGTCCTCGTCCGCGACGAGTGCGAGCCGATACGGACCGTCGTCCCGGGAGGTGCTCGCCGTCCGGCAGACGTCCCCTTCGCCCAACTGCGGGTGACGGTCCAGATGGTCGGCGAGCTGCGACGCCGCCTCCCGCAGCCCGGCCGCGCTGCGGGCCGAGAGGGTCAGCAGGTGGGGCCCGGCGTCCGTACGGCCTAGCCCGGCGCGGGTCGGTGGGGGCGGGGCCTGTTCGAGGACGGCATGGGCGTTGGTGCCGCCGAAGCCGAAGGCATTGATCCCCGCGACGAGCGGCCCGGCCGACGTCCAGTCACGGGCCTCGGTCACCACGGAGAAGCCGGCGGGCGCGAGGCCGGGGGAGGGCGGCGTGTGATGGAGCGAAGGGGGCAGCCTGCGATGGCCCAGAGCGAGCACCACCTTCACCAGTGCGGGCAGAGCGGCCGCGTTCAGCAGATGACCGATGTTCGTCTTCACCGAACCGAGCAGCCGCGGTTCGCCGCCGGGCCGTACCGGAAACGCGTGGGCGAGCGACCGCAGCTCGATCGGATCGCCCACGGCTGTGCCCGTTCCGTGAGCCTCCACGTAGGTCACCGATGCCGGGTCGACGCCTGCCTCCTGGTAAGCCCGGGTGATGACCTCGCGCTGGCGCAGGGGGTTGGGGGCCATGAGGCTCAAGGACCGGCCGTCGTTGTTGACGGCCGTCGCGCGGACGACCGCGAGCACGGGGTCGTCGCCGAGCCGGGCCGCGTCCAGGCGGGTCAGGGCGAGGGCGGCGCCGCCCTCACCGGGCACGAAGCCGTCGGCATCGGCACTGAAGGCGCGGCTGCGCCCGGTGGGGGAGAGGGCCTGCGCCTCCTCCAGCAGGCGGTGACCGGTGGACGTGAGGTGCAGGTTGACCCCGCCCACGACGGCGAGGTCGCACTCCCCGTCCAGCAGGCTGCGCCGGGCCAGATGCAGGGCCACCAGCCCCGAGGAACAGGCAGTGTCCACGGCGAGCGCGGGACCGTCGAGGTCCAGGCTCTGGGAGACGCGGGCCGCGATGAGGTTGGGCAGGTTCCCCGTGAGCGAGGCGGGCAGCGGGGACCCGTCGGCCGAGGCGCGGTCCAGGACCGCCCGGTAGCCGCTGTCGCCGACGGCCGCGAAGATCCCGATGCTGCGGCCGCGCCGACGGGGCCCCGCGTAACCGGCACGTTCGAGGGCCTCATGGGAGAGTTCGAGGAAGAGCCGGGCCTGCGGGTCGAGCGCGCGGGCCTCGTCGTCACCGATGCCGAAGTACGCGGCGTCAAAACCGGCGGTGTCGTCGAGGAACGCGCCCCAGCGTTGTCGTCGGCGCTGTCCGTCAGGGCCGTCCGGAGTCGCCCCCCTCTGCCCGGCAGCGTCCCAGCGCCCTTCCGGTACGGAGGTTACGGCGTCGTGCCCGCCGGTGAGCAGGTCCCAGAAGGCGTCGGGGGTGTCGGCGCCGGGGAATCGGCAGGCCATTCCGATGACGGCGGTCGCAGGGACGGGGGAGCCGTGCGGACCGGCCCCGTTGTTGTCACCTTCCATGACACGCGGCGGCACGGCGTCTCCCTCGGCCCGGGACTCACGCTCTCCGGCCCGGGACCCCGGTGCGACGGTCAGGAGGTGGGCGGCGAGTTCCGCGACCGTTCCGTGGTCTCGGATCACCGCGGGCGGGAGCGTCACGCCGAACGCCTCCTCCAGCGCGACCAGGACTTCCATCGCCTTGAGGGACGTCCCGCCGAGGCTCCCGAACCGCTCGTCGCGGCCGACCGCCGGTGCAGGCAGCTCCAGCACCCGCGCCCACACATCCCGCACGACGGCTTCGGCCTGGGCCCGAGGGAGAGGCGCCTCAGCCCTCGAAGTGGGCGTTTCCGTACGTGCTCGGGGGGACGCAGCCGCCCGCGAAGAGCCCGCTTCCATGCGAACGGAAGCCATGGAAGCCGCAGAAGGTACGGAAGAGACTGCCGCCGCTCCCGGGCCTCCCGCCCCCCAGGCCCCCGCCTCGAACCGCTCACGCAACCGCTGCCGTTGCAGCTTCCCGCTCGTCGTCCGGGGGAATGCACCCGGGGGCAGCGCCAGCACCCGCACATCGTCGTGCAGCAGCGCCTCACGTACACGGGCGGCGACCCGTTCCAGAACGTCCGACGCGTCGTGCGGCGGGCGGGCCCAGGGGACGAACACCACGACCCGTTCCCCGCCGCTCACCGGATCGGTCGAACCGATCACCGCGGGAGCACCGGCCGGCAGCCCGGGTGTCTCCGCCGCGATCTCTTCCATGTCCGGGGCGTGGAAGGTACGGCCGTTGAGGAACAGTACGTCTTTGTGGCGTCCCGTCACGCACAGCCGTCCGTCCCGCAGGAACCCAAGATCGCCGGTGCGCAGCCACCCGTCGGCGAAGGCCTCGGCGCTCACCTCGGGGAGGCTCTGGTAGCCACGGGCCAGCTGCGGACCGCTCACCATGATGTGCCCGACCCGCCGGTCCCCCAGAACGGAGTCCGCGTCGTCGACGATCCGCACATTGCACCCCGCCACCGGCACGCCGACGTCCATGAACTCGACGGCTTCCGGTCCGGGTTCGGCGTCGACCGCCTCCCCGACGCTCAGCGCCGCACGGTCCAGGACCAGTGGCTCGGCGACCTCCCCCGGCGGCGGGAACGTCACCGCCAATGTGGCCTCCGCGAGCCCGTAGACCGGTTGGGAAGCCGCCGGGTCCAGCCCCGCCGGACGCATCTTGCGGGCGAAGTCGCGCCACACCGCGGGCGCGATCGGCTCCGCCCCCACCAGGATCAGCCGGACGCCCGACAGGTCCAGCCCCTCGACGACCTCGTCGGGAACGCGTCGTACGGCCAGGGCCAGGGCGAAGTTGGCCGCGGAGAGCACGGTGGCCCGATGCCGGTCGGCCGTCTCGAACCACACGCGGGGCCGCTTGGCGAACGACAGCGGACCGATCTTCACCTGCTTGGCGCGGGCGGCCAGGGGCGCGAGATGCGTGCCGATGAGCCCCATGTCATGGAAGTACGGCATCCAGCTGACCACCACGTCCTCGGCGCCGAGTGTCGAGGCGCCGCGTATCTGCTCCAGGTTGGCCAGCACCGCGCCGTGCGTCACCTCCACGCCCTTGGGCGTACCGGTGCTCCCCGAGGAGAACTGCACGAACGCGACCTCGTCCTGCCCGGCGTTCCCGGTCGCAGGCTCCGGTAGCTCCGGCCCTTCCCGCAGCACATCGAGGCTCAAAGCACGCACACCGCACGGTAGTTCACGGGCCAGCGGAGCGTTGGCCGCATCCACGACGACGGGCGGCCGGCCCAGGTGCTCCCAGACCGGCAGGACCCGCCGGACATCCGGGGCCAGCGGTACCGGAACGAGACCGGCCGCTAGCGCACCCCAGAACATCGGCTGGAAGTCCTCGCTGCGATCGGCGAGCAACGGCACGCAGGTACCCGGCGCGACCCCCGCTTCCCGCAACCCGCCCGCCACCCGCAACGCATCGTCCAGAAGCTCGCGCAGAGTGACGGTCAGCTCGCTGCCGTCACCGCAGACATGGACGACGACCTGTCCGGGAGCCTCACGGGCCGCGCCCAGCAGTACATCCAGCAGTGTCATGTCGTGGTCCACCGGTCCGTCGGTCCGTTCTTCACGCACGCGCGGCAACGCACGCACTGATCGAATTCCCCGGAATGATCATAAAAACGCGCTGATCACGAAGAGTCCACCGACGGGAGGAGACGGCCTGCTCCCTGAGACTGACGTCCGCACAAGGGAGCGGCGAGGAGCGGCGAGGAGCGGAGAGGGGTGGCGAGGAGCGGCAAGAGGAGAGGAAATGGGCGGCAAGAGGAGTGGCAATGGGCGGCGAGAGGCGGCAGCAGGGGCCCGCCCTCACCGGGCGAGCCCCGTACGCACAACTCACACACCGGACCGGCTGAGCGCCGGTCGACCGACTACGCGCCGGTCGGCGCGGCCTGCTGCACGACCTCGAAGGACCATACGGTGGACCCGCTCGCCGCGGGCTTCGGCCGTTCGCCGCTCCCGGCGTCGCCGCCCTGGTGGGCCGCCTTCATGGGGCCCTCCATCCAAGCCTGGAAGGATGCCTCGTCGCGCCAGCGCGTGTAGACGAGGTAGTCGTCCGTTCCTTCGACGGGCCGGAGAAGCTCGAACCACTCGAACCCGTCGGAGTTCTCCACCGCGTGGGCCCGCGAAGCGAAGCGCTTCTCCAGCGTCTCGCGTTGTTCCTGGGGGACGGTCAGCACATTGATCTTGACTACGCTCATGGCCTCATCCTGCCGTACGAGGCCCGGCGGGCGGAGCATCGGCCCCCGGCCGACGCGGCGGACGAAATCCTGTGGGCCCGCCGTGGACGAGCTGCGACGATACGTCCTTCCCCACCGGAGGACATTCGTTCGTTTTCGTGTGTGCGGGGTGCGGTGCCGATCTCACCACCCCGCTGTCCCAAGTCGTCCTGCCGGTCCACGCTCATCAGACGTACGGGAACGGGATTCAGCTCCCGGTACTCATGGAGCCGGGCACGTTCGCCGTGGACCCGGAGTCCTGGGGGCATCGGCCCGACGGCGCGCCCGGCGCGATCGTCATCGCACCCGGAGACACCCGGGGCACCCTGCTGATCCCGGAGAAGAGCGGCGGCTGCTGTTGCGGCCTCGTCGGGACCGACGGCCCCAACATGGTCTGCGAGGCGTGCGGCCTGTCTGTGGCGAGCAGGATCGACGACTGCTCGCTCTGGCAGTCGGTGCGGCTCGTCCCGCACGCCGTGCACCGCACCCGCGTGGACGACATCGATGACGTACCGCTCTCGTGGGCGGAGTTGAGGGCGGAAAGGAAGGGCACACCCCCGTTCGAGCCGATCACCACCTGGGGGGCGCGCCCGGAGTCCCGCTGGTGGTCATGGAGCCCGCAGTGGGAGGCAGCGGCAGGCCGGGCTATCGCCCACCTGCTGGCGGCTTCGCAGGGTCGGCCGGTGACCGTCCCGGACGGCCTGACCGGGGAAGTGTTCCAACGGGCTCTCGACGCCCTGCTGCCCGCGGGCCCGCCGCCGATCCAAGCCGCTCTGGCCGGACCCGGACTGCCCGCCTCCGACGCGGGCACCGACATCCTCCTGGCCCCGGTCCATCCGCGGACGGGGGAGACCTGGGCTCCGTCCGGCCCGCAGGCGTCGGGATACCCGGTGCCGCTCCCGTACGGAGTGTGGCTGTGGCTGGCGTTCCCCGAACCGGACCTCTCCCTCCCCGCATCCGGCAGCATGCCCGAGGGCGTCCTCCGCGACGACCCGCCCCTTCTGCGCCCCTCTTCCCTCTTCCGGACCGATGCCGGGACGCTCCGCCACACCATGGCTCGGCTACCGGCCGTCCACAGCCCGTGGCTGCGCGAGACCTTCGACGACGTCCCCCGTCATCTGAGCGCCCGCATCTTCCAAGGGCTGTCCCGTGACCAGCAGTTACGGGGCAGCCCTTAGCTGGCCTGCTGCAATTCCCAGTAGTGCGGTTCGATGGGTACCCGCCTCACCACGACACGACCGATTACCTCGGGAATGTCGACCACCTTCCCCCACGAGTCGGATCGATCGCCGGGAGTGTGCTCGATGTCGGCCCACACCACGCTGCCGGGCCCGGCGGAGCCGAAGGACACGGTCCATTCGGCGTACTTGTCGGCGCAGGAGTCGGTGACCCTCACCCTGTAGTTCGTGTTCACGCCCAGGCAGGTGCGCGGGTTCGAGCCCGGCGTCGAGACTTCCATCGTCCCGTTGGGGCGCTTGCGCACCTCCCAGTTCGCCGAGGTCGACGCGGTCTCCGTGCAGGCGCCCAACTCGACCGAGCCGATGCTCGCGTGCGATTTGGGCCAAACCAGGCACTTGCCGTCCTGGAGAGCAGCGAACCGGTAGACCCCGTCGACAACCGGGGCGGCGTGGGCGGGTTGAACAAGGGTCGCGGAGGCTGCCGCCGCGGCGGCCATGACTGCGATGACGCGTGAACGCATGGGAAAGGGCTCCTCGGAACAGCCGTGGTCACGCCGATCACCGGCGCGGACGCGGTCGATGCACGCTCCGCCGGGGACGGCGGCGGCACCAATCTTGGACCACCGGCCCGCCCGGCAGCAGTCCGCGCCGGGCGCTGTCACCCGCCTGGTCGAGCCGCGACACCCAATGGTGTGGCAGCCTGCCGTCGTCGGCTGCGGCCCGACCGCGCAGCCGGGGGGCGTCCTTCAGCAGCCTGAGGTGTGGTGCCGCTCCAGCGGCTGGCCCGGGTCCACTTGACGCCTGTGAAGGGCCGGTGCGTGGTGCGGTCCTGGTAGGAGTACTGGTTGCGGGTCTCGTGGGCAGCGAGCCTGTGCACGGTAGGCAGCGGGGCGTCGAGCCCGGATGGTTGATCATGGCCGGGTGGCGGGGAATCAACACGTGCGGTGTCATCAGCAATCGGCGGGTCAAAGGTCTGGCCGTGGGAGTGATCGCTGAACTCGTCCAAGAGGTCGTCCTGTTGTGGCAGGAGCGTCACCAGGCCCGGCCCACCGCCCTGCCGCGGAAGCGCGCTGTGGGCGCCGACGCGAAGGACCGGCTGGTCTTTGTTGACCGGCTGCCGGCCACGTTCGTCCACCTCCGTCACGGGGGCACCCGCGACGTGCTGGCCTGCTGGTTCGGCGTCCACCGCTCCACGATCCTCCCCGCCGTCGGCGAGGTGCGGCCCCTACTCGCCGGGCGAGGCTGCACCGTCAGCCCCGGCGCGCGGCTGCGAACTCAGGCCGACCTCGTCGATCGCTTAGGCGCCAGCGGGGCGACCGGAGTCATCGACGGCACCGAGATCCGGGTCCGTCGGCCTGCCGCCGGACGCAAGGACCGCGACAAGTGCATCTCCGGCAAGAACAAGCAGAACGCTTTCAAGTCCATGGTGGTCGCGGACGGCGAAGGCCGCATGCTGTGGTGCAGCCCGACAGGTCCCGCAAGCTGCGCGGACATCATCCACGCCCGCCAATTGGGGCTGGTCCAGCTCTTGGCCGACGGGCCTGCAGTGTGGAGAATCTCGCCGATGCCAGCTACCAGGGCCTGGGCGCGCAGACCAGCGACCGGGCGGTGGCACCACCGCACCGCAAGTTCAAGAAGAACGCCCTGGACTGGTACGAGGCGGTGCACGAACGCCAGCGCATGGAACACTCCTCACGTCGTATCCGGGTCGAGCACGGCATCGCCCATCTGAGGAACCGGCGGGCTGTGCCCGCCGCCTCGGCTGCCGCGAGCCGTGAGCGACACCGTCCAAGCCACGCCCGGCCTGCTGTCCCATCAGCAGACCGACCTGACGTCGACACGTCAGAGGTGAACACTCGGTCCCGCCACCGTCCTCGACGCCTTCCTGCCTACCGTGCACGAGCTCGTTAGGCCGCCTTTCCTGGAGCTGGATGCTGCGGGTGTCGAGAGCATCGCCACATGACCGACGCAACAGCCCTAGCCCCAATCCACTTGGGCGAAGGCGGCGACTCCGACCCGCCTCACTGCCTTTGTCTCTTCGATGGCGACATCGACCGAGTCGCCGACGCCTTCGAGGCACAAGGCGCCGACGAGCCACGGTCATGGCTGGGAACCGCTGGCCGAGTCACTGGTCCGCTCCCGCCTGCCGTCCTGTTGGGGGCAGGTCTTGTCGGTGGCGGGCAGCTTGCCGGTGGCCAGGTACCGGTTGACCTGGTTGTCGACGCAGGCGTTCTCGTAGAGGCCGTAGACCGCGTGCCGGTTGGCGCCCTTGAGGGTGAGTAGCTTGGAGCTGGGCAGCAGGCCGTGCAGGGCGACGGCCCCGGTGTGCGTGGTGCGCGGGTCTCCGGTGGCGGACACGATCAGCACCTTGGCGTCGCGTTTCACCTTGGTGGGCTTCTCGCGGGGCCGGTCCCAGAAGGCGCACGGACTGATGTTGTTCACCAGCGGACCGAGGCGCGGGTGCGCGGCACGGCTCCGCTCGATGTCGCGCCAGTAGACCTCGGGGTCGCGCGGGGCGGCTACGTCCCCGCAGATGACCGCGGACTGCACGCTGCCGTGGTGCGACTGCTCGCCGGTCGTCACCAGGCGGAGGATCCCCGCGAACTGCGGCGACAGTCGGGTTGGCAGCCCTGCCGCCGCCCGGTTCAGTACGGACACCTGCTCACCGAGGGTCGCCCGGGACGCGTCGGTGTCGCTGTCGATCCCGGCGACGAGCACGAACGGGACCAGGCTGTCGTCGAGGTGGAAGGTGTCCGGACCCGTGCCAACGGTGATCGGGCGGCTCGCGGATTGCTCTATGAGGCGGTCGATCGTGGCGAGGACCTGGCCGCGGGTACGGCCGAGGCCGTAGGTGTCATTGCGGACGGCGGCCCATGCGGCCCAGTCGGCAAGCGCCTGCTCGTTCTCTCCGACGGCCTCCCGCAGCAACCGGGGGCCGAACTTGCGCGGATCGATGGCGCCGTCCAGGACCATGCGGTCGGTGCGGCCCGGGAACATCTGGGTGTAGACGGTGCCCAGGTAGGTGCCGTACGAGTAGCCGAAGTAGGAGATCTTCCGCTCGCCGAGCGCCCCGCGGACGACGTCCATGTCGCGGGCCGTGTTGCGGGTGCTGACGTGCGGCAGCACAGCGGCGTCGGTGGCACGGCACTTGGCGGCCAGGTCCTTTTGGAGCACGACCTGGCGCTCGAAGGCCGTCCGGTCGAGACCGGCCGAGGAGAGAGTGGTGCCGACGGGCCAGCCGCAGTCCAGCGGGGTGCTGCGGCCGACGAAGCGCGGGTCGAAACCGACGATGTCGTACCGCCGTCCCGTCTTCTTCATCCAGGCGTGGAACTCCGGCGGGGATTCGAAGGCGGTGCCGCCGGGACCGCCGTTGTTGAGCAGGATGGAACCGATGCGGTGGCGGGTGTCGGTGGCTTTGAGCCGGGATATCGCGACGGTGAGCGTACGTCCCCGGGGGGCGGTGTAGTCGAGCGGTACGGTGACGTCCGTGCACTGCACGTCGGCCGCGTCCAGACCACGGCCCACGGTGTCGTCCGGGCCATCGGCGCAGCTGCCCCAGCTCAGTGGCTGGTTGTAGTAGCGGTGGAGGCCGGAGGCGTACTTCGGCTTGCTGGGGACCGCAGTGGCCGTGGCGGGGGCGGCCCCGAGGCAGACGGCGAGGGCGAGGCCCACCGCCGACGCGCGGCGCAGGGCCGAGGCGGCGGTCATCACGAAGTCTCCTCGGGGCGGTGGGTGTGGGGCGTTGCGGTCGGGGGCACCAGCCGTGTTTTTCTCACCCCTCAGACGCTAGGCGGAACGGCCGCCCCTCTCACTACAGTTGACCCCCCAACTCCGAGGGGGTAACCCCCACCAGTGCGGCTCCAGGAAGTCGGGCAGTTCGAGTTACTCGGGCCTCCGGAAGGCAGGCTCTCGCCAGCCCGGTATGAACCTGCCGTCGGGGGCTCGGATCGCCGGAACCAGTTCGCCGTGCTCGTCGTAGCGGTGCCCGCAGGGTGAAGCTGTCGTAGCGCGGGTGGACCGGCCAGGCGCCCCAGCGCGGGCCACTGAGGATGGACGGGTCGGCCGCCTCAGCCGGCGCGGTCTCCAGCTCCTGGAGACCGCGGTCGTCCTGGACGCGCTCGCCCTGTGCCACGGACGTGGCAGCTACCTGCCCGGCGATCAAGATCTGGCTACTGGCTCACCTGCGGTTCCGTCTGGCTTCACCCCGACTGGATCGTCCTGGCTCAACCTGGTGGAGCGAGAGTTCGCCGAGCTGACGAACAAACAGATACGACGAGGCACCCACAAGACCGCCCAGGCCCTGGAGAAGGACATCCGTACCTGGATCACAGCCTGGAACACCGACCTCAGGCCCTGCATCTGGACCAAGACCGCGGACGAGATCCTCGAAGGCCTCGCCTCGCATCTGAACAGAACTCCTGACTCAGAGAACTACGGCCTGTCGTGAAAGTGCTGGTAGGCGGGTTGCTAGGGTCTGGTCATGGTGCGTCTGAAGATTGAGATATCCGTTCCGGAGAGTCATGCAGATGTAGTGATCGATGCTCTCCATGCGGCTGGGGCGGGCCGGGTCGGTGAGTACGCACGGTGCTCCAGTGTGTGGAGGGTGACCGGCAACTGGCTGCCGTTGCCCGGCTCGCAGCCGTATGAGGGCGAGGAGGGCGTCGTGCAGCACGGTGAGGAATGCAGGATCGAATCCGTCTGTGATGCGGAGCAAGCCCGCGCCGTCCAGCAAGCGGTCCGCGATGCCCACCCGTACGAGGAAGCGGTCATCCACTTCCTCCCCCTGTACGAGCCGTGACGCAGCCGACAGACGCAAGAGTCGCAGCAGCTCATTGATGGCTGCGACGAGGACGGTGGCCTCGTCGTGGACGGCGAGTCTGTTGTAGCGGGTGGCTTTGGCCCGGTGCCGCTTGAGGCGATTGATGCCGCACTCGACTGTGTGGCGCGCGGTAGTCGTCCCTGTCGAGCTTCCGTGGCGGGCCGCGGCTTGAGCCGCGCTTCGGGTGCTTGCGGATCTGGTCCTTCTTCTCCGGGATCGTGCAGCAGATCCCGCGCCTGAGCAGGTAGGCGCGGTTCTTCCAGGAGCCGTACGCCGTGTCAGCACGCACGCGCCTTGTCGAGCCGTTCGCGCGGCCGCCCCAGCGCTTGTCGGGGCACCCGGATGCGATCCAGGGCGCGTTCCAGGACGCGTTCGAACTGCGGAGAATTCCCGAGCTGTCCGGCCGGGATCACGATCGGCATGGGCCCCTGGCACTGCTCGACCGCGAGATGGAGCCTGGTGGTCACACCGCCGGCGTGAACGCCCGAGGCCGTGGCCCGTCCGGCTCGGACTCAACGCGGCCGGGCGGCTCCTTCTGGAGATTCCCAGGCCCGCGCAGTCCGACCCCACGCATTCCGGCGACAATCAGCTCGCCAGCGGAGGACCTGGGGAAGGCCGCTTCGTAGGAAAACGGGAGTTGAGACGGGCGGCCTGGCGGGTCAGGTGGTCGCGCTCGGCGAGGTTGGGGGCCTCGCGGGCCGCCTCGGCGTAGAGCCGGGCTGCCGTCGCCGGGTCGCCGTCGCGTTCGTGGAGATACGCCGCCACCGCCGTGTGGCGCGGCAACGAGTCGTCCAGCTCAGCGAGTTCGGCCAGCCCGGCCCGCGGACCGTCGGCCTCACCCACGGCCACCGCCCGGTTCAGCCGGACGACCGGGCTGTCGGTGAGCTCCACGAGTTCGTCGTACCACTCGACGATCTGCACCCAGTCGGTCTCCGCCGCGGTCGGTGCGTCGGCGTGCAGCGCCGCGACGGCGGCCTGCGCCTGGTACTCACCCAGCCGGTCACGGGCGAGGGCCGCCTGGAGGATCGCGACGCCCTCGGCGATCGCCGAGGTGTCCCACCGGCTCCGGTCCTGCTCGGCGAGCGGCACCAGACCCCCGTCGGGCGCGGTCCGGGCGGCGCGCCGGGCGTGGTGGAGCAGCATGAGGGCGAGCAGCCCCGCCACCTCGGGGTGGTCGATCGCCGCCGCGAGGTGGCGAGTGAGCCGGATGGCCTCCGCGGCGAGGTCGACGTCGCCGGAGTAGCCCTCGTTGAAGACCAGATAGAGGACGCGCAGCACGGTGGCGACATCCCCGGGACGGTCGAACCGTACGTCGGAGACGGTGCGCTTGGCCCGGCTGATCCGCTGCGCCATGGTCGCCTCGGGCACCAGGTAGGCCCGGGCGATCTGGCGGGTGGTCAGCCCGCCGACGGCGCGCAGTGTGAGCGCGACCGCCGAGGAAGGGGTCAGCGACGGGTGGGCGCACAAGAAGTAGAGGTGAAGCGTGTCGTCCACGGAGGGCGCCGGGCCGGGCGAGGGCTCCTCGTCGACGCGTTCCTCACGCCGGCGGCGGGCCGCATCCGCCCGCGTCGCGTCGAGGAACCGTCGCCAGGCCACGGTGACCAGCCACCCCTTCGGGTCCCTCGGCGGGTCGGCGGGCCAGACACGGACCGCCTCGACCAGCGCGTCCTGCACGGCGTCCTCGGCCGCCGCGAAGTCGGCTCCGCGGCGGACGAGGATTCCGAGCACGTCCGGGGTGAGACTCCGGAGCAGCAGCTCGTCCATCGAGGACGTCACTCCGTGATGGTGGGCGGCGCGGTCAGGAACGGACGCACCTCCAGCCACTCGTGGATCGGCTTCCCGCCCGCGCCCGGGGCGGCGGACAGCTCCCCGGCCAGCTCGACGGCCCGCTCGTAGCGGTCGACGTCGATGATCATCCACCCGGCGATCAGGTCCTTGGTCTCGGCGAACGGCCCGTCGGTGACCGGCGGCCGCCCCTCACCGTCGTACCGGACCCACGCGCCCTCGGGGGCGAGCGCCTGACCGTCGACGTACTCCCCGGTCTTCTCCAGCCGGGCCGCGAAGTCGTTCATGTACTGCACATGAGCGGAGATCTCCTGCGGTGTCCACTGATCCATGGGTACGTCATTGACCGCGGCGGGAGCCCCTCGGTAGTGCTTGAGCAGCAGGTACTTTGCCATGGTTCTTCTCCTCGGTGCGGGCGACCACGGTGGTCGCGTTCACTACGGGGACGGAGCCGGGCACGGGTTCTCGACATGGCGGCCCCACCTTTTCCGCTTTTCTTTCGCCCTTCTTCAGCCAGGCGCGATCACTGCTCGCGTACAGCCCAGGGTGCCCCGTATGCGACGAGCAGGTCGAGGAAGGGGCCCGGAGGCATGGCCTCGGCGCCCAGGACGCCCGTACCGTTCCAGATCCCGTCCGCCACCAGCTACAGCGCGACGACGGGATTGATGGCCGTCTGCCAGACCACCGCCTGGGAGCCGTACTCGCGCATCGACCACTGGTTGTCGACGATGTGGTAGAGGTACACCTCCCGGGGCTCACCGTTCCTCGTGCCCCTGACCCAGGTTCCGGCGCAGGTCCTGCCGCGTATACGGTCGCCGAGTGTGGCCGGGCCGGGAAGACACGCCGTGACCACACCACGTGGCGACACTTCACCACCGGCGACCGACACCTTGTCCGTGCGGTCGAGGCCGACGGTCCGCGGGCCGGGCGTTTCACCCAGCGCGAGATCAGCAGCACCTCCTTGTGCTCGACGTTGACGCATTCGACCGGCCCGATACCTGCGGGGAGGTCGAAGACCTTCGGTTCGCTGAAGGGCGCCGTGGTGAACCAGCCCCGGTCCTTCTCCCAGATCACCGGCGGGTTCAGACACTCCCTGATGGTCGTCCAGGTCGAGGACGAAGGGGCGAAGTCGTAACCGTCCACCGTGAGATCGGCGCCGTCACGGACGCCGATCTCCTCGATCTCGCCGAACAGCGCGTCCGCGGCGTAACGGGCGAAGGCATCGGAGGGAGCCGGCTCGACGCCCATGCCGACGAGCGCGAGACGCCCCGCCTCCTCCCAGGCGGCGGCCCGCGCGAACTGCCCGTCACCCAGCTTGACCCCGCACTCCTCGTACGGCCGCTCCGGATGCGGGGCGGACAGGGGCATGGCCAGGTCCAGATAGTCCACACCGGCGCCAGGCGCCGCCTCGAACAGCGGCATCACGAACCGGGGAACGGTGACGTTCACGAGGATGCCGCACCGGTGCTCGGTGAGGAGCGCGGTCACCACCGCCCGGTCCGAGGCGTCGACGCGCAGGGCACTGAACCGGGTCTCCTCCCCGCCGAGGGCGTCCACCGCGGCCTCGGCGCGGGAGAGATCGTAGTCCGTGACGATCATGTGGTCGAAGAACGAGCGGCGGGCGGTGATCCTGGTGATCGCGGTGCCCACGCCGCCCACGCCGACAAGCAGCACGCGCATGGCAGGTACACCTTTCATCGGTTTCTGTCAGATCTCGTCGGAGAGCGCTGCCCTGGGATTCGTCCAGGAACGGCGTGAACTTGAGCGACGCCAACGCCGTTGGCCTAAGGCGTCCGTCCCCGCGGGCCTGTTCCGGTGCGGGGGGACGCATCCTGTGCCCGTGTGGCGGACGACGACCTGATGACGCCGGAGCACACGACCGCGCTGTACCGGGTGATCCCGGGCGCGCAACCGGCCGTCGTCCCGGGTGCCTCCCACCTGGTCCCGCTGGGCAAGCCCGCCCTCGTCAACCGGCTGATCCTCGACCACCTCGTACAGGGCGCGGTGGGGACGATGGTGCCCGTCCGGCGCGCCGACCCCCAGGGCGACTGACTGACCTGCGAGGGCCCAGAGCCCAGAGCCCTGGGTCGAGGGTCGAGGCCACGCAAGGCCTACCCATTTATGCTGTTTCAATGCGACTTGCTCCCTGGTGGGCCCTTCTCTCCTCCGGGTGTGCCCCTGTGCTCCTGGTCGGTTCCTGGGCGATCGCGCAAGCGCGCCAAGCCCCGGAGTACGACCCGGCGCGAGAGACCCTCAGCGTGCTGGCAGCGTATGGCGCCACCAGCTACTGGCTGATGACAGGGATGCTGGTGGTGCTGGGCTCCTGTTACGTGCTCACGGCGCACGCGCTCCGCCCGGCGGCGCTCGCCGGGCGTGTGGCCCTGGCCGGCGGCGGGCTGTCCGCACTGGCCCTGACCCTGGTGCCCGCACCGAGCAGCGGCGGAGCCCTTGAGCACGGGGCCGTGGCGACGGTGGGCCTCGTCCTTCTGGCGGTATGGCCTCCCCTGGCCGCCGTCCGGGGCACGCCGTCGGCGCCGTGGGGCCTGAGGTGGGATGTGTCGCTCGCCGCCAGCGCCTTCATGGGGGCAACCGCGCTGTGGTTCCTGGCGGAACTGCAGGTCGGACGGGCGCCCGGTGTCGCCGAGCGGGTGGTGACGTTCGTCCAGGCGCTGTGGCCCTTCCTGGTTGTGGTCTCCTGCCGACGGCAGCGCATCGGCTGACCTGCCGCGAACGCGGGGCATGGCGGTTGTGCGAGAACGACCACGGCGCGAGGGACGGCGGCCGCACGCTGCCGCCCCTGAGGGACGGTCGGCGGCTCGGGTCAGCGGCAGTCACAGCACCGGCTTGGTCACCGGCTCGGCGTCGAAGGGGCCCGAGGGGTTGGCGCAGTGGTTGAAGAAGCGGTCCTGTTTGATGTGAAGCAGCTCCGAGGAAGGCAGCAAGCCGCCCCTGGTTGTCCAGTCGACGACCAACATGGCCCCTCGGGCCCCAGCCAATGCCGTTGGGGTGCGCAGCCCTCATGGGCGATGTACTCGACCTCACCGATATCCAGCCCCCGCACTTCCCACCGGGGGAGCGGCGGCCGACCAGGGGAGACGCACGTGGCGACGGAGAGCCCAGAAGTGAACGAGCAAGCCGTACGGCCCGGACCGGCCGGGCTTGACGGCGATGCCGGGCTCGGGGCCGACGCCCGGACTCCTGTCGACGCCGCACTCGTCGGGCGCCTGATCGCCACGCAGTTTCCGCAGTGGAGCGAACTGCCCCTGACACTGCTGGACCCGGCCGGCTCGGACCACGTGATCTACCGTCTGGGCGAGGAACTGTCCGTACGGCTACCCCGCCCCCCCCGACGCCATCGGGCAGGCGAGGAAGGAGGCCGAATGGCTGCCCCGACTCGCGCCGCACCTGCCGCTCGCCGTCCCCGTGCCGGTGAAGGTCGGCGTGCCCGCCCTCGGCTACCCCTGACCGTGGGCGGTGACCCGCTGGCTGGACGGCGAAGTGGCGAGCGTGGACACACTGGCCGAATCCACCCCGACCGCCGCCCGGCTGGCCGAATTCCTCACCGCCCTCCAGCACTTCGAGCCCGAAACGGCCAGGGCCGTGGGCGCCCGCGACGACCTGACGGCGGAACCGCTGGCCGCCCGCGACCGCGCGACCCGTGCCGCCATCGCCAGGACGGCGGACACGTTCGACGCGGAGGCGATGACCGACCTGTGGCACGCGGCACGGAACGCCCCGCCCTGGGACCGCGCGGCGGTCTGGAACCACGGCGTGGTGGCCGTCATCACCGATCTCGGCACCTGGGTGGCACCGGCGAACCGGGCCATCTGGATACCGGCCGGTACCGTCCACGCACACCGTGCCCACGGGTCGCTCGAACTGTGTCTGGTCGGTCTGCCCGTGGCGGACAACCCTCTGGGGCTGGACGCTCCGTCCGTACTGACCGTGGGGCCACTGCTGCGGGAGCTGGTCCTCGCCTGTTCCGGCGCTCCCGACGACGGCAGGCCGGAACGCCGGCGCCTGCGGGCCGTACTGCTCGACCAGCTGGCGGCCTCACCGCAGCAGCCGGTCCATCTTCCGGCCCCGACCGACGCCCGCCTCCGCCGGGTCTGCGACATCCTGTGCGCCGATCCCGCGGACCAGCGCACCCTGGATGCCCTGGGCAGGGATACGGGCGCGAGTGCCCGCACGCTGTCGCGGCTCTTCACCTCGGACCTGGGCATGACGTTCCCCCCAGTGGCGCACTCAACTGCGCCTGTACAAGGCCCTGGTCCTGCTGGCCGAGGACACCCCGGTAACCGCGGTGGCGCACCGGTGCGGCTGGTCGTCCGCCAGCGCGTTCATCGATGTCTTCCGTCGTGCCTACGGTCACACTCCGGGCACCTACCGGCCCCGATGAGCCGGGAATCCTCGGCGTGGGACGGAACGGTCAATGTGTCGGCGCCTTCGAGGCCGATCACAGCGCGCTTCAGCCGTCGAGTGCGGCGGTGATCTGGCGGGTCGTCTGCTCGGCTACGCGGCGGTTGGAAGCGGCGTACGTCGTGTACGCGTTCAGGCCGGTGGCCAGGGCCCAGCCCCGGCCTCGCAGCCAGGTCGCGTCGTCCACGCCCAGTGCCGTACGGAAGACGCCGCGGCTGTCGGCAGACAGCAGGGTGAAGGCGATCATCAGGTCACGGGACGGGTCGCCGACGCCGAGTTCGCCGAAGTCGATGACCGCGCTGAGGCGGCCGTCGGCGGTCAGCAGGTTGCCGGTGTGGAGTCTCCGCCACGTGCGGCGTAGACGATCTGGTGGTCGTCGTGGTGGTGGGCGTGGATGCCCGTTCCCGGGAGCAACCACTGCGTGCGGGTCGGCGCTACCGGCTCATGGCGGATCTCAGTCATGTCTTGTCTTCATATCGGAAGTTCGCCACCCGGTGGACGGTGACGATGACCCCATGGCGAAGAACAGATCAATCATCCTGCTGTCCGTCGGACATGCCTGTGTCGATGTCTACCAGGGGGCGGTGGCCGCGCTCGTCCCCCACTTCGTCGCCGAACGCGCCTACACCTATGCCGCGGTCTCCGGGATCGTGCTCGCCGCGTCGCTGCTGTCCTCCGTGGCGCAGCCCCTGTTCGGAGCAGTGACGGACCGTAGGGCGATGCCCTGGCTCCTGCCGGTGAGCACCGTCGTGGGAGGCCTGGGAGTCGCCCTCAGCGGGCTCAGTGGCTCCTACACGCTGACCCTGCTGTTCGTCGCCGTCGGAGGGGTGGGCGTCGCCGCCTACCATCCCGAGTCCGCCCGGGTCGCCCGCCTCGCGGCCGGAGGCAGCCACACGGCGATGGGCTGGTTCTCTCTGGGCGGCAACCTCGGCTTCGCCTTCGCCCCGGTCCTCGTGGCCGTGGTCGTCGGTACGGGCGGTCTCCAGCTCACCCCACTGCTGGTGATCCCGGCCCTGGTCGGCAGCGTGCTCACCCTGCCCGTACTGCGCGCCCTGGAGCGCGGAAGCTCCCCCTCTTCCACAACGGCCACGGAGGCACCCGCAGTCTCCGACGACCTGTCTTCCTTCGTGAAGCTGGCCCTGGCGGTGGTCTGCCGGTCCGTCATCTTCATCGGCCTGAGCACCTTCATCTCGTTCTACGTACGCGAGCGCACGGGCGGAGGCACGGCGGCAGGCGCCGCGGCCCTGGTCGTGCTCTACCTCGGTGGCGCTGTCGGCACCGTCCTGGGCGGCAATCTCGCCGAGCGCTGGGACCGCGTCACCGTGGCGCGCCGGTCCTCGCTGCTGGCCGTGGCCGCCGTGGCCGGCCTCGTCCTCACACCGGGCCCCGCGCTCTACGCGTTCGTCGCCTTGACCTCAGCAGCCCTCTACATCCCCTTCTCGCTCCAAGTGACCCTGGCTCAGGACTACCTGCCCAGCCGCGTCGGCACGGCAAGCGGCATCACCCTAGGCCTGACCATCAGCATCGGCGGTCTGTTCAGCCCGCTGATCGGACGCCTGGCCGACGCGACCTCGCTGCAAACCGCCCTGACCCCCTTGATCGCCGTGCCCGCCCTGAGCTGGCTCCTGCTCCGCACCCTCGCGGAACCACCCGTACGGGAACCACGCAGGTCACCGATACCGGAGCGGGCTGATCAAGCACGGGCGGCCGGGCGGGCTACTCCGCCGGGTTCTGGGACAGGGCCAGCGGACAGCTGAGAGGAAGCACCCGCTCGGCCAGCTGCCCGGTGAGACAGGTGTCGGTGACTTCGGCGTCGGTCAGCCATTGTGCATTGGTCAACTGCTCAACCAAGGCTTCCAGTTCATCGGGGGCGACAGCACACCAGGAAGCCAGGTCCTCCAGGACGAGACCTTGCCCGTCGGACCCGAGTTGCCCGTCGGTGGTGGTCCGGGTGGCCAGCGCCAGCGCGAGCAGACGGGTCTCGGCACTGGTCTTGCGTTTACGGAGTTTCTTGTCGCCGACGACTTTCTGAGCCCACCCGCTGATCTTGGGGCGGGTCTTCCTGCCGAACGTGAAGAGGCCCTCGCCATCGTCGCCGGGCATCAGGGAGGGGATGGCGATCTGGGTGGGGCACTCCGGCCGGGAGACGAGTACATCCTCCGGCGTGCCGGGGATCCGCAGCCAACCGCAGTCGACGAGCTGCGCGATCAGGTTCTCCGGCTTCTCCAGGGGCAGGGACGTGACGTCCTGGCCGACTAGGTTGCCGGTGCCGGTGAGTACCGTGCGCAGGGTCAGCATCACCACCATCAGGCGTGCTTGGGCTCCGGGGAGGGGCGAGTGCGCGGCCACGTGGTCGAGGATGCTTCGGGCATGCTGCTGGGCGGTCCCGGTCAGCAGCCGCTTCACCGCCGGCTCCTCACCGTCGCCGCCGTGGCCGGTGCGGAACCGGTGCTGGAGGAGAGCGGCCTCGGCGGCCTGCTCGGCACGCCGGGCATCCAGCCGCAGCCGGGTGTCGCCCGTGACGTCCGCCCAGATGGTGAACGCCTTCGCCTTGCGGGAGTGGAGGTCGGCGAGGACCGCCAGATCGGGTTCCGTGCGCTGCTGATAGGCACGGAAGAGATCGCCCAGCTCGATGAGCTCGTCGCGCAGGGCGACGGGGTGCAGATCGTGCGGGACGATCCGCTGCGCGATCTTCCCGTACCGGGGGCGACGCCGCGGCGGTGCGGAGCGCGGAGCGGGAACACCGTGCGGCAGGTCGGCGGGGGGCGGGGAATGGTCGGAGAACCGCGGTGCGGTCACAGCCGAGTCGGCCGCGCGGCCGGGACCCGTGCGGGTGCCGGTGGTGCGTCCAGGTCCAGCGGCGGCCGTGGCGGTGGCGACGACCTTCGCGGCGGGATGGGCGGCCGCGCAGCGCGCACAGCACTCCAGGATCTGCCACCAGCGGCTCTGCCGGTCGGTGATGACGGCGAGAACGACCGGCCCTCCGCACCGCCAGGGTGCGGCACGTCGGGGCCCGGCAGGCGGGGTGTGCAGGCGGCAGTCCTCGGCCTTGCATGCGCAGTGGGCTTCCGGCCGAGGTCCCGGTGCGGCTTGCAGGTGGGCCTTGAGATGCGCGACGGCAGCCGCACGGCCCGCGGCGGCGGAGGGAAGCTGCTGGGTGGCGCAGACCGGTCGGCTGCACGAGACGCGCACGGCGGGACTGCCCCCGCCGGCCGGGTCCAGGCGCACGGTCCACTTGCGGCCCGGCAGTCGCTCGTCCAACTCACTCGTTACGGTGTTTTCCACGCCGTGACGCCTTTCTGGCTGTTCCTGATACGCGCCTTGACTGTGCAGGGGGCAGGCCCGGCCGGGCGCGCAGCGGCCCGGGGGTCCGGTCGGCTGCTGCTCCCGGGGCCCGGGGCCCCGGGGTCGGTGTCCGTGCCCCCACCCCAACCCATGACGCTATGTCATGATCCGTTTCCGCACAGCAAAATGCTGGTGGACGTCACCGGGTCAGGTGGGAGGACCCGGAGGGCAGGGGTACCCGAGCCGGACTGGGGGTACATACCGATTCCAACGACCTGGAGCAGGAGAAGTACCGGACGAGCGGCGGTCTCAGCCGCAAGTGTGCCGCGCATCAACTCCGTTGCGAGCGCGCCACTCCACCCTGGATGTCCATCCCATGTCATTCCTGGGAGCCCGCATGACCGTCGAGCACACCCCGGATTTCCCTCCGAGGTCTCCGCCTCCTCCCAAACGCCCGGTGCAGCCCCCGCGCCCGGAGGCATTGCTCACGGATTCGGCGCGGATACAGGTACGGAACCGCAGGTCGGCGAACTGGTCTCTGGAGGCGGCCCCATGGGCACCGAGGAAGGCCTCCAGGGATGTACTGGCCCGGTTGAACGAGTGGGGCTACGGCGAATCCGACCGGGCCGTCACCGACCTGACGGAGCTCCTGGTGCGCACTGCGGTCGCTGACGGCGGCCGCCGCATCTCGGTACACCTGGCCGACCAGGACCGCCGGGCGCTGATCGTCGCCCTGTCGCACCGACCGTGCGCAGCGGCCACGGATGCCGCGCTCCTGCCGAGACTGACCCGCTTGGGCGCCGTGTCGTGCGGGTCGGACGTGGCGGTGGGCGGCCGCCGGGTGTGGGCGGTCCTGGACCTGTGACCACGTGAGGGTGGGTCTGGGCGCTTTGGAGCCGGGAGGGCCGCCCTTGCGCAGGTGTACGGGCAGGGCCTGTCGTGCGGCTGGTGGTCCCTTGTCACCCCTGGGGTGCGGAAAGAATCTGCGTGGCCGTGGTGCGGGACCGCAACCGCGTGGGGTCGGGTGCGTTGAGCTGTGTTCTGAGGGAGGGCTGACGGGCTGGCTTACATCGCGCCTGTGTCCGGACCGCGGCGGGACATGGCGATGCACAGCGACTGGTGGGCTTGGGACTGGGACTGTTTCCTGCCCTGCTCCCGCACCGTCCCCAGGAGGCACTGGGCAGCGTCTGCCCGGCCCACCGCGGCCTCGACCGCGGCCTTGTGAGCAGGGTCCGTGATCCTGCCGAAGCCTCGCCCTCGGTCGGCCCGGCGCGCTCGGCGGAAGAGGGGCAGCGGCTCAAAGCCGAGAACCGATGCGGTGGGTCTGTCACCAGGACGTTGCGGCACGACCAGCAGCCACTGGCCCTCAGGCTCCCGTCCCAACTGCTCAAGGTAGGAGAGGTGCGGTCGCAGCTGTGGCTCGGCTGTCCGCCAGCTCGCGCAGGCCCTCCTACAGTTCCCGCCTGGTGCGTTCGAGGAGCCGGATGCGGCTCACCGGATCCATGCGGCTCTCCTTGTCCCTGCGAAACGGCGTCGCCCGCGTCGTGGAGGAGGTTCTTCACGAAGTCCTCCGGCGCGGGCAGCTCGCCACTGAACGCGCGGCTTACGTAGCTGGCGGCGCGCGCTTCCTTGTTCGCGTACGTCCGCAGGAGCATATCGATCCTCTGGAACGACCCGCGCAGGGCGAGGGCGAGTTCCCGGCGCTCCGGGACCGCATCAGGATGGAGCGGGCCGAGCGCCGCGCCCGCCCCACTTCGACGTCTACTGGTCGTCGCTGACCCAGTGTCGGTCACCGCTGGGACCGGTCAGGTTGTTGTGCGCGAATTGGCAACGCGTCGCGGGCCGTTGGCAACTGCTGCATGCCGCGCATCACCTTCCGCCGCTTCAAGCTTGCAGCATGACCCAGACGGCTCCCGAAGCCCCCAGCGAAGACCTCCCGCCTCCGCCGCGGGTCATCGTTCTCGGCTTCATCGGCGGAATCGCCACAGGCCTTGGCCGTACTGCCGGAGCGGGGTCCCCGGGCTGGCTCCAGTCGCTGCTCTGACGGTCTCGGCCTCGGCTGACGGCACAGCGGGCGGTTGCCAACTCGGGTCGGTGCGTACTTCGCCGAGGGCGCGCCAGTTCGTGAGGTGGGCGAACCCATGCTCGACCGGGGCTCGGACGGCGGCCAGCGGGGTTGCTCTTCTTGCTCACTGCCGGCGACCCCCTTCTCCGGGGCCATCCGTCCCAGTGTCAAGCCGCCCAGCTCAGAGGGGGCTTCAGAATCGCCTGCGCCCGAGACCTACCCACTACCTTGCGGTGCAAGGTACCTCTGCGCTATCTTGCATCGCATGGGAGTTGGGCTGTCCGGAACAGGAGACCAGCGGCGAAGCCAGCTGCTGCGCGGAGTCCTCGACCTGTGCCTGCTGGCACTCATCGCCGAGCGCCCGCGCTACGGCTACGAGATCGTCGAGGCCCTCGGTGACAGCGGACTGGAACTGGTGAGCGAAGGCAGTATCTACCCGCTGCTGGCTCGCATGGAGAAGGCGGGCCTGGCCGACACCTATCGCGCGCCCTCCGCCACGGGCGGCCCGCCACGCAAGTACTACCGGCTGACCGAGGCCGGGCACGCCGAACTGGCCGCAGGCCGCGCAGCCTGGACAAGCTTCACAAGGGCCGTCGACAGGACGCTGTCGGCGGGATCCGAAACGACAGGGGGAAATTAGTGACGACTGATCAGGTTCTTGATCGTTGCCGCACCGAGTGGATGTTCAACGACATACCCGAGCCGGAAGTCGAGGACATGCTCGCCGAGTTGCGCGATCACCTCGACGACGCGGCACGCGCAGGCAAGTTGCCGACTCTGGTGGTGGGGAAAGATGTGACAGCCTTCGCAAGCACCTGGGCCGACGAGCACCGCTCCCGCCCACCGCGTCGCGCGCTGCGCGAACTCGTCCGCCACACCTACGCGGGTGGCGCGGCACTACTGCTGGGGCACCACGTCATCGGCCGGTCCGCCACGGTGGAGGTGGTCCCGGGCGCGGTAGCGGCAATCGCCCTCTTCGGCGGGCTGATGACGTTCACTCCGTACTGGCGTTGCGTGCTCCACTGGCCGTTCTGGAAGTGGATGGCGTTGTCCTACGGTCTCTGCGTGGTCCTGCTAGCCCTCTTCTTCATCGGCTCGGCCCCGGTCCTGCTGACCGTTCCGCTCTGGGGAACCGCTCTGTTGCTGCTGCCTGCTGTGGCAGCTGCCGTCGGCCGCATCCTCAGGACCGAAGTGTTCCGAGCTCGATAGGGATCCCAGACTGCGAGGGCACCGTGAAGTTACAGGTCACGGGTCTGGGCCCGGACGGCGGCCAGCGCCTTGTCGGACAGTTTCTGCCCGCGTGTGAGCGGCCGGTTCCGGGTGGCCTTGTAGCCGGTGACGAGCGCCGGTCGGCGCTCGGGATCACCTCGGCCGCCCCGCGCAGCCTGGATGCGGGCCCAGTTCGTCGTCGGGGTGCGCTGCTTGGTGGTGCGGCCGTGGTGGGGCTTGGTGTCGGACTGGTGGTGTTCGGGGGCTGTCCCGGCCCAGGAGCGCAGCTGGCCGGGGCCGGGGCCGGGGATGCGGGTTAGGCCGCCGGTCTCGGCGGCCGGCGGCGCGGGGGAGGACTGGGTCGATCCCGGGGGGGGCGTGCAGGACCGCGTAAGGGCTGCCCCGTAGTCCCTGGCGGGCGCGCGGCGTCAGCTACGGCACCTCGCCGCGCCGTCGGAACGCCCGCGTACATCCCGCATGCGGACGTCCCTCCTTTCGTCAGGCGGGTTGGCACGCAGGGGTGTTGAGGAAAAGCTGAAGCTCCTGATAGGCGGGTTGCCGACCAGCTTCAACCTGTCTGTCCGGAACTTCACGTGCTTCTCTATCCATCGGGGATCGATCTGTCCAGCCCGACCCTGCGTTACCTGTCCGAGCTGCTGACAGCCCGGCGCCGTGAACGCGGCACGCGATGGCGCTGCCTGACCGCGGACCGACAGGCCCTGCTCGTCCTGGCCCACCTGCACTGCAAGCACAAGTGGCACGGCATGAACGTCCAGGTCGTCGCTGATGCCTTCGGACGCCTGCTCTGGGCCTCACCTGTCCTGCCAGGTGCCGTCCACGGCATCAAGGCCGTACGCACTCACGGGATCATCGAAGCACCGACCAAACTGGTCTTCCGAACGTGGGCGGACAAGGGATATCTGGGAGCTCGCGGGACGATCCTGGTGCCTTGTCGGGACCGCTGGAGCACGCTTCCGACCGGGAAGCGGGCGGGGTGCACTCCTCCCGCGCCAGGATCCGAGCTGCCAGCGAGCAGACCAATGCCACCCTGAAAGTTCGCGGCTCCTGTGCAAACTCCGTTGCAGCACCACCCGCATCACCGGCATCGTCGAGGCCGTCCTGGCCTTGCACCTCGCCACGTCGGCCTGAGGTCGGTGCAGTTCCTGATGCCGTGGACAAGAGAGCAGCGCCGCCGGCAAACAACATCAAGGGAGTCCTCTCACCGTGGCAGACGTCAGAGTCACCTACGACGAGACAGTGGACGCAGCGTACGTGTACCTCACCGGACCGCAGTCCCGCGCGGAGTCCGCGCGCATGTATCCCTGCGCTCCGGCGGACGTTGACGCCATGATCAACCTCGATTTCGACGAGCAGGGCCGTCTCATCGGCATCGAGGTGTTGGCCGCCAGCTCAAAATTGCCCAAGTACCTGCTCCAGTCCGCGGAGCGGCTGGACACCGAAGACTCATGAACAGTCGTGCACCGCCCTGGCGGCGACCGGGGTGCGACGCGCAGCAGGTTGGACAAGGCTCCTTGTATGCGGACGGGGGCTACGACCACGACATCTACCGTCGCCGACTGCGTGAGCGGGGCATCGTCCCGAAGATCTCCCGTCGCGGTCAGCCACACGGTTCGGGCCTGGGCCGTGTGCGATGGGTAGCCGTGAGCTGCCGCCAACTTGAAGTCGCAGGTCAAGAGGCTGGTGTGCCAGCCTGTAGGGATGCTCACGCTGGTGGTAGGCGGTAGTCTGCGGTGTAGATCGTCTGTCGCCGCAGGTTTTGCTGGTACCTGCGAACCGAGTTTCTCGATGGCGTGAGGCGGCTGTCGGTGACCACCCGGCTCATGAATTTCATGGGGGCCGCGTGTGTTCGGCTTGGCGGACTGGACGCCGCAGTGGGGTGGGACGTGGTTGGTCGGCCACCGCCGACTCGGATGCGATATTCGGTAGCGGACGGAGTCAATGCGCACCACGATGCGAGCATGGACTCAGGCGAGCGCAACAACGAAGCGGCGGTGACTCGGTGGACCCCTTCCACCATCTACCCCGACATGTGGGTCGATCCGGATGACGACCCGCGCGAGACGGAAGTCGAGACGGTCGACGAGCTCGGCTCTCTGCAGGAGAGTCTGCGCTACTTCCGCCTGACCATCGAGATGAAGTGTGCGGGCCTGGATGCCGAGCAGATGGCCCGGCGCTCCGTACCGCCGTCCACGATGTCCCTGCTCGGGCTGGTGCGGCACATGGCCGAGGACGAACGGCACTTCCGCCGGATGGCCGGAGAGGACTCGCCCAGGATCTACCGCACCCCTGAAGACCGTGACGGCGACTGGAACGGAGCGGTCGCCGACCCGGCGGTCGTGGAGGATGCCTGGCGGCAGTGGCGGGCCGAGAGCGAGGTGACCGACCGTTTCATCGCCGGCTTCGCTGACCTCGGCACGCGGACCGGGGAGGCGCCGCTGCGCGAGATCCTGGTGGCGCAGATCGCCGAGTACGCGCGACACTGCGGCCACGCCGACCTCCTTCGCGAGCGGATCGACGGCCGAGTAGGCCAGTGATAACACCCGCCGTGTGGATCGGGGAGGCGGGAGAAGCCAGCCGGTGTTGGCGGGTGTCCCGGGGAGCCGGGCCCCTGTGTCGGCGAGGCGGTAGGAACCGCGGCCGCTCTCCGTGACCCTGCCACGCGAGGGGGGCTGACCGTCCGATTCTTACCCGCTGTGGCCGGTCAGCCTTCTACGATCGGGTGCATGCTGGATCCCGAGCTGCCGAACGGATCACCATGCGCCGCGCGAAACTGGACGAACTCGAAGAACAACTGGCCAAGCAGTTGGCCGAGGTGCGGATCGAGCGCGACGAACTGGCCGTCGCCGAACGTGTCCTTGAGCGGGTGAGTGCGGAGCTCGCCGACGAACGCGTCTCGGCTGCGTCGGCGCCCGGGCAGGTGGGCGGTCGGGCGGTGATGCTGATCCCACACCGCGAGCCGGGAATGGAGGAGAACACGCTTCCGCCGGAATACCAGCGCATCCTGTCTGCCGTGCGGCAGGCCGCTGGGCCGGTCATGGCCCGGGAGGTCGGCGACATGCTGGCAGTGGACGTCAGAGTGAAGAGCAAGCTGGAACCTCTGCGTGGGAAGCTGGTCAGACTGACGGACCGCGGCTGGCTGCGCAAACTGCCCGACGGCAGGTTCACCACCCACATCTGAGCAGATACGCAGCCGCCCGGGGTAGCGTGACGCGGGCGTAACCGGGCTACCCCCGGTGGCTGTTGGAATTGTGTGACGAATGCTAAAGAACGCGCCGAAGACACCTGCCCGTCTGTCTACCAGTGCCGTCTGCCGCTGTCCACGCGAACCATCAACCACCTCGCCGATCTCCTCAGACGCCGACTGAAGGGGATTCGGTCCCGGTGGCGGATCCTGCCGCCTGGGAGGATCGCGGTGATCGTCCTGGGCGTACTGCGTCACGACCAGCGCCTGGCCGACATGGCCGGCGGCAACGACGTGTCCGAGTCCACCGTCCGACGCTGGCGCGACGAGCTGATCGGACTGCTCGCCGCCCAGGTGCCGCGCCTGGACCGCGCCCTGAAGCACGTCGCCAGGCAGGGTGGGGAGGTGGGGACTGCTGCATGGATAGGTGAGACCTGACCTGGCTTGCTGAGAGGCGGCCTGGAGGATGTCGCAGTGCCCAAGCCGTATCCGAGGGAGTACCGCGAGGACGTCGTGCGGGTCGCACGTAACCGTGAGCCCGGCGTCACGCTGGAACAGATCGCCGCCGTTTTCGGCGTCCACCCGATCACGCTGCCGAAGTGGCTGCGCGCGCGGACACCGACGAGGGCGCCAGGCCCGCAATGGCGTCCGGCTGCTGGAGCAGGAGGACGAAGTCCTCGGGAGGGCTGCGGGGTATCTGTTGCAGGACCTCGAACCGAGTGACGGGATACGGCATGGGTCGCAACAAGCCGGTCAAGCCGCGGCGGGAAAGGCCGGCGGGGCCGCCGCAGCATGTGCACGGGGGGTGCGAGATCCCCGACGGCTTTGCTGACCCGGGCGGGCGGCCGGTGGATCACAGGCTGCTCGGGGAAGTAGTGGGCGCCGCGTTCGACGGCTGCACCACATGCCAGGACCCGCTGCTGAGGTTCATGGTCGAGGACCCGGCGACGTCGGCGCGTACGGTCGAGCTGGCGTGCGTCGCCGTCCATGGGCAGCTCGGCGGGTTCCCTCCCTCGATGACCGACGAGGATGCGCCGGGCAGTACGTCGTCCCCGGAGTTCCGGCGGCTGGCCCGTGCGGGCCTGGACGGTGCGAACGGCGCGATGTTCCGGGAGTGGGAGCGGAGGGTGGCGGGGGCGGAACGGCGGTCGACGGTGAACACCGCGACGGACACCATCGTCGGGCTGATGGCGGTCGGCGGGTAGAGCGGGCCCGTGCCGAGCTGGCCGATGGTGTGCGGGCTGCGGGGTGTGCCGTCCGGACGCCGTGCTCAACAGGCCGTGACCGGCCCGGCCTCCTTCACAATCGGCCAAGCCGTCATTAAGCGCGTGAGAGCCGTGGCCCGATGGGGCGGGAAGCGGACCACCAGCGCTCGGTGACGGGATTCAGGATGCGGAGGGGGCCGTATCCCCAGGCGTCGCGGAAGCGGGGCGCCCCGTTCCTGAGAACGCAGGCGCTCCGTGCTCTCTCGACTGCTGAGGCCCGGTGGTCGCCGCGGCCGCCGAGTGCGCGAGCAGGTTCCCTGTGGCCGCGACGGGGCCTGCGGCTCGTGCTGTGTCGGCGCACGACGGCTGCGCTCCGGTGCGGCCTTGAGCCGGTACCGGGCGTAGCGGGGCTGTGTCGTTCAGGCGGTCAGGGTGATCCCAAGATCTCGATGGTCTGCCGCTGTTCCCGGTTCCGCTTGAGTAGCCATCTGCCTGATCCCCCGTCCATCTAGCCAGCATCTGGGTGGGCAGGAGTGTGGCAGGCCCTCAACTATGCGACCAGCGGCACGGGTCTGCACCAAAACAGCACATAATATCAGTGCAGCCCAAGGTGTGACGCGGAATCGAGAGTCACCGCAGGCTTTGTGCTGTCCGGCGGCATCACCCGTTCAGGGGCTGCACGCGAAGTACCTTATCCAGCTAGGAAGCTTTGTTGTCACATATACACAGATATAGACCCGTCGTTCGTGTGCCGCGGCGGGTACGCGGCGGGATCACCGCCGCAGCGGCCGTCGCGGTTGTCCTGGCCGCCCCCAGCCCGCTGTCGGCTGTGAACACCGCCGCCCCGACGGGGCAGCCATCCGTACAGGCGGCGGTGAAGACGGCCTCCGGTGCGCAGGAGCCCCCGGCCGGTCAGAGGAAGGAGACGGCGGCGGGTCCTACTGTCCCCGCACGTGCCTCCGCGACGCAGGAGGCGAAGGACGCCGATGTTCCTGGCCCCTTCACGTCCTGGGCGCAGTTGCGGCGTGCGCAGGTGAAGATGAACGAGACCGCCTATGTGCTGGAACACTCGGTGGGGCAGAAGGACGGACAGGGATTCGCCGGTGCGATCGTCGCGCCTGAGAAAAGGCATCTCACCCTGTACTGGCGGGGTGCGCTGACACCGGCTGTCAAAGCCGCCATCGCCAGCAGCCCGGCGCCGGTGGTGGTCAAGTCGGCCTCCCATACGGCAAAGGACCTGTCGCGGGCATCTGCCCAGGTGGTGCGGCTGGCCGGTTCCGCCAAGGTCCAGCTCGCGGAGATCATCAGGCCGCAGGACGGGAGCGGGTTGCAGGCGTCGGTGGCGGGGGACGAGGCCGCGGCGGCACAGCTGCGGCAGACCGTGGCCGCTGCCGACATAGACGTGCCGGTGGCCGTCACCGCAGGAGGGGCGGTGCAGACCAGCCTGAACCGGGGGAACGACCCCGAACTGGGCGGCGCGCAGATGGTCCGCCCCGTCTGCAGCACGGCATTCGCGGTCAAGTACGGGGGCGCGGACGCAATGCTGACCGCCGACCACTGTTTCGCCCCCGGCTACGGCAACGAGAGGTACTCCGTCGGCTCCGACGGCCAGCCGGTGACCCAGCCCTTCGGAAGTCGGGCTTCCCCCAGGGCGTCGGCAGGGTACGGACACGTCGACGTCGCCGTGCTGGATCAGCGCAATGGGACGACGTACTACCCCATCATGTGGGCCGGCGGAAGCGCCGCCTCTCCGCTCACCACGCAGAGGGCAGTTTCGGTCACCGGCGCGCAGGTACCGCGACAGGGCAACTGGGTCTGCCAGTCCGGTGCCCGTTCGGGCGAGGTGTGCAACATCCAGATCACCGCCCGCGTCGAGGACTACTTCTCCAAGGGCCCCGATGGTAGGGGCGGCGAAATAACGCACCACTACAGGTGGGGCTGGCAGGCGAAGAAGAGAGTGACCCCGAGCGACAGCAGCACCATTGCGGCGCGGCGGGGTGACAGCGGCGGCCCCGTCGTCCTCTCCGAAGGGCAGGACGCGGGGATCGGTAAGGCAGTGACGGCGATGGGCGTCGTATCGTCAGGTGCGGGCCGGGGCTTCGCATGTCCGACCGGCGTGGTCAGCACCTGTTTCAAAACGATCACCTTCGTCGGGATCGACGACGCCCTCAACTTCCTCGGTGGTACTGACCTGACAGTGACGGATGCCTCGGACTCCAGCGTCAGGAGGACCGTGAACTTCCAGGGCCAGGGGCCCGCCCAAGGCCCGGCAGTCCAGCCTGAAGTCGGTCTGCACACCGAACTGGTGAGCGAGAACGGTGCCGCGCTGGCCTACGATGAAACGCTCGGCGACTACGACGGCATCATCCATGGCTACGACAGGGCCGACTGGGAAATGCATCAGGCGCCCGACGGCAGCTGGATCTTCCAGAACCTCGCCCATCCTTCGCAGTATCTCGGGTATCCCGATGGTTCCGGGTATCGGTTCATCTCTGCGGGGGACGGCTATTTTCAGCTCCGGCACGGAGACTCCTGTATCGCCCTCAAACTGGTGCTGGGTCCGCGCAACATCGGAGACGTCTGGACAGAGGGGTGCGACAGCAGCAAGAGATCCCAGAGGTTCAAACTGGTCCCGGTGAACGATGCCACGTCCGGGGCTCTGGAACCGGTGCCTCCCGCCGAACGGAACACGTCGGCCCCGGCCACGAAGCCCACGCCCCGCCCCGGGCTTGCCGTGATGCCGCTGGGCGACTCGATCACCCTAGGTGTGGGGAGCACCACGCGCACCGGCTACCGGCCCCTGCTGGCGCGCCGCCTCGCTGACACCACGGACGCCCTGCGGTTCGTCGGGTCGCGTGTCGATCCCGACGGCACCCGTCACGAGGGCCACTCGGGCTGGCGCATCGACCAGCTCCAGGCCAACATCGAGACCTGGCTGGCCGATGCGAAACCGAATGTCGTACTGCTGCACATCGGCACCAACGACATGGACCGCGACTACCAGGTAAGTACCGCGCCCCAGCGTCTGGGCACTCTCATCGACCAGATCCACGCGGCCTCCCCTGACACCGCGGTCGTGGTCGCATCCCTCGTGCCGGCAGCCGAACCCGCAGTGCAGGCCCGTGTCACCGCGTACAACAAGGCGATCCCCGGCGTGGTCGCGGAGCGGGCCGCCAAGGGCTACCGGATCACGCAGGTCAGCATGGATACCCTCACCACTGCCGACCTCAACGACAGCCTTCACCCCAACAACGCCGGTTACGAAAAGATGGCCGAATCGTTCCTCGGCGGCATCGCGACGCTCTCCCGCAACGGCTGGATCACGGAGAAGATCGACGTCAAGCCCGCGCCACCCCGGCAGACGGCGACCGCGGGTGACTACAACGTCGACGTCAACGGCGACGGCCGGGCCGACTACCTCGTCGTCGACGACAATGGCGCCGTCCGCGCCTACACCAACACCGCCAACAGCACCGGCGGCGTGAAGTGGACCGACCAGGGCTATATCGCCTCCGGCTCCAACGCCTGGACCGGCAGCCAGGTGCGCTTCGCCGACATCGGCGGCGACGCTCGCGCGGACTACCTGATCGTTGAACCCAACGGCGCCACCCGCGCCTTCATCAACCAAGGCGGCGACGGCCACGGCGGATGGCACTACCAGGGCTATATCGCCTCCGGCTCCAACGCCTGGACCGGCAGCCAGGTGCGCTTCGCCGGCATCGGCGGCGACGCTCGCGCGGACTACCTGATCGTCGAACCCAACGGCGCCACCCGCGCCTTCATCAGCACCACCAACACCACCACCGGCGCCATCAAGTGGACCGACCAGGGCACCATCGCCTCCGGCTCCAACGCCTGGACCGGCAGCCAGGTGCGCTTCGCCAACGTCGGCGGCGACGTCCGCGCGGACTACCTGATCGTCGAACCGAACGGCGCCACCCGCGCCTTCATCAACCAAGGCGGCGACGGCCACGGCGGATGGCTTGACCGCGGTGCCATCGCAACCGGCTCCGAAGCCTGGACCGGCAGCCAGGTGCGCTTCGCCGACATCGGCGGCGACGGCCTGGCCGACTACCTCGTCCTCGCCGACAACGGCAGCGTCCGCGCCTACACCAACAGCGCCAACACCACCACCGGCGCCATCAAGTGGACCGACCAGGGCGTCATCGCCACCGGTACGGGAGCACCCAGTAGCCGGGTCCGTATCTAGAAACCCGCAGACGGACTGATACGCAACCCACGTCCGGACGGGAGGTCTCTCCGATAGCCCATGCAGCATCAGGGCCTCTCGGCCTCCCAGGGCACAGAGCCCCGGGAGGCCGAGAGGCCCTGATGCTGCATGCTCGTGTCCCAGCTCCACGCCAAGCTTGAAGCACCCGGGGGGTGCCTCTATGTCTTCCGTCAAGGCGTCCCTGTGGGGTTTGGAGTGGTTCGGGGTTGCTGGGGTTATGCGGCGAGCTCGACGTCTTTCGGCGTTCGGGATTGGTAGAAGGTGCCGTCGCGGAGCATGGCGAACAGGACGCTGATGCGTTGACGGGCGAGTCGGAGGAGGGCCTGGGTGTGGGTTTGGCCGCGTGCTCGCTGACGGTCGTCGTAAGTGCGGGAGGCGGGGTCGGCGTTCATGCAGGCGAAGGCGGACAGGAACATGGCACGTTTGAGCTGCCGGTTTCCGCCTTGTGGTGCGTGTTCGCCGTGGATCGAGGTGCCCGACTGCTTCGTGGTGGGGGCCAGCCCGGCGTAAGAACTCCTAACGAAATGATCTTCGAGGTGGTTGGATCACTCCGGGGCCGTTGATCGGGGGTGCGGAGTGGCTCGGCGGAAGCCGTGGGACGTCGATGACGAGCTGTGGGTGGTGATCGAGCCGCTACTGCCGAAGATCGAACGTCGCCCTCGTCGTCCCGGGCGGAAGCGGCATCCGGACCGGCGGGTGTTCCAGGGCATCCTGTTCGTCCTGCATACCGGTATCGCCTGGGAACACCTGCCGCAGGAACTCGGCTTCGGTTCGGGCATGGCGTGCTGGCGACGCCTGGCCGGGTGGAACGAGGCCGACGTGTGGCCCCGGCCCCGCGAAGCGCTCTTGGCCAAGCTCCGCAGCGCGGACGCCCTGGACTTCTCTGCCGCGGCCGTCGACAGCTCCCACATCAGAGCATTGAAAGGGGCCCCAAGACGGGACGAAGTCCTGTCGACCGGGGCAGGACGGGCAGCAAGCACCACCTGATCACGGACGCCACCGGCATCCCGCTCGCCGTCACCCTGACCGGTGGCAACCGCAACGACGTCACCCAGCTCATCCCGCTGCTCCAGGCAGTGCCGCCCGTTTGCGGGGCAAGCGTGGCCGACCTCGGCGCCGCCCCGACATCGTGCTCGGTGACCGCGGCTACGACCACGACAAGTACCGCCGCCTCGTCCGCGCGCTCGGCATGAAGCCACTGTTCGCAAGACGTGGCACTGAACACGGCTCCGGACTCGGCACTCAACGCTGGGTTGTCGAGCGCGCCTTCGCTCACCTGCACTGGTTCCGCCGCCTGCGGATCCGCTGGGAGATCCGCGACGACATCCACGAGGCCTTCCTCACCCTGGGATGCGCACTCATCTGCTGGCGACGCCTGTCACAGCCGACCCGAGCCCTCGCCCTCTCGCAGTAGCCATTCCCGGACCGAAGGAGCTTGGTCAAGCAACTGTCTGACCTGCATTCCCTCTTCGCGTGAGGTCATCTTCGGCAGCGGGGTGAAGTCGTCGGGGATCACGTCCAGCCAGCTCACCACGCGGTCTCCCGTACGCAGAGTGATCAGCAGTTCCCACCGCACGTGATCGGGAACCTCAGGGCGGTGGGACAGGGTGTGCCACAAGGCCGGCCACAGATAGTGGGTGCCGCCGGGCGCCACATTCGCCCGCACCCACGTCAGGTCCAACCGCTGGCTCAGGCCGAGGTCACCCGCCCGCTCTTCCAGCCGGAACAACGAGGCCGAATCGATGACCTTCACCTCGCGTGGCAGCGGTCGCTCAACGTCCATCGCCCCATGCTGCCCGACAGCACCTCACGTCGGGCAACCGACGCCAAAGAGTCATTCCGCTAGGAGTTCTAAGTCAGGTGGAAGCGTCGGCCGATCACCGTCTTCACACGGCTCAGGGTCCAGTGCTGGTCTTCCCAGCCGTGCGCGGTCGGCCCCTTGGCCAGTTCCGACTCCAGCTGGGCGAACTGCTTCTCGCTCAGCCTCGGCAGCGATGCCGGTCCCTGTGACCGCAGAGCCCGCGGACCTCCCTCGTCCCACATCCGCCGCCATCGGTGCACCGAGCGGACACTGACCCGCAGATCCTTCGCGATGACTGAGCTCGCCTCACCCCCGGCGAACCTCTCGGCCGCCTTCAGTCGTAACTCCTGGCGGAACTGCTGCCGTTCGGCGGTCAGCCCGCCCCCTTGTGGATACCGCATGCCCCCGTGATACCGCACAGGCGGCGAGCCGTCAGCCTCCACGACTCCACGAGTTCAATCTCAGTAACCAGATGTACGCAGCGTGCGTGGCAGTGGAGGGCTACCTGCCGGTCCCGCTGACCCGCGAGGATTGTCCGCAGCTGCCGACCGCTTGGGTCGGGGTCGGTGAGCAGGGCATCCGACTGTATGGGCGCACCTACGACCATCCCTCCCGGGATCCGCACGAAGGGTTGAATCTCTACCGGCGTGCGCGATCGGACCTGCGTGGTAAGAGGAAGGGGCGCTGGGAGGTCCGGTGTTCCCCCAACGACCTGTCCCGGGTGTGGCTGCGCGATCACACCACCAACCGGTGGGTAGAAGCCACATGGGTGCACAGTCCCGTGGTCGGGGCGCCGTTCACACAGTTCCTGTGGGACATCGCCGTCTCCCAGCATCTGGAACGCGGCGGGCGCACCGAGGACGAGGAGGCGATCGCCCACGCTCTGGCCGCGTTGCTGGAGCGGGCCGAACGGGGGCCCGAACAGGCCCGCCTTTGAAGATGGAGCTGACGTCCGAGGAGGAACGGCTGCTGCGCGATACAAGCGCGGCCGGACCGTTGCTGCTGGCTCCTCCGACACCATCGTGGCCGCAGGACTGCCATGCGTGGAAGGCGCTCGCCCAGTCGGCGCTCCACGCCCCGAAGCTGTGCGTGACGCCTACCTGGCCACGATGGCCGACCTCGGCGTCGATGCCGACCTGTCGCCGGAGGACTTCCTGACGGCGGTGGACGGCTACAAGGGTCGTGACCCGGAGCTGGGCATCGTCATCACGGCGATCAAGGCGACGGCCAAGGGCGGCCTGGGCAAGCTGCGCGAGCGCCCGTGCGGGGAGGGCTGGCGGCCGGGCGAGCGGTGGCGGCCCTGGAACGCCCGACATGGCGGCCCGATATCCGAGCGGCGGTCATCTCCCGCACCCGGATCAATCTGCACCGCAAGATCGTCAAGCACGCGGCGTTCACCGGGCAATATCCGATCGCGATCCTGTCCGACTGCGTCGTCTACGCCGCCGACGGGCCCTCGCCGCTGGACTTCCTGCCCTACCGGGACGGCAAGCCGCTGCCCGGCGGGTTCAAGCTCGGCATCAACCCCGGCCTCGTGAAGTGGGAAGGCACCCAGGACGTCCTGTGGGGCGAGGAGGTCCGTGATCGGGTTCAACGCGCCGGAGCTCAACCTCGCCCGGTACATCAAGGACGGCACCGTCACCGACGTCGACAACGGAGAGTAGGAGAAGGCCAGCATGAGCCTGATTGGGGACGGCCTGAACAAGGCGGTGCAGAAGGCGTTCACCCGCCCGGCACCCAAGAACGCCGGCCCGTAGATGCGGTACCTGGTCAAGCAGCTCGGCGGCACCAAGCCGGTCGCCCGGATGCTGTGGATCTCCCAGCGCACCGTCGAGCGGTACGTGAAGGACCAGATCAAAAGGCCCCGCCCGGATCTCGCCGCCCGCCTGGACCGCGAGGTGAAACCGCGGTGGCAGCCGCAGATCCGGGCCAAGGCCAGGCAGAAGGCGGCGTCCACGGGCGGCATCATCATCGACGTCCGCGCCCGCATGGGCTACACCGCCCCGATCGGATCGACGGACCAGGACCGCATCCGGCACCTCACCCTCGCCCTGCCCCCGCGGTACGCCGCCCGCTTCTTCGACGCCCAGGAGCAGGGCGCCAGCGACACCCGCCTCCAGGAGATCGCGGCCGAAGTGCTCAAGGAGGTCTACTTCCAGGACGGCCGCCGCCGCGCCGGCTCCCTGGACGAGGTCCGTTTCACCGACATCGAGCACCTCGAATTCGACCTGTGGATCGCCCAGCAGTATGGGCCCGAACCACCACTAGAACGGAAGGCATAGGTTCGGGCCCATACTGCTGCTCCTGGCTTTGCCGAGCCGTGGCGACAGGGACTGTCGGACCTTGCTCCTAAAGCGTGTTGCACAAGGCTGTGATTGGTCGGGGGAAGCCGCGTTCTGTGCCCTTGAGGATCATGCGGCCAGGGCGTGGTTGTGGAGTGTGGCGACGGCTTGGACTGCGTAGTGGAGGCCGTTGCCGCGTTGCCGGCAGTCGCGGAGGATCTTGTAGTGCTTCATGCGGGCGAAGGCGTGTTCCACGCGGGCCCGCACCCGTCGGTGCTCCGCGTTGTCTGTTTCCTCGCCGGGCAGGAGTGGGCGGCCGGGGCGTTTGCGGTGCGGAACGACGAGTCCGGTGTTGATGTAGGCGCCGTCTCCGAGCACCGTCACGCCCTGGCACATGTCGGGCAGTCCGGACTCCCGCCATGCCTTGGCGTCCGCGGTGTTGCCGGGCACCGGGCGGGCCGTCGCGATCACGAGTTTCGTGTCCGCATCGATGATGACCTGCACGTTCGCGGAGAACCGGTAGTTGCGTGAGGAGGCGCCGACCTTCCGGTCCCGGACCGGGATCAGGGTGCCGTCCACGATCCACAGCCGGTCCATGGCGTCCGCCGGGCGGGCGCGCGGGCTCGATCGCCAGGAGCGGCCGCAGCCGGTGGATGACCCGGCACACGGTGGCCGGCGAACAGCCGAACAGCGGCGCGAGCTGCCGCATCGTGAGGTTGGTCCGGTAGTAGACGGCCACCAGCAGCACCCGGTCCGCCAGCGGCAGGCACCACGGCCGACCCCCGCCAGGCCCGTTCCCACCCCGCTCACGCACGACCTTCAGAAGCCGGTCGAACTGCCGCATCCGCAGCCCGGTGAACGTTTCCACCCACAACGCCTCAGCTCGCAACACCCCACCCATACAGGAGAAATACCCATCCCACAGCCTTGTGCAACACGCTTTAGCTTGACTCTGTCGGGGATCTTGGTGTCGTCTGCTCAGTCTCTGGCGGACCGCCAAGACCTCGGCCGGGGGATCCCGTGCTGGTCCAGGAAGTTCTGGAAGGCGGTCGGCGGCCGGGGCGAAGGGGCTTCTCCGGTCGGCGGCCGTCGGCTGAGGCGCTCGATGTTTGCGGCGATGGCTGTGAACACGTGCTGTAGGTGGGCTTTCTGCTGTCCCCGGTAGCGGCAGCGGCGCATGCCGTGTCCGTGAGCGAGCTCGTTGATGGTGCCTTCCACTCCGGAGCGGACCGCATAGCGGGCCTGCCATTCGGGTGTCTGTTGCTCGGCGCGGACTCGGAGTTGCAGGTCACGGAGTTCTCGCGGGGGAAAGCCCACGGTTCGGGCGCTGTCGGTGGTGGTCGTGCAGCGGGTGCGGACCGGGCAGGGGCGGCACTGGCTCTTGGTGAACCGTGCCACGATCAGAGGTGCCGCGGTGGGTGAGGAGGTCGGGTAGGGGCCGTGCCATCCCGCGCTGGTCTCGCCCTGCGGGCAGGTGACCTGCCGGCGGTCGAAGTCGATGTGGAAGTCGTCGCGGCCGAAGCCGTCGTTCTTGCGGTGCTGGCGGGTGGAGTTGACCGGCAGCGGTCCGGTGACCGTGACCTGGTGTTCGCGGGCTGCCTGTTCCAGATGGACCAGGGAGGTGTAGCCGCCGTCGACCAGATGCTCGGCGGGCAGCAGCCCGCGGCGCTTGAGCCGGGTGTGGATGCCGGGCAGAGCCTTCGCGTCGTAGCTGGTGGCGTCGGTGGTGGCCACATCTGTGATCACGTTGACGCCGTCAGGATCACAGGTCTCGGTGAGATGTGCGACGAATCCCTTCCAGCGGGTGACATGTCCGCGGCGCGCGTAGCGGGCCGTCGGGTCGTAGGGCGAGACGACTGCGACGGCCGAGGGCGGCAGCCCGCCGTCGTCGGCGGTGCGCCAGCGCAGGCGGCCGGCCCCGTCGCGGTAGTAGTTCTGCACCGTGATCTGCCGCAGGGCCTGGGCCCGGGGACTGGACAGGCGATCCGCCCCATGCTCCCCGATGTGCTCCAGCAGCCGGACGGCGTCGCCGCCTGTGGCAAGGATCCTGGTCTTGGGGCGGGTGGGGTTCTTGCCCAGACGGACCGGACGGCCGTAGCGGCGCCCCCACTCCTCGTCGACCAAACCGGCCAGCAGGTGCGGAGCTGTGCCGGCCAGCTCTTCCAGCGCGGCGCGGACGGCCTCGGTGACCAGTTCCAGCCGGGTCAGGTCGCGCACCGCGGCCAGGACGTGGGTGGAGTCCGTGCGCTGGGTGGTGCGCTCGCGGACGAGACCGGCCTCCTTCAGGCGCGCGAGCGCGAGGTCGAGGAGACGGTCGGCTCGGCCGCCCTCGGTAAGACGCTCGCGGAAGTCGGCAAGCACGCTGTGGTGGAAGCCAGGATCATCCAGTTCCATGGCCAGCGCGTACTTGAAATCGATGCGGCAGCGAACCGCCTCGGCCGCCTGCCGGTCCGACAGACCGAGCAGGAACTGCAGCACACAGACGGTGGCCAGCTGGGCGGGCGAGAGCCCCGGGCGGCCGTCGCGCGGGTACCAGTCGGCGAAGTCCTCGTCACGCCACAGCCCGCCCAGATGGTCTCTCACCCACATCGCCGTCGTACCGCCCGGGTTACTCGCTCGCGCCATCTGCACGGTCAGAGAAGGGACTTGCTCACCAGAACGGGCGTGGAGCGACAACGGGCACCTCGACAACTGCATCGGTTCTTGAACAGAGCCGAGCATGCCCGTTGATCATGCTGCCCCGCCGGGGATCCTCAAGATCCCCGACAGAGTCAAGTTAGGCCGTGTATCGGAAGCGGATGTCGGCGGTTCAAGGGGACACCATCATGGCCTAGGTCAAAAGTCGCTCTGGTGAGGTGAGCATGCATGGAGGAAGATCCCGTGCATGATCGACCCTCACCGGCTCCTGGCCTTCTGCACTATGTCCGTTCTCTTGTCCGCTATACCGGGACCGAGCGTGCTGTTCGTCATCGGCCGGGCCTTGGCTCATGGCCGCCGGACGGCGCTGGCCTCGGTATTGGGTAATGCGCTCGGTGGATACGCACTGGTCATCGCGGTTGCCCTGGGGATCGGCACCTTGGTCGAGACGTCGGTCATCGTCTTCAACGCGATCAAGCTGGCCGGCGCCGCCTATCTCATCTACCTCGGGGTGAAGGCCCTGCGAGCAAGCTGGAAGAACTGGGCAGCATCGGCGAGCATCCCGTCTGCGACGTGTAGCGGGCGGGGCTCGATACGGGCAGGTTTCGTGGTCGGGGTGACGAATCCGAAGAGCGTCGTGTTCCTCACCGCCGTACTGCCTCAGTTCGTCGACCGGGAGGCAGGTCACGTCAGCGTCCAGATGCTGGTCCTCGGCTTGGCTGGTGCCCTGTTGGCTCTGGTCTCCGATGGCCTGTGGGGGCTGACGGCCTCAGCCGCACGTACCTGGTTCGGTCGCTCTCCCCGGCGGATGTCACTGGTTGGCGGCTCCGGAGGGCTGGCCGTGATCGGACTGGGCGCATCGGTGGCCGTCACAGGCCGCGCTGACTAGGAGCAGCCCACCTCACAGCCACTCATTGATGGCTGCGATGAGGACGGTCGCCTCGTAGCGGACCGCGAGCTTGTCGTAGCGAGTCGGTGCGCCACGAGGCGCCATGGAATCGAGTGAGGTGAGAGACCTTCACCGCCGGGTTGTCGTAGCAATCCGGTTGAAGCTGGGGGCAGTTCGGTTCGGGGGATGTCGAGCTGAGCGGCAAGCAGCCCCGACAACGCCGGGACGGGTTGGTACTGCCAGACGACCCGGGTCCGGCTAGCGAGACAGGAAGGTGCACGCGAGAAATCAGTGC
>NZ_NWVL01000050.1 GCF_002382885.1 Streptomyces sp. WZ.A104
CGCCCCGACCCCGAGCGCGGCGCGGCCCTGGGCGTCGGCGGCGTCGGCGGCGTCGGGCGCGGCGGGTCTGCCGGCCCGGGCGGCCGGGAGAGTGACCCCGGAGAGCTGGTGCAGGGCCTCGACGAGCCGGGTCAGGCGCGCGGCGTAGGCGTGTTCGCGGGCGAGGAGTCCGGAGAGCCAGGCCAGTTCCGTACGGAGCTGATCGGCCCAGAGCGGGTCGAGCGCACCCCGGAAGGTGTGCAGCGAGCCGCTGATCCGGCGGGCCGAGCGGCGCAGTGCGCGGGCGGCCTCCTCGGCGTCGCGTCCGCCGGCGTCCGAGGGGGCGCTGTGCTCGTGGTGCTGCCGCAGACTCCGCAGGAAGTCCGCGGCCTGCGCCCGCAGGTAGGGCGCGAGAACGGCCTCGGTGGTGAGGTCCTCGGCCGGGCGGGGGGCCCTCGCCGCCTCCGGGCTCCCGGAAACGGCGGAGGTGGTCGTCTGCTGGTCAGGGCGTCGCACGCCGGCGCCTCCGGGCATCGATGAGCATCTCCTGGACGTGCCGCAGCGGCTGGCCGTCCGCGTCCGTGGCGTGCCGGGTCCAGTTGCCGTCGGGACCCAGGTGCCAGGAGGAGGTGGTGTCGGCCATACCGGTCTCCAGGAGTCGGCTGAGCGCGGCGCGGTGGGCGGGGTCGGTGACCCGGACCAGGGCTTCGATCCGGCGGTCGAGGTTGCGGTGCATCATGTCGGCGCTGCCGAACCACACCTCGGGCTCGCCGCCGTTGCCGAAGGCGAAGATCCGGGAGTGTTCGAGGAAGCGGCCGAGTATGGAACGGACCCGGATGTTCTCGGAGAGACCGGCGACGCCGGGGCGGATCGCGCAGATCCCGCGCACCCAGATGTCGACGGGCACGCCCGCCTGGGCGGCGCGGTAGCAGGCGTCGATGATCGCTTCGTCGACCATCGAATTGACCTTGAACCGTACGTAGGCGGGGCGGCCCGAGCGGTGGTGGGCGATCTCCTTGTTGATCCGGGCGATCAGCCCGTCGCGCAGGGACTTCGGGGCGACCAGGAGACGGCGGTAGGTCTCGCGGCGGGAGTAGCCGGAGAGCCGGTTGAACAGGTCGGAGAGGTCCGCCCCGACCTGCGGGTCCGCCGTGAGCAGGCCGAGGTCCTCGTACAGCCTGGCGGTCTTGGGGTGGTAGTTGCCGGTGCCGACGTGGGAGTAGCGGCGCAGCGTGTCGCCCTCCTGGCGGACGACGAGCGAGAGCTTGCAGTGGGTCTTCAGCCCGACGAGTCCGTACACGACGTGGCAGCCGGACTCCTCCAGCTTGCGGGCCCACTTGATGTTGGCCTGCTCGTCGAAGCGGGCCTTGATCTCGACGAGGACGAGGACCTGCTTGCCGGACTCGGCCGCGTCGATCAGGGCGTCCACTATCGGGGAGTCGCCGGAGGTGCGGTACAGCGTCTGCTTGATGGCCAGCACGTCCGGGTCGCCCGCCGCCTGCTCCAGGAACGCCTGGACGGAGGTGGAGAACGAGTCGTACGGGTGGTGGAGCAGGACGTCCCGTTCGCGCAGGGCGGCGAAGATGTCGGGCGCGGAGGCGGACTCCACCTCGGCCAGGTCCCGGTGGGTGCCCGCGATGAACTTGGGGAACTTCAGCTCCGGCCGGTCCAGCGAGGCGATGGCGAAGAGTCCGGTGAGGTCGAGCGGCCCGGGCAGCGGGTAGACCTCCGCGTCGGACACCTTCAGCTCGCGGACCAGCAGATCGAGGACGTACGGGTCGATGGACTCCTCGACCTCCAGCCGGACCGGCGGGCCGAAGCGGCGGCGCATGAGCTCCTTCTCCAGCGCCTGGAGCAGGTTCTCCGCGTCGTCCTCCTCGACCTCCAGGTCCTCGTTCCTGGTGACCCGGAACATGTGGTGCGCCAGCACCTCCATCCCCGGGAACAGCTCCTCCAGGTGTGCCGCGATGACGTCCTCGATGGGCACGTACCGCTGCGGGGACGCCTCCAGGAAGCGGGTCAGCAGCGGCGGGACCTTGACGCGTGCGAAGTGCCGGTGGCCGCTGACCGGGTTGCGGACGACGACGGCGAGGTTGAGGGAGAGTCCGGAGATGTACGGGAAGGGGTGTGCGGGGTCGACGGCCAGCGGGGTCAGGACCGGGAAGACGCGCTGCCGGAAGAAGGTGAACAGCCGGGCCTGTTCCTTCTCGGTCAGGTCCGGCCAGCGGATCAGCTGGATGCCCTCGTCGGACAGGGCCGGGGCGATGTCCTGCTGGAAACAGGCCGCGTGCCGGGCCATGAGTTCGCGCGAGCGGGTCCAGATCAGGTCGAGGACCTCGCGGGGCTGGAGTCCGGAGGCGGAGCGGGTGGCGACGCCGGTGGCGATGCGGCGTTTGAGACCGGCCACCCGGACCATGAAGAACTCGTCGAGGTTCGAGGCGAAGATGGCGAGGAAGTTAGCCCGTTCGAGGACGGGTGTGGCCGGGTCCTCGGCCAGCTCCAGCACACGTTCGTTGAACGCGAGCCAGCTGCGCTCCCGGTCCAGGAAGCGGCCCTGGGGCAGCTCGTCGCCGTCCCGGTCGGGCTCGTAGGCGTCCGCGTCGGCGTCGAGGTCGGGGTCCAGGTCGGCGGCGGTGGAGAAGCCGACCCCGTTGGACGCGGGGCCGGCCACGGCGTGCGGCCGGTGCGCGGCGAGCGAGCCGACGGACGGCTGGGCGGGCTGGACCGGGACCTCGGAGCTGGGCTGCTGGCTCATGGGCCCATTGTTCCGCGTGGAGGGCCCCTCGGTCGCGTCGGAGCCGGGAAAGATCGCGGAAGGCCCGGGAAACCCGAGGGCGCGGTCCGGGGTGCCTGGAGAGGCGCCGCCCCGGGCTCTCCCGTTGCGGCGGGGGGCGGGCACAGCTGGCTGCATTCCGCGAGGGTCGCAAGGGTGTCTGAATGGCCGGTAACGGCGACATGACGTCCAGGAAGCGGTGTGCCTGCGGATCGGACGCGGACGGGCCTGAATCGGGCCTGAGATCGAGCCCGAGATCCGGCCTGCGGTGACCGTACGTGTTCGTCGTCCGGGCCCACCCCTCGTAGGGCCCGGACGACGGCTTCTGCCGGACGTCTCCGCTCAGCCGTGCAGGCGGCGCAGGGCCCGGAAGGCGAGGAGCACGGCGAGCGCGGCGAGGGCCAGCAGGATGCCGGTCTCGACGAGCTGGAGGGGCCAGTAGTGCGAGGCGGGGTGGTACTCGATGAAGTCGCTGACGGCGCCCCGGTCGCGCAGGCAGGCTTCGATGTGCTGCGCCAGGTCGCCGTCGTAGCCCTGCGCCAGGTCGGCGTCGTAGCAGTCCTGCCAGTACAGCCTCCTGCCTGACGCGGTGACCATGCCCGCATCGATGGACCAGTCCCCGGCGGAGAAGGACTGGAGAGCGTCCTGGTCCGTCCGGAACACGGTCGGCCACAGCTCGGACCGCCGCTTCTCCAGCCCGAACGCGACCGTCCAGAGGACGAGGGCGGTGAGGGACATGGACAGCAGGGTGCGACGGACGAGGACCGCGCACAGGGCGCCGACCGCCACGGCGAGCAGCACGTAGCCGAGGAGGGCGGGCCCGGTGCCGGGGAAGACGCCGGAGCCGTACCAGGTGATCCGGTGTGAGTACGGGTACCCCCTGAGCGCCCACAGGCCCCAGCGGTAGACGACGACCAGCACCGCCAGGCCGCTGACTGCCAGGGCGGCGGGCACCGCCAGCCGGGCGGCGAGCCAGCGGGCGGGGGAGACCGACTGGGCCCAGGCCAGCCGGAAGGTGCCGCTCTCCAGTTCACGGGCGATGAGCGGGCCCGCCACGAAGACGCCGACGAGCGCGGCCAGGAGGAGCAGCACCGTGCCGCCATCGGCGAGGAAGGTCTCGGTGGACGTACGGGCGTAGCTGGGCTGGTGGACGGGGCCGCCGCACGGGGTGATGTCGCCGTCGGCGCACAGCTCCTTCGCGGACGCCATCCAGACACGGAGGGCCACGACGATGCCGATGCCGAGCACCAGCAGGGCGCCCGCCGCCCAGAGGGCCTTGCGGTGCAGGCGCAGCACCACGCGGGCGGACCCGCGCAGAGAGGCGCGGCCTGTGGTGGGGGCGCTCGTGGCGGGGGCGCTCGTGGGGGGAGAGCTCATGGTGGAGACGCTCATGCCGACGCCACCGCCTCACGGGGCCCGCCGGGGACGGCGCTCGCGCTCGGGGTGAGCAGGGGCGGGGCGTCCGGGGAGCGGAGATGGGCGAGGAGCAGATCCTCCAGGGAGGGTTCCGTGACGGACCACAGGGAGTCGTCCACGGGGCCCTCCTTCCGTATCAGAGCGGTGAGCTGACGGCCCGTCGTGCGGGTTTCGACGGCGGTGTGCGGGGCCAGGTCGCGCCCTGCCTGCCCGGTGATCAGGGCGTGGGCGGAGACGATGTCCTCGGCCTCACCGCCGAGCCGGACGCGCCCGCCGTCCACGAACAGCAGGAAGTCGCAGGCGCCCTCCAGCTCGGTGAGGATGTGCGAGGACATCACGATGGTGGTGCCGTGCTCGGCGGTCTCCGCCATCAGGACGCCCATCAGCTCGTGCCGGGCCAGAGGGTCGAGGTCGGCCATCGGCTCGTCCAGCAGCATCAGTTCGGGTCGCTTGCCGAGCGCGAGGGCCAGGGCGAGCCGGGTGCGCTGTCCGCCGGAGAGCGTACGGACGCGGGCCTGCCGCGGCAGCGGCCCGGCGATCCGGTCGGCGGTGGCACGGTCCCAGCGCCCCGGGTTCAGCTCGCCGCCCGCCCACAGCGTGTCGGCGACCGTGAGTTGCGGGTACAGCGGCTTGTCCTGGGGGACGTGAGCGATGCGCTCGCGTACGGCGGCGGGACCGGCGGGACCGGTGGAGCCGAGGACGGTCAGGGAGCCGGCGCTCGGCCGGGCTGCCCCGGCCGCCAGGTTCAGCAGGGTCGACTTCCCGGCTCCGTTGGGCCCGACGAGGGCGCAGACGCGTCCGGCGGGCAGCCGGAACGAGCAGTCGTGCAGGGCGCGGTGGCCCCCGCCCCCGCGCCCGTAGGTCATGCCGAGGCCGTGTGCCTCGATCGCGACGCCGGTCATCGTTCCTGTTCCCCCTCGTGCGAACTGTGTGTGCTGGGTGTGTTGTAGGTGCCGTCCAGTACGGCGGTGACGAGTGCGGCGACGTCGTCCCGCTCCAGCCCGGCCGCCCGCGCCCGGCGGGCCCAGTCGGTGAGTTCGGTGCGCAGCGGCGCGTCGGCGGCGGTTGCCCCGGCCGCGCCGCCCAGCGTCCTGCGGACGAAGGTGCCGAGCCCGCGGCGGGCCTCGACGAGTCCTTCGCGCTCCAGCTCCCGGTACGCCTTGAGGACGGTGTTCGGGTTGATGGCGGTGGCCTCCACGACTTCGCGGGCGGTCGGTAGCCGGTCGCCCGGTTCGAGGACGCCCAGGCGCAGGGCCTGCTTCGTCTGCTGGACGATCTGGAGATAGGTGGCGACGCCGCTGCGCCGGTCGATACGGAACTCGACCGCTGCGGACTCGGCTGCCATGGACCGCACCACCTTTTCACTAATTGAGTAGTGAAAGGGTGGTGCAAAAGAGGGGCGGCGTCAAGTGACGCCGCCCCGGACAGGTCTGGCGGTAAGTCAGGACTCCGTGCGGTACATCAGATCCACCTCGTGCGTGGTGAAGCCCATCCGCTCGTACACCGTCACGGCCGCCGTGTTGTCCGCGTCCACGTAGAGCATCGCGGTGGGCAGCGCCTCGGAGGCCAGATGGTGCAGACCGATCGCGGTCAGCGCCTTGCCGAGGCCGCCGCCCTGGGCGTCGGGCGCCACGCCGACCACGTACACCTCGCCGAGCTGCTCCTCGGCGTGCACCTTCGTCCAGTGGAAGCCGACGATCTCCCCGTCCCGCTCGGCCAGGAAGAAGCCCTTCGGGTCGAACCAGGGCTCCGCCTTGCGGTCGTCCAGGTCCTGCTGGGTCAGCGAGCCCTGCTCGGGGTGGTGAGCGAAAGCGGCGCGGTTCACCGCGAGCCAGGCTTCGTCGTCACGGCCCGGCTCGAAGGGCCGTACGGTGACGCCTTCGGGCAGTACGGGCTCCGCGAGGTCGAGGGGGGCCAGGCTCCGCCGGAGCTGGCGCAGTTCGCGGAAGAGGGAGAGGCCGAGGACCTGTGCCAGGTGGCGGGCCGCCGAGCTGCCGCCGTGCGCCCAGACCCGCAGCCGCTTGCCGGTCGCGGCCAGGAGGGCGGCGCCCAGGGCCCGGCCGTGCCCGCTGCCGCGCCGCGCGGGGTGGACGACCAGCTCGGCGGCCGGGGCCTCGACCGGGTCGACGTCCTCCAACTGGGCGTATCCGGCGAGCGCGCCGTCCACGGTGAGCAGGAAGTGCCGTACGCCGTCGCGGTGTCCGCCCCGGATGCGGAGCCGCCCCTGCTCGGAGACCGCCTGACGGCCGTCGGACCTGGCCGCCTCGGTGAGCAGGGCGAGGACGGCCTCGGCCTGGCCGGGGTCGAGTGCGTCGAGGGCCTGAATCTCACGTCCGGGGGCGGGGAGGGGTACGTCAGTCGTCATGAGGACGAGCGTACGGGGAGCGGGTGCGGGTGCGGGCGCTACGCCGGGGGTGTACGTCCCGGAGCCGGGACGGGAGGGCCCCGGGCGGCCGGGCGGCCGGAGTGGTGGCGCGGCCGGGGTGGTGGGGTGGCCGGAGTGGTCGGGCGGCCGGTTCGTGGCACCCGTTTGGCCGGATGGCAACCAGGTCGTAACCCCGGACACCTGTTGCGCTACGCGCGTTGACTCTAGGCTGCGGGACGCAGGATTCCCGATGTGTGCCGCCGCAAGTGACAACCGGTGACAGCTACGACAGCAACCGCAGCTGCGTCGGCTACGACACCGGTGGCACCGACGGCACCGACGGCGCACCTGTGAGACCACGACCACTGACACCACAAGGGGACCGATGTCAGCGACTCCGCAGAAGAACCGTGCGTCCCGGCGGGTGATCGCCGCCGCGGCCGGTCTGGCCACCGTGGGCGCGCTCATCGCCGCGATGCCGGCCGGCGCTCATGACCGGGGCAACGGCCACGGGCACGGGCATGGACACGGCCACGGGCACGGCCACAAGTCCCGTACCGTCGACGTGCAGTTGCTGTCGTTCAACGACCTGCACGGCAATCTGGAGCCCCCGTCCGGCTCCGCCGGTACGGTCAAGAAGACGCACGCGGACGGCACGGTCGAGACGATCCCGGCCGGTGGCGTCGAGTACCTGGCGACCTCGCTGCGCACCGCGCGCAAGGGCAACCCGTACTCCGTCACGGCGGCCGCCGGCGACATGGTCGGCGCGAGCCCGCTGCTGTCGGGCCTCTTCCACGACGAGCCGACGATCGAGGCGCTCAACAAGCTGAAGCTGGACGTCTCGGCGGTCGGCAACCACGAGTTCGACGAGGGCGCCACCGAGCTGGCCCGCCTCCAGAACGGCGGCTGCCACCCGGTCGAGGGCTGCTACAAGAAGGGCGAGAAGTTCAAGGGAGCGGACTTCCCCTACTTGGCGGCCAACGTCACCAAGGAGAAGACCGGCAGGCCGCTGCTGAAGCCGTACACGATATGGAAGAAGAAGGGCGTCAAGATCGGCTTCATCGGCGTCACCCTGGAGGGTACGCCGGACATCGTCACCGCGAACGGTGTCAAGGGCCTCAAGTTCCACGACGAGGTCAAGACGATCAACAAGTACGCCAAGGAGCTGGACCGCAAGGGCGTCAAGTCCATCGTGGCCCTGATCCACGAGGGCGGAGCCCCGGCCTCGACCTCGTACAACTACGACTGCGACAGCCCCGGCGCGGGCGACGGCATCTCCGGTCCGATCGTCGACATCGCCAAGGGCATCACGCCGAAGGTGGACGCCCTGGTCACGGGCCACACCCACCAGGCGTACGTCTGCACGATCCCCGACCCGTCGGGCAAGCCGCGCATGGTCACCTCGGCCTCGTCCTTCGGCAAGCTCTACACGGACACCACGCTCACCTACGACCGCCGTACCAAGGACATCGTCCGTACGTCGGTGAAGTCCGCGAACCACGTGGTGACCCGGGACCAGCCCAAGGCCGCCGACATGACGCGCCTGATCGACCGTTGGAACAAGCTCGCCGCCCCGGTCGCCAACAGGGCGCAGGGCTGGATCACCGCCGACATCAACGGCCGCGGCTCCACGGCCCCCGAGAAGCCGCTCGGCAACGTCATCGCCGACGCCCAGCTCGAAGGCCTCGCCCCGGCGGACAAGGGCGGCGCGGAAGTCGCGTTCATGAACCCGGGCGGTATCCGCTCGGACCTCGTGTACGAGGCGTCCGGCAGTGAGGGCGACGGGGTCGTCACGTACGGCGAGACGTTCACCGTCCAGCCGTTCACCAACATGATGAACGTCGTCGACCTGACCGGCGCCCAGCTGATCACCGCCCTCCAGCAGCAGGTCAGTGGTGCCAACGAGGCCAGCCCGAAGATCCTCCAGGTCTCCAAGGGCTTCACCTACACCCTGGACCTGACGAAGAGCGGCGCGGACCGCGTGGTCGCCGACACCATCGAGCTGAACGGCGAGGCGATCGACCCGGCGCGCACCTACCGTGTCGCGATGAACGAGTTCCTCGCGGGCGGCGGCGACGGCTTCCCGGTCCTGGGCCAGGGCACGAACAAGCTGGTCGGCGCGTCCGACCTGGACCTGTTCAACGCCTACCTGGCTGCCCACGCCACGGCCTCGTCCCCGCTGGCGCCGCCGGCTACGGACCGGATCACGGTCGTCGAGTAACTACCTGACCTCTGACGCATGAGGGGCGGTGGGCCTTCGGGCCTGCTGCCCCTCCCCCATTTCCCATGTTCATCTCATCCCCCTTGGCGCTGACGCTCCGTCGGCCCAGCACGATACGCGGCCCGAACATGAGGCGCGGGCCCGCCGGAGCGTCGCCCGACCTGCCCCGGAGGCGGGGCGTGGACGGTGCGGGCTCCGTGCGGTTCGATGGCGTGCGCCTCCGGGACGCCGACCCCCTTCGCGGAGGTCCGAGGCAGGTCAGGGGCGGTACAGCGACGTCAGGCCGGTCACCTGGCCCGCACCGTCGAACTCCAGGTCGTACCCGATGCCGTCGGAGAGTGCGGGGTCGAGCCGGTTGATCAGGGTGACCAGCTCGGCGGGGGAGTGCCCGAGCAGCTCGGCGCGGCTGGTGCCGGCCACCTCGCCGCGAACCGGGACCGCCAGCAGCAGCCGGCCGTTCTTGGCCATGGGCACCGTCGTGAAGGAACCCGTGCCCGGGGTGATCTCCCAGGTGTCGAACCGGGTGTTGATCTTCTTCTGGGCGGTCCGCACGGACAGGTAGGTGCGCCCGTCGCTGGTCCAGGCCCTGCTGATGGTCACGAACTGTTCGGTGCCGGCGAAGGGGGCCTTGGCGGTCGTCCCCGAGGTGTCCTTGGAGCCTGCCGGGGCTGTCGGCGCGGAGGACGGGGCGGCAGCCCCGGCGGACTTCCTGTCGGCGTCCGTCCGGAAGCTCGTCCTGTCGGCCTGCGAGGGCGGCGTGGTCCGCTGCTTGCCGCTCGTGGCGGGAGGAGCGGCCTTGTCGCCGTCCTCGGACCGGGCCGCGTCCGTTGCGTCCGCCGTGTCGTCGGCCGTGGGGAAGGAAACCGGCTTGGCGGCCGCGGAAGGGGCTGTGTGGTCTGCGGACTTCTGGCCGCAGCCGGTCAGAACGAGCGTGCTGAGAGCGATAGCCGTGAGCCAGCCCTTGGCGAAGTGGCGGCGGGAAGCGTTCATTGTCAACTGCTCCTATTGATCAGCGTGTTTGGGTTACACACTCTCTACGCCTCACATCGGCCCCGGGGTTGCATCCGATCCGAAGTATTTTCCCTTCGATTTCTACGGCCGTGCCGCCCCCCTGTCCCCTCCAGAAAACGAGAGAGATCCCGACCGGCAAGGAAAGCCGGTGGGATCTCGAAAGCTGCTCCTGAGTGAACATGCTGAAGACTGGAGAGAAGGTGTCGATATTTCCACGCGGGGGGCGGGGGTGTGTCCTGCGAGGTCAGAGGCTCGCTCGGTGGCCGCTCGGTGGCCGCTCGGTGGCCGCTCGGTGGCCGGTCAGCGGCCGGTCAGCGGTCAGTCGGTGGTCAGCCAGTGCGCTTCCCGCAGCGACTGAACCCGGCCCTCACCGTCGTAATCGAGGGCGAACACCCACTGTGGACCCGTGCGCAGCCGGTCCACCAGTTCACTTACCCGCATGTCCCTCGCTTCGCCACCTGCCACATGCTCGACTTCGACCGGAGTTTCCGGTTTCAGGGTTACTTTGTGGACCACTCCGGTGGGAACGGCGACACCATTCCCGGTGCGAACCTGTGCCACGGTGACCTGAACCATATTCTGCTTGAGTGACACCGCGTGGTAAACGAAACCGAGTTCGCTCGCGTATTCCTCCCCCGGTGCGGGCGTCGGGGGCACGAACAGGGAGACGCTCGCTGCTGCCGTCGGTTTCGCGGCGGACGGTACCGCCTCCGGTCCGAGCCGGGTCACCGACAGGACCCCCATGGCCAGTGCTGCCGCCATCACCACGCCGCCCGAGGCCCGGGCCGCCCGCTTGCGCCGCCGACGCCGGTCCCCGCGCGCCCGGACCTGCTCCGCGACCTGCGGCGCGGCGTACCGCTGCCCCGACGAGGCAAGGTCGGCGAGCCGGCCCTCCAGACCGCTCTCATCGGCCATGCCCCACCTCCGCTGCGGCCCTCGGCAGATCCCGGCGTACCCGGTTCACCCGGCTCACGGCTTGTACAGTGACTGCAACTTGGTGACCTGTCCCTCTCCGTCGAAGCTCAGGTCGAACCCGGAGTCTTCGCGGATCCGGGAGTCCAATCGCGTCAGCAGGGTGACGAACTCGGCCTGCGTGGTCGGCACCGGTTCACCGCGCCCGGCCTCCGGGGCGTCGTCGCCGCGGATCGGCACGGTCAGCAGCACCCGGGCGTCCTTCGCCATGGTCACCGTGACGAATTCACCCGTGCCGGGGACGATCTGCCAGGTGTCGAACTGGGTGTTCACCTTCTTCTCGGCGGGCCGCATCGACAGCTTGGTCAGTCCGTCCTCGGTCCAGGCCTTGTCGATCGTCACGAACTGCTTGGTACCGGCGAAAGGGCTTGCGGTTGATCCGGTGGCCGTCGCTTCCACGGGGGAGGGCTCCGCGGGACCCGCGGTCGCCCCGCCGCAGCCGGTCAGGACAAGGGCGCCGAAGGCGACGACGGTGAGCAGGCGCAACGCGGCCTGGCGGCGTGAGGTGTGCATGGTCAACGTTCTCCTGGCAACCGGTGCGGGCGGGGTACACGGTCTCTACGCCCCACACCGCCCACCGGGTTGCATCCGGCCGGAAGAAATCTTCAACCGGTCTGAGACAGGCGCTGATCCGGTGATTCGACGTTCAGAGTTACGCCGGACCGCTCTGGCCCCCACCTGCTGCTAGCCGAGCAGGTGGCTGATGCCGCCTTGGCCGTCCTCGCCGTTCCAGATCACAGCCCCCAACCAGAACGGGAACCAGAACACTTGCTCCGGCAGGAAGGGGGCGGCGATGAACCAGAGGAGGGGCAGTCCAGCGAACACCAGGCAGCAGCACCAGCCACTCCTGCTGGAAGCGGATGACGGCTGTGCTGGATCTGTGGGCATCCCGCGAAGATAGGCAGCGCTCACAACCCGCGCATGAGTACCCGTACCTACGGCGTCAGCTGTGGTTGCTCCTGGGAGGTCCGCCGTGGCTTGCTGCCCACGAGGCGTCCACGACGGTGTTCCGGCGCGAGCGCCCGGCCGTCACTCCACGGACAGCCAGTGCGCTTCCCGCAGCGACTGAACCCGGCCCTCACCGTCGTAATCGAGGGCGAACACCCACTGCGGTCCGGCCCGCAGCCGGTCCACGACATCCTCCAGCCGCAGGTCTCCCGGCTTTCCCCCGGACAGGTGCTCCACCTCGACCGGGGTCACCGCCGGCAGAGTCAGACTGTGCACCACACCGGTGGGGACGCCCGTCCCCTTCTCGTCACGGAGCTGCTGGACGGTGACCCGGACCCTGCCGCCGTCGAGCGCCACCGCGTCGTAGACGTAGCCGAGTTCGCTGGCGTACTCCTCCCCCTGCGCCGGCGTCGGGGGAACGAAGAGGGAAGCGCTCGCGGACGGGTTCGGATCTGCGGCGGTCGGCGCCCGATCCTGCCCCGGGCGGACCAGCGACAGACCCCCCACGACCACAGCAGCGACCAGCAGCACACCGCCCGAGGCCCGAGCCGCCCGCTTGCGCCGCCGACGCCGGTCCCCGCGCGCCCGGATCTGCTCGGCGGCCAGCGGCACGGCAGCCTGCCGGCCCCCGGTGGCAAGGTCGGCGAGCCGCTCGTCCAAGCTGGTCTCTTCAGCCACGCTCCACCTCCGAAACCCGGCCCGCGCGCGGATCCAGCTCAGTATCGGCCAGAATCCTCGCCAGCGCAGCCCGCCCCCGGCTCAGCTGCGCCTTGACCGTACCGACGGGGGAGCCGGTCTCCTCGGCGACCTGCTTCACTTCGAGATCGCACAGGTGGTGGAGCACGATGACCCGTCGCTGCGCCGCGGGGATCTGCTTCAACGCCGCTACCAGCAGCACATGGTGGTCGTCCGGTGGCGGAACGTCGGGGGGCGGCCCCTGCCGCCTCGCGAAGGTGAGGGAGGTGCGCACCCGCCGCCACCGGCTGACCGCCAGCCGGTAGGCCACGGTCCGCACCCACGCCTCGGGCGCCCCGTCCTTGTCCAGCGCGGTCCGGCGCTCCCAAGCCCGCACGAAGGCTTCCTGGACGACGTCCTGGGCCTCGGCACGGTCACCGATCATGGCGTACAGCTGGCCGATGAGCCGACCCACGCTCCCGGCGTAAAAGGCGTCGAACGCCTGCTCGTCCATCCCCACCTGGTCTTTGGAAGCCGCACACATGTTCAGTTGTGCGAACACTGCCACCCGGCACACATGCGACGCAAGGCCCGGGTGTGAAGGATGCGCAGATCAGACGTGGCGCGGTCGGCGTCCACCACCGTGGCGTCCTCGATTCGGAGACGCCTCCTCCTCCCGGACCGCACGGCCGCTCCGGCGGGAGGAGGCAACGCTCATGCGCCACACGCTACTTCCCGACCGGGCACACCCCGCCCGCCGACATGTCGTACGTCGGCGCGGACTTCGTAACCGCCCGACGGGTGCCGAGCTGGTCGAGGATCTCGTCGGCGAGCAGGTCCTTTCTGCCCTTCAGGGCGTCCGCGACTTTCGTGTCCTTGGGGGACACCATCTCCGCCGCCACGTTGTCCTGCACGATCCGGGCGAGGTTGTCCAGGGCGGTGAACACCGGGTCGGCCGGGCTCTCCAGGCCGGGCAGGTCGATCAGGTGGGTGGCGACCTTCGCCGGGTTCATGCAGTCCTTGATGATGATCGTGTTCTGGTTCAGCACGCTCGTCGTCCACTGCGAGATCACCACGCAGTAGAGGTTGGCCCAGCCCGCCTCTCCGACCTTCGTGCGCCACGCCCTCATCTGGTCCTGCACGCCCTTGATCTGGGCCTGCGCCGCGTGCGCCACATTGGTGCGGATGTCGGGGTAGACGCCACCGGAGAAGTCCTCGAAGGACTTCATGTCGAACGACCGCGTCGTCACCGAGGTGTCGATGAACCGGAGCGCGGCGTCCAGGATGTTGCCGCACGAGGTCGTCAGCGCGGCCGGGAGCCCGGCGTCGGGGAGGTTCCGGCGAGCAGTGGCGAGGGTGGCGGCGTAGGCCTCGAGCGGGGGGATCCAGGCGGTCGACGAGTCGTCGTTGAACGCCACCATCAGCAGATCGTGCGGGTCGATCCGGTCGGCGTTCGGGAGGTTGGGGATGTGGTCCGCCAGGTACGAGGCGATCACCGAGAAGACGCCGAGCGGTACGTGGGCGATGGACTTCGCCAGCTCGAACGTCTCCGGCACGGGTCCGGCGCTCTCCTGGCCGCTCTCCGTCACGAGCGTGAACCGGCCGCCCTTGGCGTCGTTCTGCACGACGACCACGGGGGAGAGGTGCTTGATCAGCTCTGCCTTGAGCGCCGCGTAGTTGGTGCGCATTCCGGCGTTGACGGCGAGGAGGGAGTCCTTCGCCTGCTGCGGCGAGACCTGTACCGCGCCCGCCGGGCCGTCGGCGGCGGCCGCTGCTGTCTGCGGGGCGGCCGCGTAGCCCAGGAGGGCCGCGGTGCCGATTCCGGAAGCGCCGGTCATGAAGCCTCTGCGGGTAGCCATCTTCGTGATCTCCCTTGGGGATAGTCGTGCGATCTCTGGCGGGACAGGGGGAACGTGTTCATAGGGTTCACTTCCGATGGGGGGAATAGGGGGAATGTGGGGCATCTGGGGGTGGGGCACAGGGGTTTGCTGTACGGGCGTGGCGCAGGGCGCGCCCGAGCGTGCGCGCCCTGCGGTCACCCGCCCTGAAGAGCTACTTCAGCGACTTCTGCGCCGGGACCACCACTCCGTACAGGTCCTGGATCGTGGCGAGCGCCGACTGGTGCAGCTGCTCGGCCGGGACGCCGTTCGGGTTGCCCTTCAGCGGCAGCGGGCGGGTCGCCGAGGCGTCGGCCACCACTGTCGGGTTGTTGCCGTTGATGAATGCGCCCTGCGTGGTGAACAGGGTGCACATGTTGGTCATGAACCCGGCGATGATGACGTTCTTACGTCCGGCCTTCTTCACCTCCTCGGCGAGGTTCGTGCCGTGGAAGGCGTTCGGGACGCTCTTCTCCACGACCGGCTCGCCCTTGACGGGCTTCACGGCGGGAATGATCCGGCCCGCCTCCGACGCGAGGTCGTAGCCCTGGTCGACGATGTGGATGACCGGTGTGCCCGCCGCGCGGGCGCGCTTCAGCAGGGACGCGGTGTTGTCCACGGCGGGCTTCCAGCCGTCGAGCTCCATTACGCCCTCGGTGTAGGTGTTCTGGTAGTCGACGAGGATCAGCGTCGCGTCGGCGAGCGTGGCCGGGGTGTCGTCGAAGCCGTTGAGTTCGCGCAGCGTGGTTCTGGACATGGGTGTACCGCCTTGAGGTCATGCGTGCGTCGGGGAGGCGCTCGCCCCGTCCCGGGCGGCGAGCTGTCTTCAACGCTATGGACCTCCGTGCATGTCTGCAATGACAGCTAGCATGCAGATACCGACATCCGGGTCCGGGGTGTCTGTGCAGGTGGCAGCGAGGCGGAGGTGGACCGTGATCGGTGCCAGGCGGCTGGTCGTCATCGTGCTCTTCGAGGATGTCGATCTGCTCGACGTCACCGGGCCGCCGGAGGTGTTCTCGCTCGCCCGGCGCGAGACCGATGACGCGGCGGGGTACGAAGTCGTCCTGGCAGCCGAGTCGTTGGACCCCGTCACCACCGGAGCCGGGGTCCGCATCCTGCCCGATCTCACCTTCCGGCAGGCGGCGGAGCGGAACATCGACACCCTCATCGTGCCCGGCTCGGTGGAGGTGGACGGTGAGCGCCGCGTACACGCCATCGTCGACCCCGAGCTGGTCGGCTGGGTGAAGGTGCTCGCCGGGCGGACCCGGCGGGTCACGTCCGTCTGCGTCGGGGCGCACCTCCTCGCCGCCGCCGGTCTCCTCGACGGCAAGCGTGCCACCACCCACTGGTCGACCGCGCATCAACTCGCCGCCGATCACCCGGAGATCGAGGTCGACGCGGACCCGATCTTCATCCGCGAGGGCGATGTGTGGACCGGGGCCGGGATCAGCGCCTGCCTCGATCTCTCCCTCGCCCTGATCGCGGACGACCTCGGCGAGGCGGTCGCGCTGCGGGTGGCCCGGCAGCTGGTGATGTATCTGAAGCGGCAGAGCGGGCAGAGCCAGTTCAGCGTGCCGCTGGAGCAGGTCTCCACGACGCGCCGCATCGAGGACCTCCGCCACCACATCATGCGCAACATCGACCTCCCGCTGACCGTGGTGGACCTGGCCGCCCACGCTCATGTCAGCGACCGCCACCTCACTCGGATCTTCAAGGCCGAGCTGGGCATGACCCCGCACGCCTACATCGAGTCCGTACGGGTCGAGAAGGCCCGTAACGACCTGGAGTCCTCCGACGCCACCCTCGAACGCATCGCGTCCGCCTGCGGGTTCGGCACGACGGACACTCTGGTACGGGCGTTCCGGCGGCGGCTGAACACGACACCGACGGAGTACCGGAGCAGGTTCCGGTCCTCGTACGCGGTCTGATCCCACGGTGTCCACGGTGCCCACGGCCCGGTGGACGACGGCCGGTTCATGGGCCGCGGGGGAGGTCCGCCACCCAGCTCTCCGGCGGACGGCGGCAGCGCACCCCAGGGGCCGGAGGCTCCAGTCCGCCCCGCGTTCCCGTGCGCGCAGTGTGCAGTGGGTGAGGAGGCCGAGGCCGGCGGCGCCGCAGAGGGCAACGGGCCCGATGCCGAGGGGACTTGGCGCGAGCGTCGCGGGTGAGGGTGCCCGGATCCGGTTTCGGGTGATGGGCGAGGTCGAGTTCGCCGCGAAGTCCGTTGGTGGCGCGGACGCTTCGCAGCGACCGGTGCCACCTGGGGGGTGGCACCGGTCGCGGGTACGTGCACGTGTCCGGGTCGCCGGACTCGAAGCCGGGACGGCAGGACCTACGGCGGTCAGGCGACCCCGGCGTGCCCCTTACGTCCGGGCCCCGAACCGTACGCGTCGTCTCCGTAGCCGTAGCCCGTGTCCTTACAGGGCTTGTCGTCGCGGTTGTTGGCGAGCCGCGCGATCACGACCTCCTGGTCGGCGCTGACCACGTACGGTCCCGCGACCGGGTCGCCGGGCAGGACGTAGCCATCCGGTACGCCGGTCTCGCGCAGGTAGTACGTGCCGTGGTCCAGGTCGCCGAAGGAGCAAAGGCCCGCGCCGTTCGTGGTGCAGGTGGTCCCGACACGGGTATCGGGGTCGCTGCCGCCTGTCTGGAGGTCTTCGCGCCCGTTGGTCTCCTCCCACAGCTCGAACGTCGCGCCCGGCAGCGGCCGACCGCTGTCGGCATCGGTCTTGAGCAGCTTGACGGTGCCGGTGCCCGGCGGAATCGGTGTGCGGGTGTTGGCGGCGGTGACCGAGACGCCGGTGTTCGCGTTCTCCTCGGTCAGTACGAGGGGTCCGAAGACGGCGGGGTCGGGCAGGTCGTATCCGTCCGGGGCCTGCGTTTCCTGCCAGTAGTACGTCCCTGTCTCCACCGTCCGGGCACACGTACCTTCCGCGTCGGTGGTGCAGGATGCCCCGACCGTCGTGTCAGGGTCGGCGCCGCCGGTCTGCAGGCCGGGAGTCCCGTTGGTCTCCTCCCAGAGCTGGAACGTCGCGCCCGGCAGTGCCGCGTCGGTCTCGGAGTCCGTCTTCAGCACCTCCACCGCACCGGTGACGGGCTGCGGGGTCGTGCAGTCGGGCAGGTCGCCGTTGAAGGGGTAGGCGTGGAACTCCTGGCCGCCGCCACCCGTGGCGGCGCTGGTGTGGGTGAGCGATCCGGTGGTGAAGAAGCGTCCGTTGATGCCCGGCAGGGTGACCGTGGTGACCGAGCTCTGCTCCCCGACGAGGAAGCTGCCCTGGAACTGGCCGGTTCCGGTGAGGTTGACCGTGGTGGCGTCGGGGATGTTCCACAAAAGACGCTCGCGGTAGGCGTTGAGCGGATCGGTGGCGTCGTCGATCCCGCCGCTGTAGGTGTTGAGCGTACGGTTCGCGCCCACGATGTTGACGAGAATCGTCGCGTCGTCGGGAATGCCGGCGAAGACGATGCCCTGCTGGGCGCCCGAGGGCCCCGTCAGGTCGAAGTCGACGTTGAAGACTTGGAGCGCGGAGGTCCCGTCACCGGTGAACAGTGTCTGGGTGCCCTGGTTGACGGCTGTCCCCGTGGGCGTCCTCGGGGAGCCGTCGACGCGCGCGTAGCAGCGGCTCGCGGTGGTGAGCTCGTCCCTGAGGGCGGTGTAGGGGGCGACGGCCGCGTCGTCCTGGGTGAGGGTGGCCTCGACCGTGCCGGTCAGCGAGCCGGCGTACCGTACGACTCCGGCCTCGGCCAGCACCCGCTGGCCGGTCGCCACGGTGATATCGCCACCGGTGGTCAGCCAGTCCGCTCCGACGGGCGGCGCGACACGCGATCCGACGCCCGCCTCTCCGACGTTGTAGGCCTGACCCGCCTGGGCGTCCTTGTTCATGTCGAAGTCGTCCAGGACGACGACGCGCCCCTCGGCCTCCGCCGCAGAACCGCGGACGAGGAAGTCGTCACCCACGAACATGTTGATCGCGTTGTCCCGGCCCGCGATGGGGCCGTTGTTGATACCCGGGAACGGGTCGGGGCAGTCTCCGGGAACACAGGGCCCGAGCCCGCCGGGCAGGGGCGCGGCCGATGCCGGAACGGCACCGGGGCCGAGCACGAGGAGGGGGGCGGCCGCGAGGGCCGTGACGCAGGCGAGTCCGGCGGAGCCGATACGCCTACGAGGACGCCCATGGCGCCAGAGGGAAAGATGTCTCATGGCGTGAGTCTCGGCTCGGGGAGCACGGAGCGCCCACCCCTGGCGTCCGGCGCTGATCCGGCTGAGGAACAGGGTCACCGCCACGTGTGAGAGAGCGCCGCCGGATGGCTCAGCCGTCGGGCCCTCCGCCGTCGCTGCGGTCGGCGACGTGTCCACGCCAACGGGCCCGCAGTCCACGTCGATGCCGCGCGTCCCGGAGAAGTCCGAGGTGCCCGAGCACGTCGAGTCGTGCGCGTTGGTCGGCCGCCGGGCGGTCGAGGCCGGGTGCGACGGCTCCGAACCCAAGGTGCCGTCCACCCTCTTCCGGACATGACGTGTACCCGTCACAATCCAAAGGCCCTTCCCCCGCGGCCCTTGGAGGCACCCCGTGTCCACCCCCGTGCCCGCGCCCCTGAGCACCCGCAGAGGATTCCTGGCCGGCGCACTCGCGGTCTCCGCCACCGCGATCCTCGGCGCCGCACCGGCCGTCGCCGCCTCGCGCGAGGCGTCCCGGACCGTACGCGGGACGCATGACTGGATGGGCGGCCTGCCCGACGGCACCGCACTCCAGCGGCTGACGATCCCGGGGACACACGACTCGGGTGCCCGGTTCGGCGGGCCCTGGTCGGAGTGCCAGAACACCACGATCGCACAGCAGTTGGAGAGCGGCATCCGCTTCCTGGACGTACGCTGCCGCCTCATCGACGGCTCGTTCGCGATCCATCACGGGGCCGCGTTCCAGAACATGATGTTCGGTGATGTCCTCGTCGCCTGCTGGGACTTCCTCGCCGCGCGGCCGAGCGAGACGGTGCTGATGAGGGTCAAGCAGGAGTACTCCTCCGAGAGCGACGCCGCGTTCCGGGCGGTCTTCGACGACTACCTGGACGCGAGGGGCTGGCGGCCCCTGTTCCGCCTCGGCTCCGCGCTTCCCGACCTCGGCGGGGCCCGCGGCAAGGTGGTGCTGCTGGCGGACAACGGGGGCCTGCCCGGGGTGCGTTACGGCGATCCTGCCGTCTTCGACATCCAGGACGACTACATGGCCGAGCCGTTCGCCAAGTACCCGAAGATCGAAGCCCAGTTCCGCAGGGCGGCCCAGCAGCCGGGCAAGTTCTTCATGAACTACGTCTCCACCGCCGCCCTGATGCCGCCCCGCTGGAACGCGGACCGGCTCAACCCCCAGGTCCACTCCTTCCTGGAGCGCTCCGAGACCGCCGGGTGGACGGGGCTGGGCATCGTCCCGATGGACTACCCGAATCAGCGGTCCGGTCTGGTCGAGTCGCTGATCCGGCACAACCCGGCCGAGTGAGGGGCACGCGCCGCCGCTGAGCCTCCCCGCCTCGGTCCGGGGCGGGGAGGCTCGGGCCTGCGGCGCCGGCGGTTGTGCGCTCGCGGGCGGCCTGCGCGACGGCGGGCCCGGCCGGGCCCGCTATCCGGCCGCGGGCCGAGCGGCAGCCGATGCGTCGTTCGCCCGGCGGCGTCGGTAGTACGCGACGGTGAGGATCACCAGGAGCGGGCCCCAGGCGAGGAGCGGGGCGTACGTCGTCCACAGCGCCCAGGCGGCAGGACCACTGGTAGGGAGACCGGTGCCGTCGTCGTTCAGCGGCTCCATGAAGCCGAAGATCTGGTTCAGCGTGCCGTACGCGCAGAGCATCATGATCAGCGCCGCCCCGAGTGCGGCCGGAATGACCACCGCCGGTATCGGTATCCGTCTGCCGCGCAGCCCCGGCACCCAACGCGGGACGACTTCGCCCCACGGCCGCACCAGCCCGAGGGCGAGCAGCGCGAGTCCTTCGGATACCACGGACAGTCCGATCACGTAAGGGCGTTCCCACACCGCCCATTGGTAGTCCGAGTCGTATCCGGCCAGGCCCAGCACCAGCGCGACACGCCACAACCCGGACGGCAGGACACACAGGGGGATGGCATGGGCCATCCGGACCGCCCAGCGGGGAACGGGCTCGACGGGTTCGCCGCCGGCCGGCGCGCGGACTGACGACTCGGTTGCCGGTGCTGCTGCTGTGGCCTTGGTCCGTGTGGTCACGTGTGCCCTCCTCGACGAGATCCGATGTCGTCGATCATCGTGTGAAGGGTGGCTGTTCAGCATCCGTCGCCAGGGCGACCGGTGCTCGCCCGTGCGGCGGGCGCAGAGCGACCACGGGATGACGCCGTCGGTGCCGACGCGAGCGGATCTCCTCCAGCGCCCGGTTCCGCCGCCTCCGAGACGCCCGCCCGGTCCGCCGGAGCGGCCTCACAGCTCCGGCGGTGGAGTCGGCGCCCCCGGCAGCCCGATCGTGGCGACCGTGCCGGGGCCGTCGTCGGGGGCCGGGCGCAGCGTGATCTCGCCGCCCGCCTGGTGCACCGTACGGGCGACGATCGACAGGCCCAGGCCCGAGCCGGGGAGCTGGCGGGCGGAGGGGGAGCGCCAGAAGCGTTCGAAGACGTGGGGGAGTTCCTCGGCGGGGATGCCGGGGCCGCGGTCCCGGACGGTCAGTTCGCCCCGGTGCAGCCGTACGTCGATCGTGCCGCGCGGCGGGCTGAACTTCACCGCGTTGTCCAGGACGTTGACGATCGCCCGCTCCAGGGCGGCCGGTTCGGCCCGTACGTACCAGGGGGCCAGGTCCTCCGTGACCGTCAGCTCGGGGCCCCGCAGCCGGGCGCGGCGCAGGGCGGTGCGGGTGATCTCGTGCAGGGCCACCACCTGGAGCGGGCCCGGTTCCGCGGCGTCCGGGCGGGCCAGTTCCTGGAGGTCGCCGATCAGTGCCGCCAGCTCCGTCATCTGGGCCTTCACCGAGGCCATCAACGCCTTCCGGTCCTCCGGCGGGATCACCCGGCCCGTCTCGTCGCTGCGCGCCAGCAGTTCCACGTTCGTCCGCAGCGAGGTCAGCGGGGTGCGCAGTTCGTGGCCCGCGTCCGCGATCAGCTGGGCCTGGCGGTCGCGGGAGGAGGCGAGCTGGGCGGCCATGGAGTTGAAGGAGTTCGAGAGGCGGGCGATCTCGTCCTCCCCGTCGACCGGGATACGTACGGTCAGGTCCTCCGTGCGCGCCACGTGTTCGACGGCCTCCGTCAGTTCGTCCACGGGGCGCAGGCCCGCCCTGGCCACCCACAGGCCTGCCGCGCCGGCGCCGACGACGCCGATGCCGCCGACGAGGGCCAGCACCCAGGCGAGCGTGGACAGCGGTGCGTCGATCTCGCTGAGCGGGCGGGCCACGGAGACCGCGAGCTGGTTGTTGGCCTGGCCGGAGCTGACCACCGGGGGCAGCTTGCGGGTGTAGACCCGCATGTCCTGTCCGGCGTCGTTCTCCGTCGTGTGCAGGGCGTCACTCCGCTCCCCCGCCGCCACGGCCACGTCACTCGGCTGGGCGGGTACGGGGGTGGTGTTCGGAGCCGTGCAGTAGCTCCCGTTCGCCGCGACGATCTGCACGGTGTACTGGCCGGGGAACTCCTGGGCGGGCAACTGCCCGCCGCTCAGGCACGAGCTCAGCAGATCGCGCATCGGCGCGTTGTCCATCTTCGCGTCGCGCAGCGAGTCGTCGAGCTGGTCCTCCAGCTGGGCGCGGGTCACGAACCAGCACGCCACCGCCACCGCCGCCACCGCCACCGCCACCGCCGTGGCGACCAGGATCGCGAGCCGGGAGCGCAGCGGCAGCGCCCGGAAGCGGCGTACGAACCGGTTCACGGCGGGCCCGGCCCGGCCCGCGGGGGGTCGCGCCGTGCTCACGCCTCGCCGCTCCCGCCCGTGCGCAGCGCGTAGCCCACCCCGCGCACGGTGTGGACGAGGCGCGGTTCGCCGCCCGCCTCCGTCTTGCGGCGCAGGTACATCACGTACACGTCCAGGGAGTTGGAGCTCGGCTCGAAGTCGAAGCCCCAGACCGCCTTGAGGATCTGCTCCCGGGTCAGCACCTGGCGCGGGTGGGACAGGAACATCTCCAGCAGCGTGAACTCGGTGCGCGTCAGCTCGACCCGGCGATCGCCCCGGGTGACCTCGCGGGTGGACAGGTCCATCCGCAGGTCGGCGAAGGAGAGCACGTCGTCGTCCGGGGTGTCCGCGCCCGCCGCCGTCGACGCGTAGGAGCTGCGGCGCAGCAGGGCCCGGATGCGGGCGAGCAGCTCGTCCAGCTCGAACGGCTTGACCAGGTAGTCGTCCGCCCCCGCGTCGAGGCCGGTGACCCGGTCCCCGACGGTGTCGCGGGCGGTGAGCATCAGGATGGGCGTGGTGGAGCCGGTGGCCCGGATGCGGCGGGCTGCGGTGAGGCCGTCCATCCGGGGCATCTGGATGTCCAGGACGATGAGGTCGGGGGCGTACGCCTCGGCCGTCGCCAGGGCGTCGTACCCGTCGACCGCGACCTGGGTGCCGTATCCCTCGAAGGCGAGGCTGCGTCGCAGGGCCTCGCGTACGGCCGGTTCGTCGTCGACGATCAGGATGCGCTGGGGATCGTCTTCGGCGGGGCTCATCGCTGCGTGTCCTCTTCTCGTGTCCGGCCGACGGGGCGCCCTCAGCCTTGCACGGCCGGGGTGCTGTACGGGATCAGGAGGCGTCGCCCGCCCGCAGGGTGTCCAGGTCCGCCTTCAGCGTGTTCACCGGGATCGCGAAGCCGAGGCCCACGCTGCCCGCCGCTGAACCACTGCCCGCCGCCGACGAACTGGGCGCGTACATCGCGGAGTTGATGCCGATGATCTCCCCGTCCATGTTGATCAGCGCCCCGCCGGAGTTGCCGGGGTTGAGTGAGGCGTCGGTCTGGAGCGCCTTGTACGTGGTCGTCTGCTCGCCCGTGTCGCCGTTGAACTGCCGGCCGCCGAACTCGAACGGCCACGGGTCGCTCCCGCCGCGCTGACCCTGACCCTGGCTCTGGCCCTGGCGTGAGCCCTGCCCGGAGTCGTCCTTCGCCACCGTGACGTCCCGGTCCAGCGCGGAGATGATCCCGCTGGTGACCGTGCCGGTCAGGCCCTCCGGCGAGCCGATCGCGACGACCTGGTCACCGACCTCGACCTGCGAGGAGTCCCCGAGCGTGGCCGTCTTCAGCCCGCTCGCGCCCCGGAGCTTGATCAGCGCCAGGTCCTTGTCGGGGTCGGTGCCCACGACATCGGCGGTGTAGGTCTTCCCGGTGGAGAGGGTGACCTGGATCTGCTGCGCACCCGAGATCACGTGGTTGTTGGTGACGACCTCGCCGTCCGCGGTGATCACCACCCCGGACCCGGTGGACCTGCCCGCCGACGAGGACGCGCCGATCTCCACGATGGTGGGGGAGACCGCCTCCGCGACGCCCGCGACGGTGCCCTTGCTGCTCTGCGAGACCGTGGTGCCGTTGACCGCCCCGCCGGAGCCGGTGGCACGCGCCCCGCCGTCGGTGAGCTGCCCGACCAGCGTCGCGGTGCCGCCGCCGATCACGGCGGCGGCGAGCGCCACCGCCGTCAGCAGGGCCACCGGTCGCTTCGCCCGGCGCCTGCCGGCGGGCGCGTACGGGGGCGGCGGCGGGTAGCCGCCCGCGGCGTCGGCGTGCGTGGTGCCGTACGCCGTGCCGTCGTACGAGTACGAGGTGGGGTCCTGGTCCGTCGTGTACGCGCCGCTCGGGCGGGGGTTCTCCGTCATGTGCACCAGGCTGGCGAGCGAACATGAGAAGGGTCTGAGTACGTCCTGAGAAGCCCGGCAGAACCGCGTATGCCCGATGTAAAAGGCATTCAGGGGCCGTACGAGGAGAGGGCACGGCGGCGGATGAGGCGGATGAGGCGGATGAGGCTGATCAGGAGGATCAGGCGGCGGGCGGGGGTTCCCCGCAGCCGCACGAGCGCCGGACCACCAGCGCCGAGGGGAACTGCTTCAACCGCTCCCGCCGCGAACCGGAGACCCGCAGCGCGTCGTCCAGCACCAGGTCCACCGCCGCCCGCGCCATCGCCGGGCGGTCGGAGTGGACCGTGGTCAGTGGCGGATCGGTGAGACCGGCTTCCTTCACGTCGTCGAAGCCCGCCACCGCCAGCTCCCGGGGCACGTCGATGCGCAGCTCCCGGGCGGCCCGCAGCACGCCGAAGGCCTGGTCGTCCGTGGCGCAGAAGATCGCCGGGGGCCGGTCCGGGCCCGACAGCAGGCCGAGGGCCACCTGATAGGCGTCGTAACGGTTGTACGGGGCCTGGAAGAGCCGGCCCTCCGTGGAGCGGCCCGACTCGTGCATCGCCCGGCGCCAGCCCTCGACGTGGTCGGCCACCGGGTCGCCGACCACCGGGGTCGACTCCATACCGCCGAGGCAGGCCACGTACGCGTTGCCGTGCTCCAGCAGGTGGCGGGTGGCGAGCTGCGCGCCGCCCACGTCGTCCGTGACGACCGCGACGTCGTCGATCGCCTCGGGCCGCTCGTGCAGCAGGACGACCCGGGCGTCCCACGCCTCGATCTCGGCCGCCGCCCGCTCGCTGGGGCCCTGGCTGACCAGGATCAGCCCGGAGACGCGCATCCCGAGGAAGGCCCGCAGATAGTGGACCTCGCGCTCGTCGCGGTAGTCGGAGTTGCCGACGAGCACCATCTTCCCGCGTTCGGCGGCGGCCTGTTCGACCGCGTGCGCCATCTCCGCGAAGAACGGCTGCCGGGCGTCCGGCACGATCATGCCTATGAGGTCCGTGCGCCGCGAGGCCATGGCCTGGGCGACCCGGTCGGGCCGGTAGCCCAGCTCCTTGATCGCGGCGAGTACCCGCTCGCGCGTGGCCGGGGCGACCGGCCGGGGTCCGTTGTTGATGACGTAGCTGACGACCGCGGTCGACGTCCCCGCCAGTCTCGCCACATCGTCCCGCGTCACCTTGGCCACGCGCGGCAGTCTACGCGGATGGAACTACCGCTTGGCAGCCTCTACCGGGGCTTCTTCCGTCACCCCGGCCGCCGGCGACTGCTCCGAACGGGCGATGGCTTCGCCGGACGGCTGCTCGGCCGCCGCCCGGTCCTTCGGCTCCTCGGCGGCCCGCTCGATCTTCTCCGGCGCGACGAAGCGGTAGCCGACGTTGCGCACGGTGCCGATCAGTGACTCGTGCTCGGGGCCGAGCTTGGCGCGCAGCCGCCGGACGTGGACGTCGACCGTCCGCGTACCGCCGAAGTAGTCGTAGCCCCAGACCTCCTGGAGGAGCTGGGCGCGGGTGAACACCCGGCCCGGATGCTGGGCGAGGTATTTCAGCAGTTCGAATTCCTTGAACGTCAGGTCGAGGACCCGGCCCTTGAGCTTCGCGCTGTACGTCGCCTCGTCGACGGAGAGATCACCGTTGCGGATCTCCATCGGGGAGTCGTCGGAGCTGATCTGCTGCCGCCCGGTCGCCAGCCGCAGCCGCGCCTCGACCTCGGCCGGACCCGCCGTGTCCAGCAGGACGTCGTCGATGCCCCAGTCGGCGGTGACGGCCGCGAGGCCGCCCTCGGTGACGACGAGGATCAGCGGACAGCCGGGCCCGGTGGACCGCAGCAGCTGGCAGAGCGAGCGGACCTGCGGCAGGTCGCGGCGCCCGTCGATCAGGATCACGTCGGCACCCGGGGTGTCCACCAGGGCCGGGCCCTCGGCGGGGGCCACCCGCACGCTGTGGAGCAGGAGGCCCAGGGCGGGGAGCACCTCCGTCGACGGCTGGAGTGCGTTCGTCAGAAGCAGCAGTGAACTCATCGCCGCCCACCTGCCCGGTTCGGTCGATCGTGTTGCACGGTTCGCTCGCCCATTACGTCGGTCCTCCTCGTTCCCTGCGAGAGGGGCACTCCCGGGTCGGACCCGGGGGAGTATGCGGCACTGCTTCGTACGTCATACAGGTTTCACGGTGCGGTCCCGCGCCCTGGGACCGCTGAGCTTGTCGAAACGTCTCCGTAACAACGCCCGGAAAGCACAAAAGGACCCGGGGGCTGCATTGCCCGGATCCTCTTCGCAGCAGAATAGCCCACATGAGTTCAGTGTCCGAGGGTCGATTCCTGAGTTCTTCTGTTCCCTTGCTCACGCGGGTCCCACGATTCGCCACATTGCTGACCGATGACGGCGTACCGGTCGAGGCGGTGTACGAACCGTGTACGGCGGGTTCCGGGGCACCGGTGGACACAGCCGCCGAGACCCTCGCGATCGTGGTGGCACACGGCTTCACCGGCTCGGCCGACCGTCCGGCCGTCCGCCGGGCCGCGCGGGCGTTCGCGCAGCGTGCGGCCGTGATCACGTTCTCGTTCCGGGGGCACGGACGGTCCGGCGGGCGCTCCACGGTGGGCGACCGCGAGGTGCTGGACCTGGCCGCCGCGGTGGCCTGGGCGCGCGAGCTGGGGCACGCGCGGGTGGTTACGGTCGGGTTCTCGATGGGCGGCTCGGTGGTGCTGCGGCACGGCGCTCTGTATACGGATGCGGATGCGGATACGGACACAGGTACGAGGTCGGGTACGGCGGATTCCGGGGTGCCGGATGCCTCCGTTCGCGTAGCGGCGCGCGAGAGGCATAGGGGGCGCATGGGGGCGCATTCGGATGCCGTGGTCTCCGTCAGTGCTCCCGCCCGTTGGTACTACCGGGGTACGGCTCCGATGCGCCGCCTGCACTGGGTGGTCACCCGCCCCTCGGGCCGGTTCGTCGGCCGCTACGGACTCCGCACCCGCATCGCCACCGAGGAGTGGAACCCCGTCCCGCTCTCCCCGGTGCAGTCCGTTCCGCTCATCGCCCCGGCCCCGCTGCTCCTCGTGCACGGCGACCGGGACCCGTACTTCCCGTTGGACCACCCGAGGATGCTGGCGGACGCGGCGGGGGCGGGCGGTGCGGAACTGTGGCTGGAGCGGGGGATGGGGCACGCGGAGAACGCGGCGGACGACGCCCTCCTCACCCGCATCGCCGACTGGGCGGTCGCGGCGTGCCCCATCATGGACAACTGACGCACAGGACGCACACCACGTCCGACGACCGAACCGAAGGAGTGGCGCCATGGCAGCGGGGACGATCCGCTACTGGGCTGCGGCGAAGGCCGCCGCGGGCACCGCGGAGGAACCGTACGCGGCTGCGACCCTCGCCGAGGCGCTCGACGCGGTGCGCGAGCGGCACCCGGGCGAGCTGAGCCGGGTGCTCCAGCGGTGCTCCTTCCTCATCGACGGGCACCCCGTCGGGACCCGCGGGCATGAGACCGTACGCCTTGCCGAGGGCGGCACGGTCGAGGTGCTCCCGCCGTTCGCAGGAGGGTGAACCGCAGGCCATGAGCAGCAGCGATCAGCAGTACCCGTACCCGTACGACCCGCAGCAGCAGCCGTACTGGCCCGACGGGACGGCCGGGCAGCCCGCGGCCCCCCGAACACCGGACAACTTCGACCAGGGCGCGACGCAGACCTGGCAGGCGCCGACCTGGGACACGCAGTACCAGCCGACGATCCGGCCGGACGGGCAGCCGCAAGGACAGCCGGGCGTGTACGGGGCACAGGGGCCCGATCCGTACGGCACACCGCAGCCGCAGCCGCAGCAGCCGTATCAGCAAGAGCCGCAGCAGCCGCAGCAGCCGTATCAGCATCAGACGCATCAGCAGCAGCAGCCGTATCAGCAGCAGGCGTACCCGCAGGCCGCGGCCGATCCGCAGGCGTACCCGCAGGCCGCGGCCGACACCGCCTATCTGCCGTCCCAGGCGGCCTCGGGATCCCTTCCGCTGCCGCCCGAGGTCCCGGCCGCGCCCGCACCCGCCGCACCGCCGTCGCCCGCGCCCGAGCCCGCGACCGCGCGGCCGGTGGCCGACGGCTCCGGGTACAGCGCCCCCACCACTCTCGGCAACGCCCGGATCACCGACGCCCAGCGGGCCCGCGCCGAGGGGCGCTCGCCGATCATCGCGCCCGGGATGCAGCCCGCGGCGCTCACCGCCGTCCTCGGCCTGCTCCTCGCCGGGGGCGCGGCCATCGGGTCGTACGCCCTGCTCGTCCCGGTCGTGCTGCTCCAGGCGGTGACCGCTGCCGGTTGGTTCCGGCTCAACGGCATGTGGCCCGCCCGCCAGGGCATCGTGCTCGCCTTCGCCGGCGGGCTCGTCGCCGATGCAGCCCTGCTCGCGGCGGGCCGGGAGCACGGTCCCGCCGCGCTGCTGGGCACCCTGGGCGTCTGGGTGCTGCTCACCGTGGTCCTCCAGCTCCGCAGCCACGCGGGAGCCGACGAGCGGATGTACGGCCTGATGGCCACCGTCGTCTCGGCCGCCCTCGCGGTCCTCGCGGGGGGACACCTCGCGGCGGTCCCGGACGCGGTGACGGTCGGAGGGGTGGCGGTCGCGGCCGCTGTGCTCGCCCGGGCGCTGCCGCTGCCCGGCACGGTCTCCGTCGCGGTGGCCCTGCTCGCGGGTACGGGCGCGGGGGTCGCGGTGGGCGGATGGACGGACTTCGGCGTGAAGGGGGCCCTGCTGGGCCTCGCGGCGGGCGGCTGCGCGCTGATCGGGCTGCGGGTGGCGAGCTACGACTACCCGTCGCGGTTCGTGCACATGACGGCCGGGGTGGCGCTGCCGCTCACCGTGGCGGCCCCGGCGGTCTATCTGATCGGCCGAGCCATCGTCTGACGGCCACCACGCCCACCGGCACGCTCGTCCGCGGCGGCCCCCGACCGGTTCCCCGGGAACCGATCGGGGGCCGCCGCTCGTCGATCATCCGGGGCGTCCATTCCTGCGGCAGTAGGCTCACGGGCGGCGCCGGGGGGACCGATCGGCTCAGGGTGGGGGAACGACACACATGCGCGCACTGCGAATACTGCTGGTCCTGGTGGTGGTGCTGGGCGGCCTCTTCATCGCCGTCGACCGTGTGGCGGTCCACTTCGCCGAGTCCGAGGCCGAGGACCGGGTCACGATCAGCGGCGGCAGCGCGGGCTCCACGGACATCTCGATCAAGGGATTCCCCTTCCTCACCCAGCTCGCGGGCTCACAGCTCGACCGGGTCGATGTGAGCCTCACCGGCATGAACACCAGCGCCGCCGGCCGCACGACGCGGGTCAGCGAGGTGCGGGCCCAGCTGCACGACGTGAAGCTCGGCTCCGGCTACCGCAGCGCTACGGCCGCGCGCGCCACCGGCACCGCCCTCGTCACCTACGAGGACCTGACGGCGGCGGCCAGCGACGGCGTCGTCGTCGAGTACGGCGGCAACGGCAAGGCGAAGGTCACCGGCACGGTCGAGATCCTCGGCCGCCCGATCTCGCGCAGCGTGCTCTCCACCGTGACCCGCCTCGACGGTCACACGATCAAGGTGCGCGCGGATCAGGTGCCGGGCGAGGGACTGCCCGGCGTCGAGGAACTGGTCCGTAAGAAGACCGACTTCGAGGGTGACATCGACGGCCTGCCGAAGGGCTTGGAGCTGCGCAAGATCGAGGTGACCGAGAAGGGCCTGGAGATCCAGGTGACCGGCTCGGACGTCTCCCTGACGGGCTGAGCGCCGGACGGGGCTGTACGCAGGGGAGAGCCCGGCCGGGAGCGGGTACGTACCCGCTGATCCGGATAGTGAGACGCCCCCGTCCGGTCCGCAGATGCCGGAGCCGCCGCCAGGGGCCCGGCGGCGGATGCGCGGCGCGGCGACCACACTCTCGTCCCGCATCATGGATGATCGTGTCTCACAATACGACACGGCGGTGACATCTCCGTGCGTACCTCCCTACGATCGGACCCATGAAGCGACAGGCGGATCTCACGAAGCGGCGGGCAGTAGACCTGTGCCGCGTCGCCGCCATGCTCTGTCGCCCCTTCTGAACGGGGCCGTTCCCACCGCCCCGCCTCCCCCGGCCCTTCGACCGTCGTCAGGGCCGCCCCCGGGTGTCCCGTACGCGCCGCGTTCCGTGCCTCCGCGCGTACAGCCGCACCCCGCACCCGCACTCAGCAACTCCGCACCACCCCGCCGCAGACTGCCCCGGAGGAGAACAACATGAGCCGCAGCGACGTCCTGGTAGACGCCGACTGGGTCGAGGCCCACATCGACGACCCGCAGGTCGCGATCGTCGAGGTGGACGAGGACACCTCGGCGTACGAGAAGAACCACATCAAGAACGCGATCCGGATCGACTGGACCAAGGACCTCCAGGACCCGGTCCGCCGCGACTTCGTCGACCAGGCCGGCTTCGAGAAGCTGCTCAGCGAGAAGGGCATCGCCAACGACACGCTGGTCGTCCTCTACGGCGGCAACAACAACTGGTTCGCGTCGTACGCCTACTGGTACTTCAAGCTGTACGGCCACGAGAACGTCAAGCTCCTCGACGGCGGCCGCAAGAAGTGGGAGCTGGACTCCCGCGACCTGACCGATGCCGTTCCCACGCGCCCGGCCACCCAGTACAAGGCCAAGCCGCAGGACGAGTCGATCCGCGCCTACCGCGACGACGTCGTGAAGGCCATCGGCAGCCAGAACCTGGTCGACGTGCGTTCGCCCGACGAGTTCAGCGGCAAGCTGCTCGCCCCGGCGCACCTCCCGCAGGAGCAGTCGCAGCGCCCGGGCCACGTGCCGAGCGCCCGCAACATCCCGTGGTCGAAGAACGCCAACGACGACGGCACCTTCAAGTCGGACGACGAGCTCAAGGCCCTCTACGAGGACGAGCAGGTCGACCTGTCGAAGGACACCATCGCCTACTGCCGCATCGGTGAGCGCTCCGCGCTCACCTGGTTCGTGCTCCACGAGCTGCTCGGCCAGGAGAACGTCAAGAACTACGACGGTTCCTGGACCGAGTACGGCTCCCTCGTCGGCGTGCCGATCGAACTCGGCGCCAACAAGTAGCGCACACCCAGCAGTTCCGACCGACCCGCACGACCCGACCAGAAGGACAGAACCATGTGTGGAGCACAGGCCGGTGGCCCCGACGCTTCGACGATCAAGCCCGGTGAGACCACCATCCAGGGCAGCGTGACCCGCGACGGCGAGCCCGTCACCGGCTACGTGCGCCTCCTGGACTCGACCGGTGAGTTCACCGCCGAGGTCCCGACCTCGGCCACCGGACAGTTCCGGTTCTACGCCGCCGAGGGCACCTGGACGCTTCGCGCCCTGGTCCCGGGCGGCAGCGCCGACCGCACGGTCGTCGCGCAGACGGGCGGACTCTCCGAGGTCGCCATCGCCGTCTGATCCCCCGGGATCCACGGCACGCCGGGTTTCCCCGGCACCCAGAACGGCCGGAGGGCCGCACCCCAGGGGGTTGGACGCCACCTGACGCGGGGTGCGGCCCTTCGTGCCGTCCGGCGCCCGGAGTCCTACGCTGGAAGCATGTACGCCCGACGCAGGCGGAACTACCTCCTCATGATGGGCGGATGCATCGCGCTCTTCGTGTCCGCCTGGGCCGTCGTGCGCCTGTGGTCCATGCCGGTCGCCATCGGCATGTGCGGGGTCGCCATGGTGATCCCGCCGATCGCCGCGATGATCGCCAGCCGGCGCGGCCCGGAGGACCGCTGGTGGGACGACCCCACCGGGGACCCGCAGTCCGACGAGTGGTGGGACGAGCTGGACGGCAAGAAGCGCTACTGAGCTGTCAGTAGACGAGCGCCTGGGTGCCGTCCGCCATGGCCTCCTGCACGAAGACCTGCGCCCCCGCGATGCGTACGCCCTCCAGCACGTCCTTCTCGGTGATCTCGCGCCGGGCCGCGCACTGCGTGCACAGGGTGATCCGGCCGCCCGCCAGGATCGAGTCCAGCAGATCGGGCAGCGGGGCGGCGTGCGGCAGTTCGAACTCGGCCGCCCGGCCCGGCAGGGCGAACCACGAGGACTCCCCGGTCAGCCAGAGCGAGACCTCGACACCGCTGGCGACGGCCACCGCCGCCACGGTGAAGGCCTGCGAGCAGCGCTCGGCGGCCTCGGGCCCGGCGGTCACCTTGATCACTAGCTTCTTCGGCATATGCCGAACTGTAATCGTCCGAGGGGCAACCTCCTTGCTGACCTGGGGGTCACATGTGCGCGCAGGTAAGGGAACCCGCGCCTCAGGTCTCTTGGGGGGACCCTTTTGGAACCGAACGACACCATTCCTGCCGCGCCGGAGGCCCCGGTCGGCACGCCCGGGCCTCGCCGCCGGCCGCGTGGGCGTACGACGCTGATCATCACCGCGGCCGCGCTGCTCGGGATCTCGGGCGGCGTCGCCGTGGGCTACGGCATACAGGCCGAGCGGCCGCCGACACCGCTCTCCGCGCTGTCGCAGCCCGGCCTCGGCTACCCGGCGAAGGCGCTGCCCGCGGACCGGGTCCCCGCCCCGTTGCCCGTTGCGCAGGACCGGCAGGTCAAGACCGACGGCGATCTGCGCAAGCTGCTCGTCGACAAGCCGAAGGGCGCCAAGAAGTCGCTCGCCGACGAACTGGGCATCGGTGACGGCTGGGCGACCCTGCCCGAATACGCCCAGGACTTCTACAAGGACCCGAACTACATGTTCGAGTCGCTGGCCGGGGGCGACTTCCGCCGGGTGGCCTCGGCCTCGTGGCGGCGGGGGCAGTACGGCGACATCCAGGTCCAGCTGATCCAGTTCCGGTCCGGCGACCTGCTCGGCGCCTCCGACCACGTCGCCGACCAAGTCGCGTACATGGACGAGGAAAAGGGCGGCGCGGGCAACCTCGGCCACGCGATCAAGGGGAGCCGCGAGGGGCGGTACTTCTTGTTCCCGGTCGAGCGGGAGGCCGGATACCTCCCGTCGTACCGGGCCAGGGCGCTGGCCGTACGCGGTGACATCGCGATGGACATCAACATCTACGACACCGTCCCGATCAGCAAGAAGGACATCCGGACGCTGGCCGAGCGACAGCTGGAGCGGCTGTGAACGACGAGACGACCCCTGTGGCGCAGCCCGCACCCGAGCCCGCGCCGACCGCCGAGCCCGCGCCGACCGCCGAGTCGGAGCCGACCGTCGAGCCCGCGCCCGCGGCTGCCCCCGCCCCGGCGAGCCGCGTGCGCCGGGTGTTGATGACCGCGCTGCCCGTCGTTCTGGTGCTGGCGGCGGTCGGCGGTGCGGCCGGTTACACCAACGCCACCGTGGACACCGCCGACCGGAAGGTCACGACGACCGTCTGGGACGAGGACCACGCGCCTGCCGGCAAGGGCCCGGCGGGCGATCCGTCCCGGGGCCGCCACGACACGGAGCTGTCCAAGCTGCTGCTGCCGGTGCCCGAGGACTACCGCCTCGGCCCGGACATCGGCGAACTCGGCAACGACAACGAGACCAGCGGAGCGAAGGCCACCGCGGCGATGAAGGAGATGGGGCGCGGCCTGGCGGGCAAGGACCGCCGCGAGCTGAACAAGTTCGTCGAGAAGCTCCGTATCCAGGGCATCGCGCAGCGCTCGTACACCTCGCAGGCGAACGACCTCGTCGTGAACATCCAGGTCATGAAGATGCAGGACAAGCGGGCGGTACGCCGGTCCTACCTGGACCGCAAGGAACTGATGGACTCCTTCCGAGGCTTCCGCAAGGGGCCGCGCATCGAGGGCCACAAGAAGGCCACCTGCTATCGCCTGCCCAAGGGCGACAAGAACACCCTCGACGGTGTGCTGTGCCTGGCGTACGACGGCGAGGTCTCGGTCTCCGTGGAGGCGTACGGCAGCAAGCCGTTCAGCCCGTCGGGGGTCAGGGACCTGGTGAAGGACCAGCTCGACCACATCACGTCCCCGGGGGAGTACATATGAGCGAGCGGACGATGACCCCGGAGACGCCCGGGACGCCCGAGTCGTCTGGGATGCCCGAGGCGCCCGGGAAGCCCGAGGCGCGCGAGGTGCCCGAGGCGCCCGGGACACCTGCGGCACCCGAGATGCCCGTGGCACCCGAGGCACCCGAGGCACCCGAGGCGGCTGCCGTGCCGCTGTCGCCCACGCCGCCCCGGCCGCCCCGGCGCGTCCTGCGGGCCGTGGCGCGGTGGACGGCCGCCGCCCTGGTGTTCGGGCTGCTCGGCACCGGTACGGCCTTCGGGATCGCGTCCCTGGAGCGGACCGACGTGCCCGGGCTCGCCACCGAGGGCGACGGGCGCTGGGACTACCCGAAGCTGTCGCTGCCCGCGCTCCCGGCCGGTAAGCCCCGGCCGTTCAGTACCGGCAACCCGGCCGAGATCCACCACGCCGACCTGCGCGAGCTGCTCCTGCCCGCCCCGGCCGGAGCGAAGCCGGACAAGAAGCTGACCGGCGGCTGGATCTCCACGGAGACCTTCCTCGCCGCCTACCGGCCGCAGAACCGGGAGTCGGTCGCCCAGCTCCTCAAGGACGCGCCGCCGCGCCACATCGCGGCCCGCGGGTGGACCATGCCGGACGGCACGGTGTCCCGGGTCTATCTGCTGAGGTTCAACTCGACGGCGTTCGCGAGCGGCCTGATCGACGACCTGAACGTCGGCTCGTCGGCCGGTACGCCGCTGGACCGTACGGACACCATGCGGTTCGACGACCACTGGGGCTCGGACAACGACATCGAGAACCTCTCGTCGTTCGTCTTCGAGGAGCAGGCTCCCTTCGGCGCCGAGCACGTCCGGCAGGCGTACACGCTGGCGGGCGACACGGTCGCACTGATCGTCCACGAGCGCCCGGGCAAGCGAGAGGCGGCGCGCGTCCCCTTCCAGCAGACGGTGATCCTGCAGAACCAGCTGCTGGCCTGAGCGCCGGAACAGGGCCGACGCAGCGGCCACCTGGACGAGAGGGCCGGGCCCCCACCCATTAGGCTGGGGCCCGGCCCTGTACCGCCGCCACCCGCTCGTCACGAGGAGCCCCCTGTGCTTGAGGCATTCTTCACCGCCCTGCTGGTCCTGGTCTGCGTGGGCGTCCTCGCCTTCACCGCGGTCGCTGTGAAGAAGCTGTACCAGGGCCAGCGCTGACCTTCGCCGTACCCCGATCGCCCGCCCGCACCCCCTCACAGATCGTCTGAGCCGCTCATGATCGAGATTCCGTCCGACCTCCACCCGGACCTCGTCCCGCTGGCCTTCCTCCTCGGCAACTGGGCGGGCGCGGGCGTGTCCGACTTCCCCGGCGCCGAGAAGTGCAACTTCGGCCAGGAGGTCACCTTCAGCCACGACGGCCGTGACTTCCTGGAGTACGTCTCCCGCACCTGGGTCCTGGACGCCGAGGGCAAGCAGGTCCGGCCGCTGGAGTCGGAGTCCGGCTACTGGCGCATCGACAAGAACCGCAAGGTCGAGGTCGTCATGGTCCGCGACCAGGGCGTCGTCGAGATCTGGTACGGCGAGCTGGCCGACCAGAAGCCGCAGATCGACCTGGCCACCGACGCGGTCGCCCGGACGGCGGCCTCCGGCCCGTACAGCGGGGGCAAGCGGCTCTACGGGTATGTGAAGAGCGACCTCATGTGGGTCGGCGAGAAGGCGACGCCCGAGGTCGAGCTGCGCCCCTACATGTCGGCGCACCTCAAGAAGGTCGTCACCCCCGAGGAGGTCGCCGAGATGGCGAAGAGCCTCGGGGACATGCCGGACGACGGCATCGCGTTCTTCAAGTAGGCCCCTCTCCGGAAGGAGAGCGTCCTTCCGGAACGAGCACGGCCGGTCGGTGCTCGTCCCGCCCTACACTGGCCCTGTGGTGAGCACCGACTGGAAGACCGATCTTCGGCAGCGTGGCTACCGGCTGACGCCTCAGCGCCAGCTCGTTCTGGAGGCCGTCGACGCCCTGGAGCACGCGACTCCGGACGACATCCTGTGCGAGGTGCGCAAGACGGCGTCCGGCGTGAACATCTCCACGGTGTACCGGACCCTGGAGCTGCTGGAGGAGCTCGGTCTTGTCAGCCACGCCCACCTCGGGCACGGCGCCCCGACGTACCACCTGGCCGATCGGCACCACCACATCCACCTGGTCTGCCGGGACTGCAAGGACGTCATCGAGGCGGATCTCGCGGTCGTCGCCGAGTTCACCGAGAAGCTGCGCGCCGATTTCGGGTTCGACACCGATATGAAGCACTTCGCGATCTTCGGCCGCTGCGCGGACTGCACGGCTACGAAGACGGCTACGAAGACGGCTACGAAGACGGCTGAGCCGACGGCCGCGAAGGACGCCTCCGCCAAGTCGTAGGCTGGGCGCATGAAGAGCCCCTTGCTGTCCCTGCCAGGCGCCGTCTCCGCCGAAGGCCGCGACGAAGGTGTCGCGGCGCACTACGGCGATCTGTTCCGCGAGCAACGCGCCCTCGCCGACGGCAGCGGCTTCGTCGATCTCTCCCACCGCGGTGTCGTCACCGTGACGGGCGACGACCGGCTGAGCTGGCTGCACCTGCTGCTCACCCAGCACGTCAGCGACCTCGCCCCGCACCAGGCCACCGAGGCGCTGATCCTCTCCGCCAACGGGCACATCGAGCACGCGATGTACCTGGTGGACGACGGGACGACGGTGTGGATGCACGTCGAGCCGGGGACACAGGGCGAGCTGATCGCCTACCTGGAGTCGATGAAGTTCTTCTACCGGGTCGAGGTCGCCGACCGGACGGAGGACATCGCGGTCGTGCACCTGCCGGCCGGTTCCATCGCGGAGGCCCCCGACGGCGCGACCGTACGGGAGACCCCGCAGGGCCGGGACCTGTTCCTGCCGCGTGCCGACCTGGAGTCGTACGCGGCGGCCAGCGGGCCCGCCGCGGGCATCCTGGCCTACGAGGCGCTGCGCGTCGAAGGCCACCGGCCGCGCGTCGGCTTCGAGACCGACCACCGCACCATCCCGCACGAGCTGGGCTGGATCGGTACCGCCGTCCACCTCCAGAAGGGCTGCTACCGGGGTCAGGAGACCGTCGCCCGCGTCCACAACCTGGGGAAGCCGCCGCGTCGCCTCGTCTTCCTGCACCTGGACGGCAGTGAGGTGCACCTGCCCGGCCACGGGACGCCGGTGCGGCTGGCCGCCGACGGCGAGGAGGGCCGTCAGCTCGGCTTCATCACCACCTCGGCCCGCCACCACGAGCTGGGGCCGATCGCGCTGGCCCTGGTCAAGCGGAACGTGGCGGTCGACGCCGAGCTGATCGCGGGGGACACGGCGGCGGCCCAGGAGACGGTCGTCGAGCCGTAGCCGTGGAGGGCTGCCCCGCCCGCGTACGGCTACACCTCGATGATCACCGTGAACGGGCCGTGGTTCGTGAGCGAGACCCGCATGTCCGCTCCGAACCGGCCCGTCTCCACCTGCGCCCCCAGGGCCCGCAGCTGGGCGACGACCTCGTCGACCAGCGGCTCGGCGACCGGGCCCGGAGCGGCCGCGTTCCAGGTGGGACGGCGACCCTTGCGGGCGTCCCCGTAGAGAGTGAACTGGGAAATCACCAGGAGGGGGGCGTTCACATCCGAACAGGACTTCTCGCCCTCCAGGATGCGCACCGACCAGAGCTTGCGGGCCAGCTGGGCCGCCTTCTCGGGGGTGTCGTCGTGGGTCACCCCGACCAGCACACACAGGCCCTCGCCGACGATCTCCCCGACGATTCCGGGCGCCGAGGGGTCGTCGCCCGCACCGGCGACGGAGACGCTCGCGCCATCCACTCGCTGTACCACTGCACGCATACAGACCAACCTATCTTGGGCTGAACGGGTACAGAGCACCTGCGTGGGCCCGCTGCGGGGTGGCACGATGCACGATGTCGGTGTGCCGACGCACCGGTCGAGGGGACGGAACAGCATGAGTACATATGGAGCCGGACAATCTCCCGGTGCCGTACCGGGCACACGTCACCGCGCCAGCACCCTGCGGTCACCCGTACAGCGCAGTCTGACCGGACAGGGGCCCGTGCTCCCGTCCGTGCCGCCGGTACCCGGGGCGCCCGGGACCGCCGTGCCGGAGCAGGCGGGCGGCGACGGAGGGTTCGGCGGGCTGCGGCTGCCGGAGCTGCGGACGCTGCGCCGGGACGCCCAGCGCGACGAGGCCGATCTCAGTTACGTACGCCGCCTCGTGCAGGGCCGGATCGACATCCTGCGCGCGGAACTGACCCGCCGCCGGGACCCGGAGGCGCCGGTCGAGGAGGCCGCGGTGGTCGACCGGCTCTCGGAGATCCTGGCCGACACCCCGTCCCGGCACCGCTCGTCCGCCCGGCACGTCACGCTGACGACGCCGCGCGGGGACGAGTTCCGGCAGCTGGCGGCCGAGACGCTCGCGGAGGTCGAGCTGTCCGATCTGGACGCCCGGACGGACGAGGAGCTGCTCACGGCCATGGGCCGGCTCGTCCGCTACGAACAGCAGGTCTCCCGGCGTCGTCACGAGCTCCAGCGCACGGCCGACGATTGCAGCGCGGAGATCGCCCGCAGGTACCGTGACGGTGAAGCACAAGTAGACGACCTGCTCGCCTGAAGCGATCCTTCCGGGCGCGGGTCCCGCACCCCCGTCCCCGGAAGGCCCACCATGACGTCCACCGACGCCTCGTCCGCCATATCCCCTGCTCAGGCCCCCGCCCCGCCCGTTCTGGCAGAGGTCGTACGGTCCGGTTTCGTGGAGGGCCACCACCGGGGCTCGCTGGTGCTGCTGGCGGCCGACGGCAGCGTCGAGCGGGCGGTCGGGGACCCGGCGGCGCCCGTCTTCCCCCGCTCCTCCAACAAGCCGATGCAGGCCGCCGCGATCCTGCGGGCCGGCCTCGATCTGTCGGGCGAGCGGCTGGCCCTGGCCGCCGCCAGCCATTCGGGGGAGCCCTTCCACCTCGAACTCGTACGCACGGTGCTCGCCGAGCACGGGCTGCGCGCGGCCGACCTCCAGACCCCGCCGGACCTGCCGCTGGACCCGGTGGAGGCGGAGGCGTACCTGGCCGCCGGGAAGGTACGCGAGCGGATCACCATGAACTGCTCCGGCAAGCACGCGGCCATGCTCGCCGTCTGCGTCCGCAACGGCTGGGACACCGCGAGCTATCTCGACCCCGGCCACCCGCTCCAGCGGCTGGTGGGGCAGGTCGTCGCGGAGGCGGCGGGCGAGCCGGTCGCGGCGGTCGGTACGGACGGCTGCGGGGCCCCGCTGATGGCGATCGGGCTGACCGGTCTGGCCCGCGCCTTCCGGTCGTTCGTGCTGGCGGAGCCCGGGAGCGCCGAGCGCCGGGTCGCGGACGCGATGCGCGCCCACCCGGAGTACGTCGCGGGCACCAGGCGGCCGGACACCTGGCTGATGAGCGAGGTGCCCGGGGCGCTCTCCAAGATGGGCGCCGAGGCTGTCCAGGCGGTGGCCCTGGCCGACGGCCGGGCCCTGGCCTTCAAGGTCGACGACGGGGCGGGCCGGGCGCTCGGCCCGGTGCTGGCCCGCGCGCTCGAACTGCTCGGCGTGGACGCCCCGGTCGTCGCCCGGATCGGGCGTTCGCCGCTGCTCGGCGGGGCTGCCGAGGTCGGGGAAATTCGCGCGACATTCTGAGACGCGCGTGCCTAGCGTGGGGGCATGAGCCTTGATGTCCGCACGGTCACCGCGCCCGAATTCGCCGACTGGATGAAGGCGGTGGGCACCGGCTTCCTCACTCCGAACACACCGGGCGAGGAGCTCGTCGCCGACCGGGTCGCCCAGGTGGACCTCTCGCGGGTGCAGGGCGCCTTCGACGCCGGGCGCTGCGTGGCGACGTTCCGTTCGTTCGCCCAGCAGCTGACCGTGGTGGGCGGGGGCACCGTGACGGCCGACGCGATCAGCGGGGTGACGGTGACGCCCACGCACCGCCGGCGCGGACTGCTGAGCCGGATGATGGCGACGGACCTGGCGGCGGCCAAGGAGCGCGGCGAGCCCCTCGCCTCGCTGATCGCCGCCGAGTATCCGATCTACGGGCGGTACGGCTTCGGCCCCGCCACCTGGACCGCCGAGTGGGAGGTCTCCGTCCACCGGGCCGGGCTCGATCCGCGGCGGTCGGGGCAGCCGGAGGGCGGCGGCCGGATCGAGCTGGTCGACGGTGCCGACGTCCGCAAGCTCGGCCCCGAGGTGCACGCCCGGCTCGCCGAACTCCGCCCCGGTGTCGTCAGCCGCGACGAGCGCTGGTGGCAGCAGCACACCGGGTCCGGGCTCCGCCCGGAGCACGAGAAGTGGACCGAGCCGTTCTACGTGGTGCACCGCACGGCCGACGGCGAGGTCGACGGCCTGATGGTCTACGGCGCGGACGACAAGTGGGGCGACGCCAAGCAGCCGCTGAACACGGCGACCGTACGGGACCTGATCGCGTTGAATCCGGCGGCCGAGCGGGCCCTGTGGCACTACCTCTGCTCGATCGACTGGATCACCACGGTCCGCTCGGGCTACCGCGCCCCCGACGACCTGCTCCCGCTGCTGCTTCCGGACCCCCGGGCGGCCCGGATGGTCACGAACGCGGACTGGCTGTGGCTGCGGATGCTGGACGTGCCGCGTGCCCTGGAGGCCCGGACCTACGGTGTGGAGGCGTCGCTCGTCCTCGACGTCCGGGACGACGCGGGGCTGGCCGGGGGCCGCTTCCTGCTGGACGTCTCGGATTCGGGGGCGCGCTGCACCCCGACCACCCGGAGCGCCGATCTGGCCCTCGGGGTGGGGGAGTTGGCGGCGCTCTACCTGGGCGACGAGTCGCTGCGGCGGCTGGTGGACCTGGGCCGGGCCGAGGAGCTGCGGGCGGGTGCGGTGGCGACGGGGGACGCGGTGTTCCGTACGGGGCGGCGGCCGTGGTGCCCGGACGTGTTCTGAGGACCGCCGGCCGGGGGACCGGGGCCGGTGCGCCCGGGGCCGGAACGGCACGGCGCCGGGTGATCAGCGCGTCCGGATGCGGAACAGCGCCTCCGAGGCGCTGACCGCCACGACGAGCAGCCCGGCGGCCCAGGCCAGCGCGATCCAGGGCGCGTTGCCCACGTCCTGGCCGAGGAGCAGCCCGCGCAGGGACTCGATGGCCGGGGTGATCGGCTGGTGCTCGGCGAAGCCGTGCAGCCAGCTCGGCATCTTGTCGATCGGGACGAACGCGCTGCTCGGGTAGGGCAGGAACGACATGAAGAACGTGAAGCCGCTCGCCGCCTCCGGGCTCCGGGCCAGCAGGCCGATCGCCGCCGAGATCCAGGACAGCGCCACGATGTAGGCGACCAGGACGGCGGCCACCAGCAGCCAGCCTGCCGGGGATGCGGCGGGGCGGAAGCCGATCAGCAGGGCGACGCAGAAGACCAGGGCGGTGGCGCAGAGATTGCGGACGGTGCTGGCCGCCACATGACCGGCGAGCACCGGTGTACCCCTCACGTCCAGGGAGCGGAAGCGGTCGATGATGCCGCCCTTCATGTCCTCGCTGACGGCTGTGGCGGTGGTCGCGGCGCCGAACCCGGCGGACAGGAGCAGGACGCCCGGGACGACGTACATGACGTACGAGTCGTAGTCCGTCCCGGTGTCGATCGCGCCGCCGAAGAAGTAAACGAAGATCAGCATCAGCATGATCGGCAGGGCCAGCGCCGTGATCAGCGCGTCGGTGTTGCGGCTGCTGATGCGCAGGCTGCGCCCTGCCATGACGGCGGTGTGGGTGAGGGAACCGGGCGAGCTGCCGCGCGTGCGGACGGCGGTCATGTCAGACATGGGCGGGAGCCTCCGAGGACGTCAGGGCCAGGAACACGTCGTCGAGGGTGGCGCTGTGCAGGCTGAAGCGGTCGATGTCGCGGCCCGTCGGGTCGGTCTCGTCGAGCAGGGCTCGTACGTGGGCGGCGGAGCCGTCCGTGGGGATGCCGAGCGTCAGGGTCTCGGGGGAATGGTGGACCGCGCGGCCCGCCAGCCGGAGGTAGGCCTCGCGGCTGGTGAGGGCCAGGTCGAGGCGGTGGCCCCCGACGCGGGACTTGAGGTCGGCGGCGGTGCCCTCGGCGGCGATACGGCCCTTGTCGATCAGGGCGATCCGGTCGGCGAGGTGGTCGGCCTCCTCCAGGTACTGCGTGGTGAGCAGGACGGTCGCGCCGCGTTCGGCCAGCTCGCGGACGACCTCCCAGAGCTGCTGGCGGCTGCGCGGGTCGAGCCCGGTCGTCGGCTCGTCCAGGAAGAGCACCCGTGGCTCCGGTGATCCGACGAGCCCGGCGGCCAGGTCCAGGCGGCGCCGCATGCCGCCGGAGTACGTACCGGCCGGGCGGCGGGCGGCGGCGGTGAGGTCGAAGCGTTCCAGCAGTTCCGCGGCCCGGCGGCGGGCATCGGCGCGGTTGGCGCCGGTGAGCCGGGCCATCATCCGCAGGTTCTCCTCGCCGGTCTGGGTCTCGTCGACGGCGGCGAACTGCCCGGTGAGGCTGATCGAGCGGCGTACCGCGCTCCGGTCGGCGACGACGTCGTACCCCGCGACGCGGGCGGTGCCGGAGTCGGCCTCGGTCAGCGTCGCGAGGATCCGCACGGTGGTGGTCTTCCCGGCCCCGTTCGGCCCGAGGAGGGAGAAGACGCTGCCGGGCCCGACGCGGAGGTCGATTCCGTCGAGGACGCGGACTGCGGACTTTCCGTAGGACTTGGTGAGGCCGTACGCCTCGATGGTGGCGGTGGCGGTGGCGGTGGCGGTGGCGTCGATGGCGGCGGTGGTGCTTCCGCCGCGGTGGATCGGGTCGGTCATGACCGGCCCCCTTTCTGCGTATGCCATACGCGTTATTGCGTAAGCATTACGCATCCCTAGGATGGGGTCAAGGCGTGCGGGGGCGCGGGACAGGGCGGCGGCGTGGACGAGACGCCGGGCAAGGGGATGAGGGTGACGGAGAGGACCAGCCCGGGCGGCGGCGATCTGCCGGCCAGCCTGGAGGCGGCCTGGGGGCTGCGGGAGCGCCCCGCCAAGGGCCCGAAGCCCGGCCTGAGCCTGGAGCGGATCGTGGCGGCGGCGGTCGCGGTCGCGGCCTCCGACGGGCTGGCGGCCGTGTCGATGGGCCGGGTCGCCCAGGAGGTCGGCGCGTCGACGATGTCGCTGTACCGGTACGTCTCCGCCAAGGACGAGCTGTACGTCCTGATGCAGGAGGCGGCTGTCGGCCCCCCGGAGCCGCTGTCCGCCCTGGAGGCCGGCGCGGGCTGGCGGGAGGCGCTCACCGAGTGGGCGTCGGCGCAGCGGGACCGGTTCCACGCCAATCTGTGGGTCCTCCGGATCCCCATCGGGGGCCCGCCCGCGACCCCGAACTCGCTCGCCTGGTGGGAGCAGGGGCTCCAGGCGCTGGCGGACAGCGGGCTCAGCGAGGGCGACAAGATCTCGGTGATCCTGCTGGTCTCCAACTTCGTCCGCAGCGAGGCGCTCCTGATGGGCGACCTGGCCGCCGCCGTCACGACGCGCGGGGTGGCGCCCGAGGACGTGGTCGCCTCGAACGAGCGCACGCTGAGGCGGCTCGTCGACCCCGAACGGCACCCCGGGATCTCCCGGCTGCTGGAGTCCGGGGTGATGAGCGAGCCGGACGACCCGGACCACGAGTTCGTCTTCGGGCTGGAACGCCTGCTGGACGGGGTCGAGGCGCTCATCCGAAGGACGAGCGGTGACGTCAAGTCCGCTTGACGTCAAGGGCGTACGCTTCATGGTCATGAACGGAGAGAAGCCCGGGAACGGCGGCACTGACGGGTCCGGCGCCGGCGCGCCCTCCCGCGGACCCGCCCGGGGGCATGAGCCCGCGCCGGTCGGCCTGCGGGAACGCAAGAAGCGGCTGACCTACCAGGCGGTGTCCGACGCGGCCGTCGCGATGTTCCTGGAGCGGGGCTTCGACAAGGTGTCCGTGGCGGAGGTGGCGGCCGCGGCGGACATCTCCAAGCCGACGCTGTTCCGGTACTTCCCCGCCAAGGAGGACCTGGTCCTGCACCGGTTCGCCGACCACGAGGACGAGGCCGCGCGGGTGGTCACGGCCAGCTCCCCCGACGAGACCCCGCTGGACGCCCTGCGCCGCCACTTCCTCGACGGCCTGGACCGCCGCGACCCGGTGACCGGCCTCTGCGACGCCCCCCAGGTCCTGGCCTTCCTCCGCCTGCTGTACGGCACCCCGTCCCTGGTCGCCCGTCTGCACGCCTACCAGAGCCGCTCCGAGGCCGCCCTCGCCCGCGCCCTGGGCGGCGGGGTCCCCGACAAGCTCGCGGCCGGGCAGATCATCGCGGTCCTGCGCATCCTGGCCCTGGAGAACTGGCGCCGGATCGACGCGGGCGAGAGCGCGGACCGCGTCTACGCGAGCGCGGTCCAGGCGGCCGAGGAGGCGTTCGTCCAGCTGCGGACGGGTCTGGAGGGGCGGGGGCGGGGGTGAACCGGCTCCCGTTGCCCGGGGCTCAGCGCGCCCGACCCGGGTGGTTCGCGTACTGCGCGCACGGCCCCAACGCCCGCCGTAGATCGGCGGGTTCGCGGTAGAGGATGCCGGTCATACCGAGGGCGGTGGCCGCGTCGACGTTTTCCTGGCGGTCGTCCACGAACAGGCAGCGCTCCATCGGTACGCCCGCCCGCGCGGCGGCGATGCGGTAGATGGCCGCGTCGGGCTTGGCCACCTGCTCCACCGCACTGCTCACCACCGCGTCGGCCAGGTCGCTCAGGCCCAGCAGGGCCAGATCGGCGTCCAGTCGGGGAGTCGCGTTGGTGACGAGCACCAGAGGTACGTGGGTCCTGGCCCGGCGCAGCAGCTCGACCACCTCCTCGTCGGCCCGGAAGGGCGCGTCGGCGAGCGCCCGGCCGAGCTCACGGGCGCGGTCGGCGCCGACGCGGCCGGTGAGGCTCGCGGTGATGGACTCCACCCAGGTGTCCGGGGTGATCCGGCCGAGGAGCAGCGGGAGATCGACCTCGGGCGCGTAGGCCACCTCCGTCGTGGTGCCTTCCGGCAGTCCGGCGGCCCGTTCCAGGGCGGCGAGCGGGGCGGTGTCGTAGAAGCGGATGACGTTGTCGAGGTCGCAGAGCACGGCGTCGAAGCCGCGGGCGGCGGGGAAGGTGACGGGAGGTCCGTCGCCGAGGAAGGCGTGGATGTCCGGCAGGGCCGCGCGTAGTTCCGGATACTCCCGGTGAGCCGATGAAGTGCCTTCCTGGCCAACAGAGTTGACTGACCATACGGTCATCCCCGCCCGCAGTCCGGCCCGTATCCCCGAAGGGGCGTCCTCGATCACCAGGCAGTCCGCCGGATCGGCGCCCAGCCGTTCGGCCGCCAGCAGGTACGGAACCGGGGACGGCTTGCCCTCCGGCACCGACGCCGCGTCCACGATCACAGCGGGCAGCGGCAGCCCCGTACGGGCGAATCTGCCGCGCACCCGGTGCGCGTAGTTGGAGGTCACCAGCGCCCAGGACCCGGCGGGCAGAGCGCCGAGCAGGTCCGCGGCACCGTCGAACGCGGCGTAGGAGCCGTTGCGTACGTCCTCGTCCTCCAGCGCGTGCAGCAGGTCCAGGCAGGCCTGCGGGTCCCGGTCCGGCGCGACCTCGGCGAACGTCTCCAGGGGGCGGGTGCGCAGCGCCGTACGGTGCACGGCCTCCGGGTCGAGCCCGTGCTGCCGGGCCCAGTCGGCCCAGACCCGGCGCTGGTTGTCGGCGGCGTCGATCAGGGTGCCGTCGACGTCGAAGAGGACGCACTTCTTGGTCATGCCCGAGCTCCGTTCGGCTCTCAGCTGCCGTGGGTTCCGGGGCCATTCTGTCCGGTGGCGCGGGCGGAGCAGCAGGGCGTCGACCACGAAGTCGGCGGTGAGGTGACCCGCGCCGACGGGAACGCCGACCGGCAGCTCGCGTCAGCGCCTCGGCGGACGGGAGCCCGGCGGCGGACCCGGCTACCGGCCGCGCACCCTGCGAGAGGTGCGCGAGCGCATGACGTACGCGGAACGTACGGGCGTACCGTTCGCTCAGGCGCTGGTGCTGCACGAGATGCCGTGAGGCGTTTGGCGGCATTGGGCTCAGGACGCCGGAGCTCAGGGCGCCGGAGCTCAGGGCGCCGGAGCTCAGGGCGCCGGAGCTCAGGGCGCCGGAGCTCAGGGCGCCGGGGCTCAGGGTGGCGCGGCGAGTTCCGTCCGGCCCAGGAGCCTGGACGCCAACTCCTCGGCCAGGACGGCCGCGGGGCCACGACGGCGGCGGGAGAGAGCCAGGCCCAGGTGGCGGCGGGGGCTCGGCTCGGCCAGCGGGAGAGCGGTGAGCTCCGGGTGGGAGGCCGGCCCGGTGTCCGGGGTCGGTCCGATCTCCGGGGCCACACCGATCTCCGGGATCAGTCCGATCTCCGGAATCAGCGCGATGCCGACACCCGCGCGGACGAGCGACTGGGCGAAGTCGTAGTCCGTCGCCGTGCACGAGATCCTCAGCTCGACGCCGACGAGATCGGCGTACCCGGCGAGCTGGGAGGCCGACTTGCGGCAGCCCAGGACCCAGCGCTGGTCGGCCAGTTCGGCCAGGTGCAGTGGCTCGGGCCGCTGCCGGTAGCGGGCCGCTGCCGGATGGCCGCGCGGCAGCACGACCCGTAGCGGGTCCTCGCCGAGGGGCGTCCAGTCCAGGCCGGACCGGTCGCCGGGCCGGGCGGGCGGCGGGCCTTCGAAGTGGTAGGCGAGGGCGAGATCGGCCCGCCCCTCGCGGACGCCCGGCAGGCTCTCCTCCGGCTCCGCCTCCAGGACCGTCAGCTCCACCTCCGGGTGGTCGGCGACGAATCCGGACAGGGCGGAGGGCAGCAGCCGTCGGCCCCCGCTGGCGAAGGTGGCGATGGTGAGCGCGGTCCGCTCGGCGGTCAGCTGCTCGATACGCCTCTGGGTGTCGGCCAGTTCGGCGGCGATCGAGTCCGCGGCCTCCACCAGCAGACGGCCCGCGTCGGTCAGCGTGACGCCTCGGGTGGAACGCTCGACGGCGGGTGCGCCGAGGCCCCGCTCCAGCGCGGCGATCTGCTGTGAGACGGCCGAGGGCGTGCAGTGCAGGGCGAGGGCGGCGCGGTTGAAGCTGCCGTGCCGGGCGACCTCGCGCAGGACGGCCAGCCGTTGAACGTCGATCAATAGTTTTCCTAACGACGTGGTGCCTGGATCAACACTACCGCCGTTGACTGAGGTCGAACAGACTCACGTGGACGCCGTACGGGGACGCCGCCGTACGGAGACGCCGACGCATGGGAGAGGGGCCACGGTATGGACGTGTGCGTGATCGGGGGAAGCCGCTACTTCGGGCGGCGGCTGATCAAGGACCTGCGGGATTCCGGCGCGGCGGTGACCGTCGTGAACCGGGGCTCGGTACCCGTACCGCACGGTGTGATCCACCTGCGCGCCGACCGCGACGACGAGGCCGCGCTGCGCACCGCCCTGGCGGGCAGGAGCTTCGACGCCGTCGTCGACCAGGTCTGCTACTCACCGCTCCAAGCGGCCGTCGCCGCCCGGGTCTTCAGCGGCCGTACCCGGCGCTATGTGATGACCTCCACGGTCGAGGTGTACGCCGAGCTGGGCTGGCCGGGCGGACCGGGCCGGCCGGGCGGGGCGCCCTTCCCGGAGGCGGCCGTCGACCCGTCCGCCTGGCCGGTCGACCGTGGGCTGCCCTGGGCGGACCAGCGCTTCCTGGCGGGCCATTACGGCGAGGGCAAGCGCCAGGCCGAGGCGGTGCTCACCCGGGAGGCGCCCTTCGACGTCGCCGCCGTCCGCACCGCGCACGTCCTCGGCGGCGCCGACTTCACCGGGCGGCTCGCCCACTACGCCGAGCGGATCGGACGCGGCCTTCCGGTCGTGGTCCACGCCGCTCCGCAGCCCGCGTCCTTCATCCACGAGCCGGAGATCGCCCGCTTCCTGGCCTGGACCGCGGCGGCCGACTTCACCGGCCCCGTCAACGCGGCATCCCACGGAGCCCTGGACGTACGGGAGTTGTGCGCGGAGATCGGCCGCGCGACCGGTACGCGGCCGAGGCTGGTGGAGGGCCCGGACGAGCTGCTCTCCCCGTTCTCCTTCGACCGCTGCTATGCGATGGACACCGGCCGGGCATCCGGTCTGGGCTTCCGCTTCTCTTCCGTCACCGACTGGCTGCCGCAGGCCCTGAAGGAGCACGAAGAACGATGAAAACCAGGCCGACCGCAACGATTCCCACCGCGCCCACCATGCCCGGGGTGCCCGGGACGCCCGGCACCCGGGCCGTCGAGGGCCCCCGGACCATCGACGGCGTGGCGGTGGGCCGCATCGGCCTCGGCGCCATGCCGCTCTCCGTCGAGGGGCGCCCGCGCGAGGAGCAGGCGATCGCCACGATCCACGCCGCGCTCGACGCCGGTGTGCGGCTGATCGACACCGCCGACTGCTACCAGTGGTACGCCGGTGAACTCGGCCACAACGAACGGCTGATCGCCCGCGCGCTGGCCGCCTACGGCAGCGGCGCGGGCGAGGTGCTGGTGGCCACCAAGGGCGGTCGCGGCCGCCCGGGCGACGGGTCATGGACGGTGAACGGCGACCCGCGCCACCTGCGCCGGGCAGCCGAGGCCTCGGCTGCCCGGCTCGGCGTGGAGGCCATCGGCCTCTACCAGCTGCACAAACCGGACCCGTCGGTCCCCTTCGCCGAGTCGGTCGGCGCACTGCGGGACCTGGCCGACGCCGGCACGATCCGGAGGGTCGGCCTCTCCAACGTGGACCGCGAGCAGATCCGTACGGCACGCGAAATCCTCGGCCCACGCCTGGTCGCCGTACAGAACCGCTTCTCCCCGCTGCACCGCTCCACCCGGGACACCCTCGACATGTGCACCGAACTCGGCCTGGCCTTCCTGCCGTGGAGTCCGCTCGGCGGCATCTCGCCCAGCGCCGTCGACGCCCCGGGAGCCACCGTGCCGCCCGGAGAGACCCCCTTCCACGCCGTCGCCCGCGCCCGCGGTGTCAGCCCGCAGCAGGTCTGCCTGGCCTGGCATCTGGCGCAGTCCCCGGTCGTGATTCCGATCCCGGGCGCCCGCAGGCCCGCCTCCGCCCGCGACTCGGCCGCGGCGGCCGGTCTCACGCTGTCGGGGGCGGAGGTGGCGGCCCTGTCCCGTACGAGGGAGGACACGACTGGGCTCTGACACCTCTCCTGCCTTCCGGCCCGCCGGACTCGGCGCGGAGCGATCAGAGCTCTGCGAGGCTCGCGAGCAGCTCGGCGGCGGGCTTCGGGCGGGCGAGCCAGCGCAGGTGGCTTCCTTCCAGCGTCCGGACGTCGAAGGGGTTGTCCGGGGTGAGCGCGTCCGCTTCGCGGATCATGCGGTCCTGCACGGCGGGCGGCAGGCTGGCGTCGGCGGTCAGGCGGACGTAGGTCCGGGGAATCCGGCCCCAGGTGGCCGCCTGCGCCCGGTCGGCGGACGTGCCGGCGTCGAGGTTCTCGTCGGGCTGGAAGGTGTTCAGGAAGGTCCGGAACTCGTCGTCGGTGAGGTCGGCGGCGAAGGCGTGGCGGAACGCGGCGAGCGCATCCGGGTCGGCGGTCCGGAAGTTGGTGCGGATCAGGCCGAGCTCGACCGGATTCCCGGCGACTGCCGGAGCGAAGGCGGCCGGGTCCACGTCCGCCATCTCCGGCTCCGCGTAGTAGTCGCCGACGGGCAGGTCGACCGGGCACCAGGCGGAGACGTACACGATGCGGTCGACCAGGTCGGGTCGCTGGTTGCCGACCGCGGTGACCGTGACCCCGCCCCGGCTGTGGCCTACGAGGACGGTGGGCCCGTTCCGCCGGGCGCGTTCCAGGACGTCGATCACCCGGGCGGCGTTGTCGGCGAGGGTGACCCCTTTGATGCCACCCGGTTCAACGGCGAGCGCCCCGAGATCCTGAGGCGCCTGGTAGGCCGCGGGAAACGTGGCCTCGAACCCGTGCCCCGGAAGATCGACCGCGGCCGAACGGTGTCCGAGCAGGGCGAGTTCGGCCTGGAGCGGCGCGAAGGAGAACGAGTTCGCGAAGGCTCCGTGGACAAGGACGAAGGTCGGGAGAGTCTGCATGCCCCAGGCTCCAACGGAATGATCTTCGACGGCAAGGCCGTGGCGCGCGACACTATTGCAAGCATGTGCTTGCAATAGTTAGCAGAGATGTTGCACTATCGAGTCATGGCATCACTCAACGTCGGCAATCTCGGTGAGTACCTGCGGGAGCAGCGCCGTGCGGCGCAGCTCTCGCTGCGGCAGCTCGCCGATGCCGCCGGGGTGTCGAATCCGTATCTCAGCCAGATCGAGCGCGGGCTGCGCAAGCCCAGTGCGGACGTGCTCCAGCAGGTCGCCAAGGCGCTGCGGATCTCGGCCGAGACCCTCTACGTGCGTGCGGGGATTCTCGACGAGCGGGAGCGGGAGGAGCTGGAGACGCGGGCCGTCATTCTGGCCGATCCCTCGATCAACGAGCGGCAGAAGAACGTCCTGCTGCAGATCTATGACTCCTTCCGCCGCGAGAACGGCTTCGTCCCCGAAGCCGAAGCCGAAGCCGATGCTGACGTCGGCGCGGACGTCGGCGCGGCCGCCGACGCTGACGCGGACATGGGCGTCGACACGGGCGCGGACGCCGGTGCGGACGCCAGGAAAGACCACGACCCTCACAGCTAGCAGCTGGTTCTGATGATCCGGGAGGACCACAGTCATGGCCATCACCGATGACCTGCGCAAGACCCTCACCGACCCCACTCCCCTCTACTTCGCCGCAGGCACGGCCGACCTGGCCGTGCAGCAGGCGCGCAAGGTTCCGGCGCTGATCGAGCAGCTGCGGGCCGAGGCGCCCGAGCGGATCGACGCCGTCCGCAACACGGACCCCAAGGCTGTGCAGGAGAAGGTGACCACGCAGGCCAAGGAGGCCCAGGCCACCGTGCAGGCCAAGGTCACCGAGGTGTTCGGATCGTTCGACGCCGCCGACCTGAAGAAGCTGGGCGAGACCGCTCAGGACCTGGCGCTGCGCAGTGTGGGCGTGGCCGCCGAGTACGCGATCAAGGCCCGGGAGACGTACGAGAAGGTCGCCGAGCGCGGCGAGCAGACTGTGCGGACCTGGCGCGGCGAGACGGCCGAGGAGATCGTCGAGATCTCGGCCGTCGTCGAGGCCGAGCCGAAGGCCGCGCCCAGGAGCGCCGCGCCCAGGTCCGCCGCGCCCAGGTCCGCCGAGCCGAAGGCCGCCCCGAAGAGCGCTCCCGCGGCCGGTGCCGCCAAGCCCGAATCCGCCGAGCCCGCGCCCGTGGAGTCCGTAGCAGTCAAGTCCGACGAGCCGAAGGCCGCGGCCGCCGAGGCCAAGGCCGCCAAGAAGACGCCCGCCCCGCGCAAGCCCGCGGCCAAGAAGACCCCGCCGCCCGCCGGCACGTGACCCCGGAGGGTCATTCCGCGCCCCGGTACGCGTGACCGGGGCGTGGGGCGGGCACCTTTACCGGTGGCCGGATCGTTGTCCCGGTACCGTGGCCCACTCGGCCGCAGGGCGTTCATCCACTCACTAGGCGGTACACCATGTTGCTCTCAGGATTCGGCACGATCCTCCAGCTGCTCTATCTGGCGATGCTGGTGCTGGCTGTGGTCGCGTTCGTCTTCGCGGCGACCGCCCGGGAGGACGCCTACCGCGCCGCCGACAAGAAGAGCAAGTCGTTCTGGCTGATCATTCTCGGCGTCGCCGTCGCCGTGAACCTGCTCATCCCCATGCTCTTCCTCCAGATCGCCGGCCTCATCGCGTCGATCGTCTTCATGGTCGACGTACGGCCCGCGATCAAGGAAGTCTCGGGCGGCGGCGGTGGCCGCCGGGGCGGGTCCAGCAGCGACGGCCCGTACGGCCCCTACAACGGCGGGCGCTGAGCGCCCAGGGGGCGCCCGGCCACGGGTGACGCGGGGCGGGAGCGCGGTGCGCTGCCGCCCCGCCGTCGTGTCCGCTCCGGGTCCCGGCCCAGCAGCAGTACCGCCACGTCGTCCGTCAGCTCGCCACCGTTCAGCTCCCGGACCTCGGTGACCGCCGCCTCCAGCAGCTCCTCGCCCGCCAGGCCCTGCTCCAGCCGCTCGTTGACCATGGCGACCATGCCGTCCTGGCCGAGGCGCTCGCTGCCGCCCGTCCCCACACGGCCCTCGATCAGGCCGTCCGTGTACATCATCAGGCTCCAGGACCCGCCCAGCTCGACCTGCCTGCGCGGCCACCTCGCCCGGGGCAGCAGACCCAGTGCCGGGCCGCCGTCCTCGTAGGGGAGCAGCCGGGCCGGCTGCCCGTGGCGGGCGAGCAGCGGGGCGGGGTGACCGGCCAGGCACAGCCCGGCCCGGCGCCCGTCGGGCGCGATGTCGACGGTGCAGAGCGTCGCGAAGATCTCCTCGCTCTGCCGTTCGTGCTCCAGCACCTGCTGGAGCGTGGACAGCAGCTCGTCCCCGCACAGCCCGGCCAGGGTCAGCGCCCGCCAGGCGATCCGCAGCTCGACGCCGAGCGCCGCCTCGTCCGGGCCGTGCCCGCAGACGTCGCCGATCATCGCGTGCACCGTGCCGTCCGGGGTGCGCACGGTGTCGTAGAAGTCGCCGCCGAGAAGGGCGCGGCTGCGGCCGGGGCGGTAGCGGGCGGCGAAGCTCAGGTCGGAACCGTCCAGCAGGGGGGTGGGCAGCAGGCCGCGTTCCAGGCGGGCGTTCTCCTGGGCGCGCAGCCGGGACTCGGTCAGCTGGTGCTGAGCGATGTCGGCGCGCTTGCGCTCCACGGCGTACCGGATGGCCCGGCTCAGGACGCGCGCGTCCAGCTCGCCCCGGAAGAGGTAGTCCTGCGCCCCGACCCGTACCGCCTCGGCCGCCAGCTCCGTGTCGTCCCGCGCGGTGAGCGCGAGCACCGCGTGCAGCGGGGCGATGCGGAGTACGTGGGTGAGGGCCGCCAGCTCGTCGGCCCGCCCGGAGACGGGCTCGGGCCGTTCGGAGGCGGGCTGGGGCCGCTCACCGGCGTCGGGGGCCGCCGGTCCCGCGCCCGTGACCGGCAGCGCGAGGTCCAGCAGGATGCAGTCGACGTCGTCCGTGAGTAGCCGCCCGGCCTCGGTGAGGTTGCGGGCGGTACGGATACGGACCCGGGTTCCGGCAGCTGCCGAGAGCTCGGGGACGGTGATGGTGGTGCCCGCCGGGTCGTCCTCGATCACCAGCAGGGTGAGGTCGGCGCCATGGGTGGTCTCCGCAGCGGGAACGGCGCGTTGCTGCGGTACGGGTACGGGCATCGGTTCGGGTTTCCTTCCCTCCCCCGAGGGTGCGGCGGAACGCCGATCGACGCACCGCCAGTCGGGGACGATAGCGGCACACGGCGGGGGAACGGAATGGCACGCGGAAAGCGGCCGCTGTCATATGCGGCGCCATAAGCCGCGTCCTGACACGGATCCGGCGCGATGGGCCGTCGTACGGGCCGGGAAGGGCCCATGACGAACATCACCCGCCCGTGAACGGCCGCGTGGCCCGGCTCACATGAGCAGGGAGCCACCGCTCACGACGGCTGCACGCTGCTTGCTGCGCCTACTCGTTGGGCTCGATGCCTGCTGCGCCTACTTGTCGGGGCGGACCACGCCGAGGATCTTCATCGAGCCCGCGCCCGCCAGCGTGACACTGCGGCCGGGGCGCGGGGAGTGGACGATCGCGCCGTCGCCGACGTACATCCCGACATGGCTGGCGTCGGCGTGATAGATGATCAGGTCGCCGGGGCGCATGTCCCGGATGTCGATGCGCGGCAGCAGCCGCCACTGCTCCTGCGAGGTGCGCGGGATCGGCCGCTTCGCGGCCAGCCACGCCTGGGACGTCAGGCCCGAGCAGTCGTACGAACCGGGGCCCTCGGCTCCCCAGACGTACGGCTTGCCTATCTGCGCGGTCGCGAAGGCCACCGCGGCTTGGCCGGCCTTGCTCGCCTCGCCGCTGACCTCCTTGATCGCGCCGGAGGAGAGCCAGGCGGTCTGCGCCTTGTTCGCGGCGTCCTGTTCCAGCTGGCGCAGCCGGTCGCGCTCCTTCTTCTCCAGCTGCGACTCAAGCTTCTTCGCCGCCGCTATCTGGGCGTTGATCTTCTTCTTGGCCTTGGCCTGCTTGACCCGGTTCGCTTCCAGCTTCTCCCAGTTGGCGCTGGCGTCCTGGGTGTACAGCTCCAGGTCCTTCTGCGTCTGGTTCAGCTCGGTCAGGAGCGACTTGGACGCCTGCTGGCTCTGCCGGACCTTGTTGATCCCGTCGAGGAAGAGCTTCGGGTCGTTGCTGAGGGCCAGCTGGGCGCCGGGCGGCAGACCGCCGTTGCGGTACTGCTCGCGGGCCTGGGCGCCCGCCCGGTCCTTCAGCGCGGCGATGCGCGCCTGGCCGTCGACGATCGCCTTGGCCAGCTTCACGATCTCGCCGGACTGCTTCTTCGTCTGCTCCTCGGCGAGGTTGTACGCGTCCGTCGCCGCGCCCGCCTTCCGGTACAGCGTCTCGATCTGCTCGCGGACCTTCTCCAGGTCCGCGTTGGAGTACCGGGAAGGAGAGGAGTCGGCCGGGGAAGAGGCGGCCGGGGACGGCGAAGGGTTCGGAGCCGGGGCGGCCATGGCCTGAACCGGGGCCGTCAGCAGGGCCAGCGCACAGACCAGCGTGATCGCGGCAGTGGCACAGTGGCGTCGGTTCACGAGCTCCCCCTCCGGGTCGGTTCTCCGGGCTCGCCTCCAGGTGAAGGCGACTCAGTCGATATTGGCGGCAACGGCAGCAATGACAGCGATGACAGAGGTGGCGGCAATGACAGCGATGGCGGGCAATTCCGGCAATGGTGACAATCAAGCTGAATGCGAGAAAGGCAACCGAAGCCGGGTAACGCACATCTGACTTACCGTCAGTAACTTTTCGGCAACGTCGCGATCGTGCCATGTCGCCTCGTAAAGCAACAGAGGCAGGCGCCACCTGTCGCGTCACATACCGCCTGTTCCGGGGCACTTCGCCCCACGGGTGGCGCCGCGCGTGCCCGATTCCGTCCTTCGTCCCCCCTCCCCATCACAAGGGACGAACGATGATCCCCCGGCGTTCCCGGAACGGGCTGGTTCCGTCCTTTCGGGCGGTTGTTCAGTGGCCGCCCGGCCGCAGGGCGTCCCACGCCACCGTGACCTCGCCCTGGCGCCACCGTCGTACCCCGTCCGTCACCGGCCAGTCGACCGCCACCGCCCGCACCGCCGCGATCCAGCGCTGCCGGGCGCCGAGCGAGGCGTAGGGGGAGGCCGCCGCCCAGGCCCGGTCGAAGTCCCGCAGGAAGGCGTGGACCGGTTCGCCCGGGACGTTGCGGTGGATCAGCGCCTTCGGCAGGCGCTCCGCCAGGTCCGAGGGGCGGTCCAGCGAGCCGAGCCGGGTGGCGAAGGTGACCGTGCGCGGGCCTTCGGGCCCCAGGGCCACCCAGACGTGCCGCCGCCCGATCTCGTCGCAGGTGCCCTCCACCAGGAGCCCGTCCGGGGCGAGGCGGGAGCACAGCCGCGCCCAGACCTCGGCGACCCGCTCCTCGTCGTACTGGCGCAGCACGTTCGCCGCCCGGATCAGCGTGGGCCGGACCTCCAGCGGGATCTCGAAGCCGCCGTGGACGAAGGTGAGGCCCTCGCGGGCGTACGGCTGCGCGGCGGCGACCCGCTCCGGGTCGATCTCGATGCCCGCCACCGCGGTGCGCGGTTCGGCGGTGCGCAGGCGGTCCAGCAGCTCCACGGCGGTCCAGGGGGCGGCCCCGTACCCGAGATCGGCGGCCACGGGGGTCGCGGCGCGGCGCAGGACCGGGCCGTGCGCGGCGGCGATCCAGCGGTCCATGCGGCGCAGCCGGTTCGGGTTGGTCGTCCCGCGGGTGGCGGTGCCGATGGGGCGCTGGCGCATGCGTCGAGCGTATGCGACGAGGTGAGAGGGGTGCTCACCGCACGATGCGCCTCCCGGCGACGTGGCGGGGCGCGCCGCCCGGCAGCGTAATGATTTGGCAAAGCGGAAATGAAAGGCGGCCTTCCGCTGTTCTCGCCCTTCGGAGGGGCCCTACGCCCCTCCCCACGGCATGCCCCGTGAGGCCCTGAGCGAGGAGGACCGACGACGTGAGCCAGTACGTCTCCCGGCTCGGCTCCGCCCGCTCCGCGGCGCGCATCCGCTTCCCCGGCGGTTTCCCCGGGTCCTCCCGCAGGCCGCGCCGCATCGCGATGCTCTCTGTGCACACGTCCCCGCTGCACCAGCCCGGTACGGGCGACGCGGGCGGGATGAACGTGTACATCGTCGAGCTGGCCAAGCGGCTCGCCGCGATCAATATCGAGGTCGAGGTCTTCACCCGGGCGACCACCGGCTCGCTGCCCCCCGCCGTCGAGCTGGCCCCGGGCGTTCTGGTCCGGCATGTCGACGCCGGGCCGTACGAGGGGCTCGCCAAGGAGGACCTGCCCGCCCAGCTCTGTGCCTTCACGCACGGCGTGATGCAGGCCTGGGCCGGTCAGCGCCCCGGCTACTACGACCTCGTGCACTCCCACTACTGGCTCTCCGGCCAGGTCGGCTGGCTCGCCGCCCAGCGCTGGGGCGTCCCGCTCGTCCACGCCATGCACACCATGGCCAAGGTCAAGAACGCCGCGCTCGCCGAGGGCGACACCCCCGAGCCGCCCGCCCGCGTCATCGGCGAGACCCAGATCGTGAACGCCTCCGACCGGCTGATCGCCAACACCGCCGAGGAGGCCGCCGAGCTGGTCCGCTTCTACGACGCGGACCCGGCCGCCGTCGCCGTCGTGCATCCCGGCGTCAACCTGGACCGCTTTCGCCCCTTCCCCAAGGGCTCCGACACGTTCCGTCCCGGGGATGCCCCATCCGCCCGCGCCGCCGCGCGGGCCCGCCTCGGCCTGCCGCAGGACGCGCTGATCCCGCTCTTCGCGGGCCGCATCCAGCCGCTGAAGGCCCCCGACGTGCTGCTGCGCGCGGTGGCGGTGCTGCTGGACCGGGACCCGTCCCTGCGCTCCCGGATCGTGGTGCCCGTGGTGGGCGGGCCCAGCGGCAGCGGGCTCGCGAAGCCCGAGGGGCTCCAGAAGCTGGCCGCCCGCCTCGGCATCGCCGACGTCGTACGCTTCCACCCGCCGGTGGGCCAGGACCGGCTGGCGGACTGGTTCCGGGCCGCGTCCGTGCTGGTCATGCCGTCGTACAGCGAGTCCTTCGGCCTGGTCGCCATCGAGGCCCAAGCGGCCGGCACCCCGGTCGTCGCGGCGTCCGTCGGCGGACTGCCGGTGGCGGTACGCGACGAGGTCAGCGGCTTCCTGATACCGGGGCACGAGCCGGAGGCGTACGCCCGCGCGCTCGGGCGGTTCGCGGACGCGCCGGAGCTCGTCGAGCGGATGGGGGCGGCCGCGGCGGCGCACGCCCAGTCCTTCGGCTGGGACACGGCCGCCTCGGCGACCGCCGACGTGTACACGGCCGCGCTGACCGACCACCGCCGCCGGGCGCGTACACACCACGGCTGAGCCCATCTGCCGCCCGTCCGGGGCTGACGTACGCTCGTCGCATGGCTGACGTACCCGACGAAACAGCAGCGGCCCAGGTCATCGAGGCGACGCTGAACGATGCCGGGCTCGCCTGGGAGAGCCCCGCGCCCGGCAACTACGTGGTGACGCTGCCCGGCACCCGCAAGCTGTCGACGACCTGTTCGCTCATCGTCGGCAAGCACTCCCTCTCGCTCAACGCCTTCGTCGTCCGCCACCCCGACGAGAACGACGCCGGGGTGCATCGCTGGCTTCTGGAGCGCAACCTCCGCCTCTTCGGCGTGAGCTACGCGATCGACCCGCTCGGCGACGTCTACCTGGTCGGCAAGCTGCCGTTGTCGGTGGTCACCCCCGAGGAGCTGGACCGGCTGCTCGGTACGGTGCTGGAGGCGGCCGACGGCGCGTTCAACACCCTCCTGGAGCTCGGTTTCGCCGACTCGATCCGCAAGGAGTACGAGTGGCGGGTGTCGCGGGGGGAGTCCACGCGGAACCTGGACGCCTTCAGCCACCTGATCCAGCGTCCGTCAGGCGGCGCCTCGTAACGGCGTGGGCAACGGCAACTCCGGTACACGGGGGCGGCGCCGCCCGTACGTTCACCGGGTGATCACATCAGAATCACGATCACGGGGGAGTGCCATCGGGTGAGCCATCGCTCGGGCGTTCGATCGTAAAGTGGGGATCACTGCGACGGCCCGTCCCAGGCGGCGTCGAAGTGCCGTACGGGGGAAGGGCGGTTGCTCCCCGAACCGGAGAGAAGAACCATGCGCGCCACTGCCGTACGCCGTACCGCCCTCGCCGCCTGCGCGGCGTCCCTCGCCCTGCTGGCCACCGCCTGCGGCGGTTCGTCCGACGCCGACGCGGGCGACGGGAAGAACGACAAGGGCGGTGCCGCGAACGGCAGCAGCTCGGCTCCGGAGGCCCCGGCCCCGGCCAAGGCGCTCACCGCCGCCGAGCTGGAGAAGGCGACCCTCGCCCAGGGTGATGTGGAGGGCCACAAGGTTGCCAAGGCGGGCCCGGGCGACGAGGTCCCGGCGGACGCCGTCAAGGTCGACAAGGAGGCCTGCCTTCCCGTGGCCCACGCCATGTACGGCGTGGCGCAGGAGGGTTCGGTGGCCACCACGAAGCGCAAGGTCGTCAGCGAGCCGAAGGCCGACGGCAAGAAGCCGCTGGAGGAGCTGACGGACGGCGGGGTCGAGGACGCGCTGAAGGCCGCGTTCGACCTGACGTCCACGTTCGTCGCGCTGACCTCGTACGACAAGACGGCGGGCCCCGACGCGTTCGCCGCGCTGAAGAAGGCCGCAGTGGACTGCGCGGGCGGCTTCACCGTCACGACCGCAGGAGTGCCGACGAAGGTCGCCTCGATCGCGGACGAGAAGGTCAGCGGTGGCGACGAGTCGGCGGCCTGGACGGTCACGGCCGAGGACGACGGCGACACGGTCCCGTTCAAGCTGGTGGCGCTGCGCAAGGAGGGCACGGTGGCGACGTTCTACGCCTTCAACCTGGCGGCCGGGGGCGGCGGTTCGAAGTTCGAGGTGCCGACGGAGGTCGTGGCGGCGCAGGACAAGAAGCTGGCCTGACGCGCACGACCGAACGCGCGCCCCTGCCCCTCCGCCCTCTGCCTCTACCCCTGGATCCCTGTTTCCTGCCCTGGCCCCTGCCCCTGCCCGTGCTGCTCAGGGCAGGGGCACGAGCCGGACGACGGTGACGGTCAGGACGGACCGGGAGACGTAGTAGAGGACGATGGCCCCAGAGACGGTCGCCTCGCGCCGGTCCCGCTCGCTCTTGACGGCGGACGAGGCGTGTCCGTACGGCTCCTGACCCAGCGTGCGGGCCATCTCGTCGCGGAAGGACTCGCCGTCCCGCATCTTGGCCAGGGTGTCGTCCGCGGGCGGGGCGTAGGAGATGCGGAAGCTCAAGCGACGCTCCGCCTCTCGGCCTCGTCCTGCGCGAGCCGGTCCAGAATCCGTTCCGCTTCGGGGTCGGGGACGGCCTCCAGCATCCAGTGGCGCATGACGGCCTGGATCTCGTGCACCCCGGCCTCGTTGATCGCGAGGTCGAACTCCTCGCGTCTCTCCTCGGGCAGCGCGGCCCGGATGTCCGGGATGCTGTTGGGCACCTCGACTTCGGTACCGCCGACGAAGGTCTTCAGAGACTCGCCCATGATCGCTCTCCCCGATCTCCTTGCCCTGGAGGCACCGCGCTTCGCCGTCGCGGCCGGCAAGGCCGCTGCTGGGACAACCGTAGTACGCGGCACGGACAGTTCGGCCTCGCCGCACCTCCCGGATGGGCGTACACATGCGCGCCACGGCCTCTGGTCCGCCCCCGGGTCTCCCGGTCCCTCCCCGGCTCGTCCTAGTGACGACTGCCGCGACGCAGAAAAGGATCTTCCTTCGTGTCCGATGGGGTACGTTTCAGCCGTCCCCGTTTTTGATCTTGAAAGGAATCTGACGCACGCTTACGAACTGGAAGAGGACGGCAGCCGCGAGTGTCTCCGCGATAGCGGTCATGGGTATGGCGGCAGGCCCCGCCAGCGCCGCCGCGGCACCGTCGGCCGCGCCCCGCGCCGCCGCGAAGTGCTACATCCACAACTGGACGGGCACAACCCTCAACGTGCGCCAGGGCCCCGGGACGGCCTTCAAGACGATCGGGACGATCCTCAAGGGCGGCAAGCTGCCCTGCGGCGTCAACGGGGACAGCGGCACGAGCGGGGGCAAGTACACCTCGTGCGGTGGCGGCAGCTGGTGGCTGACGGTGAAGAGCAACAAGCAGGACGGCTGGGTGGCCGGGGAATGTGTCGCCATCGGCGCCAGCTGATTGCGTGACACCTGCTCGCTCGCACCGGTGAGTGGCAGGGAGTGGGAGGGACGTGCGTATGCGTATCAGGCATCGGTCACGGCAGCGTCCGAGAGGCGTTCCCTTCGCCGCTTGACCAGATGGCCGACGAGAAGCCACACGGCGTAGGCGCCGGTCGCCGCGGCCATCAGCCGGATGTACACCGGGCTGCCGGAACTCGCCGCCGTCCAGAGGCCCGACGCGGTCAGCACCCCCACGTACCCGGGTGTGTCGACGGACGTCTGCTTCTTGGCCATGGCCCCTCCCCTCACCTCCTAATGATGTTGTCAAGCCGCGACCGTGACAGGGAGTTCGCGTTGGAAGCACCGTCCGTCACGTATCAGGGCCCACAGGACGTTGACCCGTCGTCGGGCCAGCGCGAGGA
>NZ_NWVL01000051.1 GCF_002382885.1 Streptomyces sp. WZ.A104
GCGGCCGCCCCAGGGCCGCCGCGCGCCCGCCGAGCCCCGCCCCGGGAGGCCGGCACACCCGGAGCGGCCGCGCCCTGGGCCCCCGGTCCGCCCGGCGAGCAGACCGTCGGACCCCGTCCGCCGCACATCGCGGCGGGCGGGGTCCGTGCGTCGGCCTCAGACCTCCGCAGTGCCTTCCGGAGCACCTCCCCGAGCGCCTTCGTCCGACGGAGCCGCGCGGTCGTCCGCCGGGCCGTTCCCCTCCGCCGGGCCGTTCCCCTCCGCCGGCCCGTTCCCCCCTGCCGGGCCGGAGAGATGCCCCGGGGACTCGAAGAGCCGGTAGGACGCGTCCATGTGCGCCAGCCTCCGCAGTGCGCCGAACATCGCCTCGCCGAGGTCGCCGTTCGGGCTGCTGATCTTCCTCGCCGTCCGCGCCGTCCGGCCACGGCGGCGCGAAACGCCCGCCGGCTGAGTCGCGCGTCCTCCCGGGGCCTGCTCTGAAAAGATCGCCCGCACCCGACCAATCCACACGGCCGTCCGCTCCGAACCACTGCCGGAAGCGACGATCGTCCCGGGAGGAAACCCGCGTGAAGGAAGCCGTACACATCAGTGGGGTGCCCTCGCCCGGCCCCGACCTCCAGGAACTCCTGGGGCGGGTCGCGCGGGGCGACCAGGACGCGTTCGCCTCGGTGTACGACGCGGTGAGCGGGCCCGTGCTCGGCCTGGTGCGCAGCGTGCTCCGCGACCCGGCGCAGTCGGAGGAGGTGGCGCAGGAGGTGCTGGTGGAGGTGTGGCGGACCGCACCCCGTTTCCAGGCGTCCCGGGGCAGCGCGATGAACTGGGTGCTGACCCTGGCCCACCACCGGGCCGTCGACCGGGTCCGCGCGGCCGAGGCCGCGGCCGCCCGGGAGCACAAGGCGGCGCTGCTGGACCGGACGCCCGCCTTCGACGAGGTGTCCGAGCAGGTCGAGACCCGGTTGGAGAGAGAACAGGTACGACGCTGTATGCGCACCCTGTCCGAGCTGCAGCGGGAGTCGGTGACGCTGGCCTACTACCGGGGCCTGACCTACCGTGAGGTTTCCGAACTCCTCGCCGTGCCGCTGGGCACCATCAAGACACGGCTCCGTGACGGCCTCATCCGCCTTCGCGACTGCCTGGGGGTGAGCGCGTGAACACGGCCGAGCTGCACACACTGACCGGGGCCTATGCCCTGCATGCGCTGCCGGAGTCCGAACGGCAGGCGTTCGAACGGCATCTGGAGGACTGCGAGGCCTGCGCCCAGGAGGTGCGGGAGCTGTCGGCCACCGCCGCCCGGCTCGGCCTCGCCGTCGCCGAGCCCCCTCCGCACGAGCTGCGCGCGAGGGTGTTGCGGGCGATCACGACCGTACGCCAGGAGACTCCGGCGCCCGGCAGACGGGAGCGGACCGGCGGGGGCGGACGCACCGGCCGACGGTACGCCTACGCTCTCGCCGCCTGCATCGCGGCGGCCGCGGCGTTCGGCGGGGTCGCGGTCTGGCAGAACCAGGTGGCACAGGACGCGCGGCAGGAGGCGCGTCAGGCGCAGCGGCAGAACGAGCAGCTGGCCCAGGTGCTCTCGGCCCCGGACGCGAAGACCGCCTCGGGCGAGCTGACCGGCGGCGCGCGCGGCACCGTCGTCGTCTCGCAGAGCCAGAACCGCGCGGTGTTCCTGGCCTCGGGGATGCAACGGCCGCCGAGCGGCAAGGTCTACCAGCTCTGGTTCAACGACGAGGGCACGATGCGCTCCGCCGGTCTGATGGACCCGACCGCGAGCGACGACGCGGTCCTGCTGGACGGGCCGGTGGACCAGGCGTCCGGGATGGGCATCACGGTCGAGCCCGCCGGGGGGTCCGCCGAGCCGACCTCGTCGCCGGTGGCGCTGATGGACTTCCCGACGGCCTGACCACTCACCCACGAAATCCTGCAAGGGAGCACCCGTTCCATGAGTGTCGCGGTGGTGCTGTTCACCTCCGATCTACGAGTCCACGACAACCCGGTGCTGCGTGCCGCACTGCGGGACGCGGACGAGGTCGTCCCGTTGTTCGTCCGGGACGACGCCGTCCACCGGGCCGGTTTCGACGCGCCCAACCGGCTGGCGTTCCTCGCGGACTGCCTGGCGGATCTGGACGCCGGACTCCGGCAGCGGGGCGGCAGGCTGATCGCCCGCCGGGGCGAGACGGCCCGCGAGGTGAGACGGGTCGTCGAGCGGACCGGGGCGGCCTGCGTGCACGTCGCCGCCGGAGTCAGCCGGCACGCGGCGCGGCGCGAGCAGCGGATCGGTGAGGCTCTGGCGGGCACCGGCTGCGCACTGCGCGTCCATGACGCGGTGGTCACCGCGCTCGCGCCGGGCCGGGTGGTACCGACGGGCGGCAAGGACCACTTCGCGGTGTTCACCCCGTACTTCCGCCGTTGGGAGGCGGAGGGAGTGCGGGGCACCGTGACGGCTCCGCGTACGGTCCGGGTGCCGGACGGCGTGGTGAGCGACCCGCTCCCGGACCGGGAGGCGGTCGAGAACCTCTCCCCCGGTCTCGCCCGGGGCGGCGAGGACACGGCCCGCAAGCTGGTCACGTCCTGGCTGCACGGACCGATGGCCGGCTACGAGGACGGCCACGACGATCTGGCCGGGGACGTGACGTCCCGGCTCTCCCCCCATCTGCACTTCGGTACGGTCTCCGCCGCCGAACTGGTGCACCGCGCGCGGGAGAAGGGCGGGCCCGGCGGCGAGGCGTTCGTGCGGCAGCTGGCCTGGCGCGACTTCCACCACCAGGTCCTCGCGGCCCGCCCCGACGCCTCCTGGTCCGACTACCGGCCGCGCCGGGACCGCTGGCGCTGCGACGAGGACGAGATCGACGCATGGCGGACCGGGCGGACGGGCTATCCGCTGGTGGACGCGGCGATGCGGCAGCTCGCGCACGAGGGCTGGATGCACAACCGGGGCCGGATGCTGGCCGCGAGCTTCCTCACCAAGACGCTGTACGTGGACTGGCGGGTGGGCGCCCGGCACTTCCTCGACCTGCTGGTCGACGGCGACCTGGCGAACAACCAGCTCAACTGGCAGTGGGTGGCGGGCACCGGCACGGACACCCGGCCCAACCGGGTCCTCAACCCGGTGATCCAGGGCAAACGCTTCGACCCTCGGGGCGACTACGTGCGGCGCTGGGTCCCGGAGCTGGCGGATCTGGAGGGGGCGGCGATCCACGAGCCCTGGAAGCTCCAGGGCCTGGACCGGGCGGGCATCGACTATCCGGACCCGGTGGTGGACCTGGCCGAGGCCCGGTCCCGGTTCGAGCGCGCCCGCGGCCTGGACTGACCGGACGACGGGACGCGCAAGGGCCCGCACCGCTCGCTGCGGAACGGGCCCTTGTCGATGTGCTCAGGTGCCGCGCGGCGGCCGGGGGAGGAAGCCGCTGGTCCGCGCGACGTATGCGGCGTACCCGGGCCGGTCGGCCATATGGCGCTCCAGGAGGGCCGCGCCGCTGCCCTTGGTCAGCAGGAAGCTCATGACCAGCGGGGCGACGACGGTGGCGGCAGCGGCGGCCGGGGCCTGGCAGATGAGAAGGAACAGGCCCCACCACACGCAGAAGTCGCCGAAGTAGTTCGGATGGCGGGTCCAGGACCACAGCCCCCGGTCCATGATCTTCCCCCGGTTGGCGGGGTCGGCCTTGAACCGGGCGAGCTGTGCGTCACCGATCGCCTCGAAGGCGAGGCCGACCGCCCACAGAAGCACCCCGGCCCAGGCCCACCAGGCCAGTGGAGCGGTGAGGTACTGCGCGGCCTGCACCGGGAGCGAGACGAGCCAGACCAGCGCGCCCTGGAGCAGATACACCTTGCGCAGGGCGTACAGGTTCGGGTTGCCGGGGGCCTTGGCCAGCATCTTCGCGTAGCGCGGGTCCTCCCCGTGGCCCCGGCCGCGCCGCCCGATGTGGACGGCGAGGCGCAGCCCCCAGATCACGGTCAGCGCGGTCACCAGGAGTCGGCGGCCGTCGTCGCCCGCACCCGCCGAGAGGCCGTAGGAGACCAGGGCGACGGCGGCGAAGGCGACGCCCCAGGCGATGTCGACGATCCGGTGCACCCCCTTGTTCAGGGCGATGGCGAAGGTGACGAGCATGACGCCGAGGGCGGCGACGGCCGCCCCGGCGAGCCCGTTCGCGAACGCGGCCCAGGCGAAGCCGCTCACCGGTCCGCTCCCGGGTTCCCGGCTCCGCGGGTCCGCGCGGGGACGGTGGGGGCCTCATGGGGTCCGGTATCGCTCCCGCCCCGCATCCGCACCCCCAGGGGCGGCCCGCCGCCGGGGGAGCGCTCGGTCGCCGGTTCGGCGCGTTGGGCGGCCCCGGCCGGGGTGCGCCGGGCGGAGGGCCTGGTGGCGGCGGTCACGCGGTCTCCTCGCGGGTCAGCAGCAGTTGCTGCACATCGAGATACCCGGAGCGGAAACCCGCTTCGGAGTAGGCGAGATAGAAGGTCCACATCCGGCGGAAGACGGCGTCGAAGCCGAGGGCGTCGACCTCGGCGGCCCGTTCGGTGAACCTCTCCCGCCACAGCCGGAGCGTCTCGGCGTAGTGCGCGCCGAAGCGGATGCGCCGGGTGGTGCGCAGGCGGGTGTGGCCGGTGGTGATCCGCTCCACCGCCTCGGTGGAGGGCAGCAGTCCGCCGGGGAAGATGTACTTCTGGATCCAGGTGTACGTGGAGCGGCTGGCGCGGAGCCGGTCGTCGGGCATGGTGATGGCCTGGAGGGCGATCCGGCCGCCGGGGGCCAGCAGGCGGTCCAGGGTCCCGAAGTAGACCGGCCAGAACTCCTCGCCGACCGCCTCGACCATCTCGACGCTGACGATCGCGTCGTAGTCGCCGGTGACCTGGCGGTAGTCGCTCAGTCGCACCTCGACACGGTCCTCGTACCCGGCCTCTCGGATGCGGGTGCGGGCCAGTGCGCGCTGTTCGGCGGAGAGCGTGACGGTGACCACCCGGGCGCCGCGGGCGGCCGCGCGGATGGCCAGTTCGCCCCAGCCGGTGCCGATCTCCAGGAGGCGGGTGCCCTGGCCGACCCCGGCGGCGTCCAGCAGCCGGTCGATCTTGCGGTGCTGGGCGGCGGGCAGCAGGTCGTGCTCGGCGGGGAAGCCGCGGAAGACGGCGGAGGAGTAGGAGAGCGTCTCGTCGAGGAAGAGGGCGAAGAGCTCGTTGGAGAGGTCGTAGTGGTGGCTGATGTTGTCCCGGGAGCCTTCGGGGGTGTTCATCTGCGCTGCGGGCCTGCGCGGCGCCCAGATGCCACGCAGGCGTTGCAGCGGCCGGGGGACGAGGTCGGCGGCGTTGTCGGCGAGCACGGTCAGCACGCCGACCAGGTCCGGCGCGTCCCACTCCCCCGCCATGTAGGACTCGCCGAAGCCGATGAGCCCGCTCGCGCCGATCCGCCGGAAGAAGGCGTCGGGGTCGCGGATGTCCATGAGCGGCCCGCCGAGGCCGATGTCCTTCCTGCCCGCGAGCCGGGCGCGGAGCGGAAGCCGGCCGAGCGCGTGGCGGACGACGCGTTCGGCGACGGCCGTCCGGGCGCGGGAGACCCGGGGCAGCGCGACGATGTCGGGCCAGCGTTCCGGGTCGGCCCCGGGGGTGTGTTCTGCCGGCGGCGCAGAGGTGGGCGCGGTCACTGCATGCCTTCCTGTGGGCGGTGCGGGGGACGGGGTTGCACGGGGAGCCCGCGCAGGTAGAGGCGGATGCCGTGCAGGCGGATCGCGGCGGAGACGAGGACGGTGGAGAGGGGGTGGCGCAGGGCGAGGCGCACCAGTTCGCGGGGGGTGGCCGGCCGGCGGCAGCCCCGTACGGTCGCGGTGAACGGGCGGTTCCCCTCCCGCTCCAGACAGACACTCAGGTCGAGACGGGGCCCGGGCTCGGGCAGCCGCATCCGGTAGCCGCCGTCCACGGGGAAGAACGGAGAGACGTAGAACTCCTTGCCGGTCACGGCTCGGTGGTCCCCGTCGGGACGCAGCAGATAGCCGTGCCGTCCGCCGTACGTGTTGTGCACCTCGGCGACGACGCAGAGCGCAGTGCCGTCGGCGCGGTGGCACCAGTAGACGGTGATGGGGTTGAAGACGTACCCGAGCACCCGGGCCTGGGTGAGCATGGTGACGGTCCCGTCGCCGAGCTCCACCCCCCGCGCACGCAGGAAGCGCTCCAGCCCGGCCCGGATCGTGGGCGCGGTACCGCCGAAGTGGTCGCGGGCCTCGAAGCGGGCCAGCGGCCGCAGGGCGCGCGGCAGCCGGGGTGGCCGGTCGGGGTCGATCAGCCACAGATACGTGCGGTGGCGGAACGCGTACTTCCCGGGGCGGGTCCGTACGTGCGTGATGGTGCACGGGTAGAGGGCGTTCACCACCTCACCCCCAGGGCGGCCGCGGCCTCGGCCCCCGAACGGCAGCCGTCCTCGTGGAACCCCCAGCCGTGGTAGGCCCCCGCGTAGGCGGTGACGGGACCTGACAGGGCGGGCAGCCGGGCCTGGGCGGCGACCGACTCCGGGGTGTAGACGGGGTGTTCGTAGACCATGCGGGCGCGGACGGTGTCCGGGTCGACCCGGTCGGAGCCGTTCAGCGTGACCACGAAGGTCTCGGGCGCGTCGAGCCGCTGGAGCCGGTTCATGTCGTAGCTGACGGTCACGTGGTCGGCGTCCGCGGCGCACGAGGGCATCAGGTAGTTCCAGGACGCCCTGGCTCTCCGGCCGCGCGGCAGCAGGGTGGTGTCCGTGTGCAGCAGCGTCGGGTTGCGGGAGTACCGGAACGCGCCGAGTGTGCCGCGCTCGGCGTCGGTCGGGTCGGCGAGCAGCCGCAGCGCCTGGCCGGGGTGGGTGGCGATGACGACGGAGTCGTACGGGGTGGTCGTGCCGTCCTCGGTGGTGACGTCGACGCCCTCCGCGTGCCGGGTGACGGCGCGCACCGGGGTCGCGGTGTGCACGGCGGTGAGCTGCTTGACGACGCGGTCGACGTACGCGCGGGAGCCGCCGGTGACAGTGCGCCAGACCGGGGAGCCGCCGACGGTGAGCATGCCGTGGTGATCGAGGAACCGGAAGAGGTAGCGGGCCGGGTAGCGCAGGGCGGTGACCGGGTCGCAGGACCAGACGGCGGAGACCATCGGGGTGAGGAAGTGGGCGCGGAAGTACGGCGAGAAGCGCCCGCGCCGGGCGAACTCCCCCAGCGTCATCGCGCTCGCACCGCTTTCCGGCTGCGCCAGCAGGGCCCGGGCCGCACGGTGGAAGCGCGGCACCTCGGCGAGCATCCGCAGATAGCGTCCGCGCACGGCTGAGCCCGGCTGTGCGAAGAGCCCGGCGGGGCCGCGTGCCCCCGCGTATTCGAGGCCGCACCCCTCGCACCGTACGGACATCGACATCTCGGACTTCTGGGTGGCGACCCCGAGTTCGTCGAAGAGCCGCAGCAGATACGGGTACGTCCGCCGGTTGTGCACGATGAACCCGGAGTCGACGCGGTGCACCCGGCCGTCGGACGCGCCCAGATCATGCGTGTGGGCGTGCCCCCCGACGCGGTCGTCCGCTTCGTACAGCGTCACCTCATGAGCCTGCCTGAGAACGTGGGCGGCGGTCAGTCCCGCCACTCCGGCTCCCACCACGGCCGTCCGCCGCCGTTCCCCTGTCATTCCGGTTCCCTCCGGGTCTTTCCACTCCGGTCGGAGTGCTGCTGGAGCGCTGCTCACCCTCCATTCGTTACCGGTGCCCGGAAGGATTGGTCGGGTCTCCGACCTCTGCTCCGATCGGGTGAAGGGGAGCCCGGGACCAATCCGCCGGCCGACCGGCGCCGAACCCCCCGTGTGAGAACAGAGCGGAACGACGCGCGGACGGACGGGGCGCTGCTGCCCCGGTCGGTCACGCTCGGCGCGTGGCCCTCGCCCCCCCACTCCGCTCCGCTCACCGAACCTTCGATCCAGGAGAAACGCCATGAACACGCTCCTCTTCCGCCGCGCAGCCGTCGCCGTATCCGCAGCAGCCATGCTGCCGCTGACGCTGACCGCCTGCTCGTCGGACGACTCCTCCAAGGACTCGGCGGCCGGCTCGACCCCCAGCGCGTCCGCGCCGGTGAGCCCCTCGGCCGATGAGTCGATGCCCATGGACGGGCCGTTCGGCCCGGCCTGTTCGTCGGTGCCGAAGCAGGGCGCGGGCTCGTTCGACGGCATGGCGAAGGACCCGGTCGCCACGGCGGCCTCGAACAACGAGGAGCTGTCGACGCTGGTGACCGCCGTGCAGCAGGCCGACCTGGTCGACACGCTCAACAACGCCGAGAACATCACGGTGTTCGCCCCGACCAACGACGCGTTCGCGAAGATCCCGAAGGCCGACCTGGACGCGCTGCTGGCGGACAAGGCCGAGCTCACCAAGGTCCTCACCTACCACGTGGTGGGCGAGAAGCTGACCCCGCAGCAGCTGGAGAAGGGGTCCTTCGACACGCTGGAGAAGAGCGAGCTGACGACGGCCGGCTCGGGCGTCGAGTACACCGTGAACGACTCCTCGAAGGTCGTCTGCGGCAACGTCCCGACCGCCAACGCGACGGTCTACATCGTCGACACGGTCCTGATGCCCCCGAAGTAGCGCTCACGCAAACCCCACGGACGAGGGGCGGAAAGTCGCACCGAGGTGCGGCTCCCGCCCCTCGCCGCGCGCGGGCGCTGCCTTAGCCTGACCGGATGACGGATCGTGAATCCCCGAGCCGTGCCGACCGGGTGTCCGGCGCCGTGGTCGGCTCCGCTGTGGGTGACGCGCTCGGCGCCCCCTTCGAGTTCGGCGCCCCAGGGGTGTTCACCGACCGTTTTCCGGACGGCGTCGGGACGTTGTGCGGAGGCGGCGGCTGGGACCCGGGCGAGGCGACGGACGACACACAGATGGCTGTGCTGGTCGGGGAGTCACTGCTGGAACAGGACGGCCTCGACCCACCGGACGTGTTCGACAGGTTCCGGCGCTGGGCGGCGGGCGCTCCGAAGGACATCGGTCTCCAGACCGAGGACGTGCTGACCAACGGCGAACCGTGGGACCTGGCCGCGGCCCTGCACTTCCAGCTGAACGGACGGGCAGCGGGCAACGGTTCACTTATGCGGGCGACCACGTCGGGCGTGTACTTCGCCCGCGCGGGGCGCGCGGCCACGATGGAGGCGGCACGGCGGATCGCGGCGCTCACCCATGGCGACCGGGCGGCCTGGGAGGGCACCGCCGTCTTCCACGAACTGATCCGGGCGGCACTGCTGGGCGACGATCCCCTCGCCGCCGTCCCCGGGGCACTGGACGAGGTGCACGCCGATCACCGGACGCGCTGGGCGACGGTTCTGGCGCCCGACTGGCACCCGGGGCTGGCGACCGAGTTCAACGGGGCGGTATGGCCCTGCCTCGGCACGGCACTGTGGGCCCTGCGGACGACGGACACCCTCGAACGGGCCCTTGCGGCCGCCGTCGACGTGGGCGGGGACACCGACACGGTGGCAGCCGTGACGGGCGGGCTGGCGGGAGCGGTGTACGGCATCGGCGCCGTCCCGGACCGCTGGCGCACGCCCTTGCACGTGCCGCTGCCTGGGTACGGGGACCGCGTGCTGCGTACGTCGGACCTGATCGCCCTGGCCGACCGGCTGGACCGTCAGGGAGAACAGGCAGCCGGTACCGGAGATCCACCCCGATCCGTATCGCCGGAAATGTACACATAAGCGCCGGATAAGCGCACTATGGGTATGGGTGCCTGCCGCACCCTCCGTACAGCGGCAGGGCCCGCAGGACGGAAGGAGACGAGAACTCATGAGCAACGTCTCACACGCGAGGAGCGACATATCGGGCCACCCCGATGCCTCCGAAATGCGCGCGCGGTATGACCGGATGATGGGCGGCCGCGATGTGGCTCTGGTGGACGCGCCGGTGTTCCTGGTCGGCCTGTACTGCGCTGTCTCCCCGTGGGTGCTCCACTTCACGGCCAGCCAGCCGGCCCTGGTGACGCACAACCTGGTGATGGGTATCGCCATCGCGGTACTGGCCCTCGGCTTCACCGTGATGCCCGAGCGCATGTACGGGCTGAGCTGGGCGATGTGCGCCATCGGCGCCTGGGTCATCGTGTCGACCTGGGTGGTCGGGAGCAGCCCGGACGCCGGGATCATCATCAGCAACATCATCGTCGGCGGACTGACCATCCTGCTGGGCATGGCCTGCGCCGGGGCGGCGGCCAAGAGCCGCAGCACCTGACGCCGACCCCCACCAGGCCCCGCCTCTCAGGCGCCTGCGCTTCCAGCCCCTACGGCGCTTGAGGAGCGGGGTCTGCTCCGGCCCCTACGGCGCTCGGCGACTCCAGCCCCTACTGCGTTCCAGGAGCGGGCTCCGGGGCGGCGCACCGGTTTCGGGAAGGGGCGGGCAGGGGAACAAGCCCGACGCGGGCGCCCCACACCCGCGTCCAAGCCCCCCTCACCCCACAGAGCTGTACGCCACAACCCCCCGCAACACCGCATCAACCGCCTTCCTCGCGTTCCGAGCCACAGAACCGGCCGCCCCCGCAGGCCCGGCCCCCTCCCGAGGAGCCGCCGCGGCGACCTGCCCCAGCACATCGATCACCTGCTTGCACCACCGCACGAAGTCCCCCGCCGGCATCTCCGCCTCGCGCAGCACCTCGTCCAGCGTGCGGCCGGAGGCCCACATGTAGACCGCCCAGGCGAAGCCGAGATCGGGCTCGCGCTGCCCGACCCCCTCCGTCTGATTGATCTTGAAGTCCTCCTCCAGGGCATCCAGCCGCCCCCAGATCCGCACCATCTCGCCCATGGCGACCTTGGCCGGCCCGGACGGCAGCTTCGGCGCGACCGCGTCATCGGCCTGCCGCGCCTCGTACACCAGCGCCGAGACGCACGCGGCGAGTTCGGCGGGGTTGAGCCCCTCCCACACACCCTCCCGCAGGCACTCGCTGGCGAGCAGATCCAGCTCCCCGTACAGCCGGGCCAGCCGCCTTCCGTTCGCGGTGACCTCGTTGCCCCGGAGGTAGTCCAGCTCGGTGAGGAGCGCGACGATCCGGTCGAAGGTGCGGGCGATCGTGTTCGTCCGCCCCTCGATCCGCTTCTCCAGCTGCCGGGTGTCCCGCTGCAACCGGTGGTAGCGCTCGGCCCACCGCGCGTGGTCCTCACGCTCGTCGCACCCGTGGCACGGGTGGGCGCGCAACTCGGTCCGCAACCGGCTGATCTCCCGGTCGTCGGCCGCGGCCGCCCGCTGCTTGCGGTGCCGCTCGGGCGCGATGTGCCCGGCCTTCGTCCGCAGCGCGGAGGCCAGATCGCGCCGGGACTGCGGCGAGCGCGGATTGAACGACTTCGGGACGCGCATCCGGTCCAGCGCCTCCACCGGCACCGGGAAGTCCATCGAGGCCAGCCGCTTGACCTGTCGCTCGGCGGTCAGCACCAGCGGACGCGGCCCGTCGTGGTGGTCGAACCCGCGGTGCCCGTTGGCCCGCCCGGCGGGCAGTCCGGGATCCAGCACCAGCGCCAGACCCGCGAACTTCCCCGTGGGCACATGGATGACGTCCCCCGGCTTCAGCTTCTCCAGCGACGAGGCCGCCGCCGCCCGCCGCTGCGCCGCACCCTGCTTGGCCAGCTCCGTCTCGCGGTCCTTGAGGTCGCGGCGCAGCCGCGCGTACTCCTCGAAGTCCCCGAGGTGGCAGGTCATGCCCTCCTTGTAGCCTTCCAGGCCCTCCTCGTTGCGCTGGACCTGCCGGGAGATCCCGACGACGGACTTGTCCGCCTGGAACTGGGCGAACGAGGTCTCCAGCAGCTCGCGCGAGCGGTGCCGCCCGAACTGCTGCACGAGGTTGACCGCCATGTTGTACGAGGGGCGGAAGCTGGAGCGCAGCGGATACGTGCGCGTCCCCGCGAGGCCGGCCAGCGCCGTGGGGTCCATGCCGCGCTGCCACAGGACCACCGCGTGGCCCTCGACGTCGATTCCGCGGCGACCGGCCCGACCGGTGAGCTGGGTGTACTCACCGGGGGTGATGTCGGCGTGCTGCTCGCCGTTCCACTTGACGAGCTTCTCCAGCACCACGGAGCGCGCGGGCATGTTGATGCCGAGCGCCAGGGTCTCGGTGGCGAAGACGGCCTTCACCAGACCCCGGACGAACAGCTCCTCGACGACCTCCTTGAAGGTCGGCAGCATGCCCGCGTGGTGGGCGGCGATACCCCGCTCCAGGCCTTCGAGCCACTCGTAGTAGCCCAGGACGTTCAGGTCCTCGCCGGGGATGGAGGCGGTCCGCTCCTCGACGATCTCCCGGACCAGTCGGCGCTTGTCCTCGTCGTTGAGGCGGAGTCCGGCGTACAGGCACTGCTGGACGGCGGCCTCACAGCCCGCCCGGCTGAAGATGAACGTGATGGCGGGCAGCAGCCCCTCGGAGTCCAGCCGGTCGATGACCTCGGGCCGGCCGGGCGTCCAGATCCGGCTGCGCTGCCGCCGCTCGCGCTCGCGGTCGGCCTCGCGGACCATCTTGCCCCGGCGGCGCTCACGGGGGTTGTAGCCCTGCTGGTTCTCCTGGCGGGCGAGACGGACCAGGTCGGGGTTGACCTCGCGGCGTCCGGCGCCGCGGCCGCCGTGGTCGGTCTCCTCCTCGAAGAGGTCGTACATCCGGCGTCCGGCCATCACGTGCTGCCACAGCGGCACCGGCCGGTGCTCGGAGACGATGACCTCGGTGTCGCCGCGCACGGTGTCCAGCCAGTCGCCGAACTCCTCGGCATTGGACACGGTGGCCGACAGCGACACCAGAGTCACCGACTCCGGGAGGTGAATGATCACTTCCTCCCAGACCGCGCCCCGGAAGCGGTCGGAGAGGTAGTGCACCTCGTCCATGACGACATAGCCGAGGCCGGCGAGCGACTGGGAGCCCGCGTACAGCATGTTCCGCAGGACCTCGGTGGTCATCACGACCACGGGCGCCTCGGAGTTGACGCTGTTGTCGCCGGTCAGCAGACCGACCTTGTCCGCGCCGTACCGCTTGACGAGGTCGGCGTACTTCTGGTTGGAGAGCGCCTTGATCGGCGTGGTGTAGAAGCACTTGCGGCCCTGCTCCAGGGCCAGGTGGACGGCGAACTCGCCGACGATCGTCTTGCCCGACCCCGTGGGGGCCGCGACCAGCACCCCCTTGCCCTCCTCCAGGGCCTGGCAGGCCTCGATCTGGAACGGGTCCAGTCCGAATGCGTACATCTCCCGGAAGGGCCCGAGGGCCGTCGCCATCTCGGCCGCACGGACCCGAGAAGCCTGGTATCGCTCAGCTGGTGAGAGGTCCTCTGTCATCTTGGCTACGAGCCTACCCGCCACCTCTGACACTCAGCGCGATCTTTAAATGCCCTTGGCCTTTCACCCGGCCAGCACCCGCACGGCCCCCCGTACACAGGTGGCGGTGAGCGGCAGCGCGCCCATCGGTTCACCGTCCGCGTACGCGGTGACACCGGCCGCGGCCAGCTCGATCGAGGAGACGCGGTGCGCGGTGACGGCCGGGTGGCTCAGATGCGTGCCCTTGTAGACCCTGGGGAAGACCTTGAGGAGGGTGGCGCGGGAGCACTCCCCCACCACGGTCACGTCGAAGAGCCCGTCGTCCATCCGGGCCTCGGCGCAGATCCGCATGCCTCCGCCGTACGTCGTCCCGTTGCCCACCGCGATGAGCGTGGCCTCGATCTCGCGGGCCTCTCCCCCGTCCAGCCGGATGCGGTACGGGATCGGCTTGAAGGCGGCCAGTTCGGCGAGGATCGCGAGGTCGTACTTGAACCGCCCGCCCACCAGCCGCATCCGGTTGCCCCGGTCGTTGACCCGCGAGTCGAACCCGGAGGCGAGCACCGTCCCGAACCAGCGCTCCCCGACCCGCCCGAGGTCGATGTCACGGTGATCGCTCTCCTTGAGCGCCCGCGCGGCCAGCGCACCGGCGGCGGCCGGGTCACGGATCGGCAGGCCCAGCGCCCGGGCGAAGTCGTTGCCCGTGCCGACAGCCACGACGCCGAGCGGCGTGCCCGTCCCCGCGACGGCCTGGAGGGCCAGGGACATCAGCCCGTCCCCGCCCACGGCTATCAGCGCCCCGGTACCCGCCGCCACGGCCTCACGGGCCCGGCGCAGGGCGTCGTCGGCGTCCTCGCCGAGCACCGTACGGACGGAGAATCCGGCGTCCCGCAACGCGGAAGCGGCCGGCTGCGCGGCGTGCGCGCCCCGGCCGCTTCCTGCGGTGGGATTGACGAAGAGGGTGATCTCGCTGGTCACCCGCCGGACCCTACAAGGTCAGGTGATGTCGTCGTAACCGTTCATCCGGCGCGGTCCTGGCCCGTCCGCCTCACCGGAGGCCTGCCCCGGAAGCGCCCGGCGCGGGTCGGTCTCCGGCTCGACGCCGCCGACCGGCTCGGGGGTCAGGTCGAGCTGCGAGGCCTCGTCGTCGCTGAGCTCGGCGTCGGGGTTGTTGCGGTTGCGGCGCTTGTCGTTCAGCAGGGAGAAACCGACGGCGATGAAGTAGAGCACCGCGAGCGGACCGGCCAGCAGCAGCATCGAGATGGGCTCGCCGCCGGGGGTCGCGATGGCCGCGAAGGCGGTGAGGCCGACGATCATGCCGCGCCACCAGCGCAGCATACGGGCGCCGGACAGGACGCCCGTCATGTTGAGGGCGACGAGCAGCAGAGGCAGTTCGAAGGCGAGCCCGAAGACGATCACCATGCGGGTGATGAGGTCGAGGAAGTCGTCCAGCGGCAGCAGGTTCGTGACGTTGGCGGGCGTGAAACCCAGCATGATCTCGGCCGTCTCCGGCAGGATCGCGTAGGCCAGGTAGGCGCCGGCGACGAACAGCGGGACGCCCGCGGCCACGAAGGCCAGGGAGTACCGCTTCTCCTTCTGGTGCAGGCCGGGGGCGACGAAGGCCCAGAGCTGGTAGAGCCAGACAGGCGTGGCGAGCAGGACGCCCGCCATGAGGGAGACCTTCAGCGCGATGGTGAAGGGCGACAACAGACCGTTGGTGGTCATCTCCGCGCAGGGGCGGCCGTTGACCATCGTCTCGACGCCGTTCTTGCAGCCGACCGAGTCGAGGATCGGCTTCATCAGGAACTCGAAGATCTCCTTGTGGAAGAAGGCGGCCCCGATGACGGCGATCACGACCGCCAGCACGGACTTCAGTAGCCGGTTACGCAGCTCACGCAGGTGATCGAGGAGAGGCATCCGCCCCTCGTCGTCCTTCTCCTGCTTGCGGGCAGACTTGAGCAACCCACTTCCCTCGTCTCGTACGGCGGCTGTCGGCGGAGCGCGTCAGCGGTCAGCTCTGGGTGGTGGGCTTGGCCTCGTTGACCGGGCGGGAGCTCGTGACGTCTCCGGGCGCGGCCTGAATGGTGCGCGCGGTGGTGGACTGCGGCGGGGCCGGGTCCTCGACGGTCTCCGTCGTGGCCGCCGTGGCCGCGTCGTCCTTCTTCATCGCCTTGGCCTCGCTCTTGAGGATGCGGGCCGACTTGCCGAGCGAACGCGCCATGTCGGGAAGCTTCTTGGCACCGAAGAGCAGCAGGATGACAGCGATGATCAGAACGATCTCTAGGGGCTTCAGATTGCCGATCATGTGCGACTTCCTTCTCACTGAGGCGGCTGGAGGGTGGGCTCGCTACCCGTTCGACCGGGCATACGTCCGATCATTGCGCTGGCAGCGATCGTAACCCGCGGGAGTAAACGCGAGGCAATGCCCGCGCGTACTGCGGCTTGCGACCCGCCCCTCCCTGCCTGGGCCGCCCCCAGCAGCGTACCCCTCGGCGCCGACGGACATCAGCCCGCAGTGCCCGTCAGCGCAGGCCGTCGCCGGTGGCCGCGAGGCGGGTCGCCGCCTGTTCGAGGTCCTCCGACGCCCGGTTGATCCGCTCCGTGGTGGCCGTGACCTGACGGCCGAGCCGCTGTGCCTCGACGAAGACCTTGATGCCGAGCACGCCCAGCACAAAGACCCCCAGAAATCCGAGGGCGATGGCGAGCATGGGCCAGAACATACGGCGTGCCTCTTTCCTGTGCGGCTTTCCTGTACGGCGCTGCGGCGGGCGCTACGGGGTCGCGTGCAGGCGCAGCGTGCGTACACCACCGCCGGTGAGCAGTTCGATGATGCGCTCCCCGGCGGGTTTGCGGACCGAGGCGCCGCACTCGGGGCAGGTGAAGGTGTAGAAGGTGGTGCGGCTGGTGGCGCCGATCGCCAGGCGCAGCTCCCCGGCGGCGAGTTCGAAGCGCCCGCGGCAGTCGGGGCAGCCGGCCCGGAACCGTACGGCGGCGGGAACCGGCACCGGTACGGGCCCGGCGGTCGCCCGCGGTGTCGCCGGGCTGATCCCGGGGGCGGCCGGAAACAGGGGCGTCCCGTTCATCGTGGTCTCCGCTCCTCGGCCTCCGGGCCCGTGTCCTCGTAGGCGGCGAGCGCCTCGCGGGCCGCCTCGCGGGCGCTGTCGGCGAGCGCCGGCGGGTCGACGATGCGGCCCTCTCCGCCGAGGCGCAGGGCGAGGCGGCGCAGCGAGGCCGGGTCGGGGGTGCGCAGGGTGATCCGCAGTCCGCCGTCGGGCAGTTCCTCGGCGGAGTCGTGCGGGTAGTACTCGGCGACCCAGCGGCCTCCGGTGCCGACCTCGATCACCACTTCGGGGTCCTCGGCGGCGGGCTGGACGAGCCCTGCGGACAGGTCTCGCAACTCCAGTTCGGGCGGGACGGCGGGGGCGTCGAGGAGGCGGATCTCGGCGACCCGGTCCAGCCGGAAGGTCCGGCGGGCCTCGGAGAGCCGGCACCAGCCCTCCATGTAGGTGTGGCCGACGGCGAAGAGCCGGATCGGGTCGACCTCGCGCTCGGTGAGTTCGTCGCGGGCGGGCGAGTAGTAGCGCAGCCAGAGGCGGCGGCGCTCGGAGATGGCCCGGTCGACGTCGGCGAAGACGCCGCCCTCGGACTCGAAGGTCACCGAGAGCCGGGAGCTGGCCGCCCCTGACTCGCCTGCGGCCGTCTCCAGCTTGGCGGTGGCGCGGACCAGTGCCTGGCGGTCGCTCTCGCGGAGGCCGGGCAGGGTGGCGACGGCACGGGCGGCGACGAGCAGGGCGGTCGCCTCGTCGGCGGCGAGCCGCAGCGGCTCGGCGACGTCGTCCGGGTTGTGCCACCAGATCCGGTCGCCGTCGGTGTCGATGTCGAGGAGGTCCCCGCCGCGGAAGCTGGTGCCGCACATGGGCAGCACGTCGAGGTCGGAGATCAGCTCGTCCTCGGTGATCCCGAAGGCCCGGGCCACGTCCTGGACGTGGGCGCCGGGGCGCTCGCGCAGATACGTCACCAGGGACAGCATCCGGCGGGTCTGGTCGATCGCGTTCGTGGCCATCGCTTCGGTCCCCTGGTCCCTTAGTTCTTGGCCACGGCGCGCAGCCGGTCCACCACATCGGCCCGCAGGTCGGCGGGCTCCTCCACGACGACGTCCGGCCCGAACTCGACGAGCCAGGCGTCGAGGCCGTGTCCGTACGGGATTTCCAGCTCGTCCCAGCCGTCGCCGCGCTCCGTGACGGATATCGCCCGGGACCGCAGCGGGTAGCCCGCTCCGGCGCGGAGCCTGATCCGTGCGGTACGGGTCGCGGTCTCGCCGGCCCAGCTCTCGACGGTCTCGCGGACGGTGACCACGTCGGGCACCTCGGCGGTGAAGGCCCCGGCGCGGGAGCGGACCTTGCCGGTGATGCGGGAGAGCCTGAAGACGCGCTCGGCGCCCCGCTCGCGGTCCCAGCCCGCGAGGTACCAGTGGCCGCGCCAGCATTCGAGGGTCCAGGGTTCGACCTGGCGCTGCTCGGGGCGGGCGGAGTTGGCCTTGCGGTAGTCGAAGGTGACCGGGCGGCGGTCACGGCAGGCCAGCATCAGGGGCTCGAACGCGGCCTCGTGCACGGGGATACGGGGTTCGAGGGCGCTGTGCACCTCGTAGTCGTCCTCGGCCTCGGGCATCCCGGCGGCGCGCAGCTTCTGGAGGGCGCCGCTGGCGGCCCCGGCGAGGCGGGCCTGCTGCCAGACCTTGGCGGCGAGCCCGAGGGCCGCGGCCTCCTCGGCGTCCAGGGTGATGGGGGGCAGCCGGTTGCTGTCGCGGCGGGCCAGATAGCCGGTGTCGCCGTCGAGGTTCTCGACGGTCTCGATGACGAGGCCGAGCTCGCGCAGATCGTCCTTGTCACGCTCGAACATCCGGTTGAAGGAGTCGTCGGTGCCCGCTTCGAGGTAGGCCTCGATGGAGCCGCGGAGCTCACGCTTGCTGAGCGGGCGCCGGGTCCCCAGCAGGCACAGCGCGAGGTTCATCAACCGCTCGGCCTTGGCAATCGCCATCGACGCCCTTTCTCTTGTGCGCTACGACGGTCGACCGTACCGCCCCGGGGTGTGGGGGACCAAAGCCGGGCAGGGGCCGGAGGACGAGGAGGGCCCCCGCCGTGCGGCGGGGGCCCTCGTTCGCGTAACCGGAGCCGGTCAGACGGAGACCAGGTCGCAGACGAAGATCAGCGTCTCGCCCGGGGCGATACGGCCGCCCCCGGCGCCGCGGTCGCCGTAGGCGAGGTGCGCGGGGATGATCAGCTCGCGACGGCCGCCGACCTTCATGCCCTGCACGCCCTGGTCCCAGCCGGAGATGACCTGGCCGGCACCGAGCTGGAACCGCAGCGGGGTGCCGCGGTTCCAGGAGGCGTCGAACTCCTCGCCGGTGGAGAAGGCCACGCCCACGTAGTGCACGGAGACGGTCTGGCCGGCCTGGGCCACCGGGCCGTCGCCCTCCCAGATGTCCCTGATCGCCAGGTCTGCCGGCGGCTCGCCACCCGGGAAGTCGATCTCGGGCTTGTCGATGCTCACTGAACTGCTCCTCTAAATGATGAACTGGGCAACCGGGACAGTCTTACACCTTGGCGAGGATGTCCACGGCGAAGACCAGGGTGGAGTTCTTCGGGATGGCCTGCTGCTGCTGGTCGCCGAAGGCCTGGTCCGGCGGGATGACGATGAGCACCCGGCTGCCGACCTTCTTGTCGATCAGGCCGGTCTTGAGTCCCTTGAGGGTGACCTGCGACAGCGGGAAGGTCTGGGTCTTGCCGGTGGAGTAGGTGTTGTCGAACTCCTTGGCGTCCTTCCAGACCATGCCGACGTAGTTCACGACGACGCTGTCGGACTCCTTGACGACCTCGCCGTCGGACTCCAGGACGTAGGTGGAGGCCAGCTTCTTCGGCGGGTCGCTCTTGGGGATGGTGACGGTGGGGGCCTTGCCGTCGGCCTTCACTCCGACCTTGGGCAGGTCGATGTTGTCCTGGGCGACCTCGGTGCCCTTGGCGGAGGCCGGGATCTGGGTGGCCTTGAGGACGTCGACGACGAACACGAGGGTGGCGTTCGGCTTGATGTCGCCCTGGCCCTGCTCGCCGTATCCGAGCTCCGGCGGGATGACCAGCTCGACGCGGCTGCCGACCTTCTGCCCGACCAGGCCCTTGTCCCAGCCCTGGATGACCATGCCCGCACCGAGCGTCAGGTCGAAGGGCTGCTTGCGGTCGAAGCTGTTGTCGAACGGCTTGTCCGAGTCCCAGGCCTGACCGAGGTAGTTGACCTGGATCGCATCGCCGTTCTTGAGCTTCGCCCCGTCCCCCTCGCTGATGACGTCGGTCTTCAGCTCCTTGGGCGGGTCACCCTCGCCCTTGGAGAGGGTGGGCTTCTCGCCGAACTTCGCACCCGCGGTGATCGCGGGTACGCCGTTCTTGGACGAGGCGGAGTCGGAGGCCTTGTCGGTGCCGCACGCCACTGCCGACAGCAGCAGGAGGGGGGCGACGAGAAGGCCGGCAATTCGGCGCACTGGTTCCTCAGATCTCAGGGGGCACGGTGGTTCAGTCCCGGAACACTCTAGGGCCTCTCATTCCGTTCGGGCCGGACCCCGCACACAGCCCCGGCCCCCGGGACCGGTGGGTCCCGGGGGCCGGGGGCCGGTGCGTGCGTGCGCTCACATACCGGCGATCAGCTTCTCCACCCGCTCGTCCACGGAACGGAACGGGTCCTTGCACAGCACCGTGCGCTGCGCCTGGTCGTTGAGCTTGAGGTGGACCCAGTCGACGGTGAAGTCCCGCCGCTGCTCCTGGGCCCGCCGGATGAAGTCGCCGCGCAGCCTGGCCCGGGTGGTCTGCGGGGGCACCGACTTGCCCTCGAAGATCTTCAGGTCGTTGCAGATGCGGGCGGTCTGCCCCTTGCGCTCCAGGAGGTAGAAGAGACCCCTTCGGCGGTGGATGTCGTGGTAGGCGAGGTCTATCTGCGCGACCCGCGGATTCGACATGGTCATGTTGTGCTTGGCCCGGTACCGCTCGATGAGCTTGTACTTCATGACCCAGTCGATCTCGGTGTCGATCCGGTCGAGGTCCTCGGCCTCGATCGCGTCCAGGGTGCGGCCCCACAGCTCCAGGACCTGGTCGACGGTGCCGGTGCGGATGCCCCGGCGCTCGACGAAGTCCACGGCCTTTTCGTAGTACTCCCGCTGGACCTCTATGGCCGAGGCCTCCCGGCCGCTGGCCAGGCGGACCTTGCGCTGCCCGGTGAGGTCGTGGCTGACCTCGCGGATCGCCCGGATCGGGTTCTCCAGGGTCAGGTCGCGCATCACCGTGCCCGCCTCGATCATGCGGAGCACCAGGTCGGTGGCGCCGACCTTGAGCAGCATGGTCGTCTCGGACATGTTGGAGTCACCGACGATGACGTGGAGGCGGCGGTACCGCTCGGCGTCGGCGTGGGGTTCGTCGCGGGTGTTGATGATCGGCCGGGAGCGGGTGGTGGCGGAGCTGACGCCCTCCCAGATGTGCTCGGCGCGCTGGCTGACGCAGTAGACCGCGCCGCGCGGGGTCTGGAGCACCTTGCCCGCCCCGCAGATCAGCTGCCGTGTGACGAGGAAGGGGATGAGGATGTCCGCGAGCCGGGAGAATTCTCCGTGCCGGGCCACGAGGTAGTTCTCGTGGCAGCCGTAGGAGTTTCCCGCCGAGTCGGTGTTGTTCTTGAAGAGATAGACGTCGCCCGCGATTCCCTCCTCGTGCAGGCGGCGTTCGGCGTCGACGAGCAGGCCTTCGAGAATGCGCTCGCCCGCCTTGTCGTGCGTGACCAGTTCGGTCACGTTGTCGCATTCGGGGGTGGCATATTCCGGATGCGATCCCACGTCGAGGTAGAGGCGGGCGCCGTTCCGCAGAAAGACGTTGCTGCTGCGGCCCCATGACACAACACGGCGGAAGAGGTAGCGCGCCACTTCGTCAGGTGACAGTCGGCGCTGTCCCCTGAACGTGCACGTGACGCCGTACTCGTTCTCCAGCCCGAAAATGCGGCGGTCCATGACTGAACATTACGCCTTACGGCCTGTGCTGAAACCGGGTTCGACAGCACCGTTCCGATCATTTTCAGATCCGGTCACGACGGCGGGCGCGCGGACGGGCACCGAGTCGGCCCCCAGAACCCGTCCGGTGGCCAGCAGGACCACCAGGGCCGCCACTCCCCCGGCCCCCGCGACCGCGAAACTCCAGGCCGTGGAGCCGAGCTCGACGGCCGGTCCCGCAACGGCCGTTCCGACCGCCGCGCCCACGCCGAAGGTGGTGACGAGCCAGGAGAAGGCCTCGGTCACCGTGCCGCGCGGGGCGTGCCGGTCGACCACGATGAAGGAGCAGGCGATGGCAGGGGCGAGGAACACCCCGGCGAGGGCGGCGAGGGCGGCCATCACGGGCACCGATGGGGTGAGCGTGAGCGGCAGGTAGCCGAGCGCCAGCAGGCCGACGATGACCCGCAGCCGCTTCTCCGGCGCACCGGCCCACTGGCGGGCGCCGTAGGCCAGGCCGCCGATCAGCGCGCCGAGGCCGAGCGAGGCCATCAGCCAGCCGTACACCGATTCCCGGCCGTGGTCGTCGGCGTACGCCACTCCGGCCACCGTGATGGAGCCGAGCGCGAGGCCGATGAAGAAGAAGGCACCGAGGAGGGCGAGGAGTCCGGGCGAGCGAAGGGCGCCCAGCCAGTGCGCCTCGCGGGGTGCGGAGCGCCAGGTGCGCGAGGGCTCGGACAGGACGACGGACAGGGCGCCCAGGACGCCGATGGCGTTGATGACGAGGAGGGCGGCGGCCGGGGACCAGAGGGCGACGAGCAGCGTCACCAGGAGCGGCCCGACCGTGAACATGATCTCCTGCGCGACGGCGTCCATGGCGTACGCCCGGTGCAGCTGGTCCTCGCGCTTGAGGACGCTGGGCCACAGGGCGCGCAGGCCGCCCTCCAGGGGCGGTGTGGCGACTCCCGCGACGACGACGGCGGCGTAGGCCAGCGGGAGCGAGCCGAGGCCCGCGACCGCGAACAGGGCCATGCCGAGCGCCGAGAGGACGGCGGCGGGGAACTGGACGCGCGGCTGCCCGTACAGGTCCACGGCCCGGCCCAGCAGCGGCTGGCCGACGGCGGTGGCGAGTCCGTAGGCGGCGGCCAGCGCGCCCGCGAGGGTGTAGCTGCCGCCCTCGGCGCGGGTGAACAGCACGATCGCGATGTGCGCGGTGCCGTTGGGCAGCCGCCCCACCAGCGTGCCCGTGAGCAGCCGGGCAGCGTGCCGCGCCCGGAGGATGTCCAGATATCCCGCGGCCATGTCCGCCCCTCTCCGCCCGGCCCGGGCTGCCGCCCACCGAGGTTTTACGTATAACGTCGACGTTCATACGTACCATGTCCGCAGCACGCGGGTCTACCTCGCGGCGCTGTGGAGACACCCCGCACGGAGGCCCGAGTGACCAGCGCCCATCAGCCCGTACCCGCCCGGCCCACCAGCCGGGACGTGGCCCGCGCGGCGGGCGTCTCCCAGGCGACGGTCTCCCTGGTGCTCGGCGGGAAGTGGCCGGGACGGGTCTCCGAGGCCACGGCCCGGCGGGTCCGGGAGAGCGCGGCGGAGCTGGGCTACCGGCCCAATCTGGCGGCCCGCAGTCTGCGGCTCGGCCGGACCAGGACCGCGCTGCTGGTGGTCCCCGCGCTCACCAACGAGTTCTTCGCCCGGGTGTACACCGGGGCGGCGGCGGTCGCCGCGGAGCACGACTTCGGTGTGGTGCTCTACCCCTCCCCCGACGGCACGGGCCCGGCCCGGGACCCGTTCGCCTCGGCCCGCGCCTCGCTGGACGGGGTGATCGCGTCCTCGATGGCCGCCGACGCCCTGGACGCACTGCGCGGGGCCGAGCTGCCGCTGGTGATGCTGGACAGCGATCCGGCCGACACCGGCCCCGCGGCCCAGGTGAACCTGGACATCGGCGACGGGATGCGGCAGGTGACGGACCATCTGCTGGGGCTCGGGCACCGCCGCTTCCTGCATCTGGCCTCCGCCGTGGACACCTGGACGTTCGCGGTCCGGGCCCGGGCGCTGCACGACGCTCTGGGCGCGGTGCCGGACGCGAGCCTGCGTACGGTACGGGCCCCGCTGGACGTACGGGCGGGGCGCGAGGCCGCGGAAGGGGTGCTGGCGGCCGCCGGACAGAGGCCGACCGCGATCGTCTGCGATGACGACATCCTGGCCGCGGGCGCCTGCAAGGCGGCTCGGCGGCTCGGGCTGCGGGTGCCGGACGAGCTGTCGGTCACCGGCTTCGACGATCTGGCGCTGGCCACCGCCGTCGAGCCGGAACTGACCACGGTTCAGCTGCCCGCCGAGCACGTCGGGGAGCGCGGTATGGAGGCGCTGCTCGCCGTGCTGGACGGCCGCCCCGTCGAGCCGGGCGGTCTGCCGGTACAGCTGGTCGTACGCGGCTCGACGGCGCCGCCCGCCGCCCGGGCATGACGATGCCCCCGGGCCGCGACCCGGGGGCATCAGAGGCGCCGGCGCCTACTCCTCCGTGGAATCGGGCGTGGTGGCGGAGTCGGTGTCCTCGGTGTCCGACGGGGCGTCCGTCGGGGTGCTGCTCGCGACTTCCGTCTCCAGCAGCCGGGTCAGCTGACGGCCGACGATCCGCTTGAACTTGCGCTGCTGGGGGCGGGTACGGTCCAGGACCGCGACCTCCAGGCGCTCGGCCGGGATCTCCCGCTCGCCGCCGCCCGGCTCCCGCGAGAGCGCCTGGACGGCCAGCTTGAGCGCCTCGGCGAGCGTCATGCCGTCGCGGTGGCGCTGGTCGAGGAAGCTGCTGATCTGTTCGGCGTTGCCGCCGACTGCGACCGAGCCGTGCTCGTCCACGATCGAACCGTCGTGGGGCAGCCGGTAGATCTGGTCGCCCTCGGGCTCGGGGCCGACCTCGGCGACCACCAGCTCCACCTCGTAGGGCTTCTCGGCGGCGCTGGAGAAGATGGTGCCGAGCGTCTGCGCGTAGACGTTGGCCAGCCCACGGGCCGTCACATCGTCCCGGTCGTAGGTGTATCCGCGCAGATCGGCGTAGCGCACGCCGCCGATGCGGAGGTTCTCGTACTCGTTGTACTTCCCGGCGGCGGCGAAGCCGATCCGGTCATAGATCTCGCTGAACTTGTGCAGCGCACGGGACGGGTTCTCGCCGACGAACACAATGCCGTCGGCGTACTGCAGCACAACGAGGCTGCGACCACGGGCGATGCCCTTGCGGGCGTACTCCGCCCGGTCGGCCATGGCCTGCTGGGGTGAGACATAGAACGGCGTCGACACCGGCTATCCGTCCCTTCCTGTCAGTGACGAGTGCATCTCTAAAGGCTCGGAGTCCGGGTCAGAGCAGCGCGGCGCGCGGGCCGTCGGGCTGCTCCAGTCGGCGTTCCAGAACGGAGCGCGCGATCTCGGAGGACTCCTGGTCGCTCAGCCTCCGGAAGCCTTCGTCGGTGATGACGGTGACGATCGGGTAGATGCGGCGGGCCACGTCCGGGCCGCCGGTCGCCGAATCGTCGTCCGCGGCGTCGTACAGCGCCTGCACGACCAGGGTGAGGGCCTGCTCCTCCGTCAGGTCCTCGCGGTAGAGCTTCTTCATCGCGTTGCGGGCGAAGATCGAGCCGGAGCCGGTGGCGGCGTAGCCGGTCTCCTCCGAGCGCCCGCCGGTGACGTCGTAGGAGAAGATGCGGCCCTTCTCGCGGTCGACGTCGAAACCGGCGAAGAGGGGCACCACGGCGAGGCCCTGCATGGCCATGGCCAGATTGCTGCGGATCATGGTGGAGAGCCGGTTGGCCTTGCCCTCCAGGGAGAGCTGGGCGCCCTCGACCTTCTCGAAGTGCTCCAGCTCCAGCTGGAACAGCTTGACCATCTCCACAGCCAGTCCGGCGGTTCCGGCGATGCCTACCGCCGAGTACTCGTCGGCCGGGAAGACCTTCTCGATGTCGCGCTGCGCGATCATGTTGCCCATGGTGGCGCGCCGGTCACCGGCCAGGACCACGCCGCCGGGGAAGGACGCCGCGACGATGGTCGTCCCGTGCGGCGCCTCGATGGCCCCCTGGAGCGGCGGCAGGCTCCGGTTGCCCGGGAGCATCTCGGGCGACTGGTCGGACAGGAAGTCCATGAACGAGGACGACCCCGGCGTCAGGAAGGCTGCTGGTAGACGCCCGGTGCTACGAGTGTTGGCTTCCACGCGTTTCCCTCCACGTATGCGGCTGCACGCCTTATGGCATCCGGCCGATCCTTGAACTGCCCCAGGGCTGCGTTGCAGCTGAAGCACAGTACGCCACGGACCCTACCCGTCTCATGGCAGTGATCCACATGCTCAGCCGGAGCGATTGGACAGATACGGCACACGCCCTGCTGAGCCACGATCAGCGCGTCCGGCTCGGCAGGAACAAGGCCCTGCGTGCGCTTGAAGCAGCCGATCCGACCTCGCTCCGCCCCGCGTTCGCGGCAGGAACTCGACCGGCCGTCGGAAGACGACTTGTCGCGCTCCCACTGGTCATGCGGCTTCACCTCGCCGCGCTGCGTGCAACGTTCGTGCTCCCGTAGCACCGGCGCCTTGCCCCGGACCGGCTTGCCCTTGGCCTTGGCCTCCTGACGCTGCCGGCAGTACTCGGCAGAGCACTTCCGGCAATACGCCTGGAGGCCATCACGCATGGCCCTTTCACCGGCGAAGGACCGCCGCGGCCGATTCTTCCGTCAACGAGAGCGCTGCCTCTCCCCAGAAGAGTCGGACGTTCAGCCCTATTCCCCACCCTTTTGAACAAATGACCTCACGAAGTCCTCGGCATTCTCTTCCAGGACGTCGTCGATCTCGTCCAGCACCGAGTCGACGTCGTCGCTCAGCTTCTCCTGGCGCTCCTTGAGATCCTCGGACGCCTGCGCGTCCTGCGCCTGCTCCTCGACCTCCTCGGTGGAACGCGTCGCCTTCTGCTGTCCGCCGCCGGTGTCCTTGGTCGCCATGTAGCTCACCCCGCTCGGTTCGAAGCAATCGAAGCTCTTGATCAGACCCTACCCACGGGGTCCGACATTTGGCCCGGTACTTGTCCAACGTCCGGGCCTCAGGTGATTGATTCCCAGTCCGGAGGCCTTTCAGCCGCCGGACAGCACCCGGACCAGCTCTTCCGCCGTACGACACCGGTCGAGCAGGTCCTTGACGTGCTCGCGCGTCCCGCGCAGCGGCTCCAGCGTGGGCACCCGCTGGAGCGAGTCGCGGTCCGGCAGGTCGAAGATGACCGAGTCCCAGGAGGCGGCCGCCACATCATCGGCGTACTGCTCCAGGCAGCGGCCCCGGAAATAGGCCCTGGTGTCCTCCGGAGGCTTCGTACGGGCCCTGGTGACCTCGTCCTCGCCCAGCAGCCGCTTCATCCGCCCACGGGCCGCCAGGCGGTTGTAGAGGCCCTTGTCGGGCCGTACGTCCGCGTACTGGAGGTCCACCAGATGCAGCCGGGGGGCGTCCCAGTCCAGCGCGTCGCGGCGGCGGTAGCCCTCCATCAGCTCCCGCTTGGCGATCCAGTCCAGCTCGCCCGCCAGACTCATCGGATCGGTCTCCAGCCGGTTGAGGGTGTCCTCCCAGCGGGTCAGGATGTCCTTGGTCTGCTCGTCGGCGTCGGTGCCGTACCGCTCGTCCACGTACTTGCGGGCCAGCTCGAAATACTCCATCTGCAACTGGACGGCGGTGAGTGAACGGCCGCTGCGGAGTGTGATCAACTGCCGCAGATCCGGGTCGTGCGAGACCTGGTGCAGCGTGCGTACGGGCTGGTCGACGGCGAGGTCGACGTTGATGAAGGCGTCCTCGATCATGGACAGCACCAGGGACGTGGTGCCGAGCTTGAGGTAGGTGGAGATCTCCGAGAGATTGGCGTCGCCGATGATCACATGGAGCCGGCGGTACTTCTCGGCGTCGGAGTGGGGCTCGTCCCGGGTGTTGATGATGGGACGCTTGAGCGTGGTCTCCAGGCCGACCTCGACCTCGAAGTAGTCGGCGCGCTGGCTGATCTGGAAGCCGTGCTCATGGCCGTCCTGGCCGATGCCGACCCGGCCCGCGCCCGTGACCACCTGGCGCGAGACGAAGAACGGCGTCAGGTGGCGCACGATGTCCGAGAACGGCGTCTCCCGCTGCATGAGGTAGTTCTCGTGCGTGCCGTAGGAGGCGCCCTTGTTGTCGGTGTTGTTCTTGTAGAGGTGGATCGGCTGCGCGCCGGGGATGGCGGCGGCCCGCTCGGCCGCCTCGGCCATGATCCGTTCGCCGGCCTTGTCCCAGAGCACCGCGTCCCGCGGATTGGTGATCTCCGGGGAGCTGTACTCGGGGTGCGCGTGGTCGACGTACAGCCGGGCACCGTTGGTGAGGATCACATTGGCCAGGCCGATGTCCTCGTCGGTGAGCTGGCTGGAATCGGCGGTCTCACGGGCGAGGTCGAAGCCTCGCGCGTCGCGCAGCGGATTTTCCTCCTCGAAGTCCCAGCGGGCGCGGCGCGCCCGGTGCATCGCCGCCGCGTAGGCGTTGACGATCTGGGACGAGGTGAGCATGGCATTGGCGTTGGGGTGGCCGGGGACGGAGATCCCGTACTCCGTCTCGATGCCCATTACTCGCCGTACGGTCATGCGGCCCTCCTTGCCCGGCGTCGGTCCCGTCCGGGAGCGACGCTCAAGTACCGCTGCTGTGTCCGGTGCGTGTGTGCGGTGCCCGTCACCACACTGCGCGACTCGGCGGTACCGCAGAGCCTAGAGCGCCTCTGCGCCGGTGGGGAGATCAATTACGACATTGCTCCGGCATGGCCGGATCGGTGGAATGCGACCGGCTGCGGATACCCCCTCCGGGCATCCGCAGCCGGTCCGCGTATTACAGGTACTGGCCGGTATTGGCGACCGTGTCGATGGACCGCCCGGTGTCCGCGCCCTGCTTTCCGGTGACGAGTGTGCGGATGAAGACGATCCGCTCACCCTTCTTACCGGAGATCCTGGCCCAGTCGTCGGGGTTGGTGGTGTTCGGCAGGTCTTCGTTCTCCTTGAACTCGTCCACGCAGGCCTGCAGGAGATGAGCGACCCGCAGCCCCTTCTGGCCGTGTTCGAGGAATGCCTTGATGGCCATTTTCTTTGCCCGGTCGACGATGTTCTGAATCATCGCGCCGGAGTTGAAGTCCTTGAAGTACAGGACTTCCTTGTCGCCGTTGGCGTAGGTGACCTCAAGGAAGCGGTTCTCCTCGGACTCCGTGTACATCCGCTCCACGACCGACTGGATCATGGCGTGGGCGGCGGCCTCCCGCGAGCCGGTGTGCTCGGACAGGTCGTCCGCGTGCAGCGGGAGCGACGGGGTCAGGTACTTCGCGAAGATGTCCTTCGCCGCCTCGGCGTCCGGACGCTCGATCTTGATCTTCACATCGAGGCGGCCGGGTCGCAGGATGGCGGGGTCGATCATGTCCTCGCGGTTGGAGGCGCCGATGACGATGACGTTCTCCAGGCCCTCCACCCCGTCGATCTCGGCGAGCAGCTGCGGGACGATGGTGTTCTCCACGTCCGAGCTGACGCCGCTGCCGCGGGTGCGGAAGAGGGATTCCATCTCGTCGAAGAAGACGATGACGGGGGTACCCTCGCTCGCCTTCTCCCGAGCACGCTGGAAGACCAGGCGGATGTGCCGCTCGGTCTCGCCGACGTACTTGTTGAGCAGCTCGGGGCCCTTGATATTGAGGAAGTAGCTCTTCCCCGCGGGCTGCCCGGTCACCTCGGCGACCTTCTTGGCGAGCGAATTGGCGACGGCCTTGGCGATCAGGGTCTTGCCGCAGCCGGGCGGACCGTAGAGCAGGATGCCCTTCGGCGGCCGCAGCTCGTGCTCCTTGAAGAGGTCGGGGTGCAGATACGGAAGCTCGACCGCGTCGCGGATCAGCTCGATCTGGTCGCCCAGGCCGCCGATCTTGTCGTAGTCGATGTCCGGGACCTCTTCGAGGACGAGCTCCTCGACCTCGCTCTTGGGAACCACCTCGTAGACGTAGCCGGACCTGGAGTCCAGGAGCAGGGCGTCGCCGGAGCGGATGGTCATGTCCAGCAGCGGCTCGGCGAGCCGCACCACCCTCTCCTCGTCGGTGTGCCCGACCACCAGGGCGCGCTCGCCGTCCTCAAGGATCTCCTTGAGGGTGACGATGTCCCCGGCCCGCTCGAACTCCATGGCCTCGACCACGTTGAGCGCTTCGTTGAGCATGACTTCCTGGCCGCGCCGCAGGTCGTCGAGCTCGACACTGGGGCTGACGTTCACCCGGAGCTTGCGGCCCCCGGTGAAGATGTCGCAGGTGCCGTCCTCATTGGCCTGCAGGAAGACGCCGAAGCCGGCCGGCGGCTGCGCGAGCCGGTCGACCTCCTCCTTGAGGGCCACGATCTGGTCACGCGCCTCACGGAGCGTGTTGGCGAGCCGCTCGTTCTGCGCGGACACGCCCGCCAGGTTCGTCTGCAACTCGACGATCCGCTCTTCGAGAATCCTCGTATGACGCGGAGAGTCGGCGAGCTTGCGTCGCAGGACGGCGATTTCCTGCTCGAGATAGGCAACCTGGCCGGCTGGGTCCTCTGACCCTCGCGCGGGCCGGATGCCGCGGTTGATGTCGTCGTCGTGGGCTGCCACGGTCCTCACCTCCTCCATGGGGAGCTGGACGCTTCCTGACCCTACCTGGGTGGGTGATGATTGAAACCCCTAGATCACAAAGACTCCGGGGTGTGTCCGATCTTCACCCTTGCGCTCTCCCTCACGTCAAGGGAATACCCACCCTTCGGCACCGGAAAGCCGCCGGTTGTATCGTCGAACCGGTCAACACCCGTCAGGGCTGGCTCCAATTGGTTCGGATACGCAGGAACGGCAGGACTCAATGACCGTGCAGCAGGACTCGCCGGGCGACAGCGGCACCCAGGATCTGGAGGTCTGGATCGACCAGGATCTCTGCACGGGCGACGGAATCTGCGTGCAGTACGCCCCCGAGGTCTTCGAGCTGGACATCGACGGCCTGGCGTACGTGAAGAGCGGTGACGACGAGCTGCTTCAGGACAAGGGCGCGACCACTCCGGTGCCGCTGCCGCTCCTCCAGGACGTCGTCGACTCGGCCAAGGAGTGCCCCGGCGACTGCATCCATGTGCGGCGCGTCAAGGACAGCGTCGAGGTGTACGGGCCGGACGCCGAGTAGCTCACACGCTGCGCGCGAGGTCCCCGGAGGTGCGGACGAACGCCTTCCCCTTCCACCGCCAGGAGGCCTGTTCCACCTGGTCGGGGCAGCAGCGGGGGACGTCGAGCGAGGAGTAGCCGAGCAGGGTCGCCGAGACGACTCCGCCCCGTACGGCGAAGTCGCCGACCGTCTTCCTGGCGGCGGGGTCCACCAGGGTCGCCACGACCCGGGGTGCGGGCCCGCTTCCCCGCGTCAGGACGTAGATGCCGCTCGGCGGCGTTCCGGAGCCCGCGTCGCAGTGCACCACGGCGACGGTTTCCGGCCGCCCGTCGCCGTCGAGGTCCCCGGGGGCCTGTCTGGCGACGGTGGTCCCGGCGCCGCCGCACTCCAGCGGGAAGTCCACGCCGACCGGGTCCGGGGCGAGGGCTTGCTGGCCGTGCCGGGTGGTGGTCCGCTGCTCGGGGGCCGTGGCGGTGGCGGTGGCCGTACGGGGCTGGAGCAGCCCGGCCAGCGCGACGACGCCGGCCATCGCGGCGGCCGTGGCGAGCCAGTGCACGGGCTTGGCGGCGGTGTGCGCCAGGTCCGGGAGCGCGGAGGTCTGCACGCGGTATGTCTCCTGATGGTTCCTGGGAGTCCCGGGAGGAGGTGGGGAGCACCCCCGAGGGGTGGCCAGCATCGTGCCACACCTCACACTCCGGCGGAACGGCGGGGTGGGTACGGGTCTCGCCACCGGGCCGCTGTGTCGGCGGCAACGAAAAGGCGCCGCCGCCGAGTTCCCCGGTCGGTCGGGGAACTCGGCGGCGGCGCCGGTGCGTTGGACGGATCAGCCGCGGGAGGCGGCGGAGCCGCTCTGGCTGCCGGGGCCGTCGTAGTCCTCGCCGTAGGCGCCCTTGGAGGGACGGCGGCGGCGCAGGGGCGGCTCGACGCCGTCCGCGAGGCGGCGGGCGGTGACCAGGAAGCCAGTGTGGCCGATCATGCGGTGGTCGGGGCGGACGGCGAGGCCCTCCACGTGCCAGTTGCGGATCATCGATTCCCAGGGCTGCGGTTCGGCGAAGCAGCCGATCTCGCGGATGGACTCGACGGTGCGCGAGAGCTGGGTGGTGGTGGCGACGTAGGCGCAGAGGATGCCGCCGGGCACCAGGGCCTTGGAGACGGCCTCCAGGCACTCCCAGGGAGCGAGCATGTCCAGCACGACGCGGTCGACGTCGGTGTCGGAGAGGTTGTCCTGGAGGTCGCCGACGGTCAGCTGCCAGGCGGGGTGCGGCGAGCCGAAGTAGCGCTCGACGTTCTGCTGGGCGATCTCGGCGAAGTCCTCGCGGCGCTCGTAGGAGTGCAGCATGCCCTGCTCACCGATGGCGCGCAGCAGGAAGGTGGAGAGCGAGCCGGAGCCGACCCCTGCCTCCACGACGCGGGCGCCGGGGAAGATGTCGGCGAAGGCCAGGATCTGGCCCGCGTCCTTGGGGTAGACCACGGCGGCGCCGCGGGGCATGGACAGGACGTAGTCGGGGAGCAGGGGGCGCAGCGCGAGGTAGGCGACGTTTCCCGTGGTTCGGACAACACTGCCCTCGGGAGCACCGATCAGCTCGTCGTGCTGGAAAGAACCCTTGTGGGTGTGGAAGCTCTTTCCGGCCTCAAGCGTGAAGGTGTAGTGGCGTCCCTTGGGGTCGGTGAGCTGGACCTGGTCCCCGACCTTGAAGGGCCCACGTCGGCGGGCGGCACCGGTCGGTTCAGACATGTGACCAGCGTACCGGTGTTTCAGGGGCCGCCGACCGCCCGGTCCGGGCGGCGGCGGGAGCCCCGGCGGCTCAGGTGCCGGGGCGGGCCATGGCCTTGACGAAGGCGCGCTCCACGTCAGCGGTGGAGAGGACTCCGTAGATCTGGCCGGTCTCCTCGACCACCAGGTACTCGGTGGCGGGGGTGGCCTTGAGCCGGTCGAGGAGGGCTTCCCCGGCCAGCTCGGCGGGGACCTTCATACCCTCGGTGAGGTCCTGGGCGAGGCCGCTGACGGCGACCCAGGGGCGGCGGTGTTCGGGGACGCCGACGATGGCGGCCTCGCGGACGACGCCCTTGGGGTTGCCCTGTCCGTCGACGACGACCAGGGCGCGGGCGCCCGCCTCGTTGGCCCGGCGCAGCGCTTCGGAGAGCGGGGTGGCGGACTCGACGGGGACGGCACGCCGGGTGAGGGTGCGGGCGCGGAGGTCGGGCAGGTGCTCGCGGAGCCGGGCCATGCGCAGGCTGTTCCCGGCGCCCGTCCAGATGATCCCGGCGAGGATCGCGGCGAGCAGGGCGTCCATGACGGTCTCGATGCCGCCGATGCTGTCGGGTGCGGCGCCCAGGGTTCCGGTGTGGGTGAGCAGCGGCAGTCCGACCAGGACGGTGACGGCCAGCCCCCGGCCGACCCAGGCGGCGGCGATGGTGCCGCTCATGGGTTTGCCGGTGATCTTCCAGACGACGGCGCGGAGCATCCGGCCGCCGTCGAGGGGCAGACCGGGCAGCAGGTTGAAGGCGGCCACGATGAGGTTGGAGATCATCAGGCCCGCGAGCAGGACACCGGGCACGGTGCCGGGCTCGACGAGCTGCATCGCGCCGTAGAAGACGCCGCCGAGGACGAGGGAGAGGAGCGGGCCGACGAAGGCGAGGATGAACTCGCGGCCTGGCGTCTCGGTCTCCTTCTCGATCTCCGAGACGCCGCCGAAGAACTGGAGCTGGATGCGGCGTACCGGGAGCTTGTAGCGCAGGGCGGCAACCGTGTGGGCCAGTTCGTGGACGAGCACGGAGGCGTAGAAGGCGATCGCGAAGAACAGCGCGACGAGATAGCGCGCACCGCCCAGCTCGGGAAGCACCCGGTCGAGCTGGCCGCCGAAGACCCAGGTGATCAGCGCGGCGACGACGAACCAGCTGGGGGCGACGTAGACGGGCACGCCGAAGGGGCGGCCCATGAGCAGGCCGCCGCCCGGCTCCGCGGGGCGTTTGGGCTTGCCGTTCTCGGGGGCGGCGCCGGGGTCCGTGCCCCCTGGGCCGGGCTGCGGCCGCCCGCTGTCGCCGCTCTCGTCCACGGGGTCCCTTCGGTTCGGTGAGTGGCCTTTGCCACGATCATGCAGTGTGCGAGGGTCTACCGTCGATGGTATGCCGCTGACTGTCAGTGGCGGGCCGTAGGGTCTGGAGACATGACTTCCGTGCCGCGGCCGCCTCAGCCGCCTTCGTCCCTGTCGCCGTCGCGGGCGAGCGATTTCATGCAGTGCCCCCTGCTCTACCGCTTCCGGGTCATCGACAAGCTCCCGGAGAAGCCCAGCGAGGCGGCTACCCGCGGCACTCTGGTCCATGCCGTGCTGGAGCGGCTCTTCGACGCCCCGGCGGCGGACCGTACGGCGCCGCGGGCGCGGGCGCTGATTCCCGGCCAGTGGGACCGGCTGCTGGAGACGAAGCCGGAGCTGGGCGAGCTGTTCGCCGAGGACGGCGGGGGTGAGCGGTTGACCCGCTGGCTGGGCGAGGCGGAGCGGCTGGTGGAGCGGTGGTTCTCGTTGGAGGACCCGACGCGTCTGGAGCCCGCCGAGCGGGAGATGTTCGTGGAGACGGAGCTGGAGTCGGGGCTGCGGCTGCGCGGGGTGATCGACCGGGTGGACGTCGCGCCGACCGGCGAGGTCAGGATCGTCGACTACAAGACGGGCAAGGCCCCGCGACCGGAGTATTCCGAGGGCCCGCTGTTCCAGATGACGTTCTACGCGCTGGTGATCTGGCGGCTGAAGGGCATCGTGCCCCGCCGTCTCCAGCTGGTCTATCTGGGCAGCGGCGATGTGCTGACGTACGACCCGGTGGTGGCGGACCTGGAGCGGGTGGAGCGCAAGCTGCTGGCGCTGTGGGACGCGATCGCGCTGGCGACGGAGACCGGCGACTGGCGGCCGCGCCCGACGAAGCTGTGCGGCTGGTGCGACCACCAGGCGGTCTGTCCGGAATTCGGCGGGACTCCCCCGGTCTACCCCCTGGCGGTGCGCCCGGCGGAGTCCGGTGAGGATGTGCAGGGCAGAATGGGACCGGTCCGGGCCGAGGCCGGCCGAGCCGTGGCCCTTGAGGGCCCTTAAGGAGTTCCTGTGGCGATCCGCGTCCTTCTGGTCGACGACCAGCCCCTGCTGCGCACCGGTTTCCGGATGATTCTGGAGGCCGAGGGCGATCTGGCGGTGGTGGGTGAGGCCGGTGACGGTCTGCAGGCCATCGACCAAGTGCGGGCGCTCCAGCCCGATGTGGTGCTGATGGACATCCGGATGCCGCGGATGGACGGGGTGGAGGCGACCCGTCAGATCACCGGCCCCGGGAAGGACGGCCCGGCGAAGGTGCTGGTGCTGACCACCTTCGATCTCGACGAGTACGTGGTGGAGGCGCTGCGTGCGGGGGCGAGCGGCTTCCTGCTGAAGGACGCCCCGGCGGCCGAGCTGGTGCAGGCTATCCGGGTGGTCGCGGCGGGCGAGGCGATGCTCGCCCCGAGCATCACGCGCCGGCTGCTGGACAAGTACGCGGACCATCTGCCCTCCGGTGAGGACCCGGTCCCGGACGCCCTGCACACGCTGACGGACCGTGAGGTCGAGGTGCTGAAGCTGGTGGCACGCGGGCTGTCCAACGCGGAGATCGCCGCGGACCTGTTCGTCAGCGAGACGACGGTCAAGACCCATGTCGGCCATGTGCTCACGAAGTTGAGCCTGCGCGACCGGGTGCAGGCCGCGGTGTACGCGTACGAGAGCGGGCTGGTGCGCCCCGGCGCGCAGTAGAGGTCTTCGTCGCGAGCGAGCTCTGCGGAAAAGCCGTCCGGCCCGCCCCGTCCTGTTCCAGGAGGGGCGGGCCGGACGGCTTTTCCGGTGCGGACCGGCCTCAGGCGCCGGGCCGGTGGAGCTCCCACAGCTGGAGCTCGGAGGTGGCGCTGACGGAGTGCTCCACCCCGGCGATCCCGTCGCGGGAGGCGACGTACTGCTTGCCCTGCCAGATCGGGAGCACGGGGACGTCGGCGGCGACGATGTCCTGGAGCTTCTCGTAGGTCGCGGCGGCGGCGGTGCGGTCGGCCTCACGGCGGGACTGCGGGATGAGGACGTTCTGCGCCTCGCGCGAGCGGTAGGGCGAGTTGAGGAAGTTGTCCTTGTCCAGGAACGGCGCGGTGTAGTTGTCCGGGTCCGGGAAGTCGGGGAACCAGCCCATGCCGTAGGCCGCGTAGTCGCCGCGCTTCTGCTCCGGGCGGTACTTCGACCACTCCGTGCCCTGGACATCGATGTCGAAGAGGCCCGAGCTGTTCAGCTGCTGCTGGATCGCCTTGAACTCCTTGGCGGTGGCCGAGCCGTAGTGGTCGTTCGTGTAGTGCAGGGTGAACTTCACCGGGGTCTTGATCCCGGCGTCCCGCAGCGTCGCCTCGGCCTTGGTGGTGCTGGGCTCTCCGTACTTGTTGAAGAAGGCGTTCGTGTGCCCGGAGATGCTGGACGGGATCAGGGAGTAGAGCGGCTCGGCGGTCGTGCCGTACACCTTGCCCGCGATCTCGCCCCGGTCGATGATCTGGGCCATGGCCTGCCGGACGGCCTTGTTGACCACGGGGTCCTTGGTGTTGAAGCCCAGGTAGCTGATGGCCAGGCCGGGCATCTCGGTGAGCTCGATGCCTTCCTTGGGGCTGACCAGCATGTCGCGGGCCTGCTCGGGCGACATGGCCCGGGTCATCATGTGGATCTTCTTCTCGTCGAGCGCCTCGCCCATGGCTTCGGCGTCGACGAAGAGGTCCATCTCGACCTTGTCATTGAGCACCTTCAACTCACCCTTGTACGAAGGGTTCTTGGAGAAGGTGATCTTCACGACCCGGCCGTCCTCGACCTGCGGCTTCATGGTGTACGGGCCGGAGCCGTTGACCTGGAAGCCCTCGCGCGGGGACTTCGCCGGGTAGTGCGCCTTCGGGACGATACCGGCGGCGGGCGTGGCGAGCTTGTACGGGAACGTCGCGTCCGGGGTCTTCAGGTGGAAGATCACCTGGTCGTCGCCCTTGGTCTCGATCGTGTCGATGTTGGAGAGCAGACCGACCGGGCCGCTGTCCGAGTCGATGTCGATGACGCGCTGGATGGAGTGCTTCACGTCCTCGGCGGTGACGGGCGTCCCGTCGGAGAAGGTGAGGCCCTCGCGCAGGGTGCAGCGGTAGCTCTCGTTCTCGGTGTCCGTGAAGGTGCAGCTGCGGGCCGCCTCGGGCGCCGGCTCGCCGCCTCCGTTGGGCACGGCGGTCAGCGTCTGCACCGTCTGGCGCAGGACGTTCCAGACGCCTGCTTCATAGCCGATGGCCGGGTCGAGGGGCGCGGGGTTCTCCGCGGAGGCCACGAGCTGGTCCGTGGTGCCGACGACGATGGCTCCCGTGCCACCGGCGCCGCTGTCCGTGCTGCCGCAGGCGGCGAGCACGGGGGCGAGCAGGCCGACGACGGCCGGCAGCACCAGGGTCTTGCGGTTCATCTGGACGTTCTCCCTCATCCCGGCAGGTGAGGAATCAAAGTTAGTAGCCGCCGACGACCTCTCCCGACCGCCCGGAGCGCAGCTCGCTCTCCCCCGGCGGCCGGAAGGGGCGACACACGATCACCATTCCGGACATCTCATATGATCCCGGAGGGCAACTGGCGGCTCCCGGGTGAGGAAGCTCACCCTCCCTACCCCTTCACATATGTGCACAGTGGCTGATTCACGTCCACGGAAAGTTGCCGGAATGCGCACGGCGGGAGGGAGGAGTCCGCCGCTCGTACATCGGCCGGGCTCTCTGCCCGGGTCAGCCCGTTCCGGTGATGAGCTTCCGCAGGAAGGCCAGGTCGACCTCTTCGAGCGAGCTGACGACCACACGTCCGGCGGCGGGGGCGATCGGGGCGACCGACGGCACGGCGACGACCCGGCACCCGGCGGCCTCGGCGGCGGCCACCCCGGTCGCGGTGTCCTCGATGACGGCACAGCGCCAGGGGTCGGCGTCGAAGCCCGCGGCGGCGGTGAGATAGGGCTCGGGGTGGGGCTTGGTCCGGGCGACCTCGTCCCCGGCGACCGTGAGCGCGAAGTGGTGGTGGCCCACCGAGTCCAGGACCCGGTCGATGATCCGGCGGTGGGAGGCCGAGACGAGCGCGGTGGGCACCTCGTGCACGGCCAGGTCGGCGAGTAGCCCCTCGGCGCCCGGCATCAGGGGCACCCCGCGCGCGATACGCTTCTCGAAGCTGTCGTTGAGCAGCCCGGTCAGCTCGTCGAGCCGGATGTCGGCGCCGGTGACGTCGATGAGGTATCCCGCGCTGCGGGTCATCGGACCGCCGACGACGACGTCCCGCCAGGCCTCGTCCAGCCGGTGCCCGAGGTCGGCGAAGACCTCCTTCTCGACGTCCCACCAGAAGCCCTCGGTATCGACCAGGGTTCCGTCCATGTCGAGAAGGACCGCCTGCAGAGCGGCGCCTTCGGCCGTGCGGGTCAAGGACGCGGGGACCGTACTGGTCATCCGGCACACCTTCCGTAAGGGACGAGAAGGCCGGCCGCCATTCCCAGAAGTGGGAGGGCGACCGGCCTGCACTGGACCGACCAGTGTACGACGTGTCCGGCTACGGCGCGCGAAGGGCGCGGCAACGGGCGGTGAGCACCGCTCTACCGGGCGTTGAAGTACTTCGCCTCGGGGTGGTGGATGACGATGGCGTCGGTGGACTGTTCCGGGTGGAGCTGGAACTCCTCGGAGAGGTGGACGCCGATGCGCTCCGGCTGGAGCAGGTCCGCGATCTTGGCCCGGTCCTCCAGGTCGGGGCACGCTCCGTAACCGAGGGAGAACCGCGCACCCCGGTACTTCAGCGCGAACATGTCCTCGACGTCCGCCGGGTCCTCCCCGCCGAAGCCGAGCTCGCCGCGGACCCGGGCGTGCCAGTACTCGGCCAGGGCTTCGGCGAGCTGGACGGACAGGCCGTGGAGTTCGAGGTAGTCGCGGTAGGAGTTGGCGGCGAAGAGTTCGGCGGTGGCTTCGCCGATCTTCGAGCCGACGGTGACGACCTGGAGGCCGATGACGTCCCGCTCCCCGGACTCCTCCGGCCGGAAGAAGTCCGCGAGGCAGAGCCGGCGGCCGCGGCGCTGGCGGGGGAAGGTGAAGCGGGTGCGCTCCGAGCCGTCCTCGTGCAGCAGGATCAGGTCGTCACCCTTGGAAACGCACGGGAAGTAGCCGTAGACGACGGCCGCCTCCAGCATGTTCTCGGTGTGGAGCTTGTCGAGCCAGCCCCGCAGATGCGGGCGGCCCTCGGTCTCCACCAGCTCCTCGTACGTCGGTCCGTCGCCGGTACGAGCCTGCTTCAGGCCCCACTGGCCCTTGAACAGGGCGCCCTCGTCGAGCCAGGAGGCGTACTCCTTGAGCTGGATGCCCTTGACGACCCTGGTCCCCCAGAACGGGGGCTCGGGCACCGGGTTGGTGACGGAGACGTCCGAGCGGACACCCTCCTCCGGCTCCTCGACCTCGGTCACCGGGACATCCCGCTTCGGCACCCGGCGCTGCTTGAGTTCGGGGAGGGTGGCGCCGGGGACTCCGCGCTTGACGGCGATCAGCGCGTCCATCAGGCGCAGGCCCTCGAAGGCGTCACGGGCGTAGCGGACTTCGCCCTCGTAGATCTCGTGGAGGTCCTGCTCGACGTAAGCCCGGGTGAGGGCGGCGCCGCCGAGGATGACGGGGTAGTCGGCGGCCATGTTGCGCTGGTTGAGCTCCTGAAGGTTCTCCTTCATGATCACCGTCGACTTCACCAGCAGACCCGACATCCCGATCACATCGGCCCGGTGCTCCTCGGCCGCCTCCAGGATCGCCGAGACCGGCTGCTTGATCCCGAGGTTCACGACGTTGTAGCCGTTGTTGGACAGGATGATGTCGACGAGGTTCTTCCCGATGTCGTGCACATCGCCCCGGACGGTTGCCAGCACGATCGTGCCCTTGCCGTCGTCATCGGTCTTCTCCATGTGCGGCTCCAGATACGCCACGGCGCTCTTCATCACCTCCGCCGACTGGAGGACGAAGGGCAGCTGCATCTGGCCGGAGCCGAACAGCTCCCCGACCACCTTCATGCCCTCCAGGAGGGTGTTGTTGACGATGTCGAGAGCCGGGGTGTCCGCAAGGGCTTCGTCGAGGTCGGCCTCCAGGCCGTTCTTCTCCCCGTCGATGATCCGCCGCTGAAGCCGCTCGTCCAGCGGGAGGGCGAGGAGCTCCTCGGCCTTGCCCGCCTTCATCGACTTCATGTTGACGCCCTCGAACAGCTCCATCAGCTTCTGCAGGGGGTCATAGCCCTCGGCACGGCGGTCGTAGATCAGGTCGAGGGCGACCTTGACCTGCTCCTCCTCCAGCCGGGCGATCGGCAGGATCTTCGAGGCGTGCACGATCGCGGAGTCCAGGCCCGCCTTCACGCACTCGTCGAGGAAGACGGAGTTCAGCACCACCCGGGCGGCCGGGTTCAGACCGAAGGAGATGTTGGAGAGGCCCAGCGTGGTCTGGACGTCGGGGTGGCGCTTCTTGAGTTCGCGGATCGCCCCGATCGTCGCGATGCCGTCGCCCCGCGACTCCTCCTGACCCGTGCAGATCGTGAACGTCAGCGTGTCGATGAGGATGTCCGACTCGTGAATGCCCCAGTTCGTGGTGAGGTCGGCGATCAGCCGCTCGGCGATGGCGACCTTGTGCTCGACGGTGCGGGCCTGGCCCTCCTCGTCGATCGTCAACGCGATCAAAGCGGCGCCGTGCTCCGAGGCCAATGCGCTGACCTGCGCGAACCTCGACTCAGGGCCGTCGCCATCCTCGTAGTTCACCGAGTTCAGCACCGCACGCCCGCCCAGCTTCTCCAGGCCGGCGCGCAGCACGTCCAGCTCGGTGGAGTCCAGCACGATGGGCAGGGTGGAGGCGGTGGCGAAACGGCCCGCCAGCTCCGCCATGTCGGCGACGCCGTCACGGCCGACGTAGTCGACGCACAGGTCGAGCATGTGCGCGCCCTCACGGATCTGGTCCCGCGCCATCTCCACGCAGTCGTCCCAGCGCGCCTCCAGCATCGCCTCACGGAACTTCTTGGAGCCGTTGGCGTTCGTCCGCTCACCGATGGCGAGGTACGACGTGTCCTGCCGGAAGGGCACGGTCTGGTACAGCGAGGCGGCACCCGGCTCCGGGCGCGGCCGGCGGACCGCGGGCGTCAGGTCCCGGACCCGCTCCACGACCTGGCGCAGGTGCTCCGGCGTCGTACCGCAGCAGCCACCGACCAGCGAGAGTCCGTACTCGTGGACGAAGGTCTCCTGGGCGTCCGCCAGCTCGGCCGGGCCCAGCGGATAGTGCGCACCGTTCTTGCCGAGGACCGGCAGACCGGCGTTCGGCATGCAGGAGAGGGGGATACGGGAGTGCCGGGCCAGGTAGCGCAGGTGCTCGCTCATCTCGGCCGGACCGGTCGCGCAGTTCAGGCCGATCATGTCGATGCCCAGCGGCTCCAGCGCCGTCAGCGCCGCACCGATCTCCGAGCCGAGGAGCATCGTCCCCGTCGTCTCGACCGTGACCGAGCAGATCAGCGGGAGAGTGAGGCCGGTGGCCTCCATGGCGCGCCGAGCTCCGATGATCGAGGCCTTGGTCTGGAGCAGATCCTGGGTCGTCTCCACCAGGATGGCGTCGGCGCCGCCCGCGATCATGCCCTCGGCGTTCTGCTGGTAGGCGTCACGGAGGGTGATGTAGGGGGCGTGGCCCAGGGTGGGGAGTTTCGTGCCCGGACCCATCGAGCCCAGCACCCAGCGCTGCTGCCCGGTCGAGGCGGTGAACTCGTCCGCCACCTCACGCGCGATCCGCGCACCCGCCTCGGCCAGCTCGTACACCCGCTCCGGGATGTCGTACTCGGCGAGCGCCGCGTAGTTCGTCCCGAAGGTGTTCGTCTCCACGCAGTCCACACCGACCGCGAAGTACTCCTCGTGGACCGAACGCACGATGTCCGGACGCGTGATGTTCAGGATCTCGTTGCAGCCTTCGAGGTTCTCGAAGTCCTCAAGTGTGGGGTCCTGGGCCTGGAGCATGGTTCCCATCGCCCCGTCGGCCACCACCACGCGGGTGGCGAGTGCCTCTCGGAGGGCGTCTGCTCGGGTCCGGCTTTCGGCGGCGGATGTCGGCAACGAGGCCATGGATGATCTCCCAGGGATGCGACGGCTGTCGGCTTTGCGTCCTTCTTGGGGAAGGCGCACGACGCCAGCCTAGCCGGATGGCACCCCGGGCGGTCAGGGCGTCCATGGGGCGGACTGCATGCTGTGCGGGGTGCTGCACGTGTGGCCCAGTGGCGGAGACTTTCCCCCGGAGTCGGGCATAGGTCGGCATCGACCGATAGTGTTCAGCATTGTCGAACCGAGGTGGAGGAGTACGGCGCGATGGCCAAGAACATCCAGTCGCTGGAGCGGGCGGCCGCGATGCTGCGTCTGCTGGCGGGCGGCGAGCGCCGGCTCGGGCTCTCCGACATCGCCTCGTCGCTGGGGCTGGCCAAGGGCACCGCGCACGGCATTCTGCGCACGCTCCAGCTGGAGGGGTTCGTCGAGCAGGACGCGGCGTCGGGGCGCTATCAGCTCGGCGCGGAGCTGCTGCGACTGGGCAACAGCTATCTGGACGTCCACGAGCTGCGGGCGCGTGCCCTGGTCTGGACGGACGACCTGGCCCGCTCCAGCGGTGAGAGCGTCCACCTCGGGGTGTTGCACCAGCACGGCGTCCTGATCATCCACCACGTCTTCCGGCCCGACGACAGCCGCCAGGTACTGGAGGTGGGGGCGATGCAGCCGCTGCACTCCACGGCGCTGGGCAAGGTGCTGTCCGCCTACGACCCGGTGGCCCACAGCGAGGTCATGGAGGCGGAGCGGCGCTCCTTCACCGGGCGCACCGTCACCACCGCCGACGAGTTCGAGGCGATGCTCGACCTGATCCGGGCCCAGGGCTGGGCCGCCGACGCGGAGGAGACCTGGGAGGGCGTGGCCGCCGTCGCCGCCCCCGTGCACGACCGGCGCAGGATGCCGGTGGGCGCGGTCGCCGTGACGGGTGCGGTGGAGCGGGTGGCTCCGGACGGAACGCTGCGGCCCGAGCTGATCGCGGCCGTACGGGACTGTGCCCGCGCGGTCTCCCGGGACCTGGGCGCCGGGCGCTTCTGAGGGCCTTCGCCCGCCACGTACGCCCCGCACACCACCCACCGCCCACGGCACCCCGCACACCGGGCCCACTGCGCCGCGCGCGCCGACGCGCCCCACGCGCCCCACGCGCGCGAAGGGCCCGGATAACGATCGCGTCGCGCACCGAGTCCTCCGCCACAGAACCCTTGACGCTTCCTTCACTCGGGGGAAACATTGCCGTTCAACGGTCGGCATTGTCGAACGCCTAACGGCAATACGCGTTAGGGTGTGACAGTGCCAAGGGCCGGTCAAGCCCTTACAGGTGGGCTGCCCACGCTTTGTGGATACCCATCTGGGGCGCGGACCACCGGAGGGACCCGGTGTTCCGCTCTCCCCTGGACGAAGGACAAAGGAGTCGCGGGTGTCCAGCTCCGACATTTTCATCGGCGAGACCTTCGGTACCGCCATACTCATCCTGCTCGGTGCCGGCGTTGTGGCCGCCGTCACGCTGAAGCACTCGAAGGCCCGCAACGCGGGCTGGCTGGCCATCACCTTCGGGTGGGGTTTCGCCGTACTCACCGGCGCCTATCTCGCCGGCGGCGTCTCGGGCGCCCACCTCAACCCGGCGGTCACCCTCGGCCTCGCGGTCAAGGGCGGCACCGAGTGGGGCAACGTGCCGCTCTACCTCGGCTCCCAGCTGCTCGGCGCGATGATCGGCGCCGTACTGGTCTACGCGGTGTACTACGGGCAGTTCCACGCCCACCTCACCGACCCGGAGATCATCGGCACCAAGGGCACGGAAGAGGGCATGGTCGACCAGACCGCCGCCCCCAAGGCAGGACCGGTGCTCGGGATCTTCTCCACCGGCCCCGAGATCCGCAACAGTGTGCAGAACGTCGTCACCGAGGTCATCGCCACCGTCGTGCTGGTCCTGGCCATCCTCACCCAGGGCCTCAACAACGAGGGCAACGGTCTGGGCGCGCTCGGAGCCCTGATCACCGCCCTGGTGGTCGTCGGCATCGGCCTCTCCCTCGGCGGGCCCACCGGCTACGCCATCAACCCGGTCCGCGACCTCGGACCGCGCATCGTGCACGCGGTGCTGCCGCTGCCGAACAAGGGTGGTTCGGACTGGGGCTACGCGTGGGTACCCATCGTGGGTCCGCTCATCGGCGGCGCGCTCGCCGGCGGGCTCTACAACCTCGCCTTCGCCTGACCCGAGACCGGGACGCGGACCCGAGGCCGGGTATCAGCGCCGTAACCCCTATCACTTCACAGACTTCCGGGAGCACACCGTGACCGAAGCACACACGACCGGCACCCACGGCACCGGGCCGTTCATCGCGGCCATCGACCAGGGCACCACCTCCAGCCGCTGCATCGTCTTCGACAAGGACGGCCGGATCGTCTCCGTCGACCAGAAGGAGCACGAGCAGATCTTCCCGAAGCCGGGCTGGGTCGAGCACGACGCGACCGAGATCTGGGAGAACGTCCAGGAGGTCGTCGCCGGGGCCATCGTCAAGGCCGGCATCACCTCCGCCGACGTCAAGGCGATCGGCATCACCAACCAGCGCGAGACCACGCTGATGTGGGACAAGAACACCGGTGAGCCGGTCCACAACGCACTGGTCTGGCAGGACACCCGCACCGACGCGCTCTGCAGGGAGCTCGGCCGCAACGTCGGCCAGGACCGCTTCCGCCGCGAGACCGGGCTGCCGCTCGCCTCGTACTTCGCCGGGCCCAAGGTCCGCTGGCTGCTCGACAACGTCGAAGGGCTGCGCGAGCGCGCCGAGGCGGGCGACATCCTCTTCGGCACCATGGACTCCTGGGTCATCTGGAACCTGACCGGCGGCCCTGACGGCGGTGTCCATGTCACCGACGTCACCAACGCCTCGCGCACCCTCCTGATGAACCTGCACACCATGGCGTGGGACGAGAAGATCCTCCACTCCATCGGCATCCCCGCCGCCGTGCTCCCCGAGATCCGCTCCTCCGCCGAGGTCTACGGCAACGCCAAGGGCGGCATCCTGGACGGCGTGCCGGTCGCCTCCGCACTGGGCGACCAGCAGGCGGCCCTGTTCGGCCAGACCTGTTTCGCCGAGGGCGAGGCCAAGTCCACGTACGGCACCGGCACCTTCATGCTGATGAACACCGGCTCCACCCCGGTCAACTCCTACAACGGGCTGCTGACCACCGTGGGCTACCGGATCGGCGACAAGCCCCCGGTGTACGCGCTGGAGGGCTCCATCGCGGTCACCGGTTCGCTGGTGCAGTGGATGCGCGACCAGATGGGCCTGATCAAGTCGGCCGCCGAGATCGAGACGCTGGCCTCCTCGGTCGAGGACAACGGCGGCGCCTACTTCGTGCCCGCCTTCTCCGGTCTGTTCGCCCCCTACTGGCGGCCCGACGCCCGTGGCGTCATCGCCGGTCTCACCCGCTACGTCACCAAGGCGCACATCGCCCGTGCCGTCCTGGAGGCCACCGCCTGGCAGACCCGCGAGATCAGCGACGCCATGACGAAGGACTCCGGCGTCGAGCTGGCCGCGCTCAAGGTCGACGGCGGCATGACGTCCAACAACCTGCTGATGCAGACGCTCTCCGACTTCCTGGACGCACCCGTGGTGCGGCCCATGGTCGCCGAGACCACCTGCCTCGGCGCGGCCTACGCCGCCGGTCTCGCCGTCGGTTTCTGGCCGGACACCGACGCGCTGCGTGCCAACTGGCGCCGGGCCGCCGAGTGGACCCCCCGCATGGACGCGGACACCCGTGCCCGCGAGTACAAGAACTGGCTCAAGGCCGTCGAACGGACCATGGGCTGGATCGAGGACGAAGAAAGCTGACGAGGAGCATTCCATGACCACCCTGCAGAGCGTTCCCGCCCTCGGAACGCACCCGGCCTCCGGCTCCCTGCCGAGCCGCGCCGAGACCCGGGACCAGCTGTCCCGGGCCACGTACGACCTCCTGGTCATCGGCGGCGGCATCCTGGGTATCTCGACCGCCTGGCATGCCGCGCAGTCCGGGCTGCGGGTGGCTCTGGTGGACGCCGGTGACTTCGCCGGCGCCACCTCCTCCGCCTCCTCCAAGCTGCTCCACGGCGGACTGCGCTACCTCCAGACCGGCGCGGTGAAGCTGGTCGCCGAGAACCACTTCGAGCGGCGCGCGGTCTCCCGCGAGGTGGCCCCGCACCTGGCCAACCCGCTCACCTTCTACCTCCCCGTCTACAAGGGCGGCCCGCACGGCGCGGCCAAGCTCGGCGCGGGCGTCTTCGCCTACTCCGCGCTCTCCGCGTTCGGCGACGGCGTCGGCCACGTCATCTCCCCGGCCAAGGCCCAGCGTGACGTGCCCGAGCTGCGTACGGACGACCTCAAGGCCGTCGCGGTCTACCGGGACGACCAGATGAACGACGCCCGCATGGCGCTGATGACGGTCCGCGCGGCCGTCGACGCGGGCGCGGTCGTCCTCAACCACGCGGCCGTCACCGGGCTGCGCTTCACCCGGGGCCGGGTCACCGGCGCCGAGCTGAAGGACAGCACGGACGGCACCGAGTTCGGCGTCGACGCCCGGCTCGTGCTCAACGCGACCGGCCCCTGGGTCGACCACCTCCGCAAGATGGAGGACCCGAACGCGGCCCCCTCCATACGTCTGTCCAAGGGCGCCCACCTGGTCCTCAAGCGGACCCGGCCGTGGCGGGCGGCGCTGGCCACCCCGATCGACAAGTACCGCATCACCTTCGCGCTGCCGTGGGAGGACATGCTGCTCCTCGGCACGACGGACGAGGAGTACGAGGGCGATCCGGCGGATGTCGCGGTGACCGAGGCCGACACCGCGCAGATCCTCGACGAGGCGGCGTTCTCGATCAAGGACCAGCAGCTGTCGCGCGATCTGATCACATACTCCTTCGCGGGTCTGCGGGTGCTGCCGGGCGGGCCCGGCGACACCTCCAAGGCCAAGCGCGAGACGGTCGTGACCGAGGGCCGCGGCGGGATGCTGTCGGTCGCGGGCGGCAAGTGGACGACGTTCCGCCACATCGGCCGTACGGTGATGAACAAGCTGGCCGCCCTCCCTGGGCACCCGCTGGCCGAGGACATGGAGCCGATGAACCGGCTGCCGAGGAAGCTGCCGCTGCCCGGGATCGCCAACCCGAACGCGGTCGCGCACCGGCTGCTGATCGACGGCCCCGCCCCCGGCCCCCGCATGGCGCCGGACACCGCCCGGCACCTGGCCACGCACTACGGCTCGCTCGCCTTCGACATCGCGCGCCTGGCGAACGAGAACCCGGCCCTGGCCGAGCGCGTCCACCCCGACGCCCCGGAGATCTGGGCCCAGGTCGCCTACGCCCGCGACCACGAGTGGGCCGAGACGGCGGACGACGTGCTGCGCCGCCGGACCACGCTGACGATCCGCGGCCTGGCCACGGACGATGTCCGCGACGGTGTCGAGAAGCTGCTGGCGGACCGGGACTGACCCACCCCCACGGGTACGAGGACGGGGGCGGCTTCCGAGCGGGAGCCGCCCCCGTCGGCGTGACCACGGGCCCCGGCACGCACCGCACTCCCAAGATCCTCGGCCCGCACGAGGACAGCCGCCACGGCTCTCGGGCGGTTGCCGCCGACGGCTTCGGGCCGGGCCGGGACGACCGGCTGGAAGCCGTCGGCGGTTCGCGGAGGAGATCGCTCCAGCGGTCCGGCGGGAGCCTGCGTCCACGCTCGGGGAGCGAACGAACGGGGCTCCGGGAGCGAATGAGCAGGGTTCACCCGGCCGTGCAAGACGGCTGCGGCAGAAGGCCTCCGACGCCGTAAGGTTGCTCCGTACGTATGGAGACATCGGAAGGAGGCCCGGGTGATCGAGCTCGAGTCGGTGCCCGAGCTGATCGACCCGGTCATGGTGGCCGCGTTCGAGGGCTGGAACGACGCCGGGGACGCCGCCTCGACAGCGGTCGGCCATCTGGACCGGGAGTGGAAGGGCGAGGTGTTCGCGGCGCTGGACGCCGAGGACTACTACGACTTCCAGGTCAACCGGCCCACGGTGTGGCTGGACGGCGGGGTGCGGAAGATCACTTGGCCGACGACCCGGCTCTCCGTGGTGCGCGTCGGCGGGGACAAGCCCCGGGACCTGGTCCTGGTGCGCGGGATCGAACCGTCGATGCGCTGGCGCTCGTTCTGCAACGAGATCCTCGGCTTCGCCCATGAGCTGGGCGTCGAGATGGTCGTCATTCTGGGCGCGTTGCTGGGCGACACCCCGCACACCCGGCCGGTGCCGGTGAGCGGGGTCACCTCCGATGCGGATCTGGCGCGGACGATGGACCTGGAGGAGACGCGCTACGAAGGCCCCACCGGCATCGTCGGCGTCCTCCAGGAGGCCTGCACACACGCGGGGGTGCCCGCGGTGAGCCTGTGGGCGGCGGTGCCGCACTACGTGTCGCAGCCCCCGAACCCGAAGGCGACACTGGCCCTGCTGAACCGGCTGGAGGACCTGATCGGGCTGCGCATCCCGCTGGGCGAACTGCCCGAGGACGCGCGGGCCTGGCAGCTCGGCGTGGACCAGCTGGCCTCGGAGGACAGCGAGGTCGCGGAGTACGTCCAGACGCTGGAGGAGGCGCGGGACACCGCGGAGCTGCCCGAGGCGTCCGGCGAGGCCATCGCCCGGGAGTTCGAGCGCTATCTGCGGCGGCGGGACGGCGGCCCCGGCCAGGGGCCCGGCGGCCATGCGACGGAGACCGGGGACGGCTCCTATCTGCGGGACCCCTCCAGCGGCCGCACCCGCCCGCCGAAGCCGCCGCGCCCGGAGTCCGGGCGGGGCAAGAACCCCGACGACAAGGGCGACAGGGGCGACCAGGGGTCCGACGGCCCGTCCGGTGAGGCTTCGGGGGACGCTCCGGAAGAGGAGTAACCCCGGCTGCGGTACGAACATCGGTGCCCCGCACGGAAGTTGATCCCGTGCGGGGCCCTCGCCGTTCCGGCGGCTCAGGCGCAGCGGAACTTCGCCGCCGCCCAGTCGCCGTGGTCCCCGGTCTTGGACCCGTTGGTGTCGGTGACCTTCAGCCGCACCTGGCGTACGCCGTCGAGCCTCACGTCCACCGGTACGGTCGCCGAGGCCCCGGTCAGCTTCGGTGAGGTCCACAGCACCTTGCCGTCGCCCTCCACCGAGAACGCGACCTCCCCGTAGCCGTCGATCTCGTCGTCGATGCCCACGTCGGCGGTGAACGCGGTGCAGCGGCCGCCGAGGTGGATCGCGATGTCGGAGTCGGCGTGGGTGCCGATGCCCTTCTCGTACGTGGTGCCCGCGAGCGTCAGCGTATTGCCGTCCTCCGCCCCGGACTCCCCGTTGGAGCGGTCGCGTTCGGCGGGTCCGTAGCCGTTGGTCTCCGAGAGCCAGAACAGGTCGCTCGCCCAGGCCTCGCCGGTGGGCGGCGGTGGAGTCACCGAGACGGCGAGCCGCTGTTGGCTGCTGCGGGCTTCACCGGCGACCCGGTAGCGGGCGAGCGCGGTGAGCCGGGTCTCGCGCACCTCGGCGTCCTTCGCCGGGGTGACCTCGACCGCGACCCGCCGGGTGGCGCCCGCCGGAATCCGCCCCGGGACCTTCGCCGTGACGGTCCGCCAGCCCTCAGGGACCTGGAGGGTGACCGATGTGCCGGTGAGGTCGGCGCTGCCCGCGGTCACGTCGACCAGGACCTCACCGGGCGTCCCCGCTCCGGCCTCCTGGCCGGTGGGGGCGGCGAGGACGGCGGCCGCGGCGGCCTGCCTGCCGCCGACAGCGCTGGTGCCGAGGAGCTTCACGGTGAACTTCTTCGCGGTGCTCAGGGGCGCGGTCTTCACGTGCACCACGCCGCCCCGGTCGTCACGGTCGTACCACCAGCCCTGCCGGGCCTTGTCGTACGCGCTTCGTGAACCCAGCTCCGGAAGGGCGCGGCCCAGCTTCACCGCGCGGGGCTCGGAGCCGGTGTGGACGGTGAACTCGTAGGGGCGGGCGGCCTGTTTGCCGGTGAAGCTCCCCCGGCTCTTGTTGATCGTGACGGAGACGTGGCCCTCGCCGCGCACCGGGGCCCTGACGTCGGCGCGCTGGGTGGCGTACTTGCCGTCGCGGTGCTGCCGGGTGACGCCGTCGTCCTCGTACAGGGTGAAGGAGCTGTTGCCCTGCGGGTAGACGTCCCAGGCGAGCGGGGAGTCGGCGGTGCGGTCGCGGTAGGAGCGGATGCCGGGCCACATCGGGATCGCCGCGCCCGCCTTCACGAACAGCGGCAGGGTGTCGAGCGGGGCGCCGTAGGTGTCGATGGTGGTGGGGCCCTCGTAGGTGCGGCCGCTCCAGTAGTCGATCCAGGTGCCCTTGGGGAGGTAGATGCCCTTGCGCTCGGTGGTGTCCTGGTAGACGGGTGCGACGAGGAAGTGCTCGCCGGAGAGGAATTCGTACTTCGCGGCCTCCGTCGAGGCCTTCGGGTCGTCCGGGTATTCGAGGACCAGCGGGCGGACCAGCCCGACGCCGGTCTTGGTCGCCTCGTGGGCGTAGCTGTACTGGTACGGCAGCAGCGACTCCTTGAGCTTGAGGTAGTCACGGTTGATGGAGGTGTACGGCTCCCCGTGGCGGAAGGGCTGCTTGTCCATGGGGGCCCAGCCGTCCATGGTCATCGTCGTGCCGAGGAACATCTTCCACTGGAGGTCGCGCGTGTACGTCTTGGCGCTGCCGCCGAAGATGCCGTCGATGTCGCCCGTGGTGTAGGCGAGTCCGGACATGGTCGCGCCCGCGTAGGTGGGGATCTGCCAGCGGATGTACTCCCAGCTGCCGGCCTGGTCGCCGGACCACTGGACTCCGCAGCGCTGTGCGCCCGCCCAGCTCTCCGGCGCCCAGGTGAAGCCCCGGGCGTCGCTGTGGTCCTCGATGCCCTGGTAGGCGTCCTTGCAGGCGTCCAGGGCGAACTTGTAGCCCGGGCCGACCCAGGCGACGTCCAGCTTGGCGACCCGCTGCCCGGCCCTCACCTGGGCGCCGAGGTTCTCGATGCCGTCCTCGGTCCACAGGCCGAGCTCCATCTTGCGTTCCTTCAGGCCCTGGGCGGTCTCCTCCAGGTCCTCGTAGCCGCAGCCGTAGCCGTCGTTGACCAGCATCCAGCCGTTGGGCATGTCGTTCTCGACGTAACCGTCGGCGACCTTCAGCGCGTCCAGGGTGCGGCGCTCGCCCCGGTTGGCGTTGTGGAGGTAGCAGTCGGCGTCGCCGGTCTCCATGCCGTAGATGGGCGGCAGGAAGGGTTTGCCGGTGAGGTCGGTGTACTGGCCGATGACGTCCTTGGCCCCGTCGCCCGCGAAGTAGTAGGCGTCGAAGCGCTGTTCCTTCGCACTGGTCGTCACCGGGTCGGTGAAGGCGTAGGTGCCCGGGGCGTAGGTGTTGCGGAAGACGCCGTAGCCGGCCGAGGAGAGGTAGAAGGGTACGGAGTTGGGGTGCCCGCCGTCGTCCCAGTTGTAGTCGACGGCGACCTCGACGGTCTTGTCGCGGTGGGAGGTGTTGCCGCGGCCGTTCTGCATCCCGGCCCCGTAGAACTGCTCACCGGCGCCCCGGGCCAGGGTCTGGACGGTCTTCTCGCCGGTCCAGCTCAGCCCCTTGGCCTCGGACCAGATCCGGCTGCCGTCGGCCCGGTGCAGGGCGAAGCGCAGCGGCTTCTTGTAGGCCCGCAGGGTGACCTCGCTCGTCGACAGCTCGTAGCGGTCGCCGCGGTCCTTCCAGCGGGTGCGGGGCTCCTTGCCCTGGGGCAGGACGATGTCGTCGCCGGTGGGGTCGGTGAACTCGCCGTCGGGGGCCAGCTCGATGCGGAAGGTCTCCGCGGAGACGAAGCTGACCCGGGCCTCGGCGGGCCCGGCGCTCAGCCGGTAGACCGCCCCGTCCGCCCGGAATCCGGTCACGTCCCCGACCGTGGTGCTCTCCGTGGTCTCCGGCGGGGCCCCGTCGGCGCGGGCCCCGCCGGGTCCCGTGAGGACCGCGACCAGTCCGAGCAGGGCAGCAACCGCTGCCGCTCTCATGCGCGTTGATGTTTGCATGATGAGCTTTTAGCGCAACTTCGAGCAGATGACCACGGACAAAAGGGAACCGGCCCCGAACTTCGTAGAGAAGTCCGAGACCGGTCCAGGCAGTCGGGGGAGCGTTCACGCCCCTACAGCGCGACCCCCAGCAGGGCGTCGACCGTACGCGACACGAGGCCGGGCGCACCCTCGTCCGTGCCGCCCTCCGCGCCCTGGAGCGCGGCCCAGCGGTCCACCGCGGCGAGCGCCGCGGGGCTGTCCAGATCGTCGGCCAGGGCCGCGCGAACCTCCTCGACCAGCGCGTCGGCGGACGGCCCGTCGGGGCGTGAGACGGCGGCCCGCCAGCGCGCGAGGCGCTCGACGGCGTCGGCCAGCACCTGGTCGGTCCACTCCCAGTCGGAGCGGTAGTGGTGCGAGAGCAGCGACAGCCGGATGGCCGCCGGGTCCACGCCCTCGCGACGCAGCGCCGAGACGAAGACCAGGTTCCCGCGCGACTTGGACATCTTCTCGCCGTGCAGGCCGACCATGCCCGCGTGGACGTACGCCTTGGCGAACGGGTGCTCGCCGGTCAGCGCATGGGCGTGGGAGGCGCCCATCTCGTGGTGCGGGAAGGCGAGGTCGGAGCCGCCGCCCTGAACGTCGAAGCCCATGCCGAGATGGTCGAGCGCGATGGCGACGCACTCGATGTGCCAGCCGGGGCGGCCCGCGCCGAGCGAGGCCCCGTCCCAGCTCGGCTCGCCCGGGCGGGCGGCCATCCAGAGCATCGGGTCGAGGGGGTTCTTCTTGCCGGGGCGCTCCGGGTCGCCGCCGCGTTCGGCCGAAAGCAGCCGCATCGCCTCGGCATCGAGACCGGAGACCTCGCCGAAGTGCGGGTCGGTGTCGACGGAGAAGTAGACGTCGCCGTCGAGGTCGTAGGCGGCGCCCGCGTCCCTCAGGCGTTCGACGAGGGGCACGATGCCCGGTATCGCCTCGACCGCGCCGATGTAGTGCCGAGGGGGCAGCATCCGCAGGGCCGTCATGTCCTCGCGGAAGAGCGCCGTCTCGCGCTCCGCGAGTTCGGTCCAGTCCTGACCGTCGCGCACGGCCCTCTCCAGCAGCGGATCGTCCACGTCGGTCACGTTCTGGACGTAGTGAACCTGCCGCTTGGTGTCGAGCCACACGCGCTGAACGAGGTCGAACGCGTTGTAGGTCGCCGCATGACCCATGTGGGTCGCGTCGTACGGCGTGATGCCGCAGACGTAGATGCGGGCGACGGGACCGGGGTCAAGGGTGATCCGTCCGCCGGTCGCGGTGTCGTGGATCCGAAGGTCGCGGCCCTTGCCGGGCAGGGCGGGGACCTCAGAAGCGGGCCAGGCATGCATGTCATGAGCGTAACCGGACGATGCTTCCGGATACGAACCGGATCCGGAAACCTGTCCGAAGAAGCCCCCTTGTGCGAAGCCCTGGGGCCCGCTAGTGCCTGTCTGACGGGAATTGTCAGACAGGTCCTAGACCGGCGGCCACGGGATCGGCGGCCACTGGCCGCTGGGCTGCGGGTGCACCGCGCTCCTGACCAGCCCCGCGACCCGCTCCCGCAGGGCCTCCAGCTCGGCCCGCGTGATGAGTTGCGCCATTCGGGTGGCCAGGGCGGACCCCGGAGCCAGATCCGTGGCGAGCAGGCCCAGCACCCGCAGCGCCTCGTCGGTCAGCGGCTCGCCCGCCCAGCCCCACAGCAGGGTGCGCAGCTTGTCGTCCACGTTGAAGGTGACCCCGTGGTCGATGCCGTACAGCCGCCCGCCGGGCGCCGACAGCAGGTGGCCGCCCTTGCGGTCACCGTTGTTGATCACCGCGTCCAGCACCGCGAGCCGCCGCAGCCGGGGGTCGTCCGCGTGCACCAGCAGCGCGGTCCTCCCCTCCCCCACGTCCGCGAAGCCCACGGCCTTCCAGCCGTCGCCCGGCTCCTCGCCCTCGACCAGTGCCAGCAGCGGCGGCCCACCGTCGTCGGACTCGGTGGGCCCGGGCGCGTCGATCCAGAGTTGGCACATGCCCTCGCCGTACGGCCCCTCCCGCAGCACGGTGGGCGGCACCAGGTCCCAGCCGGTGGCCCGGGAGATCTCGTACGCGGCGACCTCGCGCTGGGCGAGCGTCCCGTCGGGGAAGTCCCACAGCGGCTGCTCCCCCGCGACCGGCTTGTAGGCGCAGGTGCGCTCCTCGCCCTCGTACGCGACCGTGCAGTGCAGCACCGCGTTCGACGCCCCGCCGACCTGCCCGAGCACGGTGAGCGTGCCTTCGGTGAGCAGGGTGAGCAGGTCGGTGTCGGTCAGGCTCCGCGACGGTATCCGTTCTGGCGCGGGCATACGTGTCCTTCCGGATCCAGCGGCAGGCTGCACAGCGGGCACGGCGGGCGGCCGGCGTTGACGACGTCCAGGGCGCGCTTGGCGAACGCGCGGGCCTGGGCGCCGCTGAGCCGGACGCGGAGCATCGGCGGGCCGTTCTCCTCGTCCTGGAGGAGCTTCTCCTCGGCCTCCGCGAGGTCGTCCTCGGAGTCGGCGTCCAGCTCGACGAGGGCCTGTGCCTCGACGATCATGCGCTGTTCCTCGCCGTCCCAGGCCAGGGCCATGGTACCGACCCGGAACTCCTCCTCGACCGGCACGTCGAGGGGCGCGGTGTCGGTGATGTCGGCGGGGGCCACGGCGGGGACCGGGGAATTGCCCCCGGTGCGGCGCACGACCTCGTCGAGCAGCTCGTCGATCCGCTCGGCGAGCGCGGCGACCTGGGTCTTCTCCAGGGCCACGCTGGTGACCCGGCCCTGGGAGGACGCCTGCAGGAAAAACGTACGGCGGCCAGGCAACCCGACCGTACCGGCCACGAATCGGTCCGGCGGGTCGTAGAGGAACACCTGACGGGACACGTCCTGCTCCCTTGAGATCGGTGGTGGTTGGGGCGGCGCTACGGCGCGTCCACCCTACTGCCCCAAGCGATCACGGCGCGCCCGCGCCGCCCCCGACCGCCGCGTCCGCGCCGACGGGGCGTTCGTGGGGGGCGAGGGAGGCGAGGCCGCCGGTGTCGCCGAGCCGCAGGAGGAAGGGGCGCAGCCGGGTGTAGCGGATCGCGGTGACCGAGCAGGGGTCGACCTGGACGCGCTGGAAGAGGTCCAGGTGCATGCCCAGGGCGTCGGCGACGAGGCTCTTGATGATGTCGCCGTGCGAGCACATGACGTACGTGGCGTCCTCGCCGTGCTCCGCCTCGACCCGGGCGTTCCAGTCGCGTACGGCGTCGACGGCGCGGGCCTGCATGGCACGCATGGACTCGCCGCCGGGGAAGGCGGCGGCGGAGGGGTGCTGCTGGACGACGGACATCAGCGGCTCGTCGGCCAGTTCGGCCAGCTTCCGTCCCGACCAGTGGCCGTAGTCGCACTCGCTGATGCGGTCCTCGGTGTGCAGGGGGAGGCCGGGGCGGGCCTCCAGCAGCGGCTGGAGGGTTTCCCGGCAGCGTTCCAGGGGGCTGCTGACGGCGAGGACCGGGCTCAGGGCAGCCAGCCGCGCGGGCAGGGCAGCGGCCTGTCCGGCACCGCGTTCGTCGAGGTGGACACCGGGGGTGCGGCCCGCGAGCACTCCGGCGGTGTTGGCGGTGGAGCGTCCGTGGCGTACGAGGATCAGCGTGGGCATACTCGCCAGCGTAGAGGGGTGGCGGAAGGTGCGCGGGGGCCGGTCAGGGGGAAGAATGCCCGCCGTGATCGTGGACTGTGCCATCTACCGGGACGGGCGCCGCACCGAACGGCCCGAGGATTTCTCCGGGGCCCTGGCTGAGGCCCGGGGCTCGCGGGATGCGTTCCTGTGGATCGGGCTGCACGAGCCGACGGAGCGGGAGTTCGGTCTCGTACGCCATGAGTTCGGGCTGCACCCGCTGGCGGTGGAGGACGCGTTGCGCGCGCACCAGCGGCCCAAGCTGGAGGTGTACGACGACTCGCTGTTCGCGGTCCTCAAGCCGATCGTCTACGAGCCCGCGAGCGACACCGTCAGCGCCGACGAGCTGATGGTGTTCATAGGGGACTCGTTCGTGGTGACCGTCAGGCACGGCGAGAGCGCCCCGCTGGCGGCCGTACGCCAACGGCTGGAGGCCGAGCCGGAGGTGCTGAAGCACGGTCCGACGGCCGTGCTGTACGCGGTGAGCGACGCGGTCGTGGACCGCTACATGGAGGTGGCCGGGGAGCTCCAGGTCGACCTGGAGGAGCTGGAGGCGCGGGTCTTCGCGCCGAGCGGCGGCGACTCGAAGAACACCGCGGCCCGGATCTACACCTTCAAGCGGCAGGTGCTGGAGTTCCGCCGGGCGGCGGGCCCGCTGACGGCGCCGATGGCCCGGCTCTCGGGTGCGGGCGTGCCGTTCGTCCACGAGCACGCGCAGCCGTTCTTCCGGGACGTGGCCGACCACCTCACGCGCGCCAACGAGCAGGCGGAGGGGCTGGACCGGCTGCTCTCGGACATCCTGTCGGCGCATCTGGCGCAGATGGGTGTGCGGCAGAACGACGACATGCGCAAGATCTCCGCCTGGGCGGCGATGGCCGCCGTCCCGACGATGGTGGCGGGCGTCTACGGCATGAACTTCGACCACATGCCGGAGCTGCACTGGACGTGGACGTACCCGGTGGTGGTCGCCCTGATGGGCGTCGCGGTGTACGGGCTGCACCGGCTGTTCAAGCGGCGCGGCTGGCTCTGAGGCGCATCACGCGTACTCGCGCTCGGGCACGGCGGTGCTGCCGAGAGCGTTGCGGCGCTCCGGCATCTCCAGGGTCACCATGCGCCGCCAGCCGACGACGCGTTCGTACGCGTACATCGCGTGGATGCCCGCGGCGAGCAGGGCCGCCCTGGGGCGGGACCAGCCGAGGACGCGCCCCATGCGGGCCATCACGGCGAGGCTGACGTCGCGGTAGACGCGGATCTCGGCCAGGGCGCACTCGCGCATGGTCCGCTGAATGGTCCGGCCGTGTCCTTCGCGCGCGAGCGACAGCAGTTCCTCGTGGCAGTAGGCGAGGTGGTTGTCCTCGTCGTTGGAGATCATCTTCACCGCGCGGCCGATGTCGGGGTGGTCGGCGAAGTGCCGGCGCAGCAGCCGCATCTGTTCGGAGGCGCGCTGCTCGGTGATCCGGCTGTGGGCCAGATAGGTGATGATGTCGCGCTCGGTGAGGCGCTCCTCGCCACGCAGCCGGGAGTGGGCGAGCCCGATCCCCTGCTGTTCCAGGAGCATCGTGTAGTCGGCCTCCGGGGGGACCTGGACCGGCGGGAGGCCGCGCTTCTTGAGGAGGGCGTTGAAGATCCGGCCGTGTTTGTCCTCGTCGGCGCCGTGCCGGACGATCCTGGGAGCCAGTTCACGGCGGTCCTCGGGGACGAGGGCGGCGATGCGGGCGTTCTCCCAGCCGCCCTGGGACTCCCCGCTGGCGGCGATGGAGCAGAAGAGCCGATAGGCCTCGTCGTCGTCGAGGATCTCCTGGAACAGGCTTTTCGCTGAGAGCATGGCGGCCACCTCCGTACCGGATGCCCGCGGACCGCGAGTCCGCGGAGCAACGTTCCGCAGAGAGAGTCAAATGCGCCGCAGGCCGGTCGGCAACCGGAGCAGTGGCGGACGGCGACCACCGGGCCGCCGTAACTCCTGGGCGTGGGGCGCGTTGTTCCGGGTGACGGCCGTGGCGGGGAAGACCCCCGAGCCCCCACCACGGCCGTAGTGCTGTGTTCAGGCAGTTCGGACTCAGACGAGTCCGGAGCGCTCCAGGGCGTCGGTGCCCGCGCGCAGGGCGGTGATCCGCTCCTCCAGCGTGAATCCGGCCGGGGCGAGGTTGAGTGTGGTGACCCCGGCGGCGGCGTAGGCCTGCATCCGCTCGGCGATCCGCTCGACGGGGCCGAGCAGCGCGGTCTGGTCGATCAGCTGGTGCGGTACGGCGGCGGCGGCCCCGGCCTTGTCCCCGCCCAGGTACTTGTCCTGGATCTCGGCGGCCTCCTTCTCGTACCCCATGCGCTGGGCGAGCTGGTTGTAGAAGTTCTGCTTCCGGCTGCCCATGCCGCCGACGTACAGGGCGGTGTAGGGGCGGAACATGTCGGCGAGGCCGTTCACGTCGTCGCCGACGGCGAGCGGCAGCGTCGGGGAGACGTCGAAGCCCTCCATGGTCTTCCCGGCCCTCTCCCGGCCCGCGCGCAGCGGTTGGATCGCGGTCTCCTCCAGGTGCTCGGCGGAGGGGAAGATCAGCAGGGCGCCGTCGGCGATCTCCCCGGTCTGCTCCAGGTTCTTGGGGCCGATCGCGGCGATGTAGAGCGGGATGTGCTCGCGCTGCGGGTGCACGGTGAGCTTGATCGGCTTGCCCGGGCCGTCGGGCAGCGGCAGCGTCCAGTGCGCGCCCTCGTACGACACGCGCTCGCGGGTCATCGCCTTGCGGACGATCTCCACGTACTCGCGGGTGCGGGCCAGCGGCTTGTCGAACTTCACGCCGTACCAGCCCTCGGAGACCTGCGGGCCCGAGACGCCGAGGCCGAGCCGGAAGCGGCCGCCGGACAGCGAGTCGAGGGTGGCGGCCGTCATCGCCGTCATGGTGGGCTGGCGGGCCGGGATCTGCATGATCGCGGAGCCGACGTCGATGGACTCGGTCTGGGCCGCGACCCAGGTCAGCACGGTCGGCGCGTCGGAGCCGTAGGCCTCGGCCGCCCAGCAGACGTCGTAGCCGAGCCGGTCGGCCTCCTGCGCGACGGCGAGGTTGTCGCCGTCCATGCCCGCGCCCCAGTAACCGAGATTGATGCCGAGCCGCATAGCCGCTCCCCTTACTGATCAGTAACGTCGCTTTCTCCGGACTCTAGCGCGGGTCGCGGCGATCCGGCAGGCCCACACGACCTCCCGTTGTCCACAGGCCTCCACCCGGTGGGGCCATGGCCAGTAATCTCAGCGCCCATGGAGCAGAGGCATCTCGGCCGTACCGGCCTTCGCGTGTCCCGGATCGGGCTCGGCACCCTCACCTGGGGCCGGGACACCGACGAGCACGACGCCGCCGACCAGCTCAAGGCCTTCTGGGACGCGGGCGGCACCCTGGTGGACACCGCCGATGTGTACGGGGGCGGCGAGGCCGAGTATCTGCTCGGGCGGCTCGTCGGCAGCCTGGTCCCCCGCCAGGATCTGGTCATCGCCACGAAGGCGGGCAACGTCCCGGACCCCTACCGCCGCTTCAACGGCTCGCGCGGGCACCTCCTGGCCGCCCTGGACGCGTCCCTGGAGCGGCTAGGCACGGACTACGTGGATCTGTGGCAGGTCCACGCCTTCGATCCGGCGACCCCGCTGGAGGAGACCCTCCAGGCGGTGGACCTGGCCGTCGCCTCCGGCCGGGTCCGCTACGCGGGGGTGTCGAACTTCTGCGGCTGGCAGCTGGCCAAGGCCGCCACCTGGCAGCTCGCCGCGCCCGGGGTGCGCACCCGGCTGGCCAGTACGCAGATGGAGTATTCGCTGCTCCAGCGGGGCATCGAGCGCGAGGTGCTGCCCGCCGCGCTGGACCTGGGGATCGGTCTGCTGCCGTCCTCGCCGTTGGGTCGCGGGGTGCTGACCGGCAAGTACCGCCAGGGCACCCCCTCCGACTCCCGGGGCGCGTCCGAGCGGCTCGCCCCGTTCGTCGAGCCGTATCTCGACGACGCGGCGGCCCGCATCACCGACGCGGTGGCGACGGCGGCGGACGGCCTGGCGACGAGCCCGCTCCAGGTGGCGCTGGCCTGGGTCCGGGACCGGCCCGGGGTGGCCGCCCCGATCGTCGGCGCGCGCAACGCCGGGCAGCTCACGGAGGCATTGTCAGTGGAGGCGCTTAGTCTTCCCTACGAGATCTGCCAGGCGCTCGACGATGTGTCGGCGCCCGTGCACCGCTATCCCGATCAGGACTGGAGCACGCTGTGACTGCGCTTCCCGGGGAGACCCCCGGCACCGCCGGCACGGACACACCGGAGGCCCACGAGCCTCCGGAGGACACCGGCACCGAGGGCCCCGCGCACGCCGAAGCGCCCGAGGCGGACGGGGCGGACGGGGCGGACGAGCCAGCCGGGGCGGACGGGGCGGACGACTCCGGCACGGACGGCGACGACGACTCCGCCGTTGCCGAAGCGCCTGCGGCCGAAAGCGCCGACGCGGCCGCCGCCGAGCTCTCGGAGGCGCAGGCCGAGCTGGCCGCACAGCGGGAGCTGCGGGAGCGGATCGAGAAGCGCAAGGCGGAGAAGGCCGGGCCCATCGCCGCCGGCACGAAGCTGAGCGGTACGGCCGCCGACCTGCTCGCGGCGGTACGGGCCGTGGAGAGCGGCGAGAAGGCGGGGGCCACGTTCTTCGACTCCGCCGCCGTGGCTTCGGGCGAGGCGGCCCCCACGCCCCGGCGTGCCGCCCCGGCGCCCGCCGCGCGGGCACCCCGGGCCCGGGCGCCCGAGGCC
>NZ_NWVL01000052.1 GCF_002382885.1 Streptomyces sp. WZ.A104
CCGCCCGCGCCGTGGCCCCCGGCGTCCGCGCCCCGGCGCCGGCCGCCCCGCTGAGCCGCTCGGCGGGCCTCGGCGCGGCTGCCGTGCTGGCGCTCCTCGCCGTACGATTCGGACGGCGATTCGGAAGGTGATACGGACGTTGCCCTGCGTGACGGGCCTCCTCGGCGTCCGGTCGACTGCTGGGCGGCTCGTCTGGCCGCGGCACGCCCGCCACCCTGTGGCTGAGGCGATTTGCGACGGTGCTCGCTCATGGAACGACTACTCCTCGGGCAGGCGAGAGCGCCTGGAAGCGGCAGTTGAGATCCGGTCCCCCCGAATTACGGACGAGCCACTGCGGAAGGCTCATCCGCAGTACATCCGGCAGTCCGCGATAACTGACGCGCGAAGGCGCCTCGCGGTTCCCGGTGGTCTGCATGCCGCACAGACTACGCACGGTCAAAACCCACCTAGGGCCGAACTTCACCCCAAACGGCGCAAGTCGATCCCTGCGAATTGACGATGTGACGCCGTTCACGAAGGTCACCCTTGTCGAACCGGAAGGACCGATCTATCGTGCTGATGTATCGAGTCGATACATCAGTGCGGCATAAGTACGCCGGTGGATCCGGCGGACCGTGTCAGCGGCAGCAGCGGGAGAAGGAGGAGGCGACAGTGAGCCGACGCTCCGGCATCCTGGAGTTCGCCGTTCTCGGCCTGCTCCGCGAATCGCCGATGCACGGCTATGAGCTGCGCAAACGCCTCAACACCTCGCTGGGGATCTTCCGTGCCTTCAGCTACGGAACCCTCTACCCCTGCCTCAAGACGCTGGTCGCCAGCGGCTGGTTGATCGAGGAGCCCGCCGGCGCGCCGACGGACACCACGCCCGCACCCGCCTCCTCTCTCACGGGACGCCGGGCCAAGATCGTCTACCGGTTGACGGCAGAAGGTAAGGAGCACTTCGAGGAACTGCTGTCCCACACCGGTCCGGACGCCTGGGAGGACGAGCACTTCGCAGCCCGCTTCGCCTTCTTCGGGCAGACCGAACGCGATGTGCGGATGCGGGTGCTCGAAGGTCGGCGCAGCAGGCTGGAGGAGCGTCTGGAGAAGATGCGCGCCTCCCTCGCCCGCACTCGTGAACGACTCGACGACTACACACTTGAGCTGCAGCGGCACGGCATGGAGTCCGTGGAGCGCGAAGTGCGCTGGCTGAACGAGCTCATCGAGAGCGAGCGATCGGGACGGGATCGGCGACGATCCACACCCGAGGACTCCGCTCAGCAGGACACACCAGGAGAGACGGGCGGCCTGCCCCGGCACCGGGACACCACCCCGCCGGATCCGTCCGACGACACCGCCAAGTGAAGTCACCGCACTCCGCGGGGTCTTCATCGGAAACACCGATTACACAGGGAGCAACCGGAATGGGTTCGGTTCGCGTAGCCATCGTAGGCGTGGGCAACTGCGCCGCCTCGCTGGTGCAGGGCGTCGAGTACTACAAGGACGCCGATCCGGCCGGCAAGGTGCCCGGTCTGATGCACGTCCAGTTCGGCGAGTACCACGTCAGTGACGTCGAGTTCGTCGCCGCCTTCGACGTCGACGCGAAGAAGGTCGGCCTCGACCTCGCGGACGCCATCGGCGCCAGCGAGAACAACACCATCAAGATCGCGGACGTGCCGAACACGGGCGTGACCGTCCAGCGCGGCCACACCCACGACGGTCTGGGCAAGTACTACCGCGAGACGATCGAGGAGTCCGCGGACGCCCCGGTCGACGTCGTCCAGGTCCTCAAGGACAAGCAGGTCGACGTCCTCGTCTGCTACCTGCCCGTCGGTTCCGAGGTCGCTGCGAAGTTCTACGCGCAGTGCGCCATCGACGCCAAGGTCGCGTTCGTCAACGCTCTCCCGGTCTTCATCGCCGGTACCAAGGAGTGGGCGGACAAGTTCACCGAGGCCGGTGTCCCGATCGTCGGCGACGACATCAAGTCCCAGGTGGGCGCCACCATCACGCACCGCGTGATGGCGAAGCTCTTCGAGGACCGGGGTGTCATCCTGGACCGCACGATGCAGCTGAACGTCGGCGGCAACATGGACTTCAAGAACATGCTTGAGCGTGAGCGCCTGGAGTCCAAGAAGATCTCCAAGACGCAGGCCGTCACCTCGCAGATCCGCGACCGTGAGCTCGGTGAGGGCAACGTCCACATCGGACCCTCGGACTACGTGGCCTGGCTGGACGACCGCAAGTGGGCGTACGTACGCCTCGAAGGCCGCGCCTTCGGTGACGTTCCGCTGAACCTGGAGTACAAGCTTGAGGTGTGGGACTCCCCGAACTCGGCCGGTGTCATCATCGACGCCGTCCGCGCGGCGAAGATCGCCAAGGACCGCGGTATCGGCGGCCCGATTCTCTCCGCGTCGAGCTACTTCATGAAGTCGCCGCCGGTCCAGTACTTCGACGACGAGGCCCGCGAGAACGTCGAGAAGTTCATCAAGGGCGAGACCGAGCGCTGAAACGGCCGTCTCGGCTGACAGCCTCACCGGAGCTCTGAGCGGCGACGCTCACCTCTTCCTGCCGCACGTCGGGGGTCCCCGGGCAATCCGCCCGCGGACCCCCGACGTGTGTGACGCTTGCTCCCATGTCTGTCGCGCGTGATCTGCGCCTGCTGCTGCGCCTTCGGAACTTCCGGCGCCTTCTCACCGTGCGGCTCCTCTCCCAGTGCGCCGACGGCGTCTACCAGGTCGCTCTCGCCGCGTACGTCGTCTTCTCCCCGGAGAAGCAGACCTCGGCGGCCGCCATCGCCTCGGCGATGGCGGTGCTCCTTCTGCCGTACTCCCTCATCGGCCCGTTCGCCGGGGTACTCCTGGATCGCTGGTCGCGCCGTCAGGTCTTCCTGTACGGGAACCTCCTGCGGGCCGCCCTGGCCTGCTGTACGGCCCTGCTGATCCTCGCTGCGGTGCCCGACTGGCTCTTCTACGCCTCGGCCCTCTGCGTCACCGCCGTCAACCGCTTCGTCCTGGCCGGTCTTTCCGCTGCCTTGCCCCGGGTGGTGGACGCCGACCGGCTCGTCGTCGCCAATTCGCTCTCCCCGACCGCCGGCACCCTGGCCGCCACCGCGGGCGGGGGCCTGGCCTTCGCCGTGCGGCTGGTGGCCGACGAGTCCGACGCGGCGGTCGTCCTGCTGGGGGCGATGCTCTACCTGCTGTCCGCGCTGGCCTCACTGAGCCTGCCGCGCGGCCTGCTGGGGCCCGACACCGACGGGACCGCTTTGCGGCTACGGACCGCTCTGCTGGTCACTGCGCGCGGGCTCGTCGCCGGACTGGGCCATCTGGCGCAGCGCACTCACGCCGCCCGGGCGCTGACCGCCATGACCGTGATCCGCTTCTGCTACGGCGCGCTCACCGTGATGGTGCTCATGCTGTGCCGCTATGCCTGGTCGGAGACGGAGTCCGACGGGCTGGCCCTGCTCGGCCTGGCAGTCGGGGTCTCCGGTGCGGGGTTCTTCATCGCCGCCGTCGTCACCCCCTGGGCCGTGGGCCGGCTCGGGCGGTACGGGTGGATCGTGGCCTGCGCCGGGGCCGCGGCGATCCTGGTGCCCACCCTGGGCCTCTCCTTCGCCCCGCTCCCGATGCTGATCGCCGCGTTCGTTCTCGGCATCGTGACGCAAGGCTCGAAGATCGCGACGGACACCGTCATACAGACCTCGGTCGACGACTCCTTCCGCGGCCGGATCTTCTCTCTCTACGATGTGCTCTTCAATGTCGCGTTCGTGGGCGCGGCGGGGGTGGCGGCCCTGATGCTGCCTCCGGACGGCAGGTCCGTCGCTGTGCTGGCAGTAGTGGCCGCGCTGTACGCGGTCGTCGCGGTGGCCATGTTCCGCTGGCGGCACTCCGGCGCAAGGCAGTAATCGCTCGCACCTGTGCCGAGGGGTGGTGTTTCACGTGAAACACCACCCCTCGGCACAACGGGCGGTGCGATGTTTCACGTGAAACATCGCACCGCCCGGACTCAGCCCTGCTTTGCCCACCATTCCTTGAGAGCCGCCACCGCGGCATCCCGCCCCATGGGGCCGTTCTCCAGCCGCAGCTCCAGCAGGAACGCGTACGCCTTGCCGATCACCGGCCCGGGGCCGACGTCGAGGATCTGCATGATCTCGTTGCCGTCCAGGTCGGGGCGGATGGAGTCGAGCTCTTCCTGCTCCTGCAACAGGGCGATGCGCTCTTCCAGCCCGTCGTAGGTGCGGGAGAGCGCGTTCGCCTTGCGCTTGTTGCGGGTCGTGCAGTCCGATCGGGTCAGCTTATGGAGACGGTCGAGGAGGTGCCCCGCATCCCGCACATACCGGCGCACGGCGGAGTCGGTCCATTCCCCGTCCCCGTACCCGTGGAAACGAAGATGGAGCTCCACCAGCTTCGACACGTCCTTGACCAGCTCGTTGGAGTACTTGAGCTCGGTCAGGCGCTTCTTGGTCATCTTCGCGCCGACCACCTCATGGTGGTGGAAGGAGACCCGTCCGTCCTTCTCGAAGCGGCGGGTCCTCGGCTTGCCGATGTCGTGGAGCAGGGCGGCAAGCCGCAGTACGAGGTCGGGGCCGTCCTCCTCCAGGCCGATCGCCTGCTCCAGGACGGTCAGCGAGTGCTCGTAGACGTCCTTGTGACGGTGATGCTCATCACTCTCCAGCCGCAGCGCGGGAAGCTCGGGCAGCACGTGCCCGGCCAGCCCGGTGTCGACCAGGAGGCCCAGTCCCTTGCGGGGGTGCTGGGAGAGCAGCAGCTTGTTGAGCTCCTCACGGACCCGCTCGGCGGAGACGATCTCGATCCGTGCGGCCATCTCCGTCATCGCGGTCACCACGTCGGGGGCGACCTCGAAGTCCAGCTGCGCGGCGAACCGGGCGGCGCGCAGCATGCGCAGCGGGTCGTCGGAGAAGGACTCCTCAGCCGTTCCCGGGGTACGCAGCACCCGCTCGGCCAAGTCCTTCAGTCCGCCGTGCGGATCGATGAACTCCTTCTGCGGCAGCGCCACGGCCATCGCGTTGACCGTGAAGTCACGGCGCACGAGGTCGTCCTCGATGGAGTCGCCGTAGGAGACGTCCGGCTTGCGCGAGGTCCTGTCGTACGCCTCCGACCGGTAGGTCGTGACCTCGATCTGGTAGCCGTCCTTCTGGGAGCCGACGGTGCCGAAGGCGATCCCGACCTCCCACACCGAGTCGGCCCAGGGGCGGACGATCCTGAGTACGTCCTCGGGGCGGGCATCGGTGGTGAAGTCCAGGTCGTTCCCGAGCCTGCCGAGCAGCGCGTCGCGGACAGAGCCGCCGACCAGCGCAAGACCGAATCCGGCCTGCTGGAATCTGCGGGCGAGGTCGTCGGCGACCGGGGACACCCGCAGCAGCTCACTCACCGCGCGGTGCTGCACCTGGCTCAGTGCACTGGCGTTCTCTTCGTTGGCGTTCGGCACAACAGAAAAGGGTACGTGCACGGACCGGCCGGGGCGTCATCGTTTACCCGGACCCTGCGGGAGACCCGCGATCATGTGGCACGGACCCCAGCACTTCGGCCCGGCGCTCCTCGTTACCATGCGGGGACGCAGGACCGACAACGACCGACAGAACCTGACGACGACAAGGGACGGGTAGGCGCGTGGCCGAGGCGGCAGACTTCCAGGGGACGCGTCCCTCTCCTGCCCGCCGGTGGCTGCGGCGCACGGCCTCCGTGGTGCTCGGAGCACCACTGCTGGCCGGTCTGCTGACAGTACCGGCCGCCGCGGCCGCTGAGCCCGCCAAGGCCCCCACCGGCTCCCGTACGGTCGATGTGTCTCTCGACACGCTCTCGCCGAGCGTTCCCACGGAGGACGACACGCTGACCGTCTCCGGGACGCTGACCAACCGGGGCAAGGAGACGATCGACGACGCCGAGGTCGATCTGCGGGTCGGCCCGCGGCTTTCGGGCCGGGGGCAGGTCGACGACGCCGCCAAGCGCACCCGCTACATTCCCGGCGTCGACCCGGCCGCCGTCGGCGGAAAGTACACGGTGAAGTTCCCCGAGCTCCGCAAGGGGATCAGCCAGGACTTCACGCTCTCCGTGCCCGTGGACAAGCTGGGCCTGGACGACCCGGGCGTCTACCAGCTCGGCGTCTCGGTCTCCGGCCGTACCGGCACCGCCCCCTACGAGCAGGTGCTGGGCATCGAGCGCTCGTTCCTGCCCTGGCAGCCCGAGGCGAGCGACAGCAGGACCAAGGTCACCTTCCTCTGGCCGCTGATCGCGTCCCCCCATGTGACGGCGGAGACCCGCTCGGACGAACAGCAGACACCCGTCTTCACCGACGACGACCTGGCCAAGGAGATCGCGCCCGGCGGCCGGCTGGAGCGGATGGTGGCCCTGGGCAGTCGGCTGCCCGTGACCTGGGTGATCGACCCGGACCTGCTGGCGAGCGTCGCCGCGATGGCCGGGCGGTACGAGGTCCAGTCCGGGGACACGACCGTCCCGGGCAGGAACCAGGCCGCCGCGAGACAGTGGATCACCGCCCTGGAGAAGGTGGTGGAGGACGGCAAGGTGATCGCGCTGCCGTTCGCCGACCCGGATCTGGCCTCCATCGCACACCGGGGCAAGACCGTCTCCGGCACACTCAGCCATCTGCAGAACGCCTCCACGGTGGCCGCCACCACGGTGGAGACCATCCTCCACGTGAAACCGTCCACCGACTTCGCCTGGCCCGTGAACGGCGCTGTGGACCCCTCGATCGTCGATGTGGCGACCTCGGCCGGTGCCCACAACGTCATCGCCCGCAGCGACAGCTTCCGGGAGGCCGGGCAGCTCCCGTACACCCCGACCGCGGCCCGGCCGATCGGCGGCGGGACCACCGCGGTCGTCGCCGACGTCCGGCTGTCGACCGCGTTCGACCGGGACATGTCGAGGGCGAACACCTCCACCCTCGCGGTCCAGAAGTTCCTCGCCCACACCCTGACGCTGACCGAGCAGGTCCCCGACAACGAGCGCAGCATCGTCGTGGCGCCGCCCCGGATGCCCACCACCGCCCAGGCCCAGACGATGGCCCGCGCTCTGGAGGGCTTGTCGGGCAACCGCTGGACGCAGCCGTCCGACCTGGTCGCCGCCTCCGATGAGAAGCCTGACCCGCAGGCCACCACCAGGATTCCGCGGGCCTCCGCGTACCCGAAGAAGCTCCGCGAGCAGGAGCTGCCCACTCAGGCGTTTCAGGACATCCGGGCCACCCAGGGCTCCCTCGACGGCTTCCAGACCATCCTCACGCAGCCCGAGCGCGTGGTGACGCCCTTCGGCAACGCGGTCAACCGCTCGATGTCGACGTCCTGGCGGGGCCGGTCCCTGGAGGCGCAGCAGTACCGGGACGCGGTCCGCGACTACCTCCAAAGCCTCACCAACGAGGTCCAGCTCATCGAGAAGTCGGACGTGACCCTCTCCGGGCGCAGCGCGACGATCCCGGTGACGGTCCAGAACAAGCTGGTGCAGGGCGTCGACCGGCTGGTTCTCCGGCTGACCTCGGACAACATCCGGCTCAAGTTCAACGACGACGGGAACAAGGCCGAGCTGCCGGTCAGCATCGCGGGCGGGCACAGCCAGTCGGTGAAGTTCGACACGGCGACCAGCGCCAACGGCCGGGCCCAGGTCACCGCCCGGCTCTACACGGAGGACGGCACCCCGTACGGCGAGGAGATGACCTTCACCGTGAAGGTCTCCGAGGTGACGCCCACCGTGCTGCTCGTGATCGCCGGCGGCCTGCTGCTCCTGGTGCTGGCAGGCGTGCGGATGTACAGCCACCGCAAGCGCGCCGCGGCAAGCGACACGGCGAACGGCAACGGCGACGAACCCGAGCAGCCGAGTGACCCGACCCCGGACACCGGTCCGGAAAGCGGGGCCCCGTCGGGGACGGGTGAGAAAGTGGACCGTTGAGCGATGTCTGTCGTGGCCGGTCGGCCGGGGACGATGAGGTAGGGGTTTCGATGAACGCGCCGTACGACGGTGACCGCGGGCAGGGCGCGGGCGGAGCGGCTGCTCCGGGCGAGCCTCCGGTTCCTCCGGACGCGGGCTGGGACGGCTCGGTGGAGCCTGACCCGTACCTCCAGCACGCCTACGAGGACGACCCCTACCGCGCCCACGGCCTGGCCGCCCAGGACCCGGTGGGCGAGGCGCTGTACGACCGCGCCGCGCACCCACCGCCGCCTCCCGGCACCTACCAGGAGCCGGGGCCGCTCTACCAGCAGCCGCCCGCCGCCCCGCACGCCCCCGACCCGCGCATCTGGGCCCAGACCCCGCCGCCCGAGCCCGCGGGCCCCTCCCGGCACCTCCCCTATGGCGACCGGCCGGCGACCACGCAGTTCGTCGGCGTCGACGACCTGGTCACCCAGGCGTCGGACGACCGCCAGGAGCCGGACGCGTTCGCCCATCTCTTCCGGGACCAGGAGGGGTCGGGCAAGCCTGCGGGCCCGCCCGAGCCTGCTCCCGCACCCGCGCCCGCCAAGGGCGGCGGCAAGGTATCCGGTCTCCTCAAGTCCAGCGCGGTCATGGCGGCGGGCACGCTCGTCTCCCGGCTCACCGGATTCGTCCGGTCCCTGGTGATCACCGCCGCACTCGGCGCCGCACTGCTCGGCGACAGCTTCACCATCGCGTACACCCTGCCGACGATGATCTACATCCTCACCGTCGGCGGCGGCCTCAACTCGGTCTTCGTCCCCCAGCTCGTCCGTGCCATGAAGGACGACGAGGACGGCGGTGAAGCCTTCGCGAACCGCCTGCTGACCCTGGTGATGATCGCGCTCGGCCTGATCGTCGCCGTCGCGGTCCTCGTCGCACCGGTGCTGATCCAACTGATGTCCAACACGATCGCCGACGACGTGGCCGCCAACAGCGTCGCCGTGACCTTCGCCCGGTACTGCCTGCCCACCATCTTCTTCATGGGTGTGCACGTGGTGATGGGTCAGATCCTCAACGCTCGCGGCAAGTTCGGCGCGATGATGTGGACGCCGGTCCTCAACAACATCGTCATGATCATCACGTTCGGGCTCTTCATCTGGGTCTACGGCACCTCCGCCGAATCCCGGATGGGCGTCGACACCATCCCGCCGGAGGGCATCCGGCTGCTGGGCATCGGCACCCTGCTCGGTCTCGTCGTCCAGTCGCTGGCGATGATCCCCTACCTGCGCGAGACCGGCTTCCGCTTCCGCCCCCGATTCGACTGGAAGGGCCACGGGCTCGGCAAGACCGTCAAGCTGGCCAAGTGGACGGTCCTGTTCGTCCTGGCCAACCAGGCGGGCGTGCTGGTCGTCACCCAGCTCGCCACGGCCGCGGGCAAGCTCTCCGGCAAGGACGGCACCGGGTTCCTGGCCTACTCCAACGCCCAGCTGATCTGGGGCATGCCCCAGGCCATCATCACCGTCTCCGTCATGGCCGCACTGCTTCCCCGGATCTCCCGTGCCGCCCACGACAACGACCCCGGTGCGGTCCGCGACGACATCTCGCAGGGGCTGCGCAACTCGGCTGTCGCCATCGTGCCGGTGGCCTTCACGTTCCTCGCGCTCGGCCTGCCGATGTGCACCCTGCTCTACGCGTCCAGCGGCGCCGAAGCGGCCCGTTCCATGGGCTTCATCCTCATGGCGTTCGCCCTCGGTCTGATCCCGTACTCCGTGCAGTACGTCGTGCTCCGCGGGTTCTACGCCTACGAGGACACCCGCACCCCGTTCTACAACACCGTCATCGTGGCCGCCGTCAACGCAGCGGCCTCCGCCCTCTGTTACGTCGTCCTGCCCGCCCGTTGGGCCGTCGTGGGCATGGCCTTCTCCTACGGACTGGCCTACGCGGTCGGCGTGGGCGTCGCCTGGCGCCGACTGCGCACCCGGCTGGGCGGCGATCTGGACGGGGCGCACATCGTGCGGACCTACGCCCGCCTCTGCATGGCTGCGGTGCCCGCGGCCCTGATCGGCGGCGGTATCGGCTTCGCGATCCTCGAACTCCTCGGCAACGGCGCGCTCGGCTCGCTGGCCGCACTGATCTGCGGCGGTGTCCTCCTGATGGCCGTCTTCTTCGTCGCCGCGAAGAAGATGCGCATCGAAGAGGTCAACGGCCTGGTCGGCATGGTCCGGGGACGGCTCGGCCGCTGAATGAGCGCACGCCCGCACAACCATCGCCGGACTCCGCGTGTCGTGCATAGCGCCGGAGTGTGGGCACAATTGGCGTGACTGTGCAGAGCTGGCTGGCATCGCGCAACGGATGGGGAGGCAGGAACGACGGTGGCGGAACGTAGCACGGCTGCCGTCGACGTGGCCGACAACAGTGGCGACAAGCCGCTGACCGCCAAGGCGGACGCGGCCACGACCGACGGGACGGCGCAAGCCGAGGACACCAAGGGCGCGAGCCCCGAGGACGCCGAGAACACGAACGGCGGGCGGCCGCTTTCCGAGGCCGTCCCGGCGTCGCCCGATCTGCACAGCGGTCACAAACTCGCCGGGCGCTACCGCTTGGAGGAGTGCGTCACCCGTCTGGACGGCTTCAGCAGCTGGCGTGCGGTCGACGAGAAACTCCGCCGCGCGGTGGGCGTCCACCTGCTTCCCGCAGACCATCCGCGAGCCCGCTCCGTGCTGGCCGCGGCACGCTCGTCGGCGCTGCTCGGCGACCCCCGCTTCGTGCAGGTCCTGGACGCCGTGGAGGAGAACGACCTCGTCTACGTCGTCCACGAGTGGCTCCCGGACGCCACCGAGCTCACCGCTCTGCTGGCCGCCGGGCCGATGGAGGCGCACGACGCCTACCAACTCGTCAACCAGCTCTCCCAGGCGATGGCCGCCGCCCACCGCGAGGGCCTGGCCCATCTGCGCCTCACCCCCGGCGCGGTGCTGCGCAGCTCAACCGGCCAGTACCGGATCCGCGGCCTGGCCGTGAACGCCGCCCTGCGCGGCATCACCGCCGAACATCCGCTCCGCACGGACACCGAGGCGATCGGCGCCCTGCTGTACGCCGCGCTGACCCACCGCTGGCCGTACGAGAACGACGCCCACGGGCTCGCCGGACTGCCCAAGGGCCTGGGGCTCATCGCCCCGGACCAGGTCCGTGCCGGAGTCCACCGCGGCCTGTCGGAGCTCGCCATGCGTGCGCTCGCCAACGACGGCGCGACCGCCTCCCGGCAGGAACCGCCCTGCACCACCCCGGACGAACTGGCCAGGGCGGTCGCGGCCATGCCGCGCATCCTTCCGCCGGAGCCCACGTTCACCGCACCTCCCGCCTACCAGCGGACCACCTATCAGCAGGGCACATACGGGCGCCCGTCCTCCCACCCGTCCTCCGTCACCCAGCCCGTGATGCCGGTCCCTCCGCCCCCGCTGCAGAGCCGTGCCGGCCGAGCGCTCAAGTGGACCGTCTCGGCGCTCCTCATCGCCGCTCTGGGCCTCGGCAGCTGGCAACTCGCGGAGACCCTGCTCGACCGCAGGGGCAGCGCGGGGGACCCCCCTCCCACACAGGGCACTTCCGAGCCGGCCGACGACGGCAAGGGCAAGGCGGATCAGAAGCCTCTCGCCATCAAGGACGCCGTCGAGTACTTCCCGGACGGGAAGGCACAGGACCCCGGCGATGTGGGCCTGACCCATGACGGCGACCCTGCGACCTACTGGCGTTCGAAGACCTTCGTGGACGGACCGCAGCTGGCCCCGTTCAAGCAGGGCATCGGGATCATGTACGAGATCGGGGCCGACCAGAAGGTCTCAGCGGCGTCCATCGGGCTCAAATTCACCGGGGAGCGCACCAGGATCGCGCTGTACGCCGCCGACTCCCTCTCGTCGTCGGCGCCTCTGAGCTCCATGAAGAAGATCGCCGACACGGAGACCACGGGCTCCACGGCGACCCTTGAGGCGAAGGAACCCGTCAGCACGCGGTTCGTCCTCGTCTGGATCACCGACGTGCCGAGGTCACCCGCCGACAGCTACAGCAGGGACGGATACAAGCAGGGTGTGACGGACGTCCAGTTCACTGGATGACCCAGGGCAGATTCCGTATCGGCCCGGCTGTACGGTGTTGAGCCGGGGGCCTCTCCGGGCTCAACACCGCAGTCGGCATTCTGCACAGTTCGGGGGAGAGGAATGGTCGCCGGACCCACAGATCCTGGATCGAGCGACGCGGAACTGCTCGCCCGGCATGTCGCCGGTGACCCCGACGCCTTCGGTGAGCTCGTACGCCGCCACCGCGACCGCCTGTGGGCCGTGGCACTGCGCACCCTGGGCGATCGGGAAGAGGCGGCCGACGCCGTCCAGGACGCTCTGGTCTCCGCCTTCCGGGCCGCCCATACCTTCCGGGGCCAGTCCGCCGTCACGACCTGGCTGCACCGGATCACCGTCAACGCCTGCCTCGATCGGGTCCGCAAGGCGGCCTCCCGCAGGACGTCTCCCGTGGACGACGCCGAGCGTCTCGACCAGCTCCTGGAACCCCATGAGTCGGCCGAGGCCCCCGCCGTGCGCCAGGACCTCCACCGCCAGCTCCAGGACGCCCTGGCCACACTGCCCGCCGAACAACGAGCCGCCCTCGTCCTCGTCGATATGCAGGGCTACCCCGTCGCGGAGGCCGCCAGCATCCTGGATGTGCCGTCCGGCACCGTGAAGAGCCGGTGCGCCCGGGGCCGGGCGAGACTGGCCCCCCTGGTACGCCATCTACGCGGAGGGGCCGGGGAACAGGCCCCCGACGGGGACAGCGACGCCACCGGAAGGAACCGGACGCCCGGCCGATCCGTCCCACCGGCGTCGGGACCACGAGACGCAGGAACAAGCGATCCTGCCGCTGCGAAGGGAGGAGGTGGGCGCCCGTGACCCCCACGGCCGACACGGCTCAGCACCCGGAGGTCTTCGAGATCTCCGATCTCACCGAGGGACTGCTCTCCCCCTCCCGCGCCGAAGAAGTCCTCCGCCACATCGCGGGATGCGACCTCTGCGCGGAGGTACGGGACTCGCTCGACGAGATCCGCGGTCTGCTCGGAACCCTGCCGGACCCCGAGCCGATGCCCGAGGACGTCGCCACCCGCATCGACGCGGCACTCGCGGCCGAAGCTCGTCCTTCCGCACCCACCGTGGACGAGCCAGTCAATGTTTCACGTGAAACGGAGACTGGAGAGGCACGGGTCGGAGCAGCCGAAGCAGCAGGAACCGCAATCTCCCGGGGCGCATCCGTGGGCAGTGGTAGCGGCACATCCGCCCCGGACCGCCCCGCCGGCCGGCCCTCCGCCCTCACCGGCCCGGGCCGTCGGCCGGCCCGTCGCCGCCGCCGTGCCGCAATCCTCGGCACCGCGTTCGGCGCCGCGTTCGTCGGGATGAGCGTCTTCCTCCTCCAGTCCCTCGATCTGACTGGCGACTCCTCGCCGACGATGGCCGACAGAGGGGTCAGCGCGTCGGACAGCGGTGCGCACGCCTACACCGACGGCACGCTCGAAGCCCAGGTCCAGGACCTCATCGGCGACGAGGCGAGCCAGGCCAGCCCCGGGGTGAAGAAGGTGCCGCCGAACGCGGACACCAAGTCGACGGGCGAGGCCTTCAGTCCCGAATCCGAGATCTCCAAGAACCCGATGAAGGTCCCCGCCGTCGCCGTACCCCCGTGCGTCCAGCAGGCCACCGGCCGCACCACACCCGCCCTGGCCCTGGATGAGGGGACCTACCGGGGAACAGACGCCTATCTCGTCGTCCTTCCGCACACGAGCGACCCCTCACGCGTGGAGGCCTATGTCGTGGCCGCCTCCTGCGTGGACACCGCACCGGAGTCCACTGGGCAGCTGCTGCTCACGCGCGCCTACGACCGCCCCTGAGGACCGCTACGGCACGGCGGGAATGCATCACCCGTAGGATCCGTTGGGTGGGGTGAGAGTCGTTGAACCGACCCCCGTAGGCAGTAGGCAGTCTGCAGAGACGAGGAAGAAACCCGTGAGCGACGTCCGTAATGTGATCATCATCGGCTCCGGACCGGCCGGGTACACCGCCGCGCTGTACACCGCCCGCGCCGCGCTCAACCCGTTGGTCTTCGAGGGCGCCGTCACGGCTGGCGGTGCGCTGATGAACACCACCGACGTGGAGAACTTCCCCGGCTTCCAGGACGGCATCATGGGCCCCGAGCTCATGGACAACATGCGTGCCCAGGCCGAGCGTTTCGGCGCCGAGCTGGTCCCCGACGATGTGGTCGCGGTCGACCTCACCGGTGACATCAAGACCGTTACCGACACCGCGGGCACCGTCCACCGCGCCAAGTCCGTCATCGTGACGACCGGCTCCCAGCACCGCAAGCTCGGACTGCCCAACGAGGACGCCCTCTCCGGACGCGGTGTTTCCTGGTGCGCTACCTGCGACGGGTTCTTCTTCAAGGACCACGACATCGCCGTGGTCGGCGGCGGCGACACCGCGATGGAAGAGGCGACCTTCCTCTCCCGCTTCGCCAAGTCCGTCACGATCGTCCACCGCCGCGACACCCTGCGCGCCTCCAAGGCAATGCAGGACCGGGCCTTCGCCGACCCGAAGATCAAGTTCGCCTGGGACAGCGAGGTCGCCGAGGTGAAGGGCGACCAGAAGCTCTCCGGTCTGACCCTGCGCAACACCAAGACCGGCGAGACGTCCGAGCTTCCCGTGACCGGCCTGTTCATCGCCGTCGGCCATGACCCGCGCACCGAGCTCTTCAAGGGGCAGCTGGAGCTCGACGACGAGGGCTACCTGAAGGTCGAGGCGCCCTCCACCCGCACCAACCTGACCGGTGTCTTCGGTGCCGGAGACGTCGTCGACCACACCTACCGTCAGGCCATCACGGCAGCCGGTACAGGCTGCGCCGCCGCCCTGGACGCCGAACGTTTCCTGGCCGCCCTGGCCGACGCGGAGCCCGCCGAGCCGGAGAAGACCCCGGCCGTCTGAACTTCCTCATCTCACCCACCCCGAGAGACTCCCCCCGAGAGACTAAGGAGGCCGCCGTGGCCGGCGACCTGAAGCACGTTACGGACGACACCTTCGACGAGGTCGTCCTCAAGAGCGAGAAGCCCGTTCTGGTCGACTTCTGGGCCGCCTGGTGCGGTCCGTGCCGCCAGATCGCCCCCTCGCTGGAGGCGATCGCAGCCGAGCACGGCGACAAGATCGAAATCGTCAAGCTCAACATCGACGAGAACCCGGGGACCGCCGCCAAGTACGGCGTGATGTCCATCCCGACCCTGAACGTTTACCAGGGTGGCGAGGTCGCCAAGACCATCGTCGGTGCGAAGCCGAAGGCCGCGATCCTCCGCGACCTCGAAGGCTTCATCGGCCAGTAGCGGTCTGCGCTCCGGCGCAATGTTTCACGTGAAACGGGCCCACCCCCTTGATGAGGGGGTGGGCCCGTTCCGCATGTCAGAGGCAGAGGGAAAGCGGGCCCGGTTCAGAGTGGGCGCAGCGCGGGTTCCTTCTGGACCGCCCCCAGGAGCCGGTCCAGGGCCATCTCCACGTCCTCCTTCCAGGAGAGCGTCGTCCGCAGCTCCAGCCGCAGCCGCGGGTAGGCGGGGTGCGGCCGCACGGTCTTGAAGCCGACCGCCAGCAGATGGTCCGCGGGCAGCACACATGCGGTGTCCGTGGAGCGAGCGTTGCCGAACGCCTCGATGGCCTTGAAGCCCCGGCGCAGGACGTCCTTGGCCACGGTCTGCACCATGACGCGGCCGAGCCCCTGCCCCTGGTACTCGGGAATGATCAGACCGGTGATGAGCTGAACGGCGTCGGGGGAGACCGGGCTCGTAGGAAAGGCCGTCGAACGGGGGACGTAGGCGGGAGGGGCGTAGAGAACGAAGCCGACCGGCACGTCGTCCACATAGACCACCCGGCCGCAGGAGCCCCACTCCAGGAGGACCGCGGAGATCCAGGCTTCCTTCTCCAGCTCCGGCTTGCCCGCCTTTACCGCAGCTTCTCCACTGACCGGGTCAAGCTCCCAGAAGACGCACGAGTGGCAGCGCTCGGGGAGATCCGAAAGGTTGTCCAGGGTGAGTGGTACAAGCCGACGCCCCATGACGGCGATACCTCATTTCCTGCGCCCGCCGCAGCGCGTGCGGCTGCCAGCGCGCTCCGTTCCTGGAACAGGCTGCCGACGAACCCCCCGACGGCACCCAGGCCCAGTCCGACCGTGACAAGCCGACTGCGGCTCACTCTTCGCAAGGCCCCCGCCCTCCTCTGAGGTCGATCACCATGGATGCGCCATCCCAAACGCATCGTATCCACCCAGAGGTGATGCGGATACCGAGACAGGGCAAAGGGCGGGCCGTGTTCCGGTATGCACCGGCACACGGCCCGCCCTTCAGAGAGCCCGTCGGCTCAGCCCTCGTCGCCCTCCTCGGACGCCTCGGCGAGCCGGTTCTCCAGCACCCGGCCCTCGCCCGGGGCAAGACTGCCGAGAATCCGGTCCAGATCCTCCATCGAGGCGAACTCGACGACGATCTTTCCCTTCTTCTGGCCCAGATCGACCTTCACCCGGGTCTCGAAACGGTCGGACAGCCGGGTCGCCAGGTCGCTCAGCGCGGGGGACAGCCGCCCACCGGCCCGGGGGCCCTTGGGCTTCGGCGAGCTCGCGGGGCGCGAGCCCATGAGCGTCACGATCTCCTCGACCGCACGCACCGAAAGACCCTCGGCGACGATGCGGTGCGCAAGGCGGTCCTGCTCCTCGGAGTCGTCCACGGAGAGCAAGGCACGGGCATGGCCGGCCGAAAGAACGCCTGCCGCGACCCGGCGCTGCACGGGCGGCGAGAGCCGCAGAAGTCGCAGCGTGTTGGAGACCTGGGGGCGGGACCTGCCGATCCGGTCTGCCAGCTGGTCATGCGTGCAGTTGAAGTCCTTGAGCAGCTGGTCGTACGCGGCTGCTTCCTCCAGCGGGTTCAGCTGAGCCCGGTGAAGGTTCTCCAGCAGCGCGTCCAGCAGCAGCTTCTCGTCGTCCGTGGCGCGGACGATGGTGGGAATCCGCTCCAACCCCGCTTCACGGCAGGCCCTCCACCGACGCTCACCCATGATGAGCTCGTAGCGGTCCGGTCCGACCTTGCGTACGACGACCGGCTGGAGCAGGCCGACCTCCTTCACGGAGGTGACCAGCTCGGCGAGCGCGTCCTCGTCAAAAACCTCACGAGGCTGGCGGGGGTTCGGCGTGATCGCCCCGATCGGCAGCTCGGCGAAGTAGACGCCGGACGTCGACGCTTCCTGCTCGGACCGGTCTTCGGGGGCGGAGGCGGGCTCCGGCACCACGGTGGCGGACGGCAGCGCGGTCACCTTTGCGGCGGCCACCCCACGCTCCGACGTCAGAATCGACCCGGTGCCGGACGAGGGCGAGCCGCCGGGCGCCGACACCTGCTTCTCCTGGGGTGCGGCCGGGATCAGTGCACCGAGTCCACGCCCCAGCCCTCTACGACGCTCACTCACTGGATGCCCTCCGAAACGTTCTGCTGGCTGTTCTGACTGCCCGGGTGGGCGTGCTGGGCCTCGTAGTGCACACCGACGCCCCGCAGGGCGATCTCCCGGGCGGCTTCGAGGTAGGAAAGCGAGCCGCTGGACCCGGGGTCATAGGTCAGCACGGTCTGCCCGTAGCTCGGGGCCTCCGAGATGCGCACCGACCGCGGGATGCTCGTCCGCAGCACCTCCTTGCCGAAGTGGGTGCGAACCTCTTCGGCGACCTGCGAGGCGAGCCTTGTCCGGCCGTCGTACATCGTCAGCAGGATCGTCGAGACATGCAGCTCGGGGTTGAGATGCCCCCGCACCAGATCGACGTTCCGCAGGAGCTGCCCCAGGCCTTCCAGCGCGTAGTACTCGCACTGGATGGGGATCAGCACCTCGGCCCCGGCCACCAGCGCATTGACCGTCAGCAGGCCGAGCGAGGGCGGGCAGTCGATGAGGATGTAGTCCAGCGGCTGCTCGTAGGCCTGAATGGCCCGCTGAAGCCGACTCTCCCGTGCCACCAGCGACACCAGCTCGATCTCCGCACCGGCGAGATCGATGGTGGCGGGGGCACAGAAGAGGCCTTCGACGTCCGGAACGGGCTGGACCACCTCGGAGAGCGGGCGGCTGTCCACCAGAACGTCGTAGATCGAGGGGACATCGGCATGGTGGTCGATGCCCAGCGCCGTGGAGGCATTGCCCTGCGGGTCGAGGTCGACCACCAGAACACGCGCACCGTGCAGAGCCAGGGAGGCAGCAAGGTTGACCGTCGTGGTCGTCTTACCGACCCCGCCCTTCTGGTTGGCCACCACCATGACACGGGTGCGGTCAGGGCGGGGCAGCCCTTCGCCGGCGCGGCCGAGGGCCTCGACCGCCAGCTGAGCGGCACGGCCGATGGGTGTGTCGTCCATCGGCGGCGGTGTTTCACGTGAAACACCCTCCCCCGCGGACTCGGTTCGGGGACCGGGGACCGGGTCGGTCATCGGTCCCGCGATGTTGGCGTCGGACCGCAAGGATTCACTCTCCTCGACTTCAGGCTCGCAATGCACAGAGCCTGCCATGCTTTCGGGGTCGTGAACCAGCGAGGCCCGCTGTTCTGTGGACGAATCCGCGGGTGTGGACAACTTGGCCACTCGTCCGGGCTTGCGGTCACGCGGTGTGGAAGCCGCACGACCGCGGCCGATGATTCCCTGGAGCAGAGAGCGACGTTTCACGTGAAACACGATGCCCCCGCCGGGCAACTACCAGGCCACGACACTCCGCACGGGGTACGTATGGCCGCTATCCCGGCATACCACTGTTAGGCGGCACAAGAAGTAAAAAGGTCCGCATACCGGCCGACCATACAGAGACCGTCGACCGGACAGCGGCTCCCCCCGGGACGCCCGTCAGCGACGCCTGCGTGTACGCCCTGTCCGGGCAGCCTTGGCCCTCTTTGCGGCGAACCTCACACCACCCGGGCTCTCGCCCACCACCACACGGACCACCGTGGAGAGCGGATCGACCACACCCTCACCGACCTGGAGCACCTCGGTCTCCACCACACCGAGCTTGCTCAGCGCGGCCCTGGCGCCGTTGATCTCCTCCTCGGCCGTGTCGCCCTTGAGCGCGAGCATCTCACCGTACGGCTTCAGCAGAGGCACCCCCCAGCCCGCCAGCCGGTCCAGCGGTGCCACGGCGCGCGCGGTCACGACATGCACCGGCTGAAGCGTCCCGAGGACCTCCTCGGCCCGGCCACGTACGACCGTGACATGGTCCAGGCCGAGCAGCTCGACGACCTCCTGGAGGAAGTTCGTCCGCCGGAGCAGCGGCTCCAGCAGGGTGATCTTGAGGTCGGGGCGCACCAGCGCCAGCGGGATACCGGGCAGGCCCGCACCCGAACCCACATCGCAGACGGTGACGCCTTCCGGCACGACCTCGGAGAGCACCGCACAGTTCAGCAGGTGGCGCTCCCAAAGCCGCGGCACCTCACGCGGGCCGATCAGGCCGCGCTGGACTCCGGCGTCCGCCAGAAGCTCCGCGTACCGGACAGCCTCCGGGAAGAGCTCTCCGAATACCGCCTGCGCCTCTTCAGGTGCCTGGGGGAGCTCTGCTGCCTCCGTCACGGGGACCGTCCTTCCATACCGCACTAGCGCACTGTGGGTGGCTGACTATCAGGCTGACAAAGATCGGCCCCGCCTGCGAACAGACGGGGCCGACAGTACAAGGATCCGGTCAGGCCGGGAGAACGACGACGAAGCGCTGCGGCTCCTCGCCCTCCGACTCGCTCCGGAGACCGGCGGCGGCGATCGCGTCGTGCACGACCTTGCGCTCGAACGGGGTCATCGGGTCCAGCTTCACCGGCTTGCCCGAGTTCTTGACCTCGTCCGCGGCCTTGGCACCCAACTCGGCGAGGATCTCGCGCTTCTTCGCACGGAATCCGCCGATGTCCAGCATCAGACGGCTGCGGTCGCCGGTCTCCCGGTGAACGGCCAGTCGCGTCAGCTCCTGGAGCGCCTCCAGGACCTCCCCGTCCCGGCCCACGAGCTTCTGCAGATCGCGTGCCGAGTCGCTGATGATCGACACCGCGGCCCGGTCCGCCTCGACGTCCATGTCGATGTCGCCGTCGAGGTCGGCGATGTCGAGCAGTCCTTCGAGGTAGTCGGCCGCGATCTCGCCCTCCTGCTCCAGGCGGGTCAGGGTGTCGCTGCCCTCAGCGGCGGCCGTGGAGGTGGTGCCTTCCGTCACGGATGGACTCCTTCTTACTTCTTGGACGGGTGCTTGGGCCGCTGCGGGCCCTTGCGCTGTCCGGACTTGGCTTGGCGTGAGGAGCCGGAGGCGGGCTTGCCCGGGGACTTCGGCTTGTCGTCCTGCGATGCGTCCTGCTTCTGGAGCGAGGTCTTGGAGCCTGCGGTCGCGCGCTCGGTGTCCTTGGCTCCGCCCGCCGTGGCGGCCGTCTGGCGCTTCGCCTTGGTCTGGCGCTTGGGCTGCTGACGCTTGTGCGCGGTGCCCTCGGCCTCGGCGGCGGCGGTGTCGCTCTTCAGCACGGTGCCGTCCTCCTGGGCCGCGAGACCCAGCTTGGCCAGACCGGTGATGAACTTGCGCTCGATGTCGTTGCGGTCGGGACCCTTGGCGACGATCGCCTTGACCATCTTGCGCCGGGTCCGGCCCCGTACCTGACCGTGAGAGGTCACGCTCTTGAGCACCCGCTGGAGGTAGGCGTCCTGCGCCTTGCTGCCCGGCGTCGGGTTCTGGTTGATCACGTACATCTGCTGACCCATGGTCCAGACGTTGGTGGTCAGCCAGTAGACGAGGACACCGACGGGGAAGTTGATGCCCATCACGGCGAAGATGACCGGGAAGATGTACATCAGCATCTTCTGCTGCTGCATGTACGGGGTCTTCACCGTCAGGTCGACGTTCTTCGTCATCAGCTGGCGCTGGGTGAAGAACTGCGACGCCGACATCAGCACGATCATCAGCGCGGTGACGACGCGGACGTCCGTCAGGGAGGCGTTGAGCGAGGCGACCTTCTCGGCGCTGTCCGTGAACTTCGCGGCCAGCGGGGCGCCGAAGATGTGGGCCTGACGCGCGCTGTCGAGCAGATCCTGGTTGATCGCGCCGATCTTCTTGCCCGAGGCGATGGACGACAGCACGTGATACAGGGCGAAGAAGAACGGTGACTGCGCCAGGATGGGAAGGCACGAGGAGAGCGGGTTGGTGCCCGTCTCCTTGTACAGCTTCATCATCTCTTCGGACTGACGCTGCTTGTCGTTCTTGTAGCGCTCCTGGATAGCCTTCATCTTCGGCTGGAGCACCTGCATATTGCGGGTCGACTTGATCTGCTTCACGAAGAGCGGGATCAGGCAGATCCGGATCAGGACCACCAGGGACACGATCGACAGGCCCCAGGCCCACCCGGAGTCATCGCCGAACAGCGCTCCGTAAACCTTGTGGAACTGGACGATGATCCACGAGACGGGCGTGGTGATAAAGCTGAACAGACTGGCAATCGTGTCCACTAATCAGGCTCCTTGAGCATTGGGCGAGGTCTCTGCGGCCGGGCTCGGAGGTTCGGAGACCGACCCCCCGGACGGCACATCAGCGGCGGGCTCCCCGCCCTTGTCGCCGCGCAGGGCATTGCGCAGCAGCTCATGCCACCGCGGACGCTTGCGTGGCGGGACATGATCCACACCGCCGGGCGACCACGGATTGCACCGCAGGATGCGCCAGGCGGTCAGCGCTGTTCCCTTGATGGCACCGTGCCTGTCGATCGACGTATATCCATAGTGGGAACACGACGGGTAATAGCGGCAGACAGGCCCGAGCAGTGGACTGATCGTCCACTGGTACAGCTTGATGAGAGCAAGCAGCGGGTACTTCATCGCGCGCCCCCTCCCAGCAGCCGCTGCAGCGCGGCATCCAGGTCTCGGGCCAGCTGTGCATGGTCGGCGTCGCCCGAACCGGGCAGCGCCCGTACGACAACAAGGCTACCGGGGGGCAGCTGAGCCAGCCGGTCGCGGACCAGGTGGCGAAGCTTCCGCTTCACCGCTGTGCGGACGACCGCTCCGCCCACGGCCTTGCTGACAACGAAACCCGCACGTGGTGGGGGAACAGTCTCCCCCGTCACGTGCGGGTCCGTTTCACCGCTGCGTAGATGGACGACGAGCAGCGGACGCCCGGCTCGACGTCCTCGTCGTACCGCGGTCGCGAAGTCCTCGCGCCGCCTCAGCCGATTCTCGGTAGGCAGCACGGCATGGACCTGTAAGCGATCAGGCGGACAGGCTGCTGCGGCCCTTGCCACGGCGGTTCGCGAGAATCGCGCGGCCGGCACGGGTACGCATGCGCAGACGGAAGCCGTGGGTCTTGGCGCGACGACGGTTGTTCGGCTGGAAGGTGCGCTTGCTCACTCGGGGGCTCCAGAAATGATTCGTGTCTTGGCGGGACATCGCCTGGCTGTCACCGTGCGCCCACGAGGAACTCGCGTAAACGCCTTAGTGCACCGCTTCACAATCACAGATCGTGATCTTTGCCCATCGGAGGCAGGCGGCAGCAGCCATCGACAACTCGACCTGGTCACGGTACGCGCGGCTACGCCATCCGGTCAAACCGGCTTCGCGCGACCCCCCATTGTGCACAGCCTGTGGACAACAACTTGAACCGCGCGGGTCGGCCTGACTACCGTGGCTGAACTCCGGTTCTTTTCCTTCCCGACTGCCGGGCCTCACCCGACCCGACCCATCCCGTCCCGAGAACCACACATTCGTGGGACATGCGAGAGAGCGTGCCTTGTGGCTGACGTACCTGCCGATCTTGCCGCAGTGTGGCCGCGAGTGCTGGAACAACTCCTCGGGGAGGGCCAGCAGGGCATCGAGCCGAAGGACAAGCAGTGGATCGAGCGCTGCCAGCCGCTGGCACTCGTCGCCGACACCGCACTGCTGGCCGTCCCCAATGAATGGGGCAAGCACGTCCTGGAGGGCCGGCTCGCGCCGCTCCTCAGCGAGGCGCTGACCCGCGAGTGCGGCCGCCCCATCCGGATCGCGATCACCGTCGACGACTCCGCGGGTGAACCCCCCGCCCCGTCGGCGCCCCCGATGCACCAGTCGCACGCCCCTCACCAGGGCCAGCGCTACCCGGGCCAGCCGCGCGACGACTCCCATCACAACGACGCGTACGACGGCGGGTACGGCCACCGGCCCTCCGACGACGGTATGCCGACGGCCCGCCCGGCCTACCCCGACTACCAGCAGCAGCGCCCCGAGCCCGGCGCCTGGCCGCGCACCCAGGAGGACCTCTCCTGGCAGCAGCCGCGGCACGGCGGGTATCAGGACCGCGAGCAGCCCGCGGCCGAGTCCTACCGCGAAGCCGATGCGTACCAGGAGAACGCGGGGTACCAGGAGAACCAGCCGTACCGCGAGAGCGAGCAGTACCGCGACCAGCCCGCCGAGCAGTGGCGCGAGCCCTACGGCACCGGGCGCCCCCAGCAGCCGCAGCACGACTACCGCTCACAGCCGCCCGAGCACCAGGGCTACGAGCAGCAGCGCCCCGACCGGCAGGACCAGCAGCACCGCCAGGGCGGCCCGGGGCCCGGGCCCGGGCGGGCCGGTGGCTCGGTCCCCGGCCCGATGGGCGCTCAGCCGGCCCCCGCGCCGGGCCCCGGCGAACCGCATGCCCGGCTGAACCCGAAGTACCTCTTCGACACCTTCGTCATCGGGGCCTCCAACCGGTTCGCGCATGCCGCGGCCGTCGCCGTCGCCGAGGCGCCCGCGAAGGCGTACAACCCCCTGTTCATCTACGGGGAGTCGGGGCTCGGCAAGACCCACCTGCTGCACGCCATCGGGCACTACGCGCGGAGCCTCTACCCGGGCACCCGGGTGCGGTACGTGAGCTCGGAGGAGTTCACCAACGAGTTCATCAACTCGATCCGCGACGGGAAGGGCGACACCTTCCGCAAGCGCTACCGCGACGTGGACATCCTGCTGGTCGACGACATCCAGTTCCTCGCGAGCAAGGAGTCGACGCAGGAGGAGTTCTTCCACACCTTCAATACGCTGCACAACGCGAACAAGCAGATCGTGCTCTCCTCCGACCGGCCGCCCAAGCAGCTGGTGACGTTGGAGGACCGGTTGCGCAACCGCTTCGAGTGGGGTCTGACCACCGACGTCCAGCCCCCCGAGCTGGAGACCCGGATCGCGATCCTCCGTAAGAAGGCTGTGCAGGAGCAGCTCAACGCCCCGCCGGAGGTCCTGGAGTTCATCGCCTCGCGGATCTCGCGCAACATCCGTGAGCTGGAGGGCGCCCTGATCCGGGTGACGGCCTTCGCCTCCCTCAACCGGCAGCCGGTGGACCTCGGGCTGACCGAGATCGTGCTCAAGGACCTGATCCCGGGCGGCGAGGAGTCGGCGCCGGAGATCACCGCACCGGCCATCATGGCGGCGACCGCGGACTACTTCGGCCTCACGGTCGACGACCTCTGCGGGTCCTCGCGCAGCCGGGTCCTGGTGACGGCACGCCAGATCGCCATGTATCTGTGCCGGGAGCTGACGGACCTCTCGCTGCCGAAGATCGGTGCGCAGTTCGGCGGCCGCGACCACACGACGGTGATGCACGCGGACCGGAAGATCCGGGCGCTGATGGCGGAGCGACGCTCCATCTACAACCAGGTCACCGAGCTCACCAACCGCATCAAGAACGGCTGACTCCGGCCTCTCAGGGCCCTACCAGGCCCTCCCAGGGGCTTTCAGCGCGCTCGAAGGGCGCCTCGCAACGACTCCCACGGTCCACGCGAGGCGCCCTTCGCCGTTCCCGGGAGTCCACGCAAGACCGGCTCTGTTCGAATCCGGGCTGCTCAGAGGCCTTTCTCCACAGATGTGCCAGGAATCTTCCGTCCACAGCCTGGGGACCAGGAAGTTGTCCATATTGCGTCCACAGGGTGCGCTGCCGATACTCCATCAGGCCAGGTCACATGGTTGGGGATTTGTGGCCAACCGTGATCCACAGGCTGTGGACAGAATCTTCGTCCACAGAAGGCCCTCAAGGTTGTCCACCGGCGGCCCACAGGATGGCTGCTGTTGTCCCCAGCTTCGCCCGGCTTCTCCACACCTCTGTCCACTGTTCGGCAACGCAACACCCGCTCTCACCTCCCGGAGTGAAAGGCGTCACACCAAGGAGCTCGGTTGGGCTGTGGGGAACCTGGGTAAAGCTGGGGACAGGTCTGGGGAGAAGTGGCCCCCTCCTGTGCATCGGGTGTGCAGAACTTTCGCCCGTCCACAGAAAGCCCCGGTTGTCCACGGGTGCCACCCACAGGGCCGGTGGACAAAAAACCGTTGCTGACCTGCGCAAACGACGTTATCCACGGTATCCACAAGGCCTACTACTACTACCACCCAGAGTTAGCCAGGAATCCGCTTCGAAGTGGGGCCTGTGTACAACTCGACCGTCGACCGCCTCGAAGCTCTTGGCCCGACTTGACCCCGAGCAGCAACGACTGTCGGTGCCGTACGTCAGACTGGACCCCGGAGCCTCCCCAGCCCTCGGCAGGGAGCTCCGGTCCAGACGACGAAGGCCAGCAGGGCGAGCGAGCAACAGCAGGAGGCGGTTCCGGTGAAGATCCGGGTGGAGCGCGATGTACTCGCGGAGGCGGTGGCCTGGGTGGCCCGCAGCCTCCCGGCCCGTCCGCCGGCGCCCGTTCTCGCGGGCCTTCTGCTGAAGGCCGAGGACGGAGCACTCTCCTTCTCCAGCTTCGACTACGAGGTCTCCGCCAAGGTCTCCGTGGACGCCGAGATCGACGAGGACGGCACGGTGCTCGTCTCCGGCCGACTGCTCGCCGACATCTGCCGCGCCCTCCCCAACCGCCCGGTGGAGATCTCCACCGACGGTGTGCGGGCCACGGTGGTCTGCGGCTCCTCGCGCTTCACGCTCCACACACTGCCTGTGGAGGAGTACCCGGCGCTGCCCCAGATGCCGACCGCCACGGGCACGGTCCCCGGTGAGGTCTTCGCCTCGGCCGCCGCCCAGGTCGCCATCGCCGCGGGCCGCGACGACACGCTGCCGGTGCTGACCGGTGTGCGCATCGAGATCGAGGGCGACACCGTCACCCTCGCCTCGACCGACCGCTACCGCTTCGCGGTCCGTGAGTTCCTCTGGAAGCCGGAGAACCCGGACGCCTCGGCCGTGGCCCTGGTGCCCGCCAAGACGCTCCTGGACACCGCCAAGGCGCTCACCAGCGGCGACACGGTCACCCTGGCGCTCTCCGGCTCCGGTGCCGGCGAGGGCCTGATCGGCTTTGAGGGCGCAGGCCGCCGCACGACGACCCGGCTGCTTGAGGGCGACCTGCCGAAGTACCGCACGCTCTTCCCGACCGAGTTCAACTCCGTCGCTGTGATCGAGACGGCTCCCTTCGTCGAGGCCGTCAAGCGTGTGGCCCTGGTCGCCGAGCGCAACACTCCCGTACGGCTCAGCTTCGAGCAGGGCGTCCTGATCCTGGAGGCCGGTTCCAGCGACGACGCACAGGCTGTGGAGAGGGTCGACGCGGTGCTGGAGGGTGACGACATCTCGATCGCCTTCAACCCGACGTTCCTGCTGGACGGTCTGAGCGCGATCGACTCGCCGGTCGCCCAGCTCTCGTTCACCACGTCCACCAAGCCCGCCCTGCTCAGCGGCCGCCCGGCGGTCGACGCCGAGGCGGACGACGCGTACAAGTACCTGATCATGCCGGTGCGCCTCTCCGGCTGACGCCTCCACGGCGGTTTCGGTGGGCCCGTTCGGCGCGGAGCGGGCCCACCATGCTGTCCCCGGCCGGGCGTAGGCTCGGTCCTGGGCGGAGAACGCCCGACGCTATCGCCACGACGCTTAAGGAATCTCTGATGGAGCTCGGTCTCGTCGGCCTCGGCAAGATGGGCGGCAACATGCGCGAGCGCATCCGCCGCGCAGGCCACACCGTCATCGGTTACGACCGCAACCCGGATGTCGCCGATGTCCACAGTCTCGAAGAGCTTGTGGGCAAGCTGAAGGGCCCGCGGGTCGTGTGGGTGATGGTTCCGGCCGGTGCCGCGACCCAGTCCACGATCGACGAGCTGGCCGAGCTGCTCTCGCCCGGCGACGTCGTCGTCGACGGCGGGAACTCGCGTTGGACCGACGACGAGAAGCACGCGGTCGAGCTGGGCATCAAGGGCATCGGCTTCGTCGACTGCGGTGTCTCCGGCGGCGTCTGGGGCCTGGAGAACGGCTACGCCCTGATGTACGGCGGCGACGCCGAGAACGTCGCGAAGGTCCAGCCGGTCTTCGACGCGCTCAAGCCCGAGGGCGACTTCGGCTCGGTCCACGCGGGCAAGGTCGGCGCGGGCCACTTCGCGAAGATGGTCCACAACGGCATCGAGTACGCCATGATGCAGGCCTACGCCGAGGGCTGGGAGCTGCTGGAGAAGGTCGACTCCGTCACCGACGTGCGCGAGGTCTTCCGGTCCTGGCAGGAGGGCACGGTCATCCGTTCCTGGCTGCTCGACCTCGCGGTCAACGCGCTCGACGACGACGAGCACCTGGACAAGCTCCGGGGCTTCGCCGCCGACTCGGGAGAGGGGCGCTGGACCGTGGAGGCCGCGATCGACAACGCGGTGCCGCTGCCCGCGATCACGGCCTCGCTGTTCGCGCGGTTCGCCTCGCGCCAGGACGACTCGCCGCAGATGAAGATGATCGCCGCGCTGCGCAACCAGTTCGGCGGCCACGCGGTCGAGTCCAAGCCCGAGAACTGATCGGAACGCCGGCCGCGCGTCGGCGTCGTACCACTGGGAAGCACGTCGGGAGAGGTCGGCCACCATGCACGTCACGCACCTCTCGCTGGCCGACTTCCGCTCGTACGCCCGGGTCGAGGTCCCTCTCGACCCGGGCGTCACCGCGTTCGTGGGCGCCAACGGGCAGGGCAAGACCAATCTCGTCGAGGCCGTCGGCTATCTGGCGACCCTCGGCAGCCACCGGGTCTCCTCGGACGCCCCGCTGGTACGCATGGGCGCCGAGCGGGCTGTGATCCGAGCGGCGGTGACCCAGGGCGAGCGCTCGCAGCTGATCGAGCTGGAGCTGAACCCGGGCCGCGCCAACCGGGCCCGTATCAACAGGTCCTCGCAGGTCAGACCGCGTGACGTGCTCGGGATCGTCCGCACGGTGCTGTTCGCGCCGGAGGATCTGGCCCTGGTCAAGGGCGACCCCGGGGAGCGGCGGCGGTTCCTGGACGAGCTGATCACCGCGCGCTCGCCCCGGATGGCCGGGGTCCGCTCCGACTACGAGCGGGTCCTCAAGCAGCGCAACACGCTGCTGAAGTCCGCCGCGATGGCCCGTCGGCACGGCGGCCGGTCCATGGACCTGTCCACGCTCGACGTCTGGGACCAGCACCTGGGCCGGGTCGGCGCCGAGCTGCTGGCGCAGCGCCTGGACCTGATCGCCACGCTCCAGCCCCTGGCCGACAAGGCCTACGGTGACGTCGCGCCGGGCGGTGGCCCCGTAGCGCTGGAGTACCGCAGTTCGGTGGGCGAGGACGTCGGGCCCGAGTGCGGCCGCGACGAGCTGTACGAGCAGCTGATCGCCGCGCTCGCCGGGGTGCGGAAGCAGGAGATCGAGCGCGGGGTGACGCTGGTCGGCCCGCACCGCGACGACCTGGTGCTCGGCCTGCGCTCCATGCCCGCGAAGGGCTATGCGAGCCATGGTGAGTCCTGGAGCTACGCGCTGGCGCTGCGCCTTGCCTCGTACGAGCTGCTGCGCGCCGAGGGCAATGAGCCGGTGCTGGTGCTGGACGACGTGTTCGCCGAGCTGGATGCCCGCCGCCGGGAGCGGCTGGCGGAGCTGGTGGCTCCGGGTGAGCAGGTGCTGGTGACGGCGGCGGTGGCCGAGGACGTGCCGGGTGTGCTGGCCGGGGCGCGGTACGCGGTGTCCGCGGGTGAGGTGGAGCGGGTATGACGGGTGCTCGAAGCTGGGCGGAGCCCCCGGGCCCCGGCGGCGGCCGGGCCCGTACGGACGGGGCCGCCGGAGGTACGGGCCCGGACGCGGCGGCCTCCGGGGGGCCGAAGCCGCCGGAGGTGGCCGGGGTCGATCTGGCCCGGGTCGCGTTGCGTGCGGCGAAGGAGCAGGCGAAGGCGCGGGGTGCGGCGGCGCAGCAGAAGAAGCAGGCCCGGCGGGGCGGCGGGCTGCGGTCGGGGGCCCGGTCGGACGGGCGGGATCCGCAGCCGCTGGGGTCCGCGATCAACCGGCTGATCACCGAGCGGGGCTGGGAGACGCCCGCGGCGGTGGGCGGGGTGATGGGGCGGTGGCCGCAGATCGTCGGTGACGATCTGGCGAAGCACTGCGTTCCCTTGCGGTACGACGAGGCGCCGGAGGCCCGGGTGCTGACCGTGAGCTGTGACTCGACGGCGTGGGCGACGCAGTTGCGGCTGCTGGCTCCGCAGCTGGTGGCCCGGCTGAACGCGGATCTGGGGCAGGGCACCGTACGGATGATCAAGGTGGTGGGGCCCGGGGGGCCGGAGCGCCGGTTCGGGCCGCTGCGGGCGCCAGGCAGCAAGGGGCCCGGCGATACCTACGGGTGATCCGGTCCCCGTGCTCCGGGTCGGGTCATCATTCGGCGGCTCGGCAAGCCTGAGCTGCACTTTTGGCGTAAAATTGTCGTGTACCGGGCGAGCTGGGGGCTGAGATCGCCATGGTTCGTACGGGGGGAAATCGGACAGGGCGGCCCGAGCGTCCCTCACCGTAGCGAGAGGTTGACAGGCCGAAGCGCTCCAAGCCCGTCAGAGCCTCTTGGAGCCCCTTCCCGGATATGGGGAGTCGTCAGCCGCTCATTCAGGGCGGCACATGCGGACTCAGGTACCGGCAAACCCCCATTCATGTCAGCGCTACCGGTAGACTGGTGGGTAATCCCGCCGCTGAGGCGGGAGTCGTCGATACAAGCCGAACGACGCAGCCGCTCCCGCCTGTCCGGAGAACGGCCTGTGCTGTGCCAGAAAGGGCGCTTCGTGGCCGATTCCGGCAACCCCAACGAGAACATTCCGTCGACAGCCGGTGAGTCGGCCGAGGCGATTGCCGTCGCGTACGACGCCAGCGCGATCACCGTGCTGGAAGGGCTGGACGCGGTCCGCAAGCGACCTGGTATGTACATCGGCTCGACCGGTGAGCGCGGCCTGCACCACCTGGTGCAGGAGGTCGTCGACAACTCGGTCGACGAGGCGATGGCGGGCCACGCGGACACCATCGACGTCACGATCCTCCCCGACGGCGGGGTGCGCGTGATCGACAACGGCCGCGGTATCCCGGTCGACATCGTGCCGTCCGAAGGGAAGCCGGCCGTCGAGGTCGTGCTGACCGTGCTGCACGCGGGCGGCAAGTTCGGCGGCGGCGGCTACGCCGTCTCCGGCGGTCTGCACGGCGTCGGCGTCTCCGTCGTCAACGCCCTGTCCACCCGGGTCTCCGTCGAGGTCAAGCGTGACGGCTACCGCTGGACGCAGGACTACAAGCTCGGCGTTCCGACCGCCCCGCTGGCCAAGCACGAGGCCACCGACGAGTCCGGTACGACGGTCACCTTCTGGGCCGACGGGGACATCTTCGAGACCACCGAGTACAGCTTCGAGACCCTCTCGCGCCGCTTCCAGGAGATGGCGTTCCTCAACAAGGGCCTCACCCTCAAGCTGACCGACGAGCGGGAGTCGGCGAAGGCGACGGCGGGCGCGGACAGCGCGGAGGCCGTCGAGGTTCCCGAGGAGGAGACGACCCGTTCGGTCACGTACCACTACGAGAACGGCATCGTCGACTTCGTCAAGTACCTCAACTCCCGCAAGGGCGACGTCATCCACCAGTCGGTGATCGACATCGAGGCCGAGGACAAGGACCGTCTCCTCTCGGCCGAGATCGCCATGCAGTGGAACACGCAGTACACCGAGGGGGTCTACTCCTTCGCCAACGCGATCCACACGCATGAGGGCGGTACGCACGAGGAGGGCTTCCGTGCGGCGCTGACCTCCCTGGTCAACCGGTACGCGCGCGAGAAGAAGCTGCTGCGCGAGAAGGACGACAACCTCACCGGCGAGGACGTGCGCGAGGGTCTCACCGCGATCATCTCGGTGAAGCTGGGCGAGCCGCAGTTCGAGGGCCAGACGAAGACCAAGCTGGGCAACACGGAGGCCAAGACCTTCGTGCAGAAGGTCGTCCACGAGCAGCTGACGGACTGGTTCGACCGGAACCCGAACGAGGCCGCCGACATCATCCGCAAGGGCATCGCCGCCTCGACCGCCCGGGTGGCGGCCCGCAAGGCCCGCGACCTGACGCGGCGCAAGGGGCTCCTGGAGAGCGCCTCGCTGCCCGGCAAGCTGAGCGACTGCCAGTCGAACGACCCCACCAAGTGCGAGATCTTCATCGTCGAGGGTGACTCCGCCGGCGGCTCGGCGAAGTCCGGCCGCAACCCGATGTACCAGGCGATCCTGCCCATCCGAGGCAAGATCCTGAACGTCGAGAAGGCCCGGATCGACAAGATCCTCCAGAACACCGAGGTCCAGGCGCTGATCTCGGCGTTCGGCACCGGGGTCCACGAGGACTTCGACATCGAGAAGCTCCGCTATCACAAGATCATTCTGATGGCGGACGCCGACGTCGACGGCCAGCACATCAACACCCTGCTGCTGACCTTCCTCTTCCGCTTCATGCGGCCGCTGGTGGAGGCCGGGCACGTCTACCTCTCGCGTCCGCCGCTCTACAAGATCAAGTGGGGCCGGGACGACTTCGAGTACGCGTACTCGGACCGCGAGCGCGACGCCCTGGTCGAGCTCGGCAAGCAGAACGGCAAGCGGATCAAGGAAGACTCGATCCAGCGCTTCAAGGGCCTCGGTGAGATGAACGCCGAAGAGCTGCGCGTCACGACCATGGACGTCGACCACCGGGTCCTCGGCCAGGTCACGCTGGACGACGCGGCGCAGGCCGACGACCTGTTCTCGGTGCTCATGGGTGAGGACGTCGAGGCGCGGCGCTCGTTCATCCAGCGCAATGCCAAGGACGTCCGCTTCCTCGACATCTGAGTCGGCCGTACCAGCGACGCCGCAGCTCGAAAGGACTTTGACCAGCAATGGCCGACGAGAACACCCCCGCCCCCGTGACGCCCGAAGAGGTTCCGCCCGTCGAGGGCGTGGGCATGCGTGTCGAGCCCGTCGGGCTTGAGACGGAGATGCAGCGCTCCTACCTCGACTACGCGATGTCCGTCATCGTCTCGCGTGCGCTGCCCGACGTGCGGGACGGCCTCAAGCCCGTCCACCGCCGGGTGCTGTACGCGATGTACGACGGCGGCTACCGCCCCGAGAAGGGGTTCTACAAGTGCGCCCGCGTCGTCGGTGACGTCATGGGTACGTACCACCCGCACGGCGACTCCTCCATCTACGACGCCCTGGTGCGCCTGGCGCAGCCGTGGTCGCTGCGGATGCCGCTGGTGGACTCCAACGGCAACTTCGGTTCCCCGGGCAACGACCCGGCCGCCGCCATGCGGTACACCGAGTGCAAGATGATGCCGCTGTCCATGGAGATGGTCCGGGACATCGACGAGGAGACCGTCGACTTCCAGGACAACTACGACGGCCGCAACCAGGAGCCGACGGTCCTGCCGGCGCGCTTCCCGAACCTGCTGGTCAACGGCTCCGCGGGGATCGCGGTCGGCATGGCGACCAACATCCCGCCGCACAACCTGCGCGAGGTCGCCGCCGGTGCCCAGTGGTATCTGGAGCACCCCGAGGCCTCGCACGAGGAGCTGCTGGACGCGCTGATCGAGCGCATCAAGGGCCCCGACTTCCCCACCGGCGCGCTGGTCGTGGGCCGCAAGGGCATCGAGGAGGCGTACCGCACCGGGCGCGGCTCCATCACGATGCGCGCGGTCGTCGCGGTCGAGGAGATCCAGGGCCGTCAGTGCCTGGTCGTCACGGAGCTGCCGTTCCAGACCAACCCCGACAACCTCGCGCAGAAGATCGCCGACCTGGTCAAGGACGGCAAGGTCGGCGGGATCGCGGACGTCCGCGACGAGACCTCCTCCCGTACGGGTCAGCGCCTGGTCGTGGTCCTCAAGCGGGACGCGGTCGCCAAGGTCGTCCTGAACAACCTGTACAAGCACACCGACCTCCAGACGAACTTCGGCGCCAACATGCTGGCGCTCGTCGACGGGGTGCCGCGCACGCTGTCGATCGACGCGTTCATCCGCCACTGGGTGACGCACCAGATCGAGGTCATCGTCCGGCGGACTAAGTTCCGGCTGCGCAAGGCCGAGGAGCGGGCGCACATCCTGCGCGGCCTCCTCAAGGCGCTGGACGCCATCGACGAGGTCATCGCCCTCATCCGGCGCAGCAACACGGTGGAGATCGCGCGCGAGGGCCTGATGGGCCTGCTGGAGATCGACGAGCTCCAGGCGAACGCGATCCTGGAGATGCAGCTGCGCCGACTGGCCGCGCTGGAGCACCAGAAGATCACCGCCGAGCACGACGAGCTCCAGGCGAAGATCAACGAGTACAACGAGATCCTCGCTTCGCCCGCCAAGCAGCGCGCGATCGTGAGCGAGGAACTGGCGGCGATCGTCGAGAAGTTCGGCGACGACCGGCGCTCCAAGCTGGTGCCCTTCGACGGTGACATGTCCATCGAGGACCTGATCGCCGAGGAGGACATCGTCGTCACGATCTCCCGCAGCGGCTATGTGAAGCGCACGAAGACGGACGACTACCGCTCGCAGAAGCGCGGCGGCAAGGGCGTGCGCGGGACGAAGCTCAAGGAAGACGACATCGTCGACCACTTCTTCGTCTCCACGACGCACCACTGGCTGCTCTTCTTCACCAACAAGGGCCGGGTCTACCGGGCCAAGGCCTACGAGCTCCCGGACGCCGGCCGGGACGCGCGCGGCCAGCACGTCGCCAACCTGCTGGCCTTCCAGCCGGACGAGAAGATCGCCCAGATCCTGGCGATCCGCGACTACGAGGCCGCGCCGTACCTGATCCTGGCCACGAAGGGCGGCCTGGTGAAGAAGACCGCGCTCAAGGACTACGACTCGCCCCGCTCCGGCGGTGTCATCGCGATCAACCTGCGCGAGACCCCGGACGGCAGCGACGACGAGCTGATCGGCGCCGAGCTGGTGTCGGCCGAGGACGACCTGCTGCTCATCAGCAGGAAGGCCCAGTCGATCCGGTTCACCGCGACGGACGACGCGCTGCGCCCGATGGGCCGTGCGACCTCGGGCGTCAAGGGGATGAGTTTCCGCGAGGGCGACGAGCTTCTCTCGATGAATGTCGTCCGGCCCGGTACGTTCGTGTTCACCGCCACCGACGGCGGGTACGCGAAGCGGACCCCCGTCGACGAGTACCGCGTCCAGGGCCGCGGCGGCCTCGGCATCAAGGCTGCCAAGATCGTGGAGGACCGGGGCTCGCTCGTCGGTGCGCTGGTGGTCGAGGAGACCGACGAGATCCTCGCCATCACGCTCGGCGGTGGTGTGATTCGTACGCGAGTCAATGAAGTCAGGGAGACGGGCCGTGACACCATGGGCGTCCAACTGATCAATCTGGGCAAGCGCGACGCCGTCGTCGGTATCGCGCGCAACGCCGAGGCCGGTCGTGAGGCGGAAGAGGTCGATGGGGCCGATGACGCCGAGGGCGAGACGGCCGAGGTCCACGCCGCGAGCGTGGCAGAGGGCACTGTCGAGGGCACGGAGCCTTCGACCGGGGAGCACGAGGAGTAGAGCGTGAGTGGAGCCACGGGCGCCGGTTCGGCCGCTTCCGGAGCTGGAGCGAACGGTGCCCGTGGCCCTGCCACGGACTCCCAAGGGGGCACTGTGACGGACACACGAGGGCCTCAGCCCCAGTACGAGGGTTACGCGACCGGGCCGCTGCCCGGCGAGCGTGAGCCCGCGCCGGGGCCGTCGGGGCCGTACCACCCGCCGCAGGCGTACCAGTCGCCCGACGGTGGCACCCAGGGCGGCGGCACGCTGGGCGGCGCGCAGGCGACGCGCAAGCCGCGCACGGGCGCGCGGACCACTCCGCGTACCCGCAAGGCCCGTCTGCGGGTGGCCAAGGCCGACCCGTGGTCGGTGATGAAGGTCAGCTTCCTGCTGTCGATCGCGCTGGGCATCTGCACGGTGGTGGCGGCGGCGATCCTGTGGATGGTCATGGACGCGATGGGCGTCTTCTCCACCGTGGGCGGCACGATCAGCGAGGCCACCGGCTCGAACGAGAGCAACGGCTTCGACCTCCAGTCGTTCCTGTCGCTGCCGCGGGTGCTCATCTTCACCTCGGTCATCGCCGTGATCGACGTGGTGCTGGCCACCGCGCTGGCGACGCTGGGCGCCTTCATCTACAACCTGTCGGCGGGCTTCGTGGGCGGCGTCGAGCTCACGCTGGCCGAGGACGAGTAGCGCGCCGGGTATCGATTTTGGGACTGGCCCCGACGTGCGCTAATCTTCAGAAGTCAGCGCAACAGCGCGGCGGGGCTATAGCTCAGTTGGTTAGAGCGCATCCCTGATAAGGATGAGGCCACAGGTTCAAATCCTGTTAGCCCCACAGTGGCATAACGCCAGGTCAGAAGGCCGGTAGATCCCCAGGATCTACCGGCCTTCTACATTTGATGATCTTGAGAGTCCGCTACTGGTCCGTAACTTCCTGTTGGGCAGGTCTGTATCCGTCTGGCCGGTTCGCGGCTACTCTGCGGCCAGAAGACAGCAGGCCCCCGCTGGGTTCCGCGGCGGGGGCCTGCTGCTGTCCGGCCGGGGCCTCCCGATCCTGGCCGAACGTCCTGCGGCGGCGTCAGCCGCTCAGGCAGTTCCATACAGGGAATCCCGGCGCCCCCGATGGATCGGGGGGTGTCGTACGTAGAGTGCCTGGTGGGGAGCGCCCAATCATTGACTCCGTCTGACGCCCAACCCCAGACAGACCCGGCCCGGATGCTCGGGAGCATCCGGGCCGGAGAACGCGCCCCCTGCCGGTGGTTTCGGCAGGGGGCGCGTCGTGTCCGGGCACGTCGCGGGGCTGGTTTCACCCTGCCGTATGCCAACTGGAAGGTGGTTCTGGGCGGCTACGCCTCGGGCTCGGCGGGGATCACGAACCCCCGCACCGGTCGGGGCTCCTGCGGGTCACGCGAGTCCGGCTCTTGCCCGGCCCTCCAAGCGGCCACCATGTCCGCGTGCCGCGGGTCGATCCACTCCTGCGCCATGAGGCACCTCCTGCCCAGCAGGCTAGCGTCAGCCCTTGGGCTTTGGGACGATCACGATCGTGCAGTCCGGGGCGTGCTGGCACTGCGCCGCGACGGACACCAGGGTTCCGTCGGACGGAGGTCCCCACAGCTCCGGGTCCGCTTCGTAGCCGAGTGACGTGATCGTCTCGCGGGTCCGGTCAATGATCGGCGGGTCGTAGTTCGTCGGGTCGTATCCGGGGAAGTGGTGCACGAAGCTGCCCAGCCTGCCGCACAGCTCGGCGTACATGGCGGTGTGCAGGACCAGGGCATGCCACCCCTCGTCGACGATCCGGGATGGGGCCAGGCCCGTGGTGGGGTTCGTGGCACAGGCGGCCACGAACTTCAGGGCCTCCTCGACGATCCGGCTGGCCATCTCCTCGGACATGTCCGGGTTGGCGTCCATGACGGTGCTGCGGCAGCTGGTGAACTGGCTACCGAGGATGAGCCGTCGGGCGATGACGGGTAACTGGCCTACGCTCATGCTGATCTCCTTCTGTTGGTTGGGGGTCGCCCGCCCGGCCGCGGTCCTTCCAGGGAATGCGTGGCCGGTCGGGAGCTCAGGTGTGGCAGGAGCAGCCGCAGCGCAGTCGCTCGACGGTCCGGCCGCCGGTAGTCAGGTCGATGTTCCCGGCGCACAGCTTGTGTCCTTCCGGCCAGCCGGCGGCGGCCCGGCATTCCGGTGACGTGTACGCGGTTCGTGGCCGGTCTGCGGCCCGCTCGTCGACGGCTGTCACTTGGTGACTTGCGCGCACGAGGGGCACTCGCAGGCGGGGAACTGGTGCGAGGCCTCGGGGCGTTCGAGGGGGACGACCTCCGCTTCCTCGCGCACAACCCTGGTGAGCCCGTCGCGGTTCACCTCGTACACCTTGATCGTCATCACGGGTATGCCCCCCGTTGCAGTCGGTGAGATACGCCAGACCGTAGGGACCGCCTGTGCACGCACACCACTCCTGTGCAGAACAGTTCATCGGGATCGACCCCGAGACCGGAGACCACGAGAGTTCCACCGTGTGGGTCGACCGAGAGAAGAGGGAACTCGTCTTCCAGGGATGGAAGCCGGGCCCCGAGCTCGAAGCCGAGTGCGCCGCCCTCGAACTCCCCGGGCACGCCATAGGGATCCCCGACACCGAAGCCGTCATCCGCATCCCCGCCAGGATGGTGGACACGATCAGGAAGGCGTGCGATGCCGTCGAACGTGCCGACCACGTTCACTGACCTGCTGGCCCGGTGCGAGCGGTCCGCAGTCCACCTCGAAATGCGGGACACCTACGCCGTCGACTACGAGAAGGGCCCCTTCGCAGAGTGGCGTGCCGGCTTCCGCCACGACCCGGTAGACCGGGCCTCGTGGTGGCGGCCCTGGCTCGACCTCGTCGCCGAGACCGTGGGCCGCGGCGTCGTCATGCGCCGCGCCCGCATCGTGTCCGAGCCTGTCAGCGAGTACATCCGCTACGAGCACTCCGGCACCTTCACGAACGTTGCTGCAGGCGAGCAAGTGCGGTGGCTGCCCCGTCGCCGGGCCTCCTCGATCGCCCTGCCCGGCAACGACTTCTGGCTCTTCGACGACCACCTCGTCCAGTGGAACCACTTCGCCGGGGACGGCTCGTCACAAGGCCCGGAGATCACCAGCGATCCATCAGTGGTGAAGCTGTGCAGCGAGGCGTTCGAAGCCGTGTGGGAGCGGGGCGTACCGCACGACCAGTACCAGATCCGCTGACGACCGCACCCGGGCAGGCCAGCACATGACCACATCCCCCTCCTCCTCGGCCCAGGCCGCGCGAGAGGTCGTCGCGGGACGACTGCGCGACCTCCGCAAGGGAGCCGGGCTCACGGTCACCGAGCTGGCCGCCGGGTGCGGCTGGCACCACGCCAAGACCTCCCGCATCGAGAACGCCCGCACCGCCCCCTCCGCAGGCGACATCCGCCGCTGGTGCCGGGCCGTCGACGCGGAAGCCCTGACCGAGGACCTCATCGCCCAGTCGCTGCATGCTGAGTCGATGTACACCGAGTGGCGCCACCAGGTCCGCCACGGGCTCAAGCAGCTGCAGGACAGCGCCGTGAGCTTCTTCCGGCAGACCGAGCTGTTCCGCGTCTACTCCTCCTCGCTCGTCCCCGGCCTTCTCCAGACCGAGGGGTACGCGGCGGCCGTTCTCGGGATGAGCGCGCGCTTCCGCGACCTGCCCGTCGACGACAGCGCCGAAGCCGCCCGCGCCCGGGTCAACCGCTCCCGCGTCATCCACGAGCGGGGCCACCGCTTCGTTCTCCTCATCGAGGAGGCCGTACTCCACTACCGGATCGGCGATGCCGACGCGATGGCTGCCCAGCTCGGCCATCTCCTCACCGCTGGGGCTCTGCCCGCTGTGTCCCTCGGCATCATCCCGGCGACGGCGCACCGCGAGCAGTGGCCGCGCGAGACATTCCACGTCTACGACAACTCGCTCGTATCCGTCGAGCTCGTCTCGGCCCGGGTCCGCATCACCCAGCCCAGCGAGATCGCCCTGTACGCGAAGGCGTTCGAGGAGCTGCGGCAGACCGCCGTGTACGGCGCGCCGGCGCGCGCCCTGATCGTGAAGGCTATCGACGCCCTCGGCTGACCTCAGGGCATGACGAAAGGCCCCTCACCACCCAGCGGGCGCCACGCAAGCAAGGGCCGGCCGAAGGCAGTACCTCCCGCTCGGGAGACGCTGCCTTCGGCCGGCCCTTCCCGCTATTCGCAGGAGTCTGACCGCATCCACACCGCCGACCGCCGCCGTGAGAAGGCGTCGATCCGGACCATCGCGGCCGAGCTGGGCCGCAGCCCCTCGACCATCAGCCGGGAGATCCGCCGCAACGGCGTGCTCTACGAGGCCAGCGGCGTCTGGGCCTACCGGTCGCACGCCGCTCAGGCCCGCGCGAACGCCCGCAAGCCGCGCCCGAAGACCGGGAAGGTCGGGCAGAACCCCAAGCTGCGCGACTTCATCCAGAACCACCTCCAGAACCCCCTCGAACGCCGCTTGAGCCCCGAACGGATCTGCCAAGTCCTGCGCGCCCGCTTCCCGGACCGGCCGGAGATGCACGTGACCCACGAGACGATCTACCAGGCCCTCTACGTCCAGGGCCGTGGTGAGCTGCGCCGGGAACTGGCCAAGGCCCTGCGGACCGGCCGGACGCTACGGTGGCCTCACCGGCAAGCCGTCCGGTGGCGGCCCCGGATGTCCAAGGACATGGTGATGATCAGCGAGCGCCCCGTCGAGGTCGCCGACCGGGCGATCCCTGGGCGTTGGGAAGGCGACTTGACCATCGGCAGGGGCAGGGGCAGGGGTCCGCGACCGGGACGCTTGTCGAGCGCTCCAGCCGCTTCGTCGCCCTGGTCCACCTGTGTTGCCACGACCAGTGGAATGCGCCGAGACGGTGGGGGGCCTTTCGCGTGGGCGAGGTCAGCGCTGGTCGGGGGGCTGGAGCTGGATCAGGTAGCCGGGTTCCGGGTCGAAGAGCTTCAGCCATCTGGCGGCCGCGAACCAGAGAGTGGTGGGTTCGTCGGCGGCGGGGATCTGGAAGACGGCGTTCACCGGGCCCTTGCTCGCCGGGTTGAGACCGAACGACGGCCGGGGCTCCCCCTGGTCGTACCAGTATTCTTCGTAGGCACTCGTGAGCTGGGCGTCGCTCCGGGTCTGGCTGTACGCGGTGTCGTCCACGTTGAGGGTGACTGTGTCGTCGGCGGTCCATCTGGCCTCGCCCTTGCCCACGTTGAGCACCTCCATGCGGACCACGCAGAACTGCTTCCCGTCCTCGGGCGTCGGGGGTGCTGTCGGTGCGCTCGGGGAGTCGTGCGCCAGGACCTTCGGGTCCAGCGGTTCGCCGCAGGTGACGTCCTCGACGGTGATCTCGAACTCGTCGGGCCGTGCCTCGTTGGTGGAGTCGATGGTCAGCTTGAACGGCTCGCCGATGCTGGACGTGCCGAGGATCTCCGCGCCCGGCGGGGCGCCGACGTCCGGGCTGCTGGTCGCCGCCGCCGGTACGGCGCTGCCGGGGCTCGATCCCGTACCGATGGAGGCCGCCCCGCAGGCCGGGAGCGCGAGGAGCGCGAGGGCGGCGCCGAGGGCCGCGAAGGTACTGCCACGAGAGCTCATCGAACGGTCCTTTCGGCGGTGCGCCGGACCTCTCCATGGTCGTCCGGTCCGCCGGGGACCGCTCGTCGGCGGACCGGAGGCGTACGAAAGGGGCCCCGGGGTACGCGAGAAGGCCCCCGGCCGGTGTGAAACCGGACCAGGGGCCCTGGACAGTGCGGTGGCGGCCGGGATCAGGGGGGTGGCACCGGGGAGTCGCCTTCCGGGGCTGTGCGGTGGGAGTCGGCCGGGCCGGTCGTACGGGCGGTGTCCGCGGCGTCGGGCGACAGGTGGCGGGTGGCCGGGGAGGAGCCGTGGGCCTCGGCCCGGATGCGCTGCTTCATCGTGGGCGGCAGGGCCCGGTCACGCGGAAGGGTCCATCGCACCGAGGGTGCGAGTGGAGTTGCCGCGGTGGCACCCGTGTGCTCGTGGGTCGTGGCGCTCGGCTGCGCGGCGGCGTTCGTGGCGTTCGTGGCGTTCGCGGTGCTTGCCGCGGCGGTGGCGAGGCCCAGCGACGCCAGGAGGGCGAAGAAGGCGGTGACGAAGGCGGTCCAGATGTTCTTGGGCTGGAAGGTGCTCATGGCCCCTCGCTTTCGGACGGTCCGGTTGCTGACTTCTCCGATCATGTGGATCCGGGCCGCGTTTTCGGGGAGCGACGCCCGCACTGCGCCGATCTTCGGATTAACACCACTCGTATGGTGCAACCGGGTTGGACAGGTCCTCGTGCGCGGTCTGAAAGGGGTCCGGGAGGTCGTCCGGGACGCCTGGAGCGGGCTGCTTTTGGGTTCCGGGGAGGTCACCGATCGGTATCGGCCGGTGTGTATAGTCGGCGGCAGAAGGCCCCTATTCCAAGGAAAGACGAGGTCGCGCGGTGAAGAAGCTTCTCCTGGTCGCACTGGCCGCCATCGGCGGGCTCCTCGTGTACCGCCAGATCCAGGCGGATCGCGCCGAGCAGGATCTGTGGACGGAGGCGACCGACTCCGTGCCCGCAGGTTCGGGTGTGTGAGACGGCACAGTCTGTTACGGGCCCCGGTCGCTGAAGCGGCCGGGGCTTCGTGCTGTCCGGGGCCGGTCGTGCCGCTGAGGCCCGCACCCTTGGGTTCGCCGAAGCGAATTATTGGGTTGCTTAGGCAAAGGGGGCGGGGTGCGTGAGGGACAATCCGGCTGCGGCCGGAGACAGCGGCGGTGCGGGCGCGGCAGGATGGACCGGCATCGCGGCCGGGCGGCCGAGGGGCGCCGGTGGGTGAGGACGACGAGGGGAAGCGCGTGAACAGGCAGCGCAACAGGGGGCGGGGGGTGGCCGCGGCACTCGCGGCGATGTGCGCGGTGGCGGTGCTCCCGGGCCAGGCGCACGCTGCCGGCCCCGGGAAGTACGCGTTCGACCCCGCCGCGAAGAACGTGCAGGGCGCGGAGACCAACGTCGAGGCGTCCACGCTGGACGAGGGCGTCCCGTACCGCAGCACGATCGAGCCCGGCCAGAAGCTCTACTACCGGGTCACGCTGGACGACGTCTCCACCGCCTATGTCTCGGCGGTCGCGGTGCCGGGCGACAGCGGCGCGGTCGCCCACGGCGACGGCATCACCATCAGCCTCCGGGACCTCGACGACTCCCGGTGCAGCTCGGAGCGGGCGAACTTCGGCTCGGGCGGGTACGCGCGCCCCATCACCGCGTACGCCTACCGGACACCCAAGGAGGGCGGCACCACCTGCCAGGAGGGCGGGCAGTACGACGTCCTCGTCGAGCGCGAGAGCAAGGAGACGTCCAGCCCGGCGGCCTGGGACCTGGAGCTGCGCTTCCTTCAGGAGCCGCGCCTCAAGAGCGGTGCCTCCATGCCGACCGCAGCCCCGTCGGGCTTCCCCTCGGCGACGCCCGAACCACTCGCCGGGCAGCCGCAGGAACGGTCCGGCGGGGCGGGCTACTCCGAGGCCACCGGCCTGGAGACCGGCCAGTGGAAGGACTCCGTCGCCCCGGGGGAGACCCGCTTCTACCGGGTGCCGGTGGACTGGGGCCAGCAGATCCACACCACTGCCCGGCTCGCCAACAGCCCGAACGGCAAGACGGACTTCGTGGGCAACGCGCTCACTCTGTCGCTCGACAACCCGGCCCAGGGCCGGGTCGCCGACACCTCCCTCTCCTATTCCGGAAGGCCCGCCTCCACGTCGCTGAGGCCGCTGCCACCGGTGTCCTACCGCAACCGGTTCGCCTCCTCGACGCAGGTCAACACCATGCGCTTCGCGGGCTGGTACTACCTGTCGGTGAGCCTGAGCCCGAAGCTGAAGGAGAGCTACGGCAGCGAGCCGATCCGGCTGGAGCTGGCGGTCCAGGTGAAGAACAAGGCCGAGGAGTCCCCGTACGAGGGGGATGCCGGGGTCTTCGGCGTCACCGAGCGGGACAAGGACACCGCCCGGAAGGGCCAGAACCAGCAGCAGGCAGCGGAGAGCGGCACGATGCAGGTGGTCGCGGCGGCCGGCATCGGTACGGGCGCCGTGCTGGTGCTCGGTCTCGGTGTCTGGGCGCTGCTGGCCCGTCGCCGTGCGGCCGGGGCTCCCGCGGCGGCCGGGCATCAACCGCCGCCGCAGCAGGGCTGGTAGAGGCAGCTCGGGCCGATGGCGGCCGGGTAGGGCCTCAGACCTGGGTCAGGGCCCAGATGCCGACCGCGAAGCAGATCAGCGCCACCACCAGCACCGGGATGGCGACCTTCGGGGGCGGTCCCGGACGCGTTGCCCGTACGGGAGCGTGGGGTGCGGCGTGCTGCGCCGGGGGGCTCGGGACGTGCGGGTTCGGCTGAGGCTGCTGGGGCGGCAGCTGGGCGGTGTAGGCGCGGGTGGCCCCGGGGCCGTGCGGGACGTCGGCGGTCGCCGCCTGCGAGGGGTCCTGCGCGCCGACGGCGTACGGGGGCGGCGCGGGCGCCGGGACCGGCCCGGACGGCTGCTGCTGGAACGCGGCCCGGGGCTGGTCCTGTTGCCGGGGCGGCGGGGCCAGGTGGAAGCTGCCCGTCTCCGACATCGACACGGGCGGGGCGGTGTGCGGCGGCTGGGGGGAGGGCTGTGCGGCGGGCTGTGAACCGGTCTGCTGTGGGCCGGTCTGCTGTGCCGCCGCGGCGGGCGGTTCTGCCGTGGGCTGTCCTGCGGCGGGCGGTTCTGCGGCGGGCGGTCCGGCGGGAGGTTCTGCGGCGGGCGGTCCGGCGGGTGAACCGGTGGGCGGTCCTGCCGTGGGCGCGGTCGCCGGGCCGTCGGGGCCGAATCCCGTCGGCAACGGGCCGATCTGGTCGAACACCTCCACCGGCTCGTCGTCCGGGCCCGCTTCGGGCAGCATCTCGACCGCCGCGGTCAGCGCCTTGCGGGCGCCCGTCGCGGTCCGGAAGCGGGCGTGCGGGTCGGGCTGGAGCAGACCGGCGAGCACCTGCCACAGCGGTTCGGGGATGCCCTCGGGGGCGCCCGGGGTGCCGTGGGCGGTGAAGCGCTCGACCAGTGCCTGCGAGTCCGGCTTCTGCCCCTGGAGGAGGTAGAGCGCGACCAGGCCGACCGCGAAGAGATCCGCCGGGAAATCGGGCTCGGCGCCCATCATCTGCTCGGGGGCGAAGTAACCCGGCGTCCCGACCACGTAATTGGTCTCTGTCAGCCGGGGCTCGCCCTTGCGCATCGAGATGCCGAAGTCGGAGAGCCGCAGATGCGGGCGGCCCGTTCCGGTCGCCTCCATCAGGATGTTGGCGGGCTTGATGTCGCGGTGGATGACGCCCTCCGCGTGCACCGTGGACAGCCCGGACAGCAGCTGGTCCAGGAGGAGGCAGACGAAGCGGGGCGGCAGCGGGCCGTAGTCGCCGATGACGTGGGCGAGCGAACCGCCGCTCACCAGGTCCATGGTGAACAGGACCTTGTCGTCGTCGGCGGCCCAGCTGGCCGGGGCGAGCACATGGGGGTGCTCGATGCGCAGCGCCTGTTCGCGGACGAAGCGCAGCAGCGTGTGCGCGTCGCTCTGCTGGAGCACCTTGGCCGCCACGTACCTGCGGCGGCGGTGGTCCCAGGCCCGCCAGACGGCGCCGACCCCACCACGTCCGATCGGATCGATCAGCTCGTACCGACCAGCGAAGACCTCACCCATTGCGCTGCGCCCGCTCCCCGTCCCTGTTGCGGTACCAGGGCGCTGCGCTGTGCGCGGGCCCTGGCTCCGTCGTCGTTCGTCGCTACGTCGTGCTCCGGAGCTGCTAGCTCTGGTGCCCTTCGTAGTGTGCGACCGCGTCCGCGGTGCGCCCCGCGCCGTACACCCTGAGGAACTCTGCCAGCTCCGGGTGGGTCGGGGCGAGGGCGTCCGCGGCATCGATGATGTCGCCGGCCGCCGCGACGGACCTCAGCAGGGACTGGATCTCGCGCACCACGCGGCGGACGGTGGGAGCGCCGCCGGTGGAGCTGGTCTGGCCGGTGCCGGTGAGGACCGATCCGCCCTGCGACTTCTTGATCTCCTCCATCCGGTCGGTCGCCTCGCCCGCACTGACGCTGCCGTCGGCCACCTGGCTCGCCAGCTCCTGAAGGGCCTGGACGCGCTGGACCACGGCGGGGTTTCCGATCTTGGCCCGCTGGCCGCTCATCAGCTGGGAGAGCATCGGAGCGGACAGCCCGAGAACCGCGGCCAGCCGGGCCTGATTCAGGCCGAGATCATCGATCAGCCGACGGAAGAGCGCCCCCAAAGGCTCTCCGTACCAACTGCGTTGAAGGTCTCTGGCTCTTGCCGTCGCCTCTTGCTGCGCTGCGTCCATGGCGTCTCCCCTTCGCTGCGGCTTCGCTGCTGCGAACCTCGTCGAGCATCTTACGGAGAGTGGTCGTTCATCGGGAGTCCCTATCCTTTTGGAGGAATGCGGGGGGTACCCGGTACTCTGGTCTGCGACGGTAGCCCTGGCGCGGATGTGCTGGGCGTTGCCCTCGTTCGTTGTGGCCCGGGGCCTTAGCTCAGTTGGTAGAGCGCTGCCTTTGCAAGGCAGATGTCAGGAGTTCGAATCTCCTAGGCTCCACTTTTAGAAATCCCCCTTGACCTGCGGAAACGTGGGTCAGGGGGGATTTTTGTGTGCTGACATGTCAGCACGGGCGGGAGTGGGTCGGCGGTGTCCGGGGGTTGAGGGAAGCGGTGTAACGCTGGATTTCTCCGGCGGTGCGGTCGCAGCCGATCAGGACCGGCCGCGGGCCCAGGGGGCGGAGTTCGGCGGTGTGGTGGCGGGTGGTGCCGGAGCGGGGGTCGTGGGCCGTGAGGCGGTAGTGGGTGTCGGCGGTCGGGCGGAGGCTCAGGTGGTGGGCGGGCCAGTCCCATCCGTACGTGCGGAAGAGCTCGCGTTCGAGGACCTGCTCGCCGGGGTGGGGAAGGCAGGCCCAGCCTCGGTAGAGGTCCATCAGATCGGCGGGGTCGCCGGTGCGGTTGACCAGTTGGTCCACGCGGTCCGGGGTGAGGTTGCCCCAGACGCGGCCTTCCGGGAAGTCGACCATGGTGGGGGCGAAGCGGTGGCCCCCGAAGCTGCTGATACGCCACACCCGTACCGTCCCCGTGCTGCCGTGGGTCCGGCGGAGCTGCTGGAAGAACGGGTAGCCGAGCGTGCCGCAGCAGGCGTCGACCGAAGCATGGGTGCAGACGACCAGGTCACGGTGCGGGGTCGGGTCGCGGAACTGGGCGAAGGGAGTGAGGGCGGCAGGGTCGTCGGTGAAGAGACCGTCGATCAGGGCCGGGGCCCGGTCGGTGGGGATGTGGTGTTCCGTACGGGCCAGGGGAGCGGCCGGGCCCGGCGTGCGGTCGAAGCGGATGATCCGGATCAGGCCGGGGGCGGAGTACTCCGGGTCGGGTGCGGCGGCGAACGTCTTCATGGTCAGGCCGTCTTCCCTGGTGCGGCGGGTGGCGGTGCGCAGCGCGGCACGCAGGGGGGCGGGGACCCGGTCGGTCTCCCACACCGGGGTGCCCATCCCCGGTGGCCAGGGCAGGGGGAGTTCGAGCATGAGGAACCGGTCGAAGGGGCGGGCGGTGCCGATCGGGTCCTCCGCGGCGGTGCGGGCGACGAGGGAGCAGGACTGCCGGGCCGGGATCGTACGCGCCGGCTCCGGGCGGTCCGGTACGCGGCCGGCCATCGCGTCGAGCAGGTTTCGGCGGGCCCGGTCCGCCTCGGAGTCGAGCTCTTCGACGGTGCCGAGCCTGGTGACGCTCTCCACTGCGCTCGGGCCGGTGAAGCCGTGTGCGCGCAGGGTCCGGTAGAGCTCGGTGAAGTCCACGATGCCGTCGCCGGGGGTGATCGCGGGCGGCATGCCCCCGGTGGTGGTGGCTCGGTAACGGCCGCGGACCGGGTGGTCACGGACGCCGACCGCGGCGATGTACGGGGCGAGTTCGGCCAGCCCCCGAGCGGGCGGCTCGCCGCCGTAGTGCACCAGGTTGCCCGCGTCCCAGCAGGCCCGGAAGGCGTCGTGGCCGACGCGTTCGACGACGGACAAGGTGTCGGCCGCGGTACGGGTCAGCCCGCCGTGCGGCTTGACGGCGATGGTCACGCCATGGGCGGCGGCGTACGGGGCGGCGGCTGCCATGAGCCGTAGATAGCGGGTGCCTTGGGTGAGTTCGGGGCACCCCATGTCGACCAGGGTCGGCACCTCCAGCCGGGCGCAGTGGTCGATCTGGCGGCGCAGGGCGCCCAGCGCCCGGTCGTCGCCACGGTCCAGGTCGGCGGCGTGGCTGAGGACCAGCAGCCGCAGCCCGTGGTCGCGGATGAGCGCGCCGATCTCCTCGGCCCCTGCGGCCGGGGTGTCGGGGGTGATCACCTCGGTGACCCCGTGCACGGGGAGGGCGACCGCGTTGAAACCGGCCGTACGGATGCCGTGCAGCGCACGCTGAAGCGGGAACTGCGCCCAGGGGCGCACCGTGCAGGCGATGGCGGGCAGGGATGTCATGGACGGCCCCTCTCCGGCCAGTGGGCGGTGGTCATGAGGGCAGCTCCTGGTCGTAACGGGTGACGATCACTCGGCGGGGCGTGCCACCGAGTTCCTCGTCGAGGACGAGGGTGTGTGCGCGGACGCCGTACAGGGCGCCGACGGTGCTGTCGGTGAGCAGTCCCGCGGCCGGGCCGATCCGTACATCGGTGCCGCCGAACATGAGCATCGCGGTGTCGGCGATCTCCATCGCGTGGTCGGGGTGATGGGTGGTCAGCACGATGGTGCGGCCCTCGTCGGCAAGGCCGCGCAGCAGATGCAGCACTCTGCCCTGGTTGCGCAGATCCAGTGCGGACGCGGGCTCGTCGAGGACGAGTACCGGGCCCTGGCCGACGATCGCCCGTGCGATCAGCACCAGTTGGCGCTCTCCCCCGCTCAGCGTCGGGTAGTCGCGGTCGGCCAGATGGGTGAGCCCGACTCGCTCCAGGGCTCCATGGGCGAGTTCGTGGTCCCGGCGGCCGGGGGTGGCCAGCGGACGCAGGTGGCGTGCGCGGCCCATCAGCACCATGTCCAGGACGGTGTAGGCGAAGGTGGTGTGGTGGCTCTGCGGGACGAAGCCGACCGCTCCGTCGGCCCGTATCCGTCCTTCGGTGGGTGTGGTGAGGCCGGCGACACAGCGCAGCAGGGTGGTCTTGCCGCGGCCGTTCGGTCCGAGGACGGTGAGGATCTCGCCGGGGGCGAGCCGGTGGGAGACGTCGCGGAAGAGCCACCGTCCGGGTTCGTTTCCGGCTTTCTTTCCGGGTTCGTTTCCGGGGTCGTGGGAGAAGCCGAGGCCGTCGAACTCAAGCATCGGACCACATCCGTCGGCGGCTGCGGTGCAGCAGGAGGAGGAAGACCGGCGCCCCGATCAGCGCGGTCAGGACGCCCAGCGGGATCTCGGCCACGCCCAGGTTGCGGGTCACGGTGTCGATGACGGTGAGGTACGCCGCACCCAGGCCGAGGCTCACCGGGATGAGTACCCGGTGGTCGGGGCCGACCCACAGCCGGGCCAGATGCGGCACCACCAGCCCCACCCAGCCGATGACGCCGCTCACCGCCACCGCTCCGGCGACGACCGCGGCCACCGCGGTGAGCAGCATCCAGCGCAGCCGCCCCGGGCGCAGTCCGAGGATCTTTGCGTCCTCGTCCCCGAGGGAGAGGACGTTGATCCGCCAGCGCAGTGCGTAGATCAGCGCCCCACCGAGCAGGACCGGTACCGCGGCGACGGCGACCTTGCCGTAGGTGGCCGTGGCCAGACTGCCCAGCAGCCAGAACACGATGGACTGGAGCTCGCCGTAGGGGTCGGCGAGATACGTGAGCAGGGAGACCAGCGCCGAGAAGAACGCTCCGACGACGATGCCGGCGAGCACGATCGTCAGCGGTGGCGCGGGCCCGCGAACCCGGCTGGTGGCGAACACCGCCACCAGCGCGAGCAGCCCGAAGCCGAACGAGCCGAGAACCAGCGCGGCCGACCCCAGGCCGAGCACGATCGCGAGCGCCCCGCCGAAGGACGCTCCGGAGGAGACACCGAGGATCTGCGGGCTGACGATCGGGTTGCCGAAGACGGCCTGGAGCGCCGCACCGCAGACCGCGAGCCCCGCGCCGACCAGCATGGCCAGCAGTACCCGCGGCAGCCGCACGTGGAGCACGGCGGCCTCCTCGGTGTCCGACCAGGTCCGCTCGACCGGGAGTATCCGCCCGAGCAGGATCCGTACGACGTCGTCGAAGCCGACCGTGTAGCGGCCGACGCCGAGGGCGATGACGCCGATGAGCAGCACGGCGACCGGCAGCCCGATCAGCGCTGAACGCTGCCGTCGGCGACCGATGGCCGGCGCGGCGGCGGGGCCGGTACCGCGCCCCTCTGTCCGCTCAGCGGCCGAAGTCGTCATAGTCCCGGGAGCCGGAGTTGGCCGACAGCTTGAGGATGGTGTCCAGCTGGGTGTCGGTGGGCTCGGCGCCGTAGAGGAAGGCGTATTCACGGACGACCTCGGCCCGCAGTCCCGCGCCCCCGGTGCCGTGGACCAGACCGGCGAGCCACTGCCACATCAGCGGTGACTCCTGGCTGGGCGGATCCCACCGGTATCCGCCCAGCGGCACCTTGTAGATACGACGCTCCCGCACCGCCCGCAGGCTTGCCAGCGCGGGGTCGTCGTACATGTCCTGCGGTGTGGCCGGGCCGAAGTTGCCGAGCAGGATGATGTCGGGGTCCCACTTCAGCAGCTGTTCGACATCGATGGTGGCCTGTTCGGCCTTGATCTCGGCGGCGGGATTGCGGCCACCGACGAGCTCGGTGACGAAGTGGTTGTACGAGTCGCCCCCTCCGACCCGCAGACCGTCGGCGGCTCCCCGCAGATAGAGCACGGACGGCGGGGGGCCCGCTCGGCCGGGAATCTCCGTACGCAGCTTCTTCAGCCGCCGGCGCATGCCGTCGGCGATACGGTCGGCCCGGTCCCGCTTGCCGAGCAGCCGGCCGTACATGGCGATGGCGCCCTCCAGGTCCGCCTGGGTGCCGTAGGTGAGCTGAGCGACCTTCAGACCCGCCTTGCGCAGCGGGTCGACGATGCCCGGGCCCCGGTCTCCCCACTGGATCACCACATCAGGTCGCCGTGCGAGGACGCTCTCCACATTGGGTGCGAACTCGGCACCGGCCACATCGGTGGGCACCTTGAGCAGCTCCGGATACGCCTCGCCCAGGAAACTGCCCTTGATCGCGGTGAGTGACGCGGCGTTCATACCGGCCAGCACATCCGGTCCCCCGTTCACCGCGACCACCATGGACGCGGCGGGCAGCGGGATCGTCACCACCCGGCGTGCCGGTCCCGGCAGTTCCAGATTCTTACCGGTCAGATCGGTGACGGTCAGCCCCTTGCCGGACTTCTCCTGCCCGGTACGTCCGCAGGCGGTCCCCAGGAGGGGCAGGGCGGCCGCGGCGAGCGCGCCTCCCAGCAACCGGCGACGCGAAACGTCCAGGCTCGGCCGAGGGCCAGGGGGTGTCCTCCGGGAAAACACGGCAGGCATCCGGGTTCCTCTCGCGTCCGGGGTACAGGCCGCCAGGGGACCGGCACCCGGGACGGCGGCGCACGCCGGCTTCGGCCCACCGGGCCGCACCCGCCGCATGCCGAGCACCCGAACGAACCTGCCGCACATACCGTCGCGGCAGGCCGCTTGCACGCCTCCTGGGGTCCACGCCCCGTGGATGGTGTCCGCGACAGGTCAGTGTCCTGACTCCCGGATCGTCGCTCACCCCGACCTTCCAGCCTTCCGGCCGTGGTCGTGCGTGGGGTCCGCTCCCCGGTCACAGTGGCGGGACCGTGCCGGATTCCCACCGGCTTCCTGGTTCCCGTCGCGAGCGTAGATGACCCACAGTAGCCAACCCGTCCGCATGGGGAAAGAGGGCCAGGTCGGCGCACCGGAGCAGGGGCGGACAGCCATGCCGGGCCCGGGACCTGAGGGTCCGTTGCGGGACCATGGCTCTGTCCGAGGCCAGGACGAGGAAGGAGACGGTCGATCCCGCCCTCCGGCTCCATGCCGACCACATCCTCCGCGGCGACCCCGAGCCGCCTCAGGTGGTGGGCCGGGCGTTTGGCCTGAGCCGCTCCTGAGGGCGGGGTGGCGGGCCTGCAAGGGTGGAATCTCCGCCGCAGGCGAAGAATTCGTCGTTGCGCGCGGACTCGGAGAGGCCGAGAACACAGGCGAACATACCCGAGAGTCATGCCTCGATTTCTTTCCTGAGATGATGCGCGCAGGCTCGTCTGCTCCGACTGCAAAAGAGCGGGAGCCCATCGGTGCTGCGGACTTCGCCTGTCCGGAGCGGTACGGCTCGATTCCGTACTTCGCAGCGGATGAAACGAGCGGAGTCGGTGTCTCACCTACCTGCGTGACGGCAACGCGAGAACCCGGCATATCGGGCAATAGTGGTGCAAAATGGATTGTTATTCCTTCGGGTTCGGCGGTCTCCACCGAAAATCACGCGTTCCCTACTGGGCGCCTCCGATATATTTACTGACCATGGACCCATTGAGCGAAAAAGTCATCCGGAATTCCTTTGTGAACTGCACCAAGGGGGAGGCGTCCCGACTGCGTCTGCCGCTCGGTTTCGGCGAACTTACCTGGGAAGACCTGGACTTCCTCGGCTGGGTCGACCCTGGCGCGCTGCTGCGGTCGCACATCGTCATGCCGGGACCCGACGGGCCGCGCGCCATCACCCTGCGCGTTTCCAGTGCCGCCCGGAAGGGCGTGGTGAAGTCCAGCATGTGTCAGATATGCCTGACCCCGCATTCATCGTCCGGTGTCAACCTCTTTGTCGCGCCGCTGGCCGGCCCATCCGGACGGCAGGGCAATACCGTGGGCATCTATATGTGCGCGGACCTGGCCTGTTCCTTGTACATGCGTGGGAAGCGGCAGCCCAAACTGCGTTTCAGTCAGTACGAGGAGTCGCTCACCCTGGACGAGCGCATCGCGCGCGCGATGGACAACCTCAACAAATTCGCGGACAAGGTGGCGGGGATCGCCTGAGAGACAGGCCGGACCGAATACGTCGGACGCCCCTGCCTCGTGTTGTTTCCAGGGGGCCGGGCGGGCCGCGCCGAAGTCCTGCGTCCACCCGTCGGGCACCCGCGAGTACGTCGAACGGGTCTCGCACATGCGCGCGGAGGTCCGCACCCTCGCCGACCAGTTCATCCGACCGGACGATCGCCAAGCGCATGGGCATGTCCGTGCGCACCCGCCGCCGCCACGTCGCTGAGATCATGGAGCGCCCCGGTGCCGAGAGCCGCTTCCAGGCGGGCTGCCCGCTGCGCACCGGACGGACATCTTCACCATCCCCGAAGCCCCGCAGGGCGGAGCACCAGGCACACTTCATCCGTAAACAGTCGAGCCACCAAAGGACTCAGGCATGATCACGCTGAAGAAGGAAGACGGCCCGGCGGATCTGGGCGGGGTGACCCACCTGTCCATCGGGGTGTCCTGGGACCCGACCGTCGGGAGCAGCGGCGGGCTGATGGGGAAGATCCGGCAGAAGGCCGGTACGGACCTCGACCTGATCGCCATCGCGATGCAGGGCGAGGACCCCGTACGGCTGGCCGGTCTGGACTCCCTGGACCCGCTGGGCAACGGCTCGCTCGTGCACAGCGGTGACAACCAGACCGGGCACGGGGACGGCGACGACGAGACGGTGACCGTCGAGTTCGCGCGGGTGCCGTCGAACATCACGGCCATCGTGTTCGTCGCCGCCGCGTACAAGAAGCGCAGCGCCTTCAAGAACGCGCGCAACATCAGCTTCAAGGTGTACGACGCGACGGGCGGCAGCACGCAGCAGGTCGCCGACATCTGGCCGAGCATGCTCACCCAGGACAACGGCTGCGCGGTGGCCAAGGCGATCCGGGACGGCGCGGGCTGGAAGCTCCAGGTGATCAACGAGACCGGGAAGATCAAGCAGGGGGACGAGCAGGCCCTGATGCGCTTCGCCGTGAGCAAGTAGAGAGGGCGCGAGCAGCCAGGGCGACGAACGAACGCGGCTGCGGAACCACCGGGGTGGTTCCGCAGCCGCGTTCGTGCTCTCCTCGGGCCTTCGCCGTCAGGGCCGGTCGTCCGGGCCGGGGTTGTCCCCGTTGCCCGCCTCGGCCTCGGCCTGCTTGGCGCGGACCTCCGGGTCGAGGTCCGACCGGTCGCTGCCGTCGACCGAGCTGAGCGGCGAACGCTCGTCGCCGACCTCGGTGGGGGCGGGCGGCTCGACCAGCCAGTCCGGGTTGGCCTGCTTGTCCCACCAGCGCCAGGCGGCGTAGGCGCCGCCCGCGAGGACCCCCAGCACCAGGAAGCCCTTCGCGGCCCGGCCCGCCTTGGCCCGCCGCTGGTGCTTCCTGGCCAGCTTCTGGATCTCCTTGGCCGTCACCTGCGTACGCAGCGCCGCAAGGGCCGCCGCGCTGCGGGCGGAGGCCTGCTCGGCCATGGGCTGGGCCACGGCGCGGGCGTGCTCGACGCGCGGCGCGGTGTAATCAGCGGCGCTCCGTGCGGCCTTCCTGGTCGAGGCCGCCGCACGCTGCGCGGCCTCGTCGACCCGGGGCGGCACATGGCTCCGGGCCTGTTCGATGCGCGGTGCGAGATGGGAGTCGTACTGGACACGGGCCTGTTCGGCCGCCTTGGTCACCTTGGGTGCGAGTCGCACGCGGGTCTCGTGCGCGTAATGGGTCGCCTGCTCCTTGGCCGTGCCGGCGTAGGGCGCCACCACTTCCGCGGCGTGCCGCGCGCTGCACTTCGCCGAGTCGGTTGCGGCGCGCACGCTGTCGATGCGGGTCACGGGATCCTCCTCCTTGGTGGCGGGTAGGTACTCCGCCTGTCCGCCCAGTTCGAAATCATGCCTGCCGCGGCCATGACCGGCATGCGGGACGGGCATCCGGGTCATGATCGCCGTTTGGGGTCATAACGGTGTATCCGAAGTGTGCCGACGACAATGCCACGGTTCGCTCCTGAACGCGCCGTTTCGCCCGGCATCCGGCCGTACGTTTCCCGGTCCGTGGGAGGATCGGCGGACGTCGGCGGAGGATGCGGACGTCAGCGAAGGATGAGGGAAGGCGGATCGTGGCCGAGCAGCTTTACGCCACTCTGAAGACCAATCAGGGCGATATCGAGATCCGGCTCCTGCCGAACCACGCCCCCAAGACCGTCAGGAACTTCGTCGAGCTGGCCACCGGGCAGCGTGAGTGGGTCAACCCCGAGACCGGCGAGACCACCACGGACCGGCTGTACGACGGTACGGTCTTCCACCGCGTCATCAGCGGGTTCATGATCCAGGGCGGAGACCCCCTGGGGAACGGCACGGGCGGTCCGGGCTACCAGTTCGCCGACGAGTTCCACCCCGAGCTGGGCTTCACCCAGCCGTATCTGCTGGCCATGGCCAACGCGGGGCCGGGGACGAACGGCTCGCAGTTCTTCCTGACGGTGTCACCCACCGCCTGGCTGACAGGCAAGCACACCATCTTCGGCGAGGTGGCCGACGACGCGGGCCGCCGGGTCGTCGACGCCATCGCGGCCACCCCGACCAACCCGCGCACCGACCGTCCCCTGAAGGACGTGGTGATCGAGTCGGTGGTCGTCGAGACCCGCTGACGCCCGCCGACCGCTCCGCTGCACGCCGCTGACACCGGCCGGGAACCAACCGCCCCGCCCGTCCGTACATGTTCATAGCGGGCCGGCGGGGCGGTCGCGTCCGCGCCGCCGGAAGCACGAGGACCCGAGAGGCAGGCCAGGAGCGATGGACCAGCAGCCGCCGCCAGACCGTGACGCCTCGGCGGGCGGCGTGCCGACGCCGACCTGCTATCGGCACCCGGGCCGCGAGACGGGGATCAGCTGCACGCGCTGTGAGCGGCCGATCTGCACCGAGTGCATGGTCAGCGCCTCGGTCGGCTTCCAGTGTCCCGACTGCGTACGCCAGGGGTCCGGCACCGGCCACCACCCGGCGGCGAGCCGTCCGCGCACCCTGGCGGGCGGGACGGTGGCCGCCGACCCGCGGCTGGTCACCAAGATCCTGCTCGGCATCAATCTGGCGGTCTTCGTCCTGGTCGCCGCAGCCGGTCCCACCCTGCTCAACGATCTGACGCTGCTCGGGCGGGCCTGGGACCCCACTCCGCCGCCGGGGTCCATCGAGGGCGTCGCCGAGGGCCAGTGGTATCGCCTGGTGACCTCGATGTTCCTGCACCAGGAGGTGTGGCACATCGGGTTCAACATGCTGGGGCTGTGGTGGCTCGGCGGACAGCTGGAGGCCGCGCTCGGCCGGTCCCGCTATCTCCCGCTCTATCTGCTGTCAGGCCTCGCGGGCAGCGCGCTGACCTACCTGATCGCCGCGCCGAACCAGGGGTCGCTCGGCGCCTCCGGCGCGGTCTACGGCCTGTTCGGCGCCACCGCGGTCCTGATGCGCCGGATGAACTACGACATGCGCCCGGTGCTGGTGCTGCTCGCGCTGAACCTGGTCTTCACCTTCACCTGGGGCGGTATCGCCTGGGAGGCGCACGTCGGCGGTCTGGTGGCGGGCGTCGCCATCGCTCTCGGCATGGTGCACGCCCCGCGCGAGCACCGCACGCTGGTGCAGGCCGGCACCTGTGCGCTGGTCCTGTTGGTCACCCTCGGGATCGTCGCAGCCAGGACGATCGCGCTCACCTGAGCGGAATGGGGCTCTTCACCCCCAGGGTGACCGAAGTTGTCCACAGTGTGCGCGAAATCTTGCGTGGGGCGAGAGGAACATCTGTGCCCCTTGTCGCTGACCTGGGTTTTCTCATCTGATCCACGGAGTGCAGCCCCCCCTCGATGAGGGAGGCTGCAGTCACACCGGCGTCAACTTGAGTGGAGGTTATCCACAGATCGTCTGACCTTTTCCCCCGGCTGTGGATAACTCTGTGGGTAACTCAGGGCATGGCTTGCGCGGGTGGGTGCCGCACGGGTATCAGCGGAGCCGTGCAGGTACCAGTGGTGCCGCGCAGGAATCAGTGGAGCTGACCGGGGTCCGCTCTACTTCCACTGCGTCGACACGGCGAAGCCACCGGCGATGAAGCCGAAGCCGACCACGATGTTCCAGTTGCCCAGGGCGTCGATCGGCAGATCGCCTTCGGTCACGTAGAACACCACGATCCAGGCCAGTCCGATGAGGAACAGGGCCAGCATCACCGGAGCCACCCAGCTGCGGTTGGTCAGCTTTATGGCCGTTGCCTGCTTCGCCGGGGGCGGCGTGAAGTCGGCCTTCTTGCGGATACGTGACTTCGGCACGAGGGACTCTCCTGTCGATGCGCTGCGTGACCGCGCAGGGATCTGTGGCGGGCGCCGGGGGCGGGTGCCAGGGGGAATGCTGCCTCCCCCAAGCGTCCGTTAGCGTAGTGCTTCCCTGGCGCCTGATGAGATAAGGGTACGTTGAGCAATTCTGCCGACTCCCCCGAAGGCCCGGCCCGGCACACCTCCGTGTGGGCGGCCCGGGGACTCACCGCTGCGGTTTTCGCCCTGGCCGGACTCATCTTCGTCACCAGCGCCAACGCCGCCAAGGGCACCGATCTGCGCAGCGACTCCTCCCTGCTCAAGCTCTCCGACCTGATCAGGGAGCGCAGTGAGAAGAACGCCGAGCTGAACGAGTCGACAGCGGCTGTGCGCTCGGACATCGAGGCCCTCGCCCAGCGTGACGACGGCTCCACCAAGGCCGAGGACGCCAAGCTGGAGGCCCTGGAGAAAGCGGCGGGCACCACCGAGATCACCGGCGACTCCGTCAGCGTGACCCTCGACGACGCGCCCCCCGACGCCACCGCCAACCCGGGCTACCCCGAGCCGCAGCCCAATGACCTGGTCATCCACCAGCAGGACCTGCAAGCCGTGGTGAACGCGCTGTGGCAGGGCGGGGCCCGGGGAATCCAGGTGATGGACCAGCGGCTCATCTCCACCAGCGCGGTGCGCTGCGTCGGCAACACCCTGATCCTCCAGGGCCGCGTCTACTCCCCGCCGTACAAGGTCACCGCGATCGGTGACCCGGGCAGGCTCAAGCGGGCGCTCGACGACTCCACCGCGATCCAGAACTACCAGCTGTATGTGAAGGCGTACGGGCTGGGCTGGAAAGTCGACGAGAACGAGGCGGTGACTCTTCCCGGCTACTCGGGCACAGTGGATCTCCACTACGCGAAGCCTGCGGAGTGAACCCGAGCTGATCCCCCGGGGAGGCCGTCCGGTGTCGTTACGACTGTCGGTGCGACTCGTCGTCAGAACCTTCAGCGAACTGTGCATCACCGTGGGCACGCTGATCGTGCTCTTCGTCGTCCACATCCTGTTCTGGACCGGGGTGAAGGCGGCCGACGCCGCCGAGGGCGAGATCGACAGCCTGCACAGCCAGTGGGCCCGGCAGCCGGTGACGCCCGCCCCGCCACCCGCCTCCACCGGCCCCTCCCCCTCCCCCTCCGTCTCCGTCTCCGCCGAGCCCTCCCCCGCGGCCGCTCCGGCCCCGTACCGCGCCGGAAAGCCCTTCGCGACGATGCACATCCCCCGCTTCGGCTCCGGCTGGGAGTGGCCGGTGCTGGAGAACACCGAGGCCAGGACCTTGCAGAAGGGGCTCGGGCACTACAGCGGAACCGCCCGCCCCGGCGATACGGGCAACTTCGCGGTGGCCGGGCACCGGCGGACGTACGGCGACCCCTTCAAGGACTTCCCGAAGCTGCGCCCCGGGGACGCGGTGATCGTCAACGACGGCACGACCTGGTTCACGTACCGCATCGCGAAGGAGCCGTACCGGACCGTGCCCACCGACACGGCGGTCGTCGACCCCGTGCCGCGCGGCTCCGGCTTCGAGGAGCCCGGCCGCTATCTGACACTCACCACCTGTGAGCCCGAGTGGGGCAGCAGCCACCGGCTGATCGCCTGGGCCCACCTGGACGCGACCCGGCCGGTGGCCGAGGGGAAGCCGCCGGACCTCACCGGCTGACCCGCGTCCGACCCGCGCCCGACTCGCGCCCGGCCCGCGCCCGACTCGTGGTTTTCCACAGCTGACCCCCGCTCCGGCCGCGGCACTCTAGTCTGGTGCGGGTACCGAATGGAGGGGTCGAATGTACGGCTGGATCTGGCGGCATCTGCCGGGCAACGCATGGGTGCGGAGCATCATCTCGCTCGTGCTGGTTCTGGCGGTCGTCTACGCCCTGTTCCAGTACGTCTTCCCGTGGGCGGAACCGCTGCTTCCGTTCGGTGATGTGACCGTCGACGGCGAGAGCGCCGGTGGAGCAGGAGCCGGCCAGTGAGCGCACGCATCCTCGTCGTGGACAACTACGACAGCTTCGTCTTCAACCTCGTCCAGTACCTCTACCAGCTCGGCGCCGAGTGCGAGGTCCTGCGCAACGACGAAGTGACCACCGCCCATGCCCAGGACGGTTTCGACGGGGTCCTGCTCTCACCGGGCCCCGGCACGCCCGAGCAGGCCGGCGTCTGCGTCGAGATGGTCCGGCACTGTGCGGACACCGGCGTTCCGGTCTTCGGCGTCTGTCTGGGGATGCAGTCGATGGCGGTCGCGTACGGCGGTGTCGTCGACCGGGCCCCCGAGCTGCTGCACGGCAAGACCTCCCCGGTGACCCACGAGGGCAAGGGCGTCTTCGCCGGGCTGCCCTCCCCCTTCACCGCGACCCGCTACCACTCGCTCGCCGCCGAACCGGCCGCGCTGCCACCGGAGCTGGAGGTCACGGCCCGCACGGCGGACGGCATCATCATGGGGCTGCGCCACCGTGACCGGGCCGTGGAGGGTGTGCAGTTCCACCCCGAGTCGGTGCTCACCGAGCACGGCCATCTGATGCTCGCCAACTGGCTGGAGCAGTGCGGCGACCAGGGGGCCGTCGCGCGGTCGGCGGGGCTCGCGCCGGTGGTGGGCAAGGCCGCCGCGTGAACCCGGGCCGCCCCGAGGACGCCGGCCAGGAGGGCGGCCCGTACGCGCAAGGGGCGTACGGGACCGACGGCGGGTTCGTGGCGGCGGTGGGCGGCCTCACGGATCCGCTGAACGATCCCCTCCCGCGGCAGCACGCCTCGCCGTGGTTCCGGGCGGACAACATCTCGGGCGCCCAGGACGGACCGGACGATCCTGCTCCCGGCAGGCCGGCACCCGAGGCCCAGCAGAGGGCCTACCAGGACCTCCAGCAGCCCCAGGGAGCGCCGGACGAGTGGTACGACCCCGAGGGCTACCAACGGGACTGGTACGGCTCCCAGCGGCCGCCTGCGCCCGAAGCGGGTTCCGTGCCTGGCGCGGGTTCTGCGACGGGTGCGGGCGCTGTGCCGGGAGCGGCTTTCGCGCCGGACCCGGTCCCCGCGCTCGACGCGACCTCCGTGCTCGCCCCGGTCCCCGACGCGGCTCACCCGGCCTCGGTGCTCGCCCCCGGACCGGTGTCGCGCCCCGACGAGACGATGGGGTTCCGGACGGCGGCCCCCCGGCGAATAGCGTCGCCCGAGGAGCAGGGGGGGCGGGCCCTCGCCCCGGACCCGGACTCGGACCGGGATCTGGGCCCGGACCGGGACTTGGGCCCGGACCCGGCCGCCGAGCTCCGTACCGATTCCCGCACAGAGCCCCGTACCGAGGTCCTCAGCCGCATCTCGGACGGGCCCGCCCCCGCCCCCGGCGGGCGGGCCGAGCGGCGCAGGGCGGCCAAGGGGCGCGGCCGTCGGCGCCCGGGACCGGCCGCTCCA
>NZ_NWVL01000053.1 GCF_002382885.1 Streptomyces sp. WZ.A104
GGCGCCGGCCCGCCGCCACCGCGCCCGTCAGGCGCTCCGCGAGCCCGGGCCCCGGCGTCACCGGCGGACCGGCCACCGCCAGCGAGTGCGCCACCCCGGCGAACTCGCGCGCCCGCGCACGGCACCCGGGACAGTCCCCCAGGTGCTCCTCGAACCGGAAGGCGTCGGCCCTCCCGAGCACCCCCAGCGCATAGGCCCCCACCCGGATGTGGGGTTCGGTCGTCTGCATGTACTGCGGTACGGGAACCAGCTGCCAATCACTCACGCCACCGGGCCCGGGACATCCCAGGAGGTGCTGGGCGGATCGCGGCCGGGCCCGCCCCGAGCCGCCCCGCACCCCCTAAACTCCGGCCCATGCTGCGCGTACTCGCCGTCGACGACGAACAACCCGCCCTGGAGGAACTCCTCTACCTCCTGCGCGCCGACCCGCGCATCCGCAGCGCCGAGGGAGCCACCGGCGCGACCGAGGCGCTGCGCCTCATCGGCAGCGCGGTCGACGCGGGTCCCGACGACCCGTCCGCCATCGACGTCGTCTTCCTCGACATCCACATGGCGGGGCTCACAGGCCTCGACGTCGCCCAGCTGCTCGCCGGATTCGCCGCGCCCCCGCTCATCGTCTTCGTCACCGCGCACGAGGGCTTCGCCGTCCACGCCTTCGACCTGAAGGCCGTCGACTACGTCCTCAAACCGGTCCGCCGCGAACGCCTCGCCGAGGCCGTGCGCCGCGTCGCCGAACAGGTGGGGGAGCGGTCGGCCCCGGTACACGACAGCGCGAGCGACCAGATCCCGGTCGAGCTCGGCGGCGTCACCCGCTTCGTCCCCGTCGACGAGATCGCGTACGCCGAGGCGCAGGGCGACTACGCGCGGCTGCACACCGCCACCGGCAGCCACCTCGTCCGCATCCCGCTCACCACCCTGGAGGAGCGCTGGCGCACCCGCGGGTTCGTCCGGATACACCGCCGCCACCTCGTGGCGCTGAACCGGATCGACGAACTGCGCCTGGACGCGGGGAGCATGAGTGTCCGCATCGGGGAGGCCGAGCTCGCCGTCAGCCGTCGCCACACCCGCGCCCTGCGCGACCTCCTCATGCGTCAGGGCGGCCGCTGAAGGAGGGTGCGGGGCCGTCGCTGACCTGCTGCGTTCTTCGGCGGTCCCTTCCCACCAGCACCCGCCGCCGCCTACACTCCGAGCCCATGTCCGCAGAGCCATCCCCCCGGCGCGAAGTGGTCACGCGGGAACCGAGGCGGGTGCGCCCGCTGCCCCGCCACCGCACCCAGTCGGAGATCGACGAGCAGACCGCCCTCGGCGGCGCCTATGTGCGCTCCCTGATGCGCGGCCAGCTCCGGGCGGCCCTCACCGTCTTCGGTGTGCTGGCCCTCGTCGCGGGCACCCTGCCGCTCCTGTTCGCCGCGCTGAACAGCTCCGCCCTGGTCTGGGCGGTGCTCGGCTTCGCCACCTACCCGCCGCTCACCCTGGCCGCCTGGTGGTACGTCCGCCGGGCCGAGCGCAACGAACGCGACTTCGCCCGGCTGGTGGAGGGCCGCCCCGCCTCGTGAGTACCCCCGCCCCCATGGCGTCCTGGGTGGCCGTGGCCCTCGTCGTCCTCGCCACCGTCCTCGTCGGCGGCTTCGGCCTGCGCATCTCCCGTACGACCTCCGACTTCTACGTCGCCTCGCGCACCGTGCGCCCCCGCCTCAACGCCGCCGCGATCAGCGGGGAATACCTGTCGGCCGCCTCCTTTCTCGGTATCGCCGGGCTCGTCCTCGTCCACGGCCCCGACATGCTCTGGTACCCGGTCGGCTACACCGCCGGATACCTGGTGCTGCTGGTCTTCGTCGCCGCCCCGCTGCGCCGCTCGGGGGCGTACACCCTGCCCGACTTCGCCGAAGGGCGTCTCGAATCGCCGCAGGTCAGAAGGCTGGTGAGCGCGCTCGTCGTCGGGGCGGGGTGGCTCTACCTCGTGCCGCAGCTCCAGGGCGCCGGGCTCACCTTGAAGATCCTCACCGGCGCGCCCGGCTGGCTCGGGGACGTCCTCGTCGCCACCGTCGTGACGGCCGCCGTCGCGGCGGGCGGCATGCGCTCCATCACCTTCGTCCAGGTCTTCCAGTACTGGCTGAAGCTCACCGCCCTGCTCGTCCCCGCCCTCTTCCTGGTCCTCGCCTGGCAGGGCGACGGGCGGCCCCGGGTCAGCTTCGACGACCAGCTCGCCGTCTTCCGCGCCGACCACCCGCTGTACGCCACCTACGGGCTGATCGTGGCGACCTTCCTCGGGACCATGGGCCTGCCCCACGTCGTCGTCCGCTTCTACACCAGCCCCAACGGCCGCGACGCCCGCCGCACCACCGTCGCGGTGCTCGCCCTGGTCGGCCTCTTCTACCTGCTGCCGCCGATCTACGGGGCGCTCGGCCGGCTCTACACCCCCGAACTGCGGTACGGGGGCGACGCGGACGCCGCCGTGCTGCTGCTGCCCGCCCGGGTCATCGGCGGGCTCGGCGGCGACCTCCTCGGGGCGCTGATCGCGGGCGGGGCGTTCGCCGCGTTCCTGTCCACCGCCTCCGGGCTCACCATGGCTGTCGCCGGGGTCATCACCCAGGACGTGCTGCCCGGGCGCGGGGTGCGGCACTTCCGGTTCGCCACGGTCCTCGCCGTCGCCGTGCCGCTCGCCGGGTCTCTGCTGGTGAGCCGGGTGCCGGTGGCCGATGCGGTGGGCATGGCGTTCGCCGTCTCCGCGTCCTCCTTCTGCCCGCTGCTCGTCCTCGGCATCTGGTGGCGGCGGCTCACCCCGCCGGGGGCCGTCGCGGGTCTCCTGCTGGGCGGCGGCTCCGCCCTGCTCGCGGTGGGCATCACGGTCAGCGGAGCCGTGACCCCGCCCGGCTGGCCGCACGCGCTGCTGGCCTGGCCCGCCGTGTGGTCCGTGCCCGTCGGGTTCCTCGCGATGATCCTGGTCTCGCTCGCCACGCCGGGGCGGATACCGCCGGGCACCAACGCGGCGATGACCCGCTTCCACCTCCCCGAGGCCCTCACCTCGGCGCGGGCGGCCGCCGGGAGGGACCGATGACGGGGGCAGCCGTCGCCGTACTCGTGGTCCTGGCCGCCCTGCTGTTCGGCGCGGGGTACCGGCTGGGCCGCCGCGCCACCCGCCCGCTGCGCCCCAGCGACGTCGGCACCCCCGTCGAGCACGCCACGTTCGAGACCCTGCACACCGCGTCGCTGGCCGCGCCTCCGCTGCGCGCCGGCCTCACCGAGGAGAGCGCCCGCAGGGCCGCCCGGCGGCTGCGCTCGCTGCTCGGCACGGATGCCCTCTGCCTCACCGACCGGGACCGGGTGCTGGTCTGGGACGGGGCCGGGCACCACCACGGCAAGGACGTGATGGACCATCTGAGGGGGTTGCTGGACAACGGCCGCGACACCGCCTTCGACAGCGGCTGCGGCGATCTCGACTGCCCGCTGCGCTGGGCCGTCGCCGTCCCGCTCACCGTGGAGAACCGGGTCCTGGGCGCGCTCGTCGCCTATGCCCCGCGCGAGTCGGCCGTCCTGGCCAGAGCGGCGGGGGAGGTGGCCCGCTGGGTCTGCGTCCAGCTGGAGCTGGCCGAGCTGGACCGCTCCCGTACGCAGCTCATCGAGGCCGAGATCAAGGCGCTGCGGGCGCAGATCTCCCCGCACTTCATCTTCAACTCGCTCGCCGCGATCGCCTCGTTCGTCCGCACCGACCCCGAGCAGGCCCGTGAACTGCTCCTGGAATTCGCTGACTTCACCCGCTACTCGTTCCGCAGGCACGGGGAGTTCACCACCCTGGCGGACGAGTTGCACTCCATCGACCAGTATCTGGCCCTCGTGCGGGCCCGGTTCGGTGAACGGCTCGCCGTCACCCTCCAGGTCGCTCCCGAGGTGCTGCCGGTCGCGCTGCCCTTCCTGTGTCTCCAGCCGCTGGTGGAGAACGCGGTCAAGCACGGTCTGGAAGGGGCGGTCACCCGCAGCCGCATCACCATCAGCGCGCTCGACGCCGGATCGGAGGCCGAGGTCGTCATCGAGGACGACGGGACCGGAATGGACCCCGAACGGCTGCGTCAGATCCTGCGCGGTGAGGGCGGCACCTCCACCGGCATCGGCCTGCTCAACGTGGACGAGCGGCTGCGTCAGGTGTACGGCGACGACTACGGGCTCGTCATCGAAACCGGCGTCGGGGCGGGGATGAAGGTCACGCTGCGGCTGCCCAAGTACCGTGCGGGGGTGCACGGTTCCTGAGCGCGGCGCTCAGTACAGGTGCACGGCCAGATGCCCCAGCGGCAGCCCCAGCTGCCACGCGGGCGTCCAGACCTGGACCTCGCCCTCCTCGTGCGGTCCCGCCCCCACCGGCTCCCGGGGCACGGGCGGCCCGATCGCGTCCAGGTCCGCGGCTAGCAGCTCGGTCTCCTCCAGCCACCGCCAGGCCGCCCGCGCCAGCGCCAGATCGGGGTCACCGGGCGCGGCCCGCCGGCCCGCCTCATCCAGCCGCTCACAGACCCAGCTGCGCCAGGTGCTCCCGTACGCGGTCAGCAGCCGCAGTTCGTCGACACGGGGTTCGGGCAGGGCGCGGGGCGCGGGGGTGTCCCGGAGGTACTCGCTGAGGAACATCGTCAGCGCGAGCGCGTCGCGCCCCGCCCGGAACTCCAGGGTCGTCGGCTCCATCAGGTCGCCGGTCCGTAACAGCTCGTCGGCGATGTACTCGGTGGACAGCCAGGCCATCGGCACCGGCAGCCCGTTCCCACCGGTCCCATCGCTTGTCTCGGGACGCATCCCGTCTCGCCTCTCTTCCTCGTCCGGTACCGGGCTTCACGCAGCATTGAACCGGGGGCGGGCGCCCCGCGTGGGCAGAAGGGAGCGATCGCCCTCGGGGGAGTAGCCGGGCAGGGTGCGCGACAGGGTCCGCAGGGCGTAGTGCGAACGGGACTTGACGGTCCCGGCGGGGATGCCGAGCGCGGTGGCCGCCTCGCCGACGCTCATCCCGCGGAAGTAGATCTGCACCAGCACCGCCCGGTGCTCGGGGCTCAGGGTGCGGACCGCCTCGCGGACGTCCAGGGCGCGGACGGCCGAGTCCGCGGTGTCCTGGGCGGCCGGGGTGCTCTCCAGTACCGTGTCGCTGACCTCGACCGGGCGGGCCCGGCGGGAGCGGCGCGCGTCGATGGCGAGGCGACGGCCGACGGTGAACAGCCAGGGCCGCATCGAGTCGTAGGGCGCTTCGAACGCCTCGGGGTGCTGCCAGGCGCGTACGAGTGTCTCCTGCACCAGATCCTCCGCCCGCTGCCGGTCCCCGAAGGTCAGGCCGAGCAGGAAGTGGAACAGGGCGGGGCCGTGTTCCCGCTGCAACTCCGCGATGGCCCGCTCATCGGTCGTCGTCGTGGTGTTCATGGACGTCCTCTCCCGCCGAGGCCCCTGACGGCCTCGCTCCGACGGGCGTATACGAACGCATTCGGGGGCGCGGGAACAGGTGGTGTGCCGAGGCGTGCGACGAGCGGTCGCTCAGTGCGGCGAATGGTGCGGTGAACGGTCGAGGGGCCGTCGGGGTCGGCCGGTACGACCAGTTCAGCTAGGTATACGGCAATGCTCCTTGCTTCTGCGGTATGACGATCTATTTAGTCGGATGGTCGTAATCATCCGAACGTGGAGTCGAGCAGATGACGCAGCGCATCCGACCGGGCGCCGTGGCCGCCCTCGCCCTCCTGCTCGCCGCGGCCACCGGCTGCACCGGGCAGCAGCACCCCGCCGCCGCACCCAGCACGCCCGCCGCGGCCCGGGGTGCGGCCGGCCAGGACGCCCACGGGCCCCGCCCCTTCACCCTCATCGCCGCGGGCGACATCCTGCCGCACTCCTCCGTCATCGACCGCGCCGCCGCCGACTCGGGCGGCCGGGGCTACGACTTCACCCCCATGCTGGCGGGCGTCGCCCCGGTCGTCTCGGCGGCGGACCTGGCCATCTGCCACATGGAGACCGTGTACGGGAAGGAGGGCGGCCCCTACACCGGTTACCCGAACTTCAAGTCGCCGCCCGAGGTCGCCACCGCCCTGCGCACCACCGGCTACGACTCCTGCTCCACCGCCTCCAACCACACCCTCGACGACGGGGCCGAGGGCATCCGGCGGACCCTCGGGGCGCTGGACAAGGCGGGCATCCGGCACGCCGGGTCCGCCCGCACGGCCGCCGAGGCCGCCCGGCCCACGATCCTGCCCGCCGGGCCGGGCAAGGGCGCGGCCAAGGTCGCCCACCTCGCGTACACCTACGGCACCAACGACATCCCGCTGCCGGCGGGCCGCCCCTGGGCGGTCAACCTGATCGACGAGCGGAAGATCATCGAGGAGGCCCGGGCGGCCCGCCGGGCGGGCGCCGACGTCGTCGTGCTCTCCGCGCACTGGGGCACCGAATGGCAGGACGAACCGGATGCCGAGCAGCTTCAACTCGCCCAGCGGCTCACCGCCTCCACCGACGGTGGCCGCCCCGACATCGACCTGATCATCGGCACCCACGCCCATGTCCCGCAGGCGTACGAGAAGGTCAACGGCACCTGGGTCGTCTACGGCATGGGCGACCAGATCGCCGGGGCGATGATCAACTACGAGGGCGCCCAGGACCCGCGCGGCAACCAGGGCTCGATGGGGCGCTTCACCTTCGCGCCGCCCGCGAAGCCCGGCGAGCGCTGGACCGTGAAGAAGGCCGAGTTCGTACCGCAGTGGTACGACACCGTCACCGGACGCGCCGTCAACCTCAACGCCACCCCGGACCAGGGGGCCGGGCATCTGCGCGAGGTCCGCGACCGCATCCGGACCGTCGTCCTCGGCCGGGGTGCGGAGGCGGACGGGCTCCTCATGGGCAAGTAGGCGGCCGGGGAAGCGGTCACGGCACTACGGTGACCGGCCAGCGCCCCGCCTTCACCAGGCGCACCGCCACCGAGCCGACGAAGCGGTGCCCCGCCGACTCCGACGCCCCGACCACCACCGCGTCCGCCTTCAGCTCGTCGGCCGCCGTCACGAGCCCGTTGTAGGGGTCGCCCCGGAAGGTGTGGAACTCCCACCGCACGTCCCACGCGTCCCGGAAGCGCTCCGTCGCCTCGCGGATCTCGGTGACCAGGTCCTCTGCCACCTCGGCCGTCGCATCGCCCATCGGCACACCCAGCGCCGCGCTCGCGGTCAGCACCGGCTGCACGTAGACCAGGGCCAGCATGGCGTTCTGCCGCCGGGCGAGTCCGGCGGCGTAGGCGGCCGCACGCATCGACGGGTCGGAGCCGTCGAGCCCCGCGACGATCACCTTGGGGCCGTCCGTGCCGCGTTCGAACTGATGAGGCTGCTGCTCTGTCACGGCTCCGAGGCTATCGGCTCGGCCCGAGCGGCACGGCCCGGGAAGCCCCCTCGCGCTCATCGCGAGGAACATCCTCACGGCGAGCATACTGTGTCGATCGGGTGCAAAACGGTCGATGCCCGGTGTCGGCGACCGGGCCGGACGGCCAGCCGTGCGAGCAGTTGGCCATGAGAAGTGATCACACCGGACCCGAGCGCCGCACCCTGCTGAGAGTCGCCCTCGGCCTCGGAACGGCCACCGCCCTGCACCTGATCGTCGCCGACCCGGCGTCGACGCCCACCCGCCCCGCACGGGCCGCCGGAACCCCGCCCGCCGCCGCGGCGGGACCCCCGGCAGGCGTCCGCGGCAGGCCCTCCCCGTACCGGTTGGAACCCATGACGGCGAGGACGCCGCCCCGGTTCAGACCGGCCCGGCCGCCGGTGCGCACCCGGCCCTTCGAGCACCTCCCCGACCTCGGGCACTCGATGGTCCTCAGCTTCGACGACGGCCCCGATCCGCTGTACACCCCGGACATCCTGAACACCTTGCGCAAGCACCGGGTCCGCGCGATGTTCTTCGTCTGCGGCGAGATGGCGGACGCCAACCGGGACCTGCTGCGCGAGATGGCGGACGACGGCCATGTGGTGGGGAACCACTCCTGGTCGCACCCGCTGATCCCGGAGCTGTCCCGCGCCGCGATCCGCGACGAGCTCGGACGCACCAGCGAGGTGGTCGAGGCGACGCTCGGGACACCGCCGCTCTGGTACCGCGCGCCGTACGGTGCGTGGAACCGCAACTCGTTCGAGATCGGGGCCGAGTTGGGCATGGAGCCCATGGCCTGGACCGTGGACACCCTCGACTGGAAGGAGCCGGGGACGGGCACGATCGTGCGCCGGGTGCTGGAAGGGGCGGCGCCGGGCGTGGTCGTCCTCTCGCACGACGCGGGCGGCGACCGCTCGCAGAGCGTCGCGGCCCTGCGCCGCTACCTGCCCCGGCTGCTCGACTCCGGCTATCGCATCACGGTGCCGCACCGGGTCTGAGCCACGTCGCGCAGGGCTGTGCCCCCGGCTCTCGGCCGGGGGCACAGCCCTGTCCGGCGGACTCAGCGGGTGTCGACCAGCCGGGCGAAGACCACCACGTTCCCGTCGTAGCCGCCCGCCTTCGAGTAGCCGCCGCCGCAGGTAATGACCCGCAGCTCCGCGTGGCCGGTGTCGCCGTAGACCCGGGGGCCGGGGAAGTTGTTCTTGGAGAAGACCTCGACCCCGTACACCTCGAAGATCCCGACCCTGCCGTCGTAGCGGGTGACCTCGACGCGATGCCCCTTCTGGAGCGAGCCGAGGCCGTAGAAGACGGCGGGGCCCGAGTTGTTGTCGACATGACCGACTACCACGGCGGTGCCGCGCTGGCCGGGGGCGATGCCGTTCTGGTACCAACCGGCGAGGTTGGGGTCCTCGGCGGGCGGGGCGTCGATCCAGCCGCCCGCGTCCAGGTTCACATCGACGATGGGGGCGTCGACGTTGATCGACGAGATCTTCACGCGCGAGGCCGGGGCGTAGGGCAGTGGCTGCACCGGCTCGCCCTCGGCCTGCGGCACCGGGGCGTCCTGGCTCAGATCCAACGAGGCGGCGGCGGCGGGCTGGGGCGGGCCCGCCTCCCCGAACTCCGTGCCGTTGCGCATGAGGGCGAGGCCGGTGAGCATCACCAGGGCGACCGCACCCCAGGGCACACGTCTGGTCCGCTCGCCACCGGCGTAGTCCCGGCCCATGGTTCTCCCTTCGTCGCGACGCTGTGAACGCTAGGGGCGCTGCGGCGGGGCGGCGATCAGAGAAGAGCGAACGGGTGGCGGGCGAATTGGCGCCGCCTCGGACGGCTGCCCATCGGAGTAATGAGCGGATAAAAGTTTTGATGGTCTGTGACCTGCGACTCCGTCAGCTCACGGGGTTTCCTGACGGCGTGTCGCGTCACCGGGGTGGAGCAGTGCCGAAGTGCGAGCCGCCGGTCCGCTGGTGAGTGTTCGTCATGGGAGGCGTTCTCGTCGATCCAGCCCGGAGGAAAAGCCTCCGGGGGCGTTTCCCGCAGGAGGTTCACACGATGCGCGCTTCACGCGTTCTCGCGGTCACCGCGACCGCATTCGCGGCCGTCGGGCTCGCGGCCCCCATGGCCGCCGCCACCAACGGTCCGAGCAACGTCACCGTCAACCCGTACTCGGTTCATCAGGGCGCCACCATGAAGGTCACGGCGCAGGGCTGCGGCCACGGCGGCAAGGTCTGGTCGAACGCGTTCCCGACGACCACGCTCTCCGCGGGGGGCACCGGTCACGCCACGGCCCACATCCGGCACAACACCACGCCGGGGCACTACCACCTCTCGGTGAAGTGCAGCGACAACGACCGGATCGCCACGCACAAGTTCACCGTGCTCGCCGGTCAGGGCGCGCAGGGCGGCCTCGGCGGCTCGATGGGCCCGAACTCCGTGGAGATGCAGGTCGGCGGCGGTCTGGTGGCCGCGGCGGCCGTCGGCGGTGCGGTCTTCCTCGTCCGGCGTCGGCGGACGAGCCATGCGGCGTTCTAGGGCGGCGAACCTCCCGCCCGGCCCGATACGCCCGTCGCCCCGAGTCCTGGATCAGGACCCGGGGCGACTGTCGTGCGGCGCACGTGACGGCTTCAGTGCCGGCGGGCGGTGTTGCGCCGGCGGGCGAAGTAGAGGGCGCCCGAGGCGGCCGCGAGCACCAGGCCCGCCCCGGCGGCGACCTCCACCGTGTCGGTGGTGCCGGAGCTTCCGCCGAGACCGCCGCGCACGCCGCCCGGGACAAGGGCCGTGGAGCTCGCGGTCGGGACCCTGGGGGCCGGGGTGGGGGTACTTGTCGCGCCGCCCGTGATGGTCAGGTTGACGTTGCGAGAGGTGCCGGTGGAGCCGCAGGTGAACGTGACGGCGTAGACGGCGCCGCGGCGGGCGTCCGTGTCGACGGTGGCGGTGGCCGTCGTACTGCCGCTCGGGATCACCGTCGTGTCGAAGATGCCCGAGCTGACGGTCGTCTCGCCCGTGCACCCGCCGGCGCCGAGGGTGACGCGGCCGCCCGGCGCGATGACCGAAGGGGTGATCGTCGGGTTGAACGTGCTGGTGGCCCCGTCCGGAGCCGCGAGGGCGGCGGACGGGGCGATCAGCGTCAGGGCACTTGCGCCGAGCAGGGCGAGCGGTGCGACACGTATCGCGCGCATGGTGGATCCTCCGGGTTCCCCGAGGGGCAGCTGCGGAACGTATTTCCACATAGCAGGAAAAATGCACCTCGATGCCCGACACGCTAGGAGGGGTCCCCACCGTGCGCGATCGGGGTCCGGCGAATGGGGCAGTCAGGTCCCCCGGCCGGCGCACCGGGCGGGGGAGCGCGGCATCAGCGGGTGGCGTCCGGAAAGAGGTCGAAGAACGGTGTCGCGGTCGCCGAGACGCCCCGGCCGAAGGGCGCGTCGAAGTCCCAGATCAGGAAGAGCAGGAAGGCGATCAGCGCGCTGAAGAGGCCTGCCAGCAGCAGTTCGCGGAACGTTCTGCGGATCTGGAGGGTGAAGATCAGCCCGACGGTCACCAGCGCCCCGATGATCAGGCCGAACCAGACCACCCCGGGCATCGTCGCCTCGGCGTTCTGCCCCCGTGAGCTGCGGGCGTCGTCCGCCGCCGCCACCTGGTCGACCAGCGGCTGGTAGGCCTGCCCCTCGTGGTCGGTCTGCGGCTCGTAGTCGGTGACGTCGGCCCGCACCCGGTCCAGCAGCTGTGTGCCGCGTTCGGTGAGTCCGCCCCGCTCGGACATCGCCTTCCACTCGTCGTCGACGACGTGGGTGACGTAGGCGTCCACGTCCGCCCGGATGCGGTCGCGGACCTCGGCCGGGTAGACGGAGGCGCGCGCCTGTACCTCGTGCAGCGCCTGCGCCTCCAGGCGCACGGACTCCTGGGCGGCGCTGCGGCCCTCCCACACCCCGGCGATGGCCAGGCCCAGGACGATCGCGTAGACCACGCCGATCATCATCGTCATGTACTCGATGACGTCGGGCGTCTCGGACGGGTCGTCGTCATCCCCGATCCGCCGGTTGTTCAGGACGGCGATCGTGAGGACGACCGCGCAGGCTGACGCCATGGCAATGCTCAGTACGAGCCATTCGGACATGCATCTCTCCTGGTCAGCGAGACGATCGTGGCCGCAGCACGGCGACGGCGAACACCGCGGGGGCGGTGATCAGCAGGGTCAGGGACACCAGAGACGGTCCACTCCGGGGCTCCTTGCGGGTCGGTTTGCGGTACGCGGGCCGCGCCACGGGCCGGGGCGCCGCCGGTCGCACCCGCACCGAGGGCTCCGGTGAGGCCGACGGCTTCGGCGGAGGCGGAGGCGGAGGCGGTGCGGGCGGCGGCGGTGGTGCCGCAGTGGGTGGAGGCGGCGGCGGAGGCGGAGGTGGAAGTGGCGGTGGAGGTGGCGGCGGTGGAGGTTCGGGAGGGGGCGGCGGTGGTGGCGGCTCCGGGGTGGAGACCGCCGCGCACCCCCCGTCGCCCGCCACGGCGACCGAGGAACTGCCGTCGTCCCGTCCGATCGAGGCCACCGCGCAGCTGTCGGCGGTCGCGGGCGGCGGTACGGCTATCAGCCAGAGGAGTGCGGCGGCTGCCGTGAGCCGCCCGATGCGTGATCCGTACACGACGGGGAGCATGATCCACGCAGCCGGGGGAAACGCGGGACTTCCGGGTGATTCCCCTGATCGTGGGGATAATGGGCCATTCGTGTTTGCGCGGTGATCACGCCCCGCCGTAATTCTTCTCCGCCTCCCTTTGAACGCGAACCGGTCGCCGCCCCGTACCTAGGGCCATGAACGACGCGGTCACGCGTCGTCATCGGCAGCGATACGACGAAGTACTACGGGAGTCGACATGAACACCTGGCGCAACGCCTCGCTCGCGGTCACCGCCGCGGCCCTGTTGACGCTCACGACGGCGTGCGGTCAGGAGAACGGCGCGGCCTCGCCCAACGGACAGTCCGTCGGCAACGCGGCCCCGGCCCAGCAGCCCGCGGAGAGCGGGTACGGTTCGGCCGGCGGCGGCTACGGCTCCGGGGCCGACGCGGACGCCGCCGAAACGAAGGAAGCCGGTCAACTCGGCGTGCAGGACAGCAAGAAGCTCGGGAAGGTGCTCACCGACAGCGAGGGCTTCACGCTCTACCGCTTCGACAAGGACACCGCGAACCCGCCCAAGTCGAACTGCGACGGCGAGTGCGCGGCGATCTGGCCCGTGGTGGGCGCGGGCAACGCCGTGGCCGCCGCGGGCACCGACGACGAACTGCTCGGGGAGGTCACCCGGGCCGACGGCACCAAGCAACTCACCATCGACGGGTGGCCGATGTACCGGTACGCGAAGGACACCGCACCGGGTCAGGTCAACGGGCAGGGGGTCGGCGGGACCTGGTTCGCCTCGGCCCCCGACGGAAAGAAGGCGGCGGTCAACGCCGACAGCGCGGGCGCGGGCGCCGCCGAGCCCGCCGACCCCGCGGGGCTCTCGGTCCGCAAGGACCCGAAACTCGGCGACATCGTGGTGGACGGCCGCGGTATGACCGTTTACCGGTTCACCAAGGACTCCGCATGGCCGATGAAGACGGCGTGCACGGGCGACTGCCTCAAGAAGTGGCCGGTAGTCGCTCCCGTGGCCAAAAGCGAGGTGGACGGAGTGACGACGAAGGGATTCGTCACCTTCGACCGCCCTGACGGCATCAAGCAGCAGACCATCGACTGCTGGCCGATCTATACGTTCGCCGGTGACTCGAAGCCCGGCGACACCAACGGTCAAGGAGTCGGCGGCACCTGGTATGCCGTTTCCCCCGATTCGAAACTCGTCGGTGCCGCCAAGTAATCGCGGCAGCGGCGAATAACCGCCCAGGAGCCCCAAGTGGCCCCGAACCACCGGGAAACGGCGCCCGGAGTGCCGGTCCGTCGCTGTGTGCATACGCGCAGCGACGGACCGGCCGCACATGCCACCGGAGTGTGACCAATAACGGACCGCTAATTTCCGTTTCCACTCGCCCTCTTGGCGGCCGATCAGTAGCCTCTGGTCAACACTGACCATGAACATGGCCGGATCGCCGTGGCGAACTTGTTGGAGACATCGATGGAGCGTCCCGCCTGGGCACCGCAGGGCATTGACATTTCGGTGCCGAGCGTGTCTCGCATGTACGACTTCTATCTGGGCGGATCGCACAATTTCGAGGTGGACCGGGAAGCCGCGCGCAAGGCCATGGAGTTCCTCCCGGGCCTCCCCAAGATCATGCAGGCCAATCGGGCCTTTATGCGCCGCGCCGTCCGCCATGCCGTCGACGCCGGGATCGACCAGTTCCTCGACATCGGCTCCGGCATCCCGACCTTCGGCAACGTCCACGAGGTCGCCCAGGCCGCCGACCCCGGGGCCAAGGTGGCGTACGTCGACCACGACCCGGTAGCCGTCGCCCACAGCCAGGCGGTGCTGGAGGGCAACGGCCGCGCGGTCACCGCCGCCGCCGACCTGCGCCGCCCCAAGGACATCCTGGCGCACCCGGAGATCACCGGGCTGCTCGACCTGAACCGCCCGGTCGCCCTGCTGCTGGTCGCGGTGCTCCACTTCGTCGAGGACGCCGACGACCCGTACGCCGCGGTCGCCGAACTGCGCGACGCGCTGGCCCCCGGCAGCCTGATCGTCCTGACCCACGCCTCGTACGAGGGCATCCCACTGCCCAGGGAGGAGGCCGACGGGACGGTCGGCGTCTACCGGAACATCCGCAACCCGCTGATCATGCGCTCGCGCGAGGAGATCGGCCGGTTCTTCGACGGTTACGAGATGGTCGAGCCGGGACTCGTGTCGATGCCCGAATGGCGGCCCGACACCCCGCAGGCGCCGGGGCAGGAAGACCCGTACGCCTTCTCGGGTTTCGCCGGGGTTGGGCGCAAGGCGTGAGCATCCCCGCCCAGGCGTCCGGTGAGCCGGACACGGAACCGGACGGTCCCGAAGGCCGCCTCCGGAGATTCGCCAGGATCTGGAGCCGGGCCATCTTTCCCCTGACGGCCACCTCCCTGACCCGGCCCGAGTTCGAAGAGCATCTGCTGCCCCTGGCACGCGAGCTCAACGGCATCCTGCACGCCCATCCCTTCGACGCCTCGCCCGCCCAGCGGGTCGGCGCGGCCCTGGTCGACGCGCACTGCACCGACCCGGACGCCCTCAGCTCCACGCTCGGCGTCGTCGACTCCTACCTCGTCCTCTACTGCGGCCACAACGGGCCCGGCGTCCTGTCCACCGAGGACGGGCGGGCCCGCTGCGCCCGCATCCAGCACACGCTGGCGGCCGGTTTCTCCCAGGCGCTGCGTGAGCGCACGCTCGCCGAGCAGGAGGCCATCGCCCGCTCGGCGCTGACGGCCCGTTCGCACGCCGAAGAGGCCCTGCACGCCACGGAGGCGCGGTTCCGCGCGGTCTTCGAGGACGCGGCCGTCGGCATCGGCATCGCCGACCTGGACGGCAATGTCCTGGAGGTCAACGACACCCTCACCAAGATGTTCGGCGGTCTGGAGCACCACGTCCGCAGCCACAAGGTGAACGAGTGGGTCCACCCCGAGGACTCGCCCCAGGTGTGGAAGTTCTACAACGAGCTGGTACGCGGCGAACGCGACCACTACCGGGTCGAGAAGGCGTACTACCGCAACGACGGTACGGTCCTGTGGACCAACCTCACCGTCTCCCTGCTGCGCGACCCCGAAGGCCGCCCGCAGTACCAGCTCGCGCTGATGGAGGACACCACCGAACGGCGCCTGCTCAACCTGCGGCTGCGCTACGAGGCCACCCACGACGCGCTCACCGGACTGCCCAACCGGACGCTGTTCTTCGAGCGTCTTGAGAAGGCCCTCACCGCCCGGGACGGCACCCGCTTCGGCCTGTGCTACCTCGACCTCGACGGCTTCAAGGCGATCAACGACAGCCTCGGCCACGCGGCGGGCGACCGCCTTCTCGTCGAGGTCGCCGACCGGCTCCAGAGCTGTGCCACCGCACCCGGCGAGATGGTCGCCCGGCTCGGGGGCGACGAGTTCGTGGCCCTGACCACCGGCCCCGACACCGCCGACGAGGTGGACGAACTGGCGGGCCGCATCCTCAACGTGCTGGCCGCCCCCATCCGGCTGGACGGCCGTGAACTCACCGTCCGCGGTTCGATCGGCGTCGTCGAGGGGCCCTCCGGGGAGCGCAGCGCCGCAGAGGTGCTGCGCAGCGCGGACATCACCATGTACCGGGCCAAGGCGGCGGGCGGCAACCGCTACCAGCTCGCCGACGCGGAGGCCGACGCCCGTGCCATCACCCGGCACGGGCTGACCACCGCGCTCCCGGCGGCGCTGGACCGGGGCGAGTTCTTCATCGAGTACCAGCCGCTCGTCCACCTCGGCGACGGCACGGTGCACGGTGCGGAGGCGCTCGTACGGTGGTGCCATCCCCAGTACGGGGTGCTGGGGCCCGACCGGTTCATCCCGCTCGCCGAGCACACCGGCCTCATCGTGCCCCTCGGGCGCTGGGTTCTGGAGGAGTCCGTCCGGCAGGCGAACTTCTGGCAGGAGCGGCACAGCGACGGCGGTCCCCTGCGGATCAACGTCAACCTCTCGCCGACCCAGCTGCACCACCCCCGCCTGGTCGCCGAGACGGTCGACGTGCTGGAGCGCTCCGGCCTGGAGCCGGGCGCGCTGTGCCTGGAGGTCACCGAATCCGCCCTGATCGGCGCCGACGACGATCTCCTCAAGCCGCTGCGGCAGCTCGCCGAGATGGGCGTCGACATCGCCCTCGACGACTTCGGCACCGGCTACTCGAACCTGGCGAACCTGCGCCGCCTGCCGGTCAGCGTGCTCAAGCTGGACCGTTCCTTCACCCGGGGCATGCAGCAGCACCCGGCCGACCCGGTCGATCTGAAGATCGTGGAGGGCATCGTGTCCCTGGCCCACAGCCTGGAGCTGGCCGTGACGGTGGAGGGCGTGGAGACCGGCGCCCAGGCCGAGCAGCTGCGCCGACTGGGCTGCGACACCGCCCAGGGCTGGTACTACGCCCGCCCCGGCGCCCCGGACCGCATCCACTCCCTGCTCCTGGCCGACGCGGTCTGACGGGAAGGGCCGGGCGCACGGTCCGAACCGGGCGGGCGGGGCGCCGTCTCAGCCGGGCGCCGGGCGAGGTCCGGCGCCCCGGCTCAGCCCGAGGCCGCACCGAGCTCCAGCAGCATCCGCTGGAGCTCGCGCGCGGCCCGGGGCGGGGCGACGTCGCTACGGTGGGCCAGGGCGATCGTGCGCCGCAGCCCGGCCCCCGCCAGCGGGGTCTTCCGCAGATCGTGGCCCGCCCGGTTCGCGGTCATGCCCGGCACCACGGCGATGCCGAGCCCCGCGCGTACGAAACCGAGCACCGCGTCCATCTCGCCGCCCTCCACCGTGAACGAGGGCTCGAACCCCTCCGCGCGGCACGCGGCGAGCGTCAGCTCCCGCAGGTTGTAGCCGTGGCGGAACATCACCATCGGGGCGTCACGCAGATCGGCGATCCGCACCCGCCCGCCGCGCCCCGGCGCGGGCTCCGCCGCAGAGGACACCACCACCAGGTCCTCGTGGAGCAGCTCCACGGTGGTCAGCGCGGGGGACCCGGCGGGCAGCGGCAGCACCACCAGGGCCAGATCGAGCGCACCGCGCGCCAGTTGACGTACGAGGTCGTGCGAGCCGCCCTCCTCCAGCAGCAGCCGCACCCCCGGGTGCCGGTCATGGAAGGCGCGCAGAACGTCCGGCAGCAGACCCGTGCACAGACTCGGCGTCGCCCCGAGCCGCACCCGGCCGCTGCGCAGCTGCACCAGCTCCTGCACCTCCTGCCGCGCGGTCTCCGCGTCGGCGAGGATGCGCCGGGCCAGGGGGAGGAGCGCCTCGCCCGCGTCGGTGAGGGCGATATTGCCCCGGGCCCGGCTGAACAGCTCGGCGCCCAACTCCGTCTCCAGTGCCCGGATCTGCTGGGAGAGCGAAGGCTGCGACACATGCACCGCCTCGGCGGCCCGGGTGAAGTGCCGGGTCTCGGCGACGGCCACGAAATAGGTGAGCTGCTGGAAGTGCATAGGGCGACGATAACGCCCATCGATAGTGATTGCCTATGGAGATCAGCCAGACCATGTCTTGGACTGATCAGGTCGTTCGCCCCTACCGTCAGGTTCATGGCATTGGCAACGCGGACGGACCGACGGCCGTCCATGACGCGTACGCTCTGGGACTCGACCGTCGGCAAGAAGACGATCATGGCCGTCTCCGGCCTGATCATGCTCGGGTACCTCGTCGTCCACATGGCCGGGAACCTGAAGATCTTCTTCGGACCCGGCACGTTCGACGGGTACGCCCACTGGCTGCGCACGCTGGGCGAACCGGTCCTGCACTACGAGTGGGCGCTGTGGATCGTCCGCGTGGGGCTGGTCGCGGCCGTCGTGCTGCACGGCATCTCCGCCTACCAGCTGAGCCGCCGCGACATCAGGGCGCGCCCCGCCAAGTACGTCCACAAGAAGGCCCGTGCCGACTACGCCACCCGGACCATGCGCTGGGGCGGGATCATCCTCGCCCTCTTCATCGTCTGGCACATCCTCGACCTGACGACCGGTACCGTCCACACGAGCTTCGAGGCCGGGCACCCGTACCAGAACGTCATCGACACCTTCTCGACCTGGTACGGCAACGTCATCTACATCGTCGCCGTGCTAGCCATGGGCCTGCACGTCCAGCACGGCTTCTGGAGCGCCGCGCAGACCCTGGGCGTAGGCAACGCGACCCGCGACCGCATCCTGAAGACCCTCGCCAACCTCCTCGCCACGGCGCTGACGGTGGGCTTCATCTCCGTACCCGTCGCCGTCATGACCGGAGTGGTGAGCTGACATGCCCGACTACACGCACTACGCCACCGGCGAGCCCGTCGTCGACACCAAGGCCCCCGAGGGCCCCGTCGCCGAGCGCTGGGACACCCGCCGCTTCCAAGCCAAGCTCGTGAACCCCGCCAACCGGCGCAAACACACGGTCATCGTCGTCGGCACCGGACTGGCCGGCGGATCGGCCGGCGCCACCCTCGCCGAACAGGGCTACCACGTCGTCCAGTTCTGCTTCCAGGACTCACCCCGGCGCGCCCACTCGGTCGCCGCCCAGGGCGGTATCAACGCCGCGAAGAACTACCGCAACGACGGCGACTCCATCCGCCGGCTCTTCTACGACACCGTCAAGGGCGGCGACTTCCGCGCCCGGGAGTCCAACGTCCACCGGCTCGCCCAGATCTCCGTCGAGATCATCGACCAGTGCGTCGCCCAGGGCGTCCCCTTCGCCCGCGAGTACGGCGGCCTCCTCGACAACCGCTCCTTCGGCGGCGTCCAGGTCTCGCGTACGTTCTACGCGCGCGGTCAGACCGGACAGCAGCTCCTCCTCGGCGCCTACCAGGCGCTCTCCCGCCAGATCGCCACGGGCAACGTCGAACTCCACGCCCGTACCGAGATGCTGGACCTGATCGTGGTCGACGGCAAGGCGCGCGGGATCGTCGCCCGCGACCTCGTCACCGGGAAGATCGACACCTACTTCGCCGACGCGGTCGTCCTGGCCACCGGCGGCTACGGCAACGTCTTCTACCTGTCGACCAACGCCATGAACTCCAACGCCACCGCGATCTGGCGGGCCCACCGGCGCGGCGCCTACTTCGCCAACCCCTGCTTCACCCAGATCCACCCCACCTGCATCCCGCGCACCGGCGACCACCAGTCCAAGCTCACCCTGATGAGCGAGTCGCTCCGCAACGACGGCCGCATCTGGGTCCCCAAGGCCAAGGGCGACGCCCGCCCGGCCGACCGGATACCCGAGGACGAGCGCGACTACTACCTGGAGCGCATCTACCCGGCCTTCGGCAACCTGGTGCCCCGCGACATCGCCTCCCGCGCCGCCAAGAACGTCTGCGACGAGGGGCGTGGCGTCGGCCCCGGCGGGCAGGGCGTCTACCTGGACTTCGCCGAGGCCATCGGCCGGATGGGCCGCAAGGCGGTGGAGGCGAAGTACGGCAACCTCTTCGAGATGTACCAGCGGATCACCGACGAGGACCCCTACACGGTCCCGATGCGGATCTACCCCGCCGTGCACTACACGATGGGCGGCCTCTGGGTCGACTACGACCTCCAGACCACCATCCCCGGCCTCTTCGCGATCGGCGAGGCGAACTTCTCCGACCACGGGGCCAACAGGCTCGGTGCCTCGGCGCTGATGCAGGGCCTCGCCGACGGCTACTTCGTCCTGCCCTCCACGATCAACGACTACCTCGCCCGCAACCCGCACACCGAGAAGCCCGACGCCCAACACCCCGCCGTCGCAGAGGTGGTGGCGGAGACCGAGGACCGGATCAACCTGCTGCTCTCCGTCGACGGCGACCGCACCCCCGACTCCTTCCACCGCGAGATCGGTGAACTCATGTGGGAGTACTGCGGGATGGCCCGCACCGAGGACGGACTGCGCGAGGCGCTCGCCAGAATCCCCGAGATCCGCGAGGAGTTCTGGCGGCGCATCAAGGTCCCCGGTACCGGCGAACAGTTCAACCAGTCGCTGGAGAAGGCGAATCGCATCGTCGACTACCTGGAGCTCGCCGAGCTCATGTGCCTCGACGCCCTGCACCGCGCCGAGTCCTGCGGCGGCCACTTCCGCGCGGAGTCCCAGACCCCGGACGGCGAGGCCGAGCGGCGCGACGAGGAGTTCTCGTACGCCGCCGCCTGGGAGTTCACCGTCACCGGTGGCGCCCCCGTCCTGCACAAGGAAGACCTCGTCTTCAGTGACGTCCACCCCACCCAGCGGAGCTACGCATGAAGCTCACCCTGCGCGTCTGGCGCCAGCGAGACGCGGAAACGCCTGGCGCCATGGCCACCTACGAAGTCGACAACATCTCCGCCGACATGTCGTTCCTGGAGATGCTCGACACCCTCAACGAGGAGCTCATCCTCGCCGGTGACGAGCCCGTCGCCTTCGACCACGACTGCCGCGAGGGCATCTGCGGCGCGTGCAGCCTCGTCATCAACGGCGACGCCCACGGCCCGGAGCGCACCACCACCTGCCAGCTCCACATGCGGTCCTTCGCCGACGGCGACACGATCGACATCGAGCCCTGGCGCGCCTCGGCCTTCCCGGTCGTCAAGGACCTGGTCGTGGACCGCTCCTCGTTCGACCGGATCATCCAGTCCGGCGGCTACATCTCAGCCCCCACCGGCACCGCGCCCGACGCACACGCCACCCCCGTGCCCAAGCCGGACGCCGACTTCGCCTTCGAGCACGCCGAGTGCATCGGCTGCGGAGCCTGTGTCGCCGCCTGCCCCAACGGCTCGGCGATGCTGTTCACCTCGGCCAAGGTCAACCACCTGGGCGTCCTGCCGCAGGGCGCCCCGGAACGCGAGACGCGGGTGCTGGACATGGTGGCCCAGATGGACGAGGAGGGGTTCGGCGGCTGCACCCTGACCGGCGAGTGCGCGACCGCCTGCCCGAAGGGCATCCCGCTGCCGTCGATCGCCGCGATGAACAAGGAGTGGCTGCGCGCGACGCGCAAGGTCCGCCGCTGAAGCGGGTGTTGATCCCGTACGGCTGCGACAGTGCGGGAGCCGTACGGGATCAGCGCCGCAACGCCTTCGCCAGATAGGGTGCCGTACGGCTCCCCGCCGCCCGCGCCACCTCCTCCGGCGTGCCGGTCGCCACGATCCGCCCGCCCCGGTCCCCGCCCCCGGGCCCCAGATCGATGACCTGGTCCGCGCCCGCCACCACGGCCATGTCGTGCTCCACGACCACCACCGTGCTCCCCGCGTCGACGAGTCCGTGCAACTGCCGCATCAGCACCTCCACATCGGCCGGATGCAGCCCCGTCGTCGGCTCGTCCAGCAGATACAGCGTGTGCCCGCGCCGCGTGCGCTGGAGCTCGGAGGCGAGCTTGATCCGCTGCGCCTCGCCGCCGGACAGCTCGGTGGCGGGCTGCCCGAGCCGCAGATAGCCGAGCCCCACGTCCAGCAGCGTGGTCAGCGCGCGCTCGGCGGCCGGGGTCCCGGCAAAGAAGGAGGCAGCCGATTCCACGGTGAGATCAAGCACCTGAGCGATCGTCAGGCCGCGCAGGGTGATGTCCAGGGTCTCCGGGTTGTAGCGGGCGCCGTGACAGTCCGGGCAGGGCGCGTACGTGCTGGGCAGGAAGAGCAGCTCCACCGAGACGAACCCCTCGCCCTGGCAGGTCTCGCACCGCCCGCCGCTCACGTTGAACGAGAACCGCCCCGCCGTGTAGCCCCGCTCCCGTGCCGTCCGAGTCCGCGCGAACAGCTTCCGTACCGTGTCGAAGAGCCCGGTGTACGTGGCCAGGTTGGACCGGGGCGTCCGGCCGATGGGCTTCTGGTCGACCTGGACGAGCCGGTCCACGGCCTCAAGTCCGGTCGCGGAAGCGCAGTACTGCACGCCCGCCCCGGCCTCCTCGCCCGACTGCCGGTCCGCGAGCACCCCGGCGAGGACCTGGCCGACGAGGGTCGACTTGCCCGACCCCGACACCCCGGTCACCGCCGTGAACACCCCGAGCGGGAAGGCCGCGTCGACCCCGCGCACGTTGTGCCGCTCCACGCCGGACAGCCGCAGCCACCCGGAGGGCCTGCGCGGCTCCCGTACGGCTGACGGCTCGTCGCCCTCGCGGAACAGGAACCGCCGCGTCGCCGACTCCGGTACCTCCGCCAGCCCCTCGGGCGGCCCGCTGTGCAGCACCCGCCCGCCGTGTTCCCCGGCCAGCGGCCCCACGTCCACCAGCCAGTCCGCCCGCCGCACCACGTCCATCTGGTGCTCCACCACGAACACCGAGTTCCCGGCCTCCTTGAGCCGACCGAGCACCGCGAGCAGGGACTCCGTGTCGGCGGGGTGCAGTCCGGCCGACGGCTCGTCCAGGACATAGACGACACCGAAGAGTCCGGAGCGCAACTGCGTGGCCAGCCGCAGCCGTTGCAGCTCACCCGAGGAGAGTGTCGGAGCGGTGCGGTCCAGGCTCAGATAGCCGAGCCCCAGCTCGGTCACCGTCCCGATCCGGGCCAGCAGATCCCCGGTCAGCACCCGCGCGGTCTCCTCGCCGCCCGCACCGGCCGCCGAGAGCGCGTTGGCCAGGTCGGACAGGGGCAGGGCGGCCAGCTCCGCGATGGTCCGCCCGGCGAACGTCACCGCCATCGCCTCCGGCCGCAGCCTGCTCCCGCCGCACGCCGGGCACGGCACACTGGTCAGGAAGCGTTCCGCCTTCGCCCGCAGGGTGCGGCTCTTGGTGTCGGCGAAGGTGTGCAGCACATAGCGCCGGGCGCTCATATACGTTCCCTGGTAAGGGCGTTGGATGCGGCCCGCGTCCCGCACCGGGTGGACCGTCACCACCGGCTGCTCGTCGGTGAACAGAATCCACTCCCGGTCCTTCGCGTCCAGCTCGCGCCACGGCCGGTCGACGTCGTACCCCAGGGCGTCCAGCACATCCCGCAGATTCTTCCCCTGCCAGGCACCCGGCCAGGCGGCGATCGCCCCGTCCCGGATCGACCGCGAGGGGTCCGGTACGAGCAGCTCCTCGTCCGTCCGGTGGATGCGCCCCAGTCCGTGGCACTCGGGGCATGCCCCGGCCGCCGTATTGGGGGAGAAGGCGTCGGAGTCGAGGCGTTCGGCGCCCGCCGGATAGTCCCCGGCCCGGGAGTACAGCATCCGCAGCGAGTTGGAGAGCGTGGTGACCGTCCCCACCGACGACCGGGCCCCGGGCGCGGAGCGCCGCTGCTCCAGGGAGACGGCGGGCGGCAGCCCGGTGATCTCCCCGACGGCGGGCGCGCCCACCTGGTGGATGAGCCGCCGCGCGTAGGGTGCGACCGACTCGAAGTAGCGGCGCTGGGCCTCGGCGTAGATGGTCCCGAACGCCAGCGAGGACTTCCCCGACCCCGAGACCCCGGTGAAGACCGTGAGGGTGTCGCGCGGGATGTCGACATGCACGTCCTGGAGGTTGTGCTCGCGCGCGCCGCGCACCCGGACGTACGGATCGTGGGGGGAGTGCATGGGGATGGGCTCCGTACGGGGGTGGGGGAGGGGGCGGCGGCCAGAAGGGGCAAACGGTTCGATTCTAGGCGCGGCGGGCTGTGCGAGCCGGTCGGGGCGGCTCGCGACCCGGACCGCCGCCGCTGCTCGACTGCTCGCGCCGGTGCGCGACCCGTGAACGGGTGGCCGCCCACCGGCGGCAGGCCGCGGAACGGGAAGCGGGGGCTGACCTGAGCACCGCCCTGTGACGCGGCCCGCTCAGCCGCTCTGCCGTACGATTCCGGCCAGTCGCCGCAGCGAGTCCGCCAGTGCCTCGCGGTCGTACGTGCTGGTCGTCACGAGCACCTCGTCCGCCCCGGTCTCCTTGATCGCTGTCTCCAGTTGCTCGGTCACCTGCTCCTCGGTGCCGTGGATGTGCCCGTCGAGCCCCCGCTCGTACAGCTGACGCTCCTTGGCCGTCATCGTGCGGCCCTCGATCTCCTCGGCGGGGGCCAGCGGGGGGAAGCTGCCGTGGGTGCGGGCGTACGCCATGGCCCAGGCCTCCGGGACCAGCAGGCGCCGGGCCGCCTCCTCGGTGGCGGCGACGGCCACCGTGCCGGAGACGATCACCTCGGGGCGCTCGGCGCGGGCCGAGGGGCGGAAGTCCTTGCGGTACACCTCGATGGCGCGCAGCACCTTCCCCCGGCCGCGCAGATCGCCGATGACGAGGGGGAGTCCGGCTGCGGCCGCGACCGCCGCGCCCTCGCCTATGGCCAGGACATACGCGGGGATGCGCAGCCCCTCCGCCGGGCGGGCGTGCACCTGGGGATGGGCGCGCTGGGTGCCGTCGATCCAGCCGAGCAGTTCGGCGAGGCGTCCGGGGAAGTCCTCCGCGGCCTCCTTGCCGTGGCCGAGTGCCCGGCGGACGCCGTCGGTGAAGCCCACGGAACGGCCGAGCCCCATGTCGATCCGGCCGGGGAAGAGGGCGGCGAGCACCCCGAACTGCTCGGCCACGACGAGTGGTTGGTGGTTGGGGAGCATCACGCCGCCGGTGCCGACCCGGATGGTGGAGGTCGCGGCGGCCACGGCGGCGGCCAGGACCGTCGGCGCCGACCCCGCGACGCCCGGCACGCTGTGGTGCTCGGAGACCCAGAAGCGGTGGTAGCCCAGCGCCTCCACCTCCCGCGCCAGCGTCACGGTGTCGCGCAGCGCCTGGGGGCCGTCGTGCCCCTCGCGGGTGCGGGAGCGGTCCAGGAAGGAAAACCGGGTGGAGGCGATCACAGAGCTCACACCCTCTATCAACGTCCCGCACCGGTGAGGATTCCCGCGGCCCGAACAGAGGACAGGGTCACGGCCTCACGGGCGGCCGGTGCCGGGGCTTCCTAAGCTGGCCGGGTGAACAACGACGCCCGGCCGCTGGCCGTATTCGACCTCGACGGCACGCTCGCCGACACAGCCCACCGGCAGCACTTCCTGGAAGGCGCGAGCCGGGACTGGTCCGGCTTCTTCGCGGCGGCTCCCGCCGACCCGCCGCTCGCCGAGGGCGTACGGATGGTGCTCGCGAGCGCCGATGAGTGCGAGATCGTCTACCTGACGGGACGCCCCGAGCGGTGCCGCAAGGACACCGTGCGCTGGCTGAGCCGCCAGGGCCTGCCCGAGGGCACCCTGTTCATGCGGCGCAACGACGACCGGCGCCCCGCGCGCCGCACGAAGCTGGAGATCCTTCAGAGGCTCGGCCGCTCGCGGGACGTGCGTGTGCTCGTGGACGACGACGAGCTGGTGTGCGACGCGGCGGAAGTGGCCGGTTTTGCCGTGGTGCGGGCCCGGTGGGCCGAACCGTCGGAGGCGCTCAAGGCTGCGCAGGAGCGCGACGGGCGCACCTGATCAGGTGTTCTCGTCGAGCCGGAAACCCACCTTCAGGCCGACTTGATAGTGCGCGATCCGGCCATCCTCGATATGGCCGCGAACTTGATTAATCTCGAACCAGTCGAGATTGTGCAACGTTTCCGCGGCTCTTGCGATGCCGTTCTTGATCGCCGCGTCGATGCCCTCCTGGGAGGTTCCTACGATCTCGGTGACCCGATACGTGTGATTCGCCATTGTTTGTCTCCTCTCCTGTGACCACGTTGCCTCAAACCGAGGTGTCCCGCGAGGGGGCGGTCGAGGTGGGGCGGGGTGAGCGCGCGCCTTGACCTACTCATTGGTCCATACCAAAATTCAGCCAAACACCCGTGCGAGCGCCGCCCGCAATCCCCCACACCGGGTCCTGATTTCGTCGTGCCGTTTTGCAGAAGGTGACCACGTGAAGAACCGCATACTCGCCGGAGCCGTAGCGCTCGTGTCGTCCGTAGCGCTCGGCGGATGCGGCTACTTGCCGGGTTCGGGTGGCGGAGACCGCACGGTCACGATCTGGCTGATGAAGAACAGCGCCTCGCCCGGCTTCCTGGACAAGTTCACCCGCTCGTACGAGGAGGAGAACCCCTCGATCGAGCTGGAATTCAAGATCCAGGAGTGGGGCGGCATCGGCCCCAAGGTCCTTGCCGCACTGGAGAGCGACGACGCCCCGGACGTGATCGAAGTCGGAAACACGCAGGTCGCGCAGTACGCGGAGAGCGGCGGCCTGCGTGATCTCACCCTGGAGTCGATGCGGGACCTCGGCAGCGAGGACTGGCTGCCCGGCCTCGCCCAGCCCGGCAGCATCAACGGCGTGCAGTACGGCATTCCCTGGTACGCGGCCAACCGGGTGGTGATCTACAACAAGGAGATCTTCAAGGAGGCGGGCATCGACTCCGCCCCGAAGACCCGCGCCCAGTGGATCGCCGACACCGAGAAGCTCAACACCCAAGGCAACCAGGGCATGTACCTGGCCGGTCAGAACTGGTACGTGCTCGCCGGGTTCGTCTGGGACGAGGGCGGTGAACTCGCCGCCGACGACGGCGGCGACTGGCAGGGCACCCTGGACAGTGAAGAAGCCCTCGCGGGCATGGAGTTCTACAAGGAACTCCAGGCGCTCGGTGACGGCCCGACCGACGCCGACGAGGAGAAGCCCCCGCAGAACGACGTATTCGCCAAGGGGGACGTCGCCCAGATCATCTCGATGCCCGGAAGCGCCGCGCTCATCGAGCAGAAGAATCCCGAACTCAAGGGAAAGATCGGCTACTTCCCCATTCCCGGAAAGACCGCGAAGGCCCCCGGCTCCGTATTCACCGGCGGCTCGGATCTCATCGTGCCGAAGAAGGCCGACGAGCGTGCTGCGGGCATCGCCGTCGTCAAGGCGCTGGCGGGCGAGAAGTGGCAGACGGAGCTCGCCCGGAGCATGAGTTACGTCCCCAACAAGCCGAGCCTCGCCCATGTCATCGAGGGCGACGAGGGCACCGCGGCGATGGCGCAGGGAGCCACCGAGGGCCGCGCCACCCCCAACTCCCCGCAGTGGGCCCGGGTGGAGGCGGAGAACCCGATCAAGCCGTACATGACGGCGGTGCTCCAGGGCGGCGACCCGAAGAGGGAGGCCCGGATCGCCTCCGAGCGCATCACCGCGATGCTCGCGGGCAGCTGATCGACCGGGGGCGGGCGTCCCCGGGGGACCGGTCGGCGTCCCCGCGGATTCAACCGTCGCACATCCCCGCTCCCCACAGCGGTCACGTCGAATCCAGCCGGTGACGGAAGAAGTAAGGGGCCGGGCCGTCGCACTCCGCGGCGACCCGGCGGCATCCCCCGCCGATCCGTCCCCGGAGACCGCCATGACCGTGCTGCCCACCGCCCCGCACGCCCCGCTGCCCGGCGCCACCACCCCCGCCCCGGCGTCACCCCCTGCCCAGGCCCCGGCCGGCGAGGCTGAACCCGCCTACCGGGTCTCTCTCGCCACCTGCCAGGAAGACATACGCGACGCCCAGCGCCTGCGCCACCTCGTGTTCGCCGGGGAGCTCGGTGCACGGCTGGACGGGCCCGAACCCGGTCTGGACAGCGACGCCTTCGACGGGTACTGCGACCACCTGCTGGTCCGCGAGACCGCCACCGGGGACGTCGTCGCCACCTACCGACTGCTGCCCCCGGACCGTGCCCGCATCGCCGGACGCCTCTACGCGGAAAGCGAGTTCGACCTCACCCGGCTCGCCCCGATCCGCGACGACCTCGTCGAGGTCGGCCGCTCCTGCGTCCACCCGGCCCACCGCGACGGCGCGGTCATCGCCCTCGTCTGGGCCGGACTCGCCCGCTACATGGAACGCACCGGACACAACTGGCTCGCGGGCTGCTGCTCCCTGCCACTGGCCGACGGCGGCACGCTCGCCGCCCGCAGCTGGAACACCGTACGCGAAGCGCACCTCGCGCCCGAGGAGCACTGGGTCACCCCGCACCGCCTCTGGGACGCCTCCGGTCACGGTCAGGCCACCGGCTCCCGGGCGGACCTGCCGCCCCTGCTGCGCGGCTACCTCCGGCTCGGTGCCTGGGTCTGCGGAGCCCCGGCGTACGACCCCGACTTCAACGTCGCCGACCTGTACGTCCTGCTCTCGCTGCGCCGGACCGACCCCCGCTACCTCCGCCACTTCCGCTCGCTGGCCCCGCTGCGATGAGCGCCTGCCCCGACCCGGCGTGCGCCCGCCCCGCCACCACGAACCCCTGGCTGCCCGTCGCCCCGTGCACCCCGCACGGCTGCGCCCGGCACACCGGAGCCGTACGCGCCCCGCTGCCCGCCGCACTCCTGCTGCTGACCGGCGGCGCCTTGGTCCTGCTGGGGGTGGCCTGCGCCCCGCTCGCCGCGCTGCTCCCGGCCGCCCCGCGCGACCGGCTGATACGGCGCTGGGCGGACGCCGTACCGCGTGCCTTCGGCGTACGGGTCACGGTGCGCGGCCGTCCCGAGGGGCGTTCCACCACCGGCGAACTGGTCGTCGCCAACCACATCTCCTGGCTGGACATCCCGATCGTCACCGCCGTCCTGCCCGGGCGGATGCTCGCCAAGAGCGAGATCGGGCGCTGGCCCGTCCTCGGCCCGCTCGCCGCGCTCGGCGGCACCCTGTTCATCGAGCGCGACCGGCTGCGCACCCTGCCCGCAGCCGTACGGACCCTCACCGGTGCCCTGCGCTCCGGCTCCCGGGTCGTGGTCTTCCCCGAGGGCAGCACCTGGTGCGGAAGGGGCGGAGGCGTGTTCCGGCCCGCCGTGTTCCAGGCGGCGATCGACGCGGGCGCGACCGTACGGCCCGTACGCATCACCTACCGCGCCGCCGGGCCCTCCGGCCCGCCCGCGGGCGCCGTCGCGTTCGTCGGGGACGACCCGCTCGCCGCCTCCCTGTGGCGGGTGGTGCGGGCCGCCGGGCTCACCGCCGAGGTCGACGTCCTCGCGCCGATCCCCGCAGACGGTGAGCCCGGTCGCCGCGCCCTGGCCGACCGGACGCGGGCGGCCGTGTTCGAGCGGCCGGGCTCACCGGCCCGATCCGGTCGTCAGACGGCCGTCGCCAGCGACAGGGCGAACCGGCCCGCCGCATCCGTCCACCACTGAGACAGCCGCAGTCCGGCCGCCGCCAGCTCCTCGCGCACGTCCTCCCGCCGGAATTTCGCCGACACCTCCGTACGCAGCTCCTCACCGGCCTCGAACGGCACCACCAGGTCCAGTTCCCGGATCTTCACGCTCAGCGCCCGCCGGGCGCGCAGCCGCATCTCGACCCACCGGCTCTCCGCGTTCCACACGGCGACGTGCTCGAACTCTCCCAGCGGGAAATCGGCCCCCAGCTCACGGTTGACGACGCTCAGCACGTTCTTGTTGAAGGCCGCCGTCACCCCGGCCGCGTCGTCGTACGCGGCCACCAGCGTCTCCTTCTCCTTCACCAGGTCCGTGCCCAGCAGCAGGGCGTCGCCGGGGGAGAGCAGCGAACGCACCGAGTGCAGGAACGTCGCCCGCTCCTCCGGCAGCAGATTGCCGATCGTGCCGCCCAGGAACACCACCAGCCGGGGCCCCGGAGTTCCCGGCAGGGCCAGACCGCCGGTGAAGTCGGCGATCAGCGCGTGCACGTGCAGCTCCGGATGCTCGGCGAGCAGCGACTCGGCCGCGCCCCTCAGTGCGCTCTCGCTCACATCCACCGGGACGTAACTGTGCAACTGGGGCAGGGCGTCCAGGAGGTGGCGGGTCTTCTCGGACGACCCCGAGCCCAGCTCGATCACCGTCCGAGCCCCCGAGACCGCGGCGATCTCCTCGGCCCGCTCCTCCAGGATCTCCCGCTCCGCGCGGGTCGGGTAGTACTCGGGCAGCCGGGTGATCTCCTCGAACAGCTCACTGCCGCGCGCGTCGTAGAACCACTTCGGCGGCAGCGTCTTGGGGTGCCGGGTCAGGCCGCTGAGGACGTCGGCGCGCAGCGCCGCGTCCGTAGCGTCCACCGGCAGGGTGCGGGTCAGCAGGAAGGGACTCACGCGGGGGGCTCCTTGAGCGGGGTGAGCAGGACGTCTGCGGAGGTCGCGACCAACAGGGTGCGGTCGGGGACCTCGCGCCAGAGGGGGTCGTCGTCGTACGGCTCCGAGGCCACCGCCGTGGAGCGGCCCGGCACCGTGCGGTACCAGAGGGTGTCGCCCCAGGCGGTCGCGGTGATGGTGGCCCCGTCGGTGAGGAGCAGGTTCAGCCGCGAGCCGGGGGCGGTGGCCGCGACCTCGCGGACGGTCTCCGCGACCGCGCGCGGCACCTCGTCCCCGGCCTCGGCCCGGTGCCGGATCAGCGCCCAGATCAGCGCGGAGTCGTTGCGGGCCGCCAGGGACAGCAGTCTCTCGGCGGGCAGGGCGGCGGCCAGCGGGGCGAGCGATCCGGGCCAGCCCCGCACGGCCCCGTTGTGGCTGAACAGCAGCTGCCCGGCGGCGTACGGCGCGGCCGCCGCCTCCCCGTCCGCCCCCGCCTCGGTGGCGTCCCGTACGGCGGCCAGCAGCGCGGTGCTGCGGACCACCCGGGCCAGATCGGTGAAGGTCTCGTCGCCCCATACGGGCCCCTGGCGCCGGTAGCGTCCGGGCACCGGGTCGCCGTCCGCGTACCAGCCGACGCCGAACCCGTCCGCGTTGACCGTGCCGTACCGCTGGCGGCGCGGCTCCCAGGACTGCCGCACCAAGCAGTGCGGGGGCTTGAGCAGGATGTCCCCGAGCGCCACCGGCTCCCCCACGTAAGCGATGTGACGGCACATCAGGCATCCCTCGCCGTGCGGAACCCGGAGAAGATCTGCCGCCGCACCGGGAGGTCCCAGTTGCGGAACGTGCCCCGGCAGGCGACCCGGTCCACGGCGAACGAACCGCCGCGCAGCACCTTGTGGGCCGGGCCGAAGAACACCTCCGAATACTCGCGGTAGGGGAACGCCATGAACCCCGGGTAGGGCAGGAAGTCGCTTGACGTCCACTCCCACACGTCGCCCATCAACTGCCCCGCACCGGAGGGCGACCGGCCCTGCGGATACGCCCCGGCCCGCGCCGGACGCAGATGGCGCTGCCCCAGATTGGCCCGCTCCGGCGTCGGATCCTCGTCGCCCCACGGATAGCGCCGGGAGCGGCCGGAGGCGGGGTCGTGCCGGGCGGCCTTCTCCCACTCGGTCTCCGTGGGCAGCCGCCGCCCCGCCCAGCGGGCGTACGCGTCCGCCTCGTACCAGCTCACGTGCAGCACCGGCTCGTCGTCCGGCACCGGCTCGGTCACCCCGAACCGCCGACGCAGCCACTGCCCGGCCTCCCGGTGCCAGAACAGTGGCGCGGCCAGGCCGTGTTCGCGGACCATGGCCCACCCCTCGGGAGCCCACCAGCGCTCGTCCCGGTAGCCGCCGTCCTCGATGAAGCGGACGTAGGCGCCACAGGTGACCGGGGCGGTGTCCAGGCGGAAGGCCGCCACATCGCGGCGGTGCGCGGGCCGCTCGTTGTCCAGGGCCCACGGCTCGGCCGAGGTCCCCATGGTGAACGGGCCCGCCGGTACGAGGACTTCGTCGGGAAGTGCCACGGCCCCGACCGGCTCCGGCGGCGGGGGAGCGGCCAGCACCGCCGGACCTGATCGCAGCTGATGGGTGATCAGCATCGTCTCGTCATGCTGCTGTTCATGCTGGGCGATCATCCCGAAGGCGAACCCGGCCCGCTCCAGCGGACGTCCTCCCTCGTGCAGCGGTGCGCCCTCCAGCAGCTCCAACGCCCGGCCCCGGACGTCGGAGGCGTATGTCCGTGCCTCGGCGGGAGCCAGCAGCGGCAGCGAGGGGCGGGAGGCGCGGGAGTGCTCGAAGGCGTTGTACAGCCCGTCGATCTCCGGGCGCAGAGCGTCCCGGCCGCCGACGGCGCGCAGCAGCCACTGCTCCTCCTGGTTGCCGATGTGCGCCAGGTCCCAGACCAGTGGCGACATCAACGGGGAGTGCTGGGCAATCAGTTCGCCGTCGTCCACGCTGTCGGTGAGCAGCGCGGTGCGTTCGCGCGCGGTCAGCAGCGCGTCGAGGGCGCGTTGCCGCAGGGCTTCGGGGTCGGTGCCGGGGGCGACGGGGAAGCCGGTGGCGGCGGGCCCGGCGGACCGGGCCGGATCGAAGGCATCGGAGTGCTGACGCCGCTCGGTGCGGTCGCAGTGCCCGGTCATGCGGAGGCCGCCTTTCCGGAGTGCGGCGGGAGATCCGAGTGCGGCGGCCCGGCGACGGAGCCGGGAGCGGTGCGCGCGGGCCCGTCCGGCGGGTCGGCCGACGCCCCGGTGCCGGTCAGCAGGCGCGGATCGGTGAGGCCGCCCGGATCAGTCAGGTCATCGGCCGGACAACGCCCACGGGCCACATAGCGGTCGGTGAAGTCGGCCACGCAATCCCGTACCGCCTGGCTCGCGCCCATCCGCTCCAGCGCCGGCAGAGCGGCCGAGAAGCAGCCGGTGGCCGCGGCCCGCAACTCCGGGTCGGCGAGGCCGTCGCGGGCGGCCGCCGTCCAGAGCGGATTGCGCGGAGGAGCGGCCGTCCCCGCCGTCTCGGCCAGCGGCTTCACAGCGCGGTACACGGTCTCGGCGGCCTCCGGGTCGTCGAACAGGGCCGTGGCGACGGCGAGCGGTACCAGCCACCCGTCGGGGCCGTTCTGCGCGTCGATCATGCGCAGCTCCAGGTGACCGCGCGGCCGGATCGGCGGAAACAGCGTCGTGAGGTGATAGTCGAGATCGGCCCGGACCGGCGGGCGGGGCGCCCCGGTGCGGATCCACTCGCGGAAGGTCAGCCCCTCCGGCACCTCCCACGGGCCCGCTTCACACCGGATGCACATCACCGCGGCGTCCAGGACGTGCGCGGCCCAGGCCTCGCGCGGAGCGTGCCCACCGTCCGGCGCCAGCGCCCGGCCCGGGTCCAGCTCGGCCCACAGCGCCTGCCGGGTGGAACGCCACCCGGTACGGCGGCCCTGCTGGAACGGCGAGTTGGCGAACGCCGCCACCAGCACCGCGCCCAGCAGATGCGCGAGCTGCCAGCGCCGCCCGTACCCCAGCGGCCCCGGCTCCTCCTCGCCCGCGTCCAGACAGACCTGGACCGAGGCGGAGGTGCACATCATGGCCCGCCCGGCGGGCCCCGAACGGTCGAGCGCGGCCTCCATAGCCTCGTAGCGCGGCTCCCGCAGTCTGCGGCGAGGCGGCTGCCACGGGTCGACGCCAAGACCGACCGGCGCGAGCCCCGCCGCGCCCAGCGAGGCGCGGACGGCCGCCAGATCCGCGGCGGTGGTCTCGACGCACTCCATCAGGGAGCCGGCCGGCTGCGAGCTGAGCTCCAGCTGACCGCCCGGCTCGAAGGTCAGCGCCGCGCTGAGCGGCAGCGCCCGGACCGCCTCGACGGCGCTGTCCAGCCGCTCCTGGCCGACCGGGAGGTCAGGATGTTCCCGGTCGTGAATGAGCCATTCGAGTTCCACCCCGACGGTGCGGGGCGGGCCCGTCTTGAAGCATATGCCGCGCAGTAAATCCTCTGCCCCGGTCTCGTCGAGGGGGGCGGCGGCCGGGCGCGAGCCGGTTGCGCCGGGAATGTCCGGAGCCATGAGGGGCCTCCTTCTCAGCTGTCTGCCTACCACCCAAACCCGTACGCGGAGATCGCACAAGAGTGCCCCCGAGCCAGGGGAATACGGTTGCGCCCAGGCCGGGGTCACCATCAGCATGCACCGGATGCACCACACGGGGGAGCGCGCGTGGGCGCGCCGCCGCACGGCATCGCACGGGAGACGAAAGCGGTGGCCGAGGCCGGTCGCTATCGCAAGGCGGCAGGTCAGTTCCAGCCGTACCGCTCCCGCAGACGCCCGGTGACCCGGTCGAAGCGGTCGCGGTCCAGGGCGCAGGCCTCCCGGCGCATCCCGTCCTCGTGGACCCGCAGCACCCGGTCCAGATCCACCCAGGACGGCCGCCCCGAACTGTCCCAGGGGCCCGCACCCAGAGCCACCCACTCGTGGTCCCGGTCGTGCTGCTTGCTGGAGAGCTGCACGGCGAGCAGCGTGCCCGCCTCCTCCCGGGCGACGACGAGCACCGGCCGGTCCTTGCCGCGCCCGTCGTTCTCCTCGTACGGCACCCAGGTCCAGACGATCTCGCCGGGGTCGGGATCGCCGTCGCGGTCGGGGGCGTAGGAGGTGCGTACGGGACCGACGTCCTCGGGATCGGCCTGCAACGTGGCAGTCGGGCCGCTGCTGCCGGGGACGTCGAAGGGATTGCCGGAACGGTACGCGCTGTCATGGAACGTCATCGCAACACCGTAGAACCTCCGGTGCCCGTTCCCGGGAGCGGGGCTTCGGACCACGACCGCGGGGCGTTGTTCCGGCCATCGCGGCCGGGCAGGCGGCACCCGGGCCGGGACCCGGCCCCACGGGTCTGGAAGACTGCCGGACGCCATGAGCCAGTTACCCAATCAGCCCGCCGAAGTCTCCGTTCCGACCAGCGCCGATGTCGCGCGCCTCGCCGGAGTGTCCCGGGCCACCGTGTCGTACGTACTGAACAACAACGCCACCGTCCGGATCAGCGAACCCACCCGACGCCGGGTCAGGGAGGCCGCCGGCCAGCTCGGTTACGTCCCGCACGCCGCTGCCCGCAGCCTGCGCGCCGGACACAGCCGCATGGTCCTGCTGCCCTCCGGCCACATACCGGCAGGACCGCTGCACCACTACTTCTTCGAGGAACTCCAGTCGGGGCTGCGCCGACTGGACTACACCGTCGTCCAGTACGGCAGCGTCGGCCTCACCGCCGACGAAGCGGCCACGGCCTGGGCCGAACTGCGGCCCGTCGCCGTCGTCGTACCACCGGGCATCGCCCTCACCTCGCACGGCACGGGCATCCTCACTCGCTCCGGCGCCAAAGCGGTGATCACCCTCGGCCCCGAACCGGTGGCCGGAGCACACGGCCTGGTCATGGACCAACGGCGGGTCGGCGCCAGCGCCGTGGAACACCTGCTGGCCCGCGGCCGCCGCCACATCGGCGTCGTCATGCCCGGGGAACCGGGCCGCTCACCGTTCTCCGAACCCCGCCTCGCCGGGGCCCGGCGCGCCGCGGAGGCGGCCGGGGCCCGAATCCGGCCGCTCCCGCTGCGCTACGAGGAGGACTCGGCGGCCCGGCTAGCCGCCCGCTGGGAGCGGCTCGGTCTGGACGCCGTGTTCGCGTACAACGACGAGTACGCCATGCTGCTGATGCGGGCCCTCCAGGACGCGGGGATCTCCGTGCCCGCCGACACGGCGGTGATCGGGGCGGACGACTCCCTCATCGGCAGGCTGCTGCGCCCCCGGCTCAGCACGGTCCGCATGGAACTCGCCATGCCGCAGCCGCTCGCCGAGACCATCGACCGCATGGTTCAGCACCCGGGCGGGCCACCGGTCCGCCACGACCTGCTGCGCACCGCCGCCGTGCACCGCGAATCCAGCTGACCGCCCGCGGTGCGACGACATGCGGGGCGCACGGCGGATGTCTAGCGTCGGAGGCATGAGCCATCCGCAGAGTTACGAGCTGCTCCTGATCCCCGACCACAGCAGGACCCGGACGGGGGCCCCGGGGCGGCCGATCCGGTCCGCGGTGGTGGCCGCCACTGGCGAGACCGGGGCGTCGGGCTACCCCCGGTATGTGGGGGAGGGCATGGAGGCGGACATCGACCCGGAGACCCGGACGGTGGAGGCGGTGCTGATCGACGGCGAGGAACTGGACTACGGGATGTCGGTGCGCGTCGCGGAGGGCGAGGGCCCGGCATGACCGAGGGGCCCTGACCGGTACCACCGCGTCCGCGACGATGACGGTGTCGGTCAGGGCCCCTCGCCCGCTGCCGTGCGCCGGACGGCCGGCTACTGGGGCTCCGGCTGCCCCTGCCCGGCCTCGGCCGCCCGCTTCTGCTCCTCGACGGACTTGCGGACCTCGTCCATGTCCAGATTCCGGGCCTGCCCGATGACGTCCTCCAGGGCCGCCTCGGGCAGCGCACCCGGCTGCGCGAAGACTGCCACGTTGTCGCGGACGATCATCAGCGTCGGGATGGACCGGATCTCGAAGGCCGCCGCCAGCTCCTGCTGCGCCTCCGTGTCGACCTTGGCGAAGACCAGGTCGGGGTGGCGCTCGGAGGCCGAGTCGTAGACCGGCGCGAACTGTCGGCAGGGGCCGCACCAGGAAGCCCAGAAGTCGATCAGGACGAAGTCGTTGTCACTCACGACCTGATCGAAGTTTTCCTTGGTGAGCTCTACGGTGCTCATGCTTGGGATACCTCTTCCTGTGCCCGCCCGTGGGGTCCTGTCGGGGCCTGTCCGGCACAACAGTGACTGCGCTTGCGCTATTCCGCCTGCCCATGTGGCCGGGGCGCACACCCGCGACGACACTGTTTCCATGACTGACGCAGGGAAGATCCCCGAGTACTCCCCGTACGACGTAGTGGTCGTCGGTGCCGGTCCGGTGGGGGAGAACGTGGCCGACCGGGCCCGCGCCGCCGGACTCTCCACGGCGGTGGTGGAGTCCGAGCTCATCGGAGGCGAGTGCTCCTACTGGGCCTGCATGCCGAGCAAGGCGCTGCTGCGCCCCGTCGTGGCCCGCGCCGACGCCCGCCGTGTCCCCGGACTGAGCGCGGCCGTGCAGGGCCCCCTGGACGTGCGGGCGGTCCTCGCCCACCGGGACGACGAGGCGAGCCACTGGAAGGACGACGGTCAGCTCGCCTGGCTGGAGGACATCGGAGCGGACGTCTTCCGCGGTACGGGACGGCTCACCGGCCCCCGTGAGGTCTCCGTCACCACCGCCGACGGCACCGGGCACCGGCTCACCGCCCGGCACGCCGTCGCCGTCTGCACCGGCACCCGGGCCGTCGTCCCCGACCTCCCCGGCGTCGCCGACGCCCGCCCGTGGACCAGCCGCGAGGCCACCAGCGCCAAGGAGGCACCCGGGCGGCTCGTGATCGTCGGCGGGGGAGTCGTGGGCGTGGAGATGGCGACCGTCTGGCAGGCGCTGGGCTCCGAGGTGACGCTGCTGATCCGGGGCAAGGGCCTGCTCCCGAAGATGGAGCCCTTCGCGGGCCAGCTGGTGGCCGAGGCGCTGACGGAGGCCGGTGCCACGATCCGTACCGGCGTCTCCGTCACCGCCGTGCACCGCCCCGCACCGGACGGCCCCGTCACCGTGGAGCTGGACGACGGCGGCCGGGTCGAGGCCGACGAGATCCTCTTCGCCACCGGCCGGGCCCCGCGCACGGACGACCTGGGCCTGGAGACGATCGGCCTGGAACCCGGCTCCTGGCTCACCGTGGACGACAGCTGCCGCGTCGAGGGCACGGACTGGCTGTACGCGGTCGGGGACGTCAACCACCGCGCACTGCTCACCCACCAGGGCAAGTACCAGGCCCGCATCGCGGGCGCCGCGATCGCCGCCCGAGCCCAGCGGGTCCCCCTCCTCGAAACCGACCGCTGGGGCGCCCACGCGGCCACCGCCGACCATGCCGCCGTCCCCCAGGTCGTCTTCACCGATCCCGAGGCCGCATCCGTGGGCCTCACCCTCGCCGAGGCCGAACGCACCGGCCACCGCGTCCGCGCCGTCGACCACGACCTCGCCGCCGTGGCGGGCTCCGGCCTCTACGCCGACGGCTACCGGGGCCGCGCCCGGATGATCGTGGACCTGGACCGCGAGATCCTGCTCGGCGTCACCTTCGTCGGCCCTGGCATCGGGGAGCTCCTGCACTCGGCGACGGTCGCGGTCGCGGGCGAGGTCCCCATCGACCGCCTGTGGCACGCGGTTCCCGCGTACCCGACGATCAGTGAGGTGTGGCTGCGGCTGCTGGAGGCGTATCGGGGCTGAGGGCCTGCATCCTGCCGGGCGCGGCCTCGTACGACGCGTACGCAAGGCTCCGGCGTCGCCCGCCCCCGTCTCGCCTACGGTACGGCGGGACCTCGGCTCACCCGACGGAGAGGGCCCCGGCGTTCACGCCGGGGCCCTCTCCGTGTGCGGGCACCGTGACCGGTGCGCCGGAGTCCTTGTCAGACGTTCACCTTCGTCTGCTCCTCGGCATCGTCCCCGCCCGTTCCGCCGGTGTTCCGGGTGCGGACGTACTCAAGGAACTTGTCGAGTTCGCGCTTGACGAGGGGGGCGAGCAGGTAGAGGCCGACGATGTTGATGACGGCGAGGGTGAAGAGCACCGCGTCGGCGAGGTCGATGAGGGTCTGCAGGGTGAGCAGGGACCCGGCGACGGCGAACAGGGTGTAGAGGATCTTGTAGATGGTCTCGCTGGTGCGGCTGCGGCCGAAGAGGTACGTCCAGGACTTGAGGCCGTAGTAGCCCCAGGTGAGGACCGTGGAGATCGCGAAGAGGATCACTGCGACGGTCAGGACGTACGGGAACCAGGGCAGCACGGTGGCGAAGGCGTCCGAGGTGATCGTCACGCCGCCGATGGACTCTCCGCCGCGGGCCTCGCCCCAGCTGGCGGGGTTGGCGATGACGATGGTCAGCGCCGTCATGGTGCAGATGACGACCGTGTCGATGAACGGCTCCAGCAGGGCGACCAGGCCCTCACTGGCGGGGTGCTTGGTCTTGACCGCGGAGTGGGCGATCGGCGCGGAGCCGAGACCGGCCTCGTTGGAGAACGCGGCCCGCTTGAACCCGATGATCAGTGCGCCGAGCACACCGCCCGCGACGCCCTCGGGGTTGAACGCGCCCTCGATGATCGTGCTGATCGCGGCGGGCACCGCGGTGACGTTGACGAGGATGACGACGAGGCAGGCGGCGATGTAGATGCCGGCCATCGCGGGGATGAGCCGGCTGGTGACCTGGGCGATGGAGCGGATGCCGCCGAGCAGGACGATGCCGACGAGGGCGGCGATGAGGATGCCGAAGAAGAGCGCCCCGCCGGAGGAGCCCATCGCGCCGCTCTCGCCGCCGGTGACGGAGACGAGCTGCGCGTAGGACTGGTTGACCTGGAAGAGGTTGCCGCCGAAGAGCCCGAAGAACAGGATCATGATCGAGGCGAGGACGGCGAGGGCCTTGCCGAGGGTCTTGCCGTTGTTGCCGAAGCGCTCGGCCAGCCCCTTGGGCAGGTAGTACATCGGCCCGCCGGAGACGGTGCCGTCGGCGTGGACCTCGCGGTACTTCACGCCGAGGGTGACCTCGACGAACTTGGTGGCCATACCGAGGAGACCGCAGAGGATCATCCAGAACGTGGCTCCGGCGCCGCCGATGGAGACGGCGACGGCCACACCGGCGATGTTGCCGAGGCCGACCGTGCCGGAGACCGCGGCGGTCAGCGCCTGGAAGTGGTTGACCTCGCCCGCCGAGTCCTTGTCGTCGTACTTGCCGCGCACCACGTCGACCGCGAGGCGGAACTTGCGTACCTGGACGAACCCGAACCAGCCGGTGAAGACCAGACCCGCCACCACCAGCCAGGTGACGATGAGCGGCACCTCCGCCCCGGCGATGGTCACGGAGTAGAAGACGATCCCGCCCAGCCAGTCGGCTATGGGCTCGAAGAACCCGCTGACGGATTCGTCGATGTTCTGGGTGATGGAGTCGAGTGTCACGTGGGCTACCTCGATGACGCAGGGCCGGCAGAGGGTTCTGTGCCGGTGGGTGTGCGGTGGGGGGATGCACGAACGTCGTTGTCCGGTGGGGGTGCGAGAAGCCGCGTGGGTACGCGGACCGCGGTCGCTCCGGTCGTGGTCCGGCTGGCTACCGGTCGTTCACAGCGGCGGCTGTTCCGCCTGCGGAGTGGGGAATTTTTACCACGCCCCTTACAGAACGTTTAGTGACATGGGTCACATAGCTGACAATCTCCCGCTCCGCCATGGGGCGGGTGACCGGATCGTTATCCGCCATCGGAAGTCTGTTTATCGGACACCTATCGGACGTCTCTCATTTGAGTGGTGAGGTGTCACTCAGGGTCACGCTTGGCTCGCCTCGCGACGGCGGGCCGTGGTGCGGTCGCCCGGCGACACGGCTGCGCGGGGCATCAGCCGGTCGGCCCGTCGTGTCCCGCGGGCGGGACGGGTCCTGCGGCCGGGCGGCGACGCGTGCTGGGGCGGCTTCTTCTCAAGGGCATGGTGAAACCTCTGAAGTGCTCACGGGGCAGGAGAAGGCGGTTGCCCTCTCCTGCGCCGACCAGGCTTCCCGGCACACCGGCGCCCCGAGGCGCGTGCGCACATCGTAGTGGCGACTCTCCGGTAGCACACGGGGCCGGACGTGACCGTGTCCGCCGCGCGGGACTCCGGCGATGCCGGGCTCGTGGCCCGCGGATGCCAAGCTCCGAGACGGAGGGTGCCCGGCGTGCTCATGTTGGCCCGTCGGGCCCGGTTCGGATTCAGCATCCTCGGTGATCCAGGGCCTCCGTCGGTCCTCCCTGTGACAGTCGCGGGCCTCTGCCCGGAGCGGGCGAGGGGTCCGGCCGGCCGTCACAGGCAGGGGCCGTGGTGCGGACCGGTGGGCCCGGATTCGTGTTTACCGGATCAGTGGACCCGGATCAGTGGGCCCGGCGGAGCTCCAGCGTGCAGCACTTCACGCTGCCGCCCGCCTTGAGGAGCTCCGAGAGGTCCACGCCGATCGGGTTGAAGCCCCGGTCGCGGAGCTGGTCGGCCAGGCCGGTCGCGTTCTGTGGGAGTACCACGTTGTGGCCGTCCGACGTCGCGTTCAGCCCGAACGCCGCGGCGTCGGCGGCGGAGGCGAGGACCGCGTCCGGGAACAGGCGCTCCAGCACGGCCCGGCTGCCGGGGGAGAAGGCGCCCGGGTAGTAGGCGACCGTGTTCTCGTCGAGCACCGTCAGGGCGGTGTCCAGGTGGTAGTAGTCGGGGTCGACGAGCTGCAGTCCGATCACCGGACGTCCGAAGAACTCCTGCGCCTCGTCGTGGGAGCGCGGGTCGCTGCGGAAGCCGGTGCCCGCCAACAGCCAGTTCCCGGCGGGGAGATAGTCGCCCTCCCCCTCGTTGGTGAAGGCGGCCGTGCGCAGCTCCGGAAAGCCGTTGTCGCGCAGCCAGTCGTGGTAGGCCGGACCTTCCGCTATGCGTTCGGCGTCACGGAACCGGGCCACGAGGGCCCGGCCCGCGATGACGGTCGCGCCGTTGGCGGCGAAGACCATGTCGGGAAGGCCGGGGACGGGGTCGATCGTGTCGACGGTGTGCCCGAGGTTCAGGTAGACCTCGCGCAGCCGCTCCCACTGGGCGATGGCCAGTGGGGTGTCGACGGGCTTCGTCGGGTCCATCCAGGGGTTGATGGAGTAGACCACGTCGAAGTGGGTGGGCCGGCACATGAGGTAGCGCCGGGCACGTGCGGTACGCATGGGTGGGTCCCGATCGTCAGGGGCGGTCGGTGAGGCAGCCGCTCATCGAGGTGAAGTGCTCGGTCCGGGAGGGCTTGGGCGATCAATTGGCGCCTCAGTAAAGCAAGGCTTACCTAACAACACAACGGCCGTTAATGGCCAAGGCTGTTGACACCGAGGGGCGGGCCACTGTCCACTCCATCCCGTCGGCAGATGGGGGAGTCGGGGGTGCGGATCGCCGTCCCCGGACCCGCGAGGGACGGACCGGTCATGCTCTGTACGAGGCTGACGAACGCTCACATCCTCACGATGGACCCGGGTCACCCGGTCGCCCACGACCTCGGCATCTGGCGGGGGCGGATCGTCGGCGTGGGCGAGGCGGTGACCTCCCTGCCCGCCCGCGAGATCCTCGACCTCGGAGGCGCCACCGTACTGCCCGGCTTTATCGACAGCCATGTCCACCTGGCCTGGGCCGGGTTGAAGGCCGGGACACCGAGCGTCGCACCGTGCGAGCGGGTCGAGGACATCCTCGCCGTGGTGGACGCGGCCGCCCGCCGTCCGGCGCCGTCCGGCGCCTGGGTGGAGCTCGCCGGGTACGACCAGCGGGCGCTGGGCCGCCACCTCACCGCCGCCGAACTGGACCGGGTCAGCCACGGTCGCAAGGTCTTCCTGATGCACGACTCCGGGCACGCCTGTGTGGTCAACACCGCCGTGCTGGAGCTGCTGCCGGCCGAGATCCCGCACGAGCAGGGTTTCCTCGCCGAGAGCGCCATGACCGCCGCCCGCAGGCTGCGGCTGCCCTACTCGCAGGAGGAGCTGGCCGACGCGATCGAGGTGGCCGCCCGCGGCTGTCTCGACGAGGGCGTCACGGCCTGCGCCGAGGCGGGTATCGGCGGCGGCCTCCTCGGCCACAGCCCCGTCGAACTCGGCGCCTACCAACTGCTGCGGGACCGGGGCCGCCTGCCCCTGCGGGTCCAGCTCATGGCCTCCGGCGACACTCTGCGGCCGCGCGCCGCGCACGCCGACGACGGCTTCATCCGGGCCCTGGACCTCGGCCTGCGCACCGGGTTCGGTGACGACTGGCTGTCGCTGGGCGCGCTCAAGATCTACACCGACGGCGGGATGATGGCGCGTACGGCCGCGCTGACCTCCCCGTACGAGGGCACGGCCGGCGACACCGGCCGGTTCCAGGACGACCCCGAGCGCCTCGCCGCCCTCATCGTCGACGGGCACCTCGCCGGATGGCAGCTCGCCGTCCACGCCATCGGTGACCGCGCCGCCGACCTGGCCCTGGACGCCCTGGAGCGGGCCCAGAAACTGCGGCCCCGGCCGGACGCCCGCCACCGTATCGAGCACGCGGGGCTGATCCGGCCCGACCAGCTGCCCCGCTTCGCAGCCCTCGGCGTGAGCGCTGTGATCCAGCCCAACTTCCTGCGCTCCTTCGGTGACGACTACGCGACGGTGATGGGGGAGGAGCGGTCCGGCTGGATGTACCGGGGCCGGGGCTTCCTGGATCACGGGGTCGCCCTGGTCGGCAGCTCCGACCGGCCCGTCACGGACGGCTCACCGCTGCGGGCGATCCAGTTCATGGTCGAACGCACCTCCGCCTCGGGCCGCCTCATAGGCCCCGGCGAGGCCGTCACCGTCGACGAGGCGCTGCGCGCCTACACGGTCGCCGGAGCCCGTGCCTGCCACTGGGAGCGCACGGCGGGCGCTCTGACCCCCGGCAGCCGCGCCGACCTGGTGGTCCTGGGTGACGACCCGCGCCGGGTGGACCCCTCGCGGATCGGGGCCATCGAGATCCTGAGGACCTTCGTGGACGGGGTGCAGGCCTCCTGAGTCTGCCCCCCCCGGCCGGCCCGTGGTGCGACCACCGGGCGACTTCAACTCCTGCCGCGGCAAATCCACTTGGGGTTGACGGCGCACTGCCCCCTGCCTGCGGTCGCCGGTGCGGCGGAAGCCGAGGCGGCGCGGTGGAGGGGCGGTGGAGGGGCGGTGGAGGGGCGGCGCCCGAACAATACGCGCCCCTTTTCGTGTTATTTGGGATGTATGGGGACATTGGCCCGTAGGTTGGGGAGAAACGCCACCCGAGTGGCGTCCCGTGTCCCCGACGAGGAAAGGCAGGGCAGGTGAACGTGCTGGGGATCATCGCCTCCGGTGTGGCCGCGCTGTTCATCACGGTCGTACTCGCCAAGGGCGCCCGCCGCGCGGCGCTCCGGCTCCCCGTCCCGTACGAACCCGGCGGGCGGGCCCCACGGACCCGGCGCCGGGCCATGGGCGGTGCGACGGTCGTCCTCGGTGTCGGTACGGCGGCCGGCGGGGCCCTGTGGCTCGGTGCGGTGGACGGCTCCGCGGACCCGGTGGCGGGGATGCTCGCCGGGGCCGCGATCGTGGCCGCTCTCGGGCTGGTCCACGACCTCAAGCCGCTGCGGGCCGCCCTCCGCCTCGCCGTTCAGTGGGCGGCCGCGGTCCTCGTCGTCTGCCTCGCGGATCTGTCACCGGCGGCGGGCGCCCTGGCCGTGCTCTGGATCGTGCTCGTCACCAACGCCTTCGCCCTGCTGGACCACTCCGACGGGGCCCTGCCCGCTGTCGGCATCGTCACCGCCTCCGGGCTGCTCGCCTGCGCGGCCCTCGACGGCGGTACCGGACCGGCCCTTCTCCCGGCCGCCCTCGCCGCGGGCCTCATCGGCTTCCTGCCCCACAGCTGGCGCCCCGCTCGCCTCCACCTGGGCGGGTGCGGCGCGCAGTTCACCGGATTCGTCCTGGCGTCCTCCGGTGCGCTGATCCAGGCGGTCACCCCGTCCGGGCGCGCCGCGTGGGCCGCGCTGCCGGTGCTGGCGACGGTGGCCCTCGCCGACGCCGCCCTCGTCGTGATCTCCCGTCGCCGCGCCGGGCGTTCCCCGCTGCGGGACGCGGAGGACCACATCGCGCACCGACTGCGCCGGGTCCGCGTCACCGTGCCGGGGACGGCGATCCTCCTGGCCCTCTGGGCGGGCGTGTCGGTGGCGGCCGGAACGCTGGTGTACGCGCAGGTGCTGCACCCCGCCCTCCTCCTCGTACCGTCGGCCGGGACCGTGGCCGCCGTGCTCGCCCTGCTGAGGATTCCGGCGTACTCCGCCCTGCCCCGCCCCGCCGCCCGGCGCACCCCGACGGGACGCGCCAAGGGCGCCACGCCCACGGCCCCCACGCCGAGCTGCACCCGGCTCGCGCCTGCCGCATCGGCCGCCCCGTCCGGGCCCGGGGCCCCCGCCCTCGCGAGGCCCACGCCGGTCACCCCCGCACCCGCCCCCGCGAAACCCGAGCCGATCACCTCCGCCCCCGCCTTCACCGCCGCGGGTCACCCCACCGTGCCTCCGCCCCCCGCCGGCCGTTCCGTCGCTCCCCTCGCCGCCGAGCGGAGCTGAGCCCGTACGGTCCGTCTCGCCCCCGCCACCGTCCGAGGGTGGCTCGGGCCGCGGTCCGTGCGTACGGGGAGAGCATCAGCAGTGGCGCCCACGGCCAGGTGTGGCGCAGGCAGTAGACGCACCACTGACGGGGCGGCAGTTCCCGTACGGACGTCACCCGGCGCAGCGCCTCCCGGACGCCGATGCCCGGTTCCCGCGAGCCGGGAGCGTCCGGGCCGTCCGCGCACACGCCCGCGTGGCCGGGGGCGACGAACGCGTGCACCCCGGCCCGCCGGGCACGGCACCCGTGGTCGTAGTCGCCCATCCGGTGGCGGAAGACCTTGTCGGGGTCCCCGACCAGGTCGTACACGGCACGGGACAGCAGCACGACCCGTCCGTCGTAGGTGTCGCAGCGCTCGGGCCGGTGCTCGCCGGGCTCGACGAGCGCCAGGGACCTGCCCCGCCTCCCGGAGTACACGGTGTCTCCGTACGCGTTGCGGACCGCGCCCACGACGACCGCGTCGGGTCCGACCGCCTCCGCCGTTCCCAGCAGGGTCGCGAGCGCGTCCGGGTGCAGTTCGACGCCGTCGTCGAGCCACAGCTGGTGCGTCCATGTGTGGCTCGGCCCGCCCGGCGCGCCGAGCGGGCCCCCGCCTCCGCCCCCGCTCCGGCTGTTGCGGCTCGCGATGCGCAGCGCCTGGCTGCGGAGGACGCCCGGGCCCACCGTCATGACCTCCACGGCCGGATACCGCAGCCGTACCGCCTCCGGCGTGCCGTCGGTGCTGCCGGTGTCGACCAGATGCACGCCGAGCGTCGTCCCGGCGGGGAGCCCGCGCTGCTCCTCCAGGGCGCGCAGCGCGGACAGTGTCCTCGTACGGTGGTCGTGACTCGTCATCAGCACAGCCAGGTGAACGGAGCGCGCAGGGGACTCCTCCATGGAACGGATCTCATCACCCATGCATGGAATAGGATATTCCGCCTAGGCTGATGGAGTGAGCGCCGAACCGATCACGAACCCGCTCCGGCCCGGGCAGGGGCCCGCCCCGCTCCGGTCCGGCCCTCTCGTTCCGGTGGTCGCCTTCCTGCTCGCCGCGCTGTGCGTGACGACCGTCGCCCTGACCGCCACCGTTCGCGGCACCGCCGCCTCGCCCGGCTTCTACCAGGCCGTACTTGACGAGGAGTCGGCGTACGACCGGCTCTACAGCGAGGTGCTCGTCGACCCGGAACTCTCGCCCGTCACCCGTGATCTGCTGGCTCGCCTGCCCGTGCCCGAGGCGCTGGTGACGTCCAACATCAAGGTCGTACTGCCGCCCGACACCGTGCGGGCGCTCACCGACCAGCAGATCCACGCGGTCACCGGCTATCTGCGCGGCGAGGACGACGAACTGCGGCTGCGGGTGGACATCACCCCGGTGCTGGAGAACCTCGGCGACCTCGCCCGTATCTACTTCGGTGACCTGGTGGCCAGCCTCCAGGGACGCGACCAGCCGGACTTCGATCGCTTCACCGCCGACCTCGACTCCGCGCTCGACGAGCTGACGGAGGGCCGGGCGCCCGCCCTGCCCGCCCTGCCGCTCACCGACGAGCAGGCCGACCGGGCCGCCGACGCCCTGCTGGCGGCCGCCCCGGGGCAGGAGCGGGCCGCCCTGCGCCCCGAGGTCGAGGTGGCCCTGGCGGAAGGGGATGTGGCCACCGCCCTGGCGGCCACCGTCGCGGCCGTCCTCTCCGACAGCTCGCGGAACGCCGCGGCCGGTCTCCGCACCACGCTCCAGGGCGGTACGTGGGACTTCACCGGCTCCCTGGCCGCCGCCGGGAACGACCTCACGGCCCTGGAGCGGACACGCGACGGGATCCGGTTCCTGCCCCTGCTCCAGATCCTCGCCGCCACCCTGGCCCTGGCCGCTCTCGCGACGCTCTGGTGCACCGGTCCCGCCGCCCCGGCCCGGCGCGTGATGCGGCTGGGCCAGGCGCTCGCCTGCGGAGGCGCCCTGACCGCCGCGACCGTCCTCCTGGCCCGCCTCATCACCGGAGGACGGTTCCTCACCACGCCGTCCTCCTGGGCCCCGAGCGTCACCGCCCTCGTCGACGACCTCCAGCGCACCGCCGTGGACCAGGTGGTGGCCATCGGTCTCGGCGCCGCCCTCGTGGCCCTCGTCGGCGGCGTGCTCCTCACCGGCGCGGGCTGGGCGCTCCTGGTGCGCCCGGGCCGACTGCTGCCCCCGACCCCGGCCGTGCTGCGCGGTACGGCGGCGGGCGTGGCCTGCGCCGCACTGGCCGGAGTCCTGATCGTGCCGCCCGTGTTCGGCCCGTCCGCGCCCCGCCGCTGCCAGGGCAGCAGCCGCCTGTGCGAGCTGCGCTACGACGAGGTCGCCCACCTCACCTCCCACAACGCCATGTCCACGACGGCCGACCGGTTCATCGGTCCCCTCCAGGACCCCGACATCACCACCCAGCTCAGCACCGGTGTCCGGGCCCTCCAACTGGACACCTACCGCTGGGAGAGCCCGCAGGACATCACGGCACGGCTCGACACCTCCGAGTTCACCCCCGAACAGCGGCGGCTGATCTCCGGCGCCGTCGACCGGGCCAACCCGCCGCGCGAGGGCCTCTGGCTCTGCCACAGCGTCTGCCGCGCCGGAGCCGTCGAACTGGTCCCGGCCCTGACCGACATCGGGGACTGGCTCCGCGCGCACCCCGCCGAGATCGTGACGCTGATCATCCAGGACGACATCAGCGCCGAGGACACCGAGAGGGCGTTCCGCGCGGCAGGCCTCGACGACCTCCTGCACACCCCCGCCGAGAACCCGGACGAACCGTGGCCCACGCTGGCGGAGATGATCGACAGCGGCCGACGGCTGGTGGTGTTCGCCGAGAAGGCCGACGGACCGGCACCCTGGTACCGCAACTTCTACCGGTACGGAATGGAGACCCCGTTCGCCTTCCGCAGCCCCTTTGACATGACGTGCGAGCCGAACCGCGGTGGCACCGGCAAACGGCTCTTCCTGCTCAACCACTTCATCACCGACGGGGGCGGCAGCCGCCTGGACGCCGGGCAGGTCAACACCCGCGAATGGGTCCTGGAGCGGGCTCGCGCCTGCGAGGCGGAACGCGGCCGTCCGGTGACCTTCATCGCGGTCGACTACACGACGATCGGCGACGCCCTCGGAGCGGTGAACGAACTCAACTCCCGCCGCGCGCAGAAGTGACGGGCCGCAACCCCGGGGGAAGTGCCGGACCGGCGTGAGAGGCTACGTTCCCAGCGGCGCCGTACCGTGCGGACGGGGCCGGACGACTGCCGACAGATCGGGAACCAGCGCCCATGACTGCTCCGAGCGAACCCGCACCGCACGGTGCTCCCGCCGCCGTTCCGTCCCCCGGTGGGGGGACCCGACCGCCGGGCGCGGGCCGCCTGCTGGCCGTGAGCGATCTGCACGCGGCGGTCACCGACAACCGGCCCATCGTGGAGTCCCTGCACCCCACATCCGACGCGGACTGGCTGATCGTCGCGGGCGATGTGGCCGAGCGCCCCGAGGACATCCGGTGGGCGCTCGAACTCCTCGCGGAACGCTTCGCCCACGTCATCTGGACCCCTGGCAACCACGAGCTGTGGACGCTCGACAAGGACCCGGTCCAACTGCGCGGCGAGGCCCGCTACACCTACCTCGTCGAGCTGTGCCGGAGCCTCGGAGTGACCACCCCCGAGGACCCCTTCCCGCTCTGGCCGGGCCCCGAAGGGCCGGTGGCTGTGGCGCCGCTCTTCCTCCTGTACGACTACACCTTCCGCGCCCCGGGCACGCACACGAAGGAGGAGTCGCTGGCCGTCGCCCACGAGGCCGGGATCGTCTGCAACGACGAATACCTCCTCCACCCGGACCCCTACCCCGCCCGCGACGACTGGTGCCGCGACCGGGTGGCCCTGACCGAGCGCCGACTCGCGGAGCACGACCCCGAGATACCCCTCGTCCTCGCCGGACACTGGCCGCTCGTCAGGGAACCCACGTCGGTGATGTGGTATCCGGAGTTCGCCCAGTGGTGCGGCACCGAACTCACCGCCGACTGGCACCGCCGCTTCAACGTCACGGCCGTCGTCTACGGCCACCTCCACATCCCCCGTACGACCTGGTACGACGGGGTGCGCTTCGAGGAGGTCTCCATCGGCTACCCCCGGGAGTGGCGCGACCGGGGCCACCCGCGCGGACTGCTGCGCCAGATCCTCCCGTACGAGGGTGAGCCCGCCCCCACCGTCACGACCGGGGCCGAACCGTCCGCCCGGCACCACACCCCCGGAGGCTCCTCGTGATCGAGCGGCTGTTGCCCTCCGACGTCTCCTGCGCCGCCACCCGCGCGGAGACCGTCCCGGACGGAACCCTCTTCCCCGAGGAGGAGGCGCTGGTCGTCAAGAGCGTCGCCAAGCGCAGGAACGACTTCGCGACGGCGCGTGCCTGCGCCCGCCGCGCCATGGCCGGGCTCGGCCTGCCCCCGGCCCCCGTGCTCCACGGCCACCGGGGGAGGCCGCTGTGGCCCGAGGGCATCGTCGGCAGCCTCACCCACTGCGGCGGCTACCGAGCGGCCGCGCTGGCGCGGGCCACGGACGTGCTGTCGCTGGGCATCGACGCGGAGCCGCACGCCCCGCTCCCCGTCGACGTAAGGGAGTTGGTGGCCCTGCCCGCCGAACGCGAGCGGATCGGCCCTCCCGCACCGGAGGGCACGGACGCCATCCACTGGGACCGCGTTCTGTTCAGCGCCAAGGAGAGCGTCTTCAAGGTCTGGTATCCGGTCACCCGACTCGAACTCGACTTCACGGAAGCCGATCTGGTGTTTCGCCAGGCAGAAGGCGGGGTGGACGGCGGCACGAAGGACGGGGTGGCCGAGGGCTCCTTCGCCGCCCGGTTGCTGCGGACCGACCCGGCCCTGCCGACGGTGCTGGAGGGGCGCTGGCGCATCGAGGAGGGCATCGCCGTCACGGCGGTGCTGGTGCGGCCCGACTGGGCGGAGAACGACGGCCGATGACGGTCAGTCAGCGGACGGGCCGGGGGTGGCGGCGGTAAGGGGGCGTCCCAGCCGGACGTTCCAGCGGCCCGACCGCCCGGCGAGTTCGGTCAGCGAGAGCGGGGCGACGTCCAGTCGCCAGAACGCCTCCAGGGGCAGCCGCAGACCGTGGACGACCGCCGCCCGGACCACCGAGGGCTCGACGACCGCGAGGACGCCCCCGCCGCTCCCGCCGCCCGGACCCTGGAGGGTGTCCAGGTACCCCCCGGTCCGCCCCACCAGGTCCCGCAGCGATTCGCCTCCGTGCGGGGCCGCCGAAGGGTCGCCGAGCCAGGCCGCCACCTCCGCCGGTTCGGCCGCGCCCACCTCGTCGAGCCGACGGCCGGTCCAGCGCCCCAGGTCCCAGCCCGCCAGGGCCGGTTCGGTCACTACGGCCGCCAGCCCGAGCGCGGCGGCGGTCCCGAGGCACCGCGTGGACGGGCCGCTCAGGTGGGTCCCGGCCTCCGGCACCGCACCGGCCGCCGCCTCCGCGAGCTCCCGCCCGGACCGGTCCAGCGGGGCGTCGCCGTCGAAGCGGGCCTCCCTCAGGGCCGCGTTCATCGCCGGTGAGATCAACATCACGCGTATCGTCATGCCCCTGTCCTCACTCCTTCAACACGGGCCCCAGGGCCCTGTTCCGCCAAGGTATCCGCGCTCCGCGGCCCCGCAGATTGCACCATGGCGGTGCCTGCGTACAGGCGGTATGGTCTCGTCGACCATGACGACGGTGTGACGGAAGTCCGGTGAGAATCCGGCACGGTCGCGCCACTGTGTACCCGCACTCCTGCGGGAAGTCAGACCCAGCACCTTCGTCCGGGGCACCACTACTAGGGACGCGTGTTCCCACAGGAGGTTCTGCCATGGCACAGTCCGCCGCTCCCGCCGCGGGGGCATCGGCGATCACCCCGATCTCGGCGAAGGCCATAGCCCCATGGGCGGTCTTCTTCGGCATCCTCATGCTCGTCCTGCTCTACTTCGTCGGCGCCGAACAGGGCGCCACCGCGCTCATCTCGGGCCAGGGCGTCCACGAATGGGTCCACGACGGCCGTCACCTGCTCGGTTTCCCCTGCCACTGAGGCACCTGAGGCACCTGAGGCACCTGAGGCACCCAGGAATTCAGCGGACACGGGAAGCAAGAGAAACCGAGAAATCAGGGATACATCGTGAACTCCATATCTGTCAGGGCTCTGCTCGTGCGCGGCATGCTCGCGGGCCTGATCGCGGGCGCACTGGCGCTCGCCGTCGCCTACTTCCTCGGTGAGTCCCAGGTGGACGCCGCCATCGCCCTCGAAGAGGCCCACAGTCACGCCGGCCACGGCGGGGGCGAGGAGGAGGAGTTGGTCAGCCGCACCATGCAGGCCACCGGCGGACTCGCCACAGCCCTCCTGGTCTTCGGCGTCGCGGCGGGCGGGATCGCCGCCCTCGTGGTCTCGTACGCGCTGGGCCGCATCGGCAACTTCGGCCCGCGGGCCACGGCCGCACTGATCGCCGGAGCGGCCCTGCTCACCGTCTACATCGTGCCGTTCCTGAAGTACCCGGCGAACCCGCCGGCCGTCGGCAACCCCGACACCATCGGGCAGCGCACCACCCTGTTCTTCCTGATGGTCGCCCTCAGCGTGCTGCTGGCCGTCGCCGCCGTCATCGTCGGCAAGCGGCTCGCACCCGGCCTGGGCAACTGGAACGCGACCATCGCGGCGGCCGCCGGTTTCGTCGTCGTGATCGGCCTCGCCCATGCCTTCCTGCCCTCGTTCGACGAGGTCGGCAAGGACTTCCCGGCCAGCCTGCTGTGGAAGTTCCGGCTCTCGACGCTCGCCGTCCAGGTCACGTTCTGGAGCGGCTTCGGCCTGATCTTCGGCTACCTCACGGAGCGCCTCCTGACGCCCGCCGCGGGAGCGGGGCGTCAGGAGGCCGAAGAACGAGCCGTGGTCGGGGCGTCCTGATCACGGAGGCCGTCCTCCATGCGCCGCGCAGTGTTCTCGACGATCCTCGCGAGGCCCTCCTGTACGTCCACGTGCCGCTCCTCACTTCCGTGCGGAGCGTACGCGGACACCGATAGCAGGAGGTCTCCGTTCCGGAGGATCAGGGTCCGGCCGGGGCGGCCCCGTTCCTCGGAGGGCGGGGCGCAGGCTGCCGCGTGCACCCTGGCCGGACCTCGCCCGTGCGCCCGGTCGAGGTCCTCCTTGACGGGGTAGGCGTGCCGGGCGGGCTCGTCGTCCTCGTGGACGCAGGCCGTGGCTCTGAGTTTCCGGTCCGTACCGTCCGGGGCCTTGAGGTCAACGAGGCAGGCGGTGCGGCGGTAGCGCGGCCGGGCGCCGTCCTCGCCGATGTCCGCCCGGGCGCCGGGCGCCCGGGCGAGGCGGAGTCGGTGGTGCTGCCGAGCGTGAAGCCCTCGGCGGGTGGGGCGCCCATGAGCAGGTCACACGGTTCGGCGGTCCAGCTGTGGACGCCCGGAGGCCCGGCGACCGAAACGTCCGCGTCCCCGCTGCCGCCGTCCCCGCCCCCGGAGCACGGTCGCGGCCACAGGCATCAGTGCGAGCGGCGCGCCCCCACGCGCGGCCCGCGCCTGGCGCAGTGCGGCCCGCGCCTGGCGTACCGAGGCATGCGCCCTGCCCAATGCGGCACTCCTGGATTCACGCACCTCCACCCCTTCGCCCCGGAGATCCCATTGTCCGATGCCCGTACCGGCGGGTAATGGAGAGCGGGCCCGCGCCGGGGAGGCGCGGGCCCGGCCCGCTGTACGAGGCGGCGGCTCAGGGGCGGTCGGCCCCCGGGCCGAAGTCACCGGCGAACGCGGCGGCCATCCGCAGATGCGGCGCCGCGTCGGACGGCCGCCCCTGCCGCTCCAGCGTCCGGCCCAGCATGAGCCGCGCGTAGCCCTCCACCGGGTCCAGTTCCAGGACGGCCCGCAGCTCCTGTTCGGCCTTGCCCAGCCGTGCGGAGTGATAGTAGGAGCGGGCCAGCAGCAGCCGCGGAGCGACCTGCTCAGGCGCCTCCTCGACGAGTCCGCCCAGGATCCGGGCGGCCGTCAGGTACTCCTTGGCCTCGAAGAACAACTGCGCCCGGTCCCACCGCTCGGCGGCCGTGCCGAATTCGTAGTAGGTCTCGTCCATCTGTCCTCCTCCGTGTGGTGCGGCCCGCGGGGAGCCGCCCCGCCGTCCGTTCAGCGATGACAACACCGCAGAATGGTTGAACATTCCACTAAAATTCTGGCGTGGGACCCGGCGCTCCGCGCGCCCACGGGAATAGGTTGAGCGCCATGAGCAATCTCGATCGCCAGGCCACTCCCTCCGTCTGCGGAGGGCGCGGCTTCGTCGTCGCCGAGCCGGTCCGCGAACTCCTCACCCCCCGCCGCGTCCAGCTCGGTGAGTCCACCGAGGTCCGCCGCCTGCTCCCCAACCTCGGCAGGCGCATGGTCGGCGCCTGGGCCTTCGTCGACCACTACGGCCCCGACGACATCGCCGACGAACCCGGGATGCAGGTTCCGCCGCACCCCCACATGGGGCTCCAGACCGTGAGCTGGCTCCACGACGGAGAGGTCCTGCACCGGGACAGCCTGGGCAGCCTGCAGACGGTACGCCCCCGGGAACTGGGCCTGATGACCTCCGGCCGGGCCATCAGCCACTCCGAGGAGAGCCCGAAGCGGCACGCCAGGTTTCTGCACGGTGCCCAGCTCTGGGTCGCCCTCCCCGACGCCCACCGTGACGTCGAGCCCCACTTCCAGCACCACACGGACCTGCCCGCCGTCACCGCCCCCGGCCTCACCGCCACCGTCATCCTCGGCGAACTCGACGGAGCGGCCTCGCCCGGCACCGCCTACACCCCCATCGTCGGCGCCGACGTCTCCCTGACCGGGGGAGCGGAAGCCCGCCTGCCGCTGGACCCCGACTTCGAGTACGCGGTCCTGTCGATGTCCGGCGAGGCCGAGGTCGACGGTGTCCCCGTGCTGCCCGGCTCGATGCTCTACCTCGGCTGCGGCCGCACCGAACTGCCGCTCCGCGCCGTCTCCGACGCGAGCCTGATGCTGCTCGGCGGCGAGCCCTTCGAGGAGGAGATCGTGATGTTCTGGAACTTCATCGCCCGATCCGGTGAGGAGATCGCACAGGCGAGAAACGACTGGGAGAAGGGTTCGCGGTTCGGCGAGGTGCAGGGCTTCGACGGCGCTCGCCTGACCGCCCCGGAACTGCCCACGACCCCACTGAAGCCACGCGGACGAGTGCGCTGACCTGGGGATACCCATAGACGGGCTGGCCGTGTCTCCACTGGCGGCAGCCATGCTGGGGCCCCGGTCCGCACGCTGTCCTTGGGTCGGGGCTTGGGGGGGGGGCTACTGGATCTGAGGGGAGGCGCGTCGAGTCTCGTGTTCGAGCTTGTGTGTCAGGGTTCAATCGGATCGGTGCTGACCTCTCGCTGACTTCCCTGATTGTCAGTCAGGTGGTGGTCGCCGTCTGCCGCCCGGATGCCGGAAGCCGGTCCCGGACGGAGTCGCTGAGGGGTGACTGGGTGCCGCGGAACCCGTTCGCGGGGTTGCGGCTGAGGATCCGATCGGCTGAACAGATCACCGGTCGCCGGATCCAGTACACAGTGCTGCCACTGGCCGCTTTCAGTATCGGAGGCCGCTTCATCGGGCAGCTCGGAGAGACCCAGGAACTGCTGCCGCGCTACGGCGGGGACAACATCTTCGACACCGCGAGCTGGGCTTGCTCGTGATCGTCGTGCTGGCTATCGCAGGGGTCCTACTCGTCGGCGACCACAGGTATGCGATGGTCACCGACGAGGCAGGCGTCTCAAAGCGGAAGTACATCTCCGACCTACGGTTCGATCTTGAGGTTGCAGAGGACCAGCGACTCAGCATCGCCGCCTCCACCGTTCGCCCCGTGCGCGAGCGCCGGTACGCCTACCGTGACGCCATCCCGGCGGAAGTCGAGAGACTTCGCACCGAGGGACTGCGATACCGCCGCTGGCGCAATGGCTTCCAGTGGCTGTTGATCCTCTGCTCAGCTGCCATCCCCGCCGTAGCAGCCCTCCACGACCCACCGCAGCCCGGCAAGGGCCTCCTTGTCGGCCTCGGTGCCGCCGTGTCTGTCATCACCTCGGCGATGGGCTACTACAAGTTCCGCGAGCGCAGCTTCAACCTGCAGCAGACCGCGGACTCAATCGCTCAGCATCTCTCTGCCCTGGACCTCTCGATCACCCCGTACGGCGATGTCGATGAGGCACAGAACCTCATACGGTTCGCCGAGACCGTGGATTTGCTGCGAGATGAGCAGCGCAAGCGCGAACAGCAGCTTGATCAGCCCCACCAAGCCCAACAAGGAACTGTCCAGTTGCACGCGGTTCTCCGTTTTCAGTGCCGCGGAACGCACCCTGACCTGCGAAGCGGACACCTCCACCGGCAGGAGTCGTCCACCACCCGGCGGTGTACGTGATGGGCGACGTCAGTCGATCTGCGCCTGCATCAGGTCACGGAGAAAGGGGAGAGATGCCATGCAAGCTATTAGGTCATTTGGTCGATTTTTGCGGAGCTGGCTCTCGTCCTGGCCCGGGCCAAGGCCGCTGTCCTGTGCCATCGAACCTTGATCATTGCCATCGAAGGTTGATGATCATTAGTTTTGTGCCACCGAAGTTTGAGTGGCACGAGGTGCTGATCGTCAGGGGTGTCAGTGGGGAACTCGCTGGTTCATCCGCGGATCCTGATCTCGGAGCGTTTGACCTGGGGTTCTTGGAGGGTTGCTCTCAGGCTCGTAACGGCCGACCAATCCGAGCGGGCAGACGGGTTCTATGATCCGCGCATGTCGAACATCTGGGGGCGGGCTGCCCTACTGGCGCTGTTGACAGGAGTCACCGCCTTGGGGCTCGGGCGGCTTCTGGTCGTGGAATGCGTACGAATACCTGCTGGCGGGGGCAGCCGGTGCGGCGCGTTCGTCCATGCGTACGACTACCTGGCCATCGTCGCGTCTATCGGGGGTTGGGGTTGTGCCCAACTCCTTCTTCGGAGCAAGCGCTACCGGGCCGACTGGCGTCCTGCCCTGGGCGTGACCGCCGGCGCGCTCGTCAGCGCGGGCGTCATCATGGCGGTCGCCCCTTCGGCCGCCGCAGGCGTGATGGTCATTCTTGGACTCGTCGCACCGCCGTTGGCTCGCCGGTACGGGCGCGAACCACTGCCTGAGAACCATCGCCTCCCATGGGAGCGAAGCAACGAGTAGTCGGGCACCAGCTGCCGCACGCGAGCCAATACCCAGGAGTGCCCTTGCTTCGTGATGCCAGCCGCCCACCAATGGAGACACGGCCTAAAGGCAGCCACCGGACCACTCAAACTTCGATGGCACCCGCTCAAGGTTCGATGGCACAGAACAGCCGCGGCGGTCGCGGAACGCCCCGAGGCGGCGGGCACCCTGGTCGTCGGCTGCGACTCGGTGCTGGAGCTGGACGGCGAGGCGCTCGGCAAGCCCGCCGACGCCGAAGAGGCCACCGCCCGCTGGAAGTCCATGCGCGGCCGCGCGGGCGTGCCGCGGACCGGGCACAGCGTGATCGACACCGCGTCCGGCCGGTCCACGTCCGCCACCGCGTCCACCACGGTGAACTTCGGTGGGCCGTCGGGCGCCGAGATCGTCGCCTACGTGGCGTCTGGTGAGCCGCTGTACGTCGCCGGGGCCTTCACCCTGGACGGGCGCTCGGCGCCGTTCATCGACTCCATCGAGTGCGACCACGGCAACGTCATCGGGGTCTCCCTGCCGCTGCTGCGCCGACTGCTCGCCGAACTCGATGTGACGATCACTGACCTGTGGGCCGCCCCCGCCGGGTGACCGGGCAGCCTCCCATCAGTTCGGCCCCGACCAGTCGAAGGTGATGTGCTTGCTGGACTGGCCCTCCCGGCTCCACTTGAAGCCGAAGGCGTCGGCACGGTCCGCCGTCGAGCGGCCCCACGTCGCGACCTGGCCTGGACCGGTCTCCGAGCCCGGCAGGTTGGTGGACTGCACGCGCGCGCCCTCCGGTGTCGTGGGTCCGGTGAGCGCCGTCGCGCTGGCCTCGACCCGGCCCGGAACGGTCGCCTTCCACCCGCCGAGGTCCTCGTCTACCTGGATCTCGATGGGGGCGAAGTCCATGCCCCGCATCTCGGCGCCGAACTGTTCGCCGAATTCGGCGGGCCAGCCACCGGCCTCACCGCCGAAGATCATCTGGAGGGCTTCACGCTGCGCCTCGTCGGCCGTCTCGTCGATGAAGACCGCCGCATACGCATCGGAGTGCTCGGCCCACGCGTTGCCGACGAACGAGCCGAGCATCACCACGCCGAGACCGTCCAGCGGCACATCGCCGTAGCGCCCCTCGCGTATGCGCCAGGCCAGGACTCCGTCGCACTCACCCTGAGTAGGTAGCTGCGCGAACGTGCACGGGCACGGCACGTTGCACCTGCAGGTGTCGAACCAGTCCCCAGACGCATGCCACTTCGGAACAGTCTTCGCTGTCTCAGTCATGTCCTCGCCTCCTCGCGGCCCGCGCCGGGTGAATCTGGTGGGCGGCGATCTCGCGGAAGACACATCACCGTGGGTCACCACATCCGCTCGGCGATACGGGTCATCACGTCCCATTCTCCCCGTGTTGCCGCAGGAGGCCAAGGTGGCCAGGTCAGAGCGCCTGCCGTGCGACCGGCCGCCTTCTGTGGTGGTCTGGAGGGGTGCTCCGCAACCGGCCGCCCCTCTCCGCGCCCCTGCGACCGGGCAATCTGCTGCCCGCCCGGGCGATGGCCGCCGCCTGGTCGCTCATGATGCTGCTGGCGGTGCTCGCCTGGGTGCTCGTGGTCGGGCAGGCCGACAGCGGTACGGACGCCGACGGCGGCATGGACATGGCGCCGGGGACCATGGGCCTTGCCCTGCCGCTGTTCCTGCTGCTGTGGGTGATCATGATGATCGCCATGATGTTCCCGTCCTTGGCGCCGGTGGCCATTACTTGGGCCCGGGGCATCGGCCGTCAGTCGTCCGGCGCGGTCCGCGCGGCCCGGATCGCCCAGTTCGTGGGCGGATACCTGATCGCCTGGACGGCGTTCGGGCTGGCCGTGTACGGGATACTCACCGTGACCGACAACGTCGTAGGCGGCCACCCCGAAGCCGGGCGCTGGATCGGCGCCGGAGCCTTCCTGCTCGCCGGAGTCCATCAGCTCAGTCCACTGAAGAACGTATGCCTGAGCCACTGTCGCAGCCCCATGGGCCAGCTCGTGCGCTACGCCGGCTACCGGTCAGGCGCCGCCCGTGACCTGCGCGTCGGCGTCCATCACGGGCTTTACTGCGTCGGCTGCTGCTGGGGTCTCATGATCGTCCTCATCCCGCTGGGGACGATGAACATCGCGGCGATGGCCGCACTCGCGGTCGTCATCTTCGTCGAGAAACTGTGGCGGCTGGGACCGGTGCTCAGCACCGCGGTCGGTGTCATCTTCCTGGTCCTGGCCGCCCTGGCCCCGTTCCAGAGCTGGTTGTTGCCAGGTCTGGAACAGCACGCAGGGATGTAACATGCCAGAACGGTAAAATCGCCCACATGGTGGCGTGGTCACCACTGGTGGGCCGGGCGCCCGAAAGGGCGATGCGCCGTTTCAACGGCGGTCGCCCACAAGGGGGGTCTGTCAGGGCGAACTCCGCGAACCGCTCGAGTGCGGCTTCCTCGGTCGCCGCGGTATAGACGGGCTTGAGGAGCTTGGCGATCTTGTCCCAGTCCTGGCGGGCGGCACAGCGGAAGGAGTTCCGCGGCAGGTGGACCACGCAGGTCTGGACAGTGGTGCGGGGCCAGACGGCCTCGGCTGCCTCGGGCAGGCCCTTGAGCCCGTCGCGGACCAGCATGAGGACGTCGTTCACTGTGCGGTTCTTGATCTCGGTCAGGATGTGCATCCAGTG
>NZ_NWVL01000054.1 GCF_002382885.1 Streptomyces sp. WZ.A104
TGAGCCGTTCGCGGCGTACGGCCCCGACGGCGGCGGCCCTGGCCACGGCTCCGGGGCCGGGACCGGCGTCGGGGCCGCGTTCGGCCTGCCGGCCCAGGCCTCCGGGCCCTCCGCCCGCGCCTCGTACGACACCGCCCGGCCGGACCGCGCGGACCGCACCGAGGCCGGGCCTGGCGAGATCCCCGGACAGGGCACCCACGCCCGCGGCGAGCAGTTCGACTATGCCGCGACGCCCCGGCGCAGCGGCATAGGGGCATGGGCGCGGCGGCTCACGGGCGGCGGCAGAAGCGAACAGGCCTCGGGCCCGGGGGCGGGACGGCCCGGCGCGTCCGGATCCTCCCGCGCCCCGCGCGCTCCGGGCACCCCGCACGATCCGTACAGCTCAACGGCGTACGAGACCTACGAGACCTACGAGTCGTCCGAGTCGACGGCATACGGCGCTTCCGCCGGTTCGTTCGGCCCCTCGGGCGGCTCTCCGGGAACGCCGTCCGGCCCGGGCGGCTCGGAGGGCCCTGCGGCCGGGGGCGGCCATCTGGCGTCCCCCGCCTCCCCGCTCTCGCCCTTCTCCGCCCTGCCGTCCGCGCCCGCGGGCACCTGGCCCGATCCGGCGGCCGTGCTGCTGACCGCGCTCGGCCCCGGGCCCCGGCTCTGGGAGCGCCACGCGGCGCACCCGGAGGCGCTGGTGGTGCGGCTCGGGACGACGGACCGGGCCGATGTGCCCGCCGTGCCGGTGACCGTGGGGCTGCGGGAGGCCGGTTCGCTGGGGCTCGCCGGTCCGCGCGCCCGGCTGGCGGGGCTGGCCCGGGCGACGGTGGCGCAGCTCGCCGCGCTGCACTCCCCGTTCGACCTGGAGATCGTGCTCATCTCCACGGACCGCTCCCGCACGCTGGAGGAGCGGCGACGCGAGTGGGCCTGGCTGGGGTGGCTGCCGCATCTGCGCCCGACGCACGGTCAGGACTGCCGGCTGCTTCTCGCGTACGACCGTGAACAGGCGTCCGCCCGCACGGCCGAGCTGGTGCGCCGCCTCGACGAGGGCCCGCTCGGTCCGGGCTGGCCGAATCTGGACCGGGCCGCCGTGACGGAGGCCGCCCGGGAGCACAAGGGCCCGCACACGGTGGTCGTGCTGGACGGCGACCCCGGTACGGCGGCGCTGCGCGAGACCACGGCCCGGCTGGCCGGAGCGGGTGCGGCGGCCGGGATCCATCTGATCTGTCTGGCCGAGACCCCGGCGGCCTCCCCCACCTCCCCGGTGGCCGCGACGTACGACGCCGCCTGCCGGGCCTCCATCGCCTTCCGCGAGTGCGGCGCGGTGGCGATGCTCAGCGGTGACGTCGCCACGGCGTTGCGCCTGCTGCGCACGGCGGGCGGACAGGCCGCGGGGCACGGCACTGTGGCCGCGGTGGACGCGGTGTCGGCGGCCTGGGCCGAGCGGTTCGGGCGGGCCCTGGCGCCGCTGCGCGAGGAGGGATCGGCCGCGCTGGCGGGCCGCCCGACGTCCGCCGCGCTGCCGCCGTCCGCCCGGCTGCTGGACGAGCTGGGCCTGGCCCGCGCCACACCGGCCTCACTGATGGCCCGCTGGGCGTCCACGGCGGAGGCCCAGCCGGGCGCCTCGGCCCCCAGGGCGGCAGCGGCTTCCCCGGCCGCCCGCGCGGACCTGGACAGCCCCGGCTCCGGCCGCACCCTCAGCACGGGCCCCCGCGTAGGCCCCCAGCGCACCGCGAGCACCCCCCACCAGCCCGATTCCGGCCACACGCCCTACCCGGCAGCGGGCACCCCCGACTCGGGCCGCACCCCGTACCCCGGCACCTCCGACTCCGACCGCACCCCGTACCCGGCCCGGGACGCGTACACCCCGTACCCGCCCCTGGACACCCACGGCTCCGGCCGCACGCCCTACCCGGCAGCGGGCACCCGCAACCCGGACCGCGCCCCGTCCCCGGGCACCGGCACCCCCGACTCGGGCCGCACTCCCTACCCGCCCCTCGACGCCCGCGACCCCGGCGCGGCTCCGGCCGCCGCACCCGGGCACGCCGTGCACGCCGGGCGGCCGGTGCTCGTGCTCGGGGCCGGGCCCCGGGGGGCCCTGAGCGTCGATCTCGCCGACGAGGGGCCGCATCTGCTGATCGAGGGGCCCCCGGGCAGCGGCCGCACCGAGCTGCTGCGGGCCGTCGCCGCGTCGCTCGCCGCCGCGGCCCGGCCCGACCGCCTCGGCATCCTGCTCGTCGACGGTTCCGGCGGTGAGCGGGGCGAGCGCGGGGAAGGGCTGCTTCCCTGTACGGAGCTGCCGCACGTCTTCACGCACCTGGTGGCGTCCGACCCGGTCCGGATGCGGGAGTTCGCGCAGGCCCTGGGCGGTGAGCTGAAGCGGCGCGCCGAGCTGCTGGGCGACCTGGACTTCGCCGAGTGGCACGCGCGCTACGCCCGGCACGAGCAGCAGGCCACCCCCCGCGTCGTGGGCCAGCGGCCGCCGAGCGGCGCCGAGTGGGGGGGTGACCTGGAGTCCCCGGCCAGCGGCACCCTGCGGCTGCGCCCGGCCGCCGCGCGGTCCGCGGACCCGGGGCCGTCCCCGCTGCCCCGGCTCGTCGTCCTCGCCGACGACTTCGACGCGCTGGTCGCCCCCGCCCTCGGCAGCCCCGGACGCCCCGCCGCCGGTTCGGTGGTGCGGGCCCTGGAGGCCGTGGCCCGGGACGGCGGGCGGCTCGGGGTGCACCTCGTCGCCACCTCCGCGCGCCCCGACCGCACCGAGGACACCGAACTGGCCCGCGGCGCCCGGCTGCGCATCGTGCTGGACGCCCCCGTGCTGCCGCCGTCCCCGGACGAACCGGCCCCGGGACGCGGCAGACTGGGACACCCGGACGGCCGGGTGACGCCGTTCCAGGGGGGCCGGGTCACCGGCCGTATCCCGCGTACGGCGACACTGCGCCCCACCGTCGTCCCGCTGGAGTGGGAGCGGATGGGCGATCCGCCGACCCGGCGCCCGGTCCGGGAGCTGGGTAACGGGCCCACCGACCTGGCGTTGCTCGCCAGCGCCCTGGAGCGCGCGGCCCGTTCCGTGAACGCCGAGCCGCTGCCCGGGCTTGTCCCGTTTCCGAACTGACCTCTCTGCTGACGCGACGTCACGAGGCGGTCACGATCGTCGCGTTGGGCCCGACGGCGGTATTGCGGGGCCCGTGCCCCGGGCGTAGGACTGTGCGCACGGACGACGGCGTCCGGGCACACGGACGTGACCGGGCGCGTACGGAAGAGACGGGGCAGGCATGCGCACAACCTTCTCGATACGCAGGGCCGCGCTCGTGTTCGCGACGGTCGGCGCGCTCGCGCTCACCGGCTGTGGAAGCGACGACGGCGACGGCAAGAAGAAGTCGGGCGACGGCTCCGGCCAGGGCACGGACAACGCGCCCACGGTCACGCTGCCGAAACTGGACGGCGAGAGCATCTCCGTCGCCGCGGTCTGGACGGGACCGGAGCAGGCCAACTTCACCAAGGTGCTGGACGAGTTCGAGAAGCGTACGGGCGCGAGCGTCACCTTCGTACCGGCACAGGACCCGATCATCAACTTCCTGGGCACCAAGATCAAGGGCAGGCAGCCGCCGGACGTGGCGATGATCCCGCAGGTCGGGGCCGTACAGCAGGCGGTCGCGAAGAAGTGGGCCAAGCCGGTCGGGCCCGAGGCGCAGGCCCAGCTCACCAAGAACTACGCGCAGGTCTGGCAGGACCTCGGCGCGGTGGACGGCACCCAGTACGGCGTGTACTTCAAGGCCGCCAACAAGTCTCTGATCTGGTACAACGCCGCCGCGTTCGACAACGCGGGGGCGAGCGAGCCGAAGACCTGGAAGGACTTCCTGTCCACGGCGGAGACCGTCTCGGCCTCCGGCGTCACCCCGGTCTCGGTCGGCGGCGCGGACGGCTGGACGCTGACCGACTGGTTCGAGAACGTCTACCTGTCCCAGGCGGGCCCGGAGAAGTACGACCAGCTGGCGAAGCACGAGATCCCGTGGACCGACCCGTCGGTGAAGGACGCGCTGTCCACGCTCGCCGAGTTGTTCGGCAGGCCGGAGCTGATCGCGGGCGGTGCCGACGGGGCGCTCCAGACGGAGTTCCCGACGTCGGTGACGCAGACGTTCACCGGCGGCGACCAGCCCAAGGGCGCGATGGTCTTCGAGGGTGACTTCGTCGCCGTCAACATCGCGCAGACCGAGGCGAAGATCGGTACGGACGCCAAGGTCTTCCCGTTCCCGGCGGTCGGTGCGGACTCCCCCGTGGTGACCGGCGGCGACGCGGCGATCGCGCTGAAGGACACCAAGGGCGCGCAGGCGTTGCTGACGTGGCTGGCCTCGGCCGACGCGGCGAAGATCTGGGCCGGGGCGGGCGGGTTCATCTCCCCGAACAAGGCCCTGGACCTGAAGGCGTACCCGAACGAGGTGCAGCGCACCATGGCCGAGGCGCTGGTGAAGGCCGGTGACGACGTCCGGTTCGACATGTCCGACCAGGCCCCGCAGTCGTTCGGCGGGACGCCGGGGGCGGGCGAGTGGAAGATCCTCCAGGACTTCCTGAAGAACCCGAAGGACATCGCGGGGACCCAGAAACAGCTGGAGTCCGCGGCGGCCAAGGCGTACAAGAGCTGACGCGGTGGCGACCACGAACGCGGAGGGTGCCGGTGCGGCGCCCTCCGCAGACACGGACCCGCGCCCGTCCCCGCCGCCGCCGTCAAAGACCCTCAAGAGTGTGACGGCCACCCGCCGGGCCGTCGCGGCGGTGTTCCTGCTGCCCACGCTGGTGCTGCTCGGCGCGCTGGTGCTGTATCCGATCGGGTACTCGGTCTACCGGTCGTTCTTCGACCAGGCCGGTACGGGCTTCGCCGGGATCGACAACTACACCGCGCTGTTCACCGACGACACGATCCTCACGGCGGTGAAGAACAACGCGATCTGGGTGGTCTTCGCCCCGACGGTCGCCACCGCACTCGGGCTGATCTTCGCGGTGCTGACCGAACGCATCCGCTGGGGAACCGCGTTCAAACTGATCGTCTTCATGCCGATGGCGATCTCGATGCTGGCGGCGGGCATCATCTTCCGGCTGGTGTACGACCAGGCCCCCGAGCGCGGGGTGGCCAACGCGGTCGCGGTGAGCGTGCACGACATGTTCACCGAGTCCGCGGGCTTCCCGAAGGCACGCCCGCTGCCCGTCCACCCGCTGGAGGAGGGCGACGGCGGGACCTTCGTGTCCAAGGAGCCGATCCGGGCGGGCCAGCCGCTGCGGGTGCCGCTGGTCGGTGTGGCCCCGGCGAAGATGCCGGGCGACGCGCGGCCGGCCGAGGGCGCCCCGGCGGCGTCCGGCGACGGAATCAGCGGCACGGCCTGGCTGGACTTCACCCGGGGCGGCGGCGGAAAGCCCAACGTCGTCGACCCGGAGGAGCTGGGGCTCAAGGGGCTGAAGGTCGAGGCGGTGAGGGACGGGAAGGTCGTCGCCACGGCCACGGCGCGCGCGGACGGTGTGTTCACCCTGCCCGCCTCGGCGGACGGAGCCCGACTGCGCCTGCCCGCCGACAACTTCCGCGAGCCGTACAACGGTGTCGACTGGCTCGGCCCGTCCCTCGTGACACCGGGGATCATCGGCAGTTACGTGTGGATGTGGGCCGGGTTCGCGATGGTGCTGATCGCGGCGGGCCTGGCCGGTCTGCCGCGCGAACTCCTGGAGGCGGCCAGGGTGGACGGCGCGAACGAGTGGCAGGTGTTCCGCCGGATCACCGTGCCGATGCTCGCGCCCGTCCTGGCGGTGGTCCTGGTGACGCTGATGATCAACGTGCTGAAGGTCTTCGACCTGGTGTTCATCATCGCGCCGGGCTCCTCCCAGGACGACGCGAACGTCCTGGCGCTCCAGCTGTACCGGTCCTCGTTCGGCACGGACGCGGACCTGGGGATCGGCAGCGCGATCGCGGTGCTTCTGCTGCTGCTGGTGATCCCGGTGATGCTGTTCAACATCCGCCAGATGCGGAAGGAGGGGCGACGATGAGCGGCACACCGACGGTGAGCACCCTCGAAGCGGCCAAGGCCAGGCGGCCCCTCGGCGCGCGCGTCGCCGCCCTCCTCGGCGGCGGGGTCATGCGGGTCCTGCTGATCCTGGTGGCCCTGTTCTGGCTGATGCCGACGATCGGCCTGCTGCTGTCCTCGCTGCGCGGACCGCAGGACATCGCGGCGACCGGCTGGTGGAAGATCTTCACCGCCCCGTCCGAGCTGACCTTCGAGAACTACCAACGCCTGCTGGACAATTCGACGATCACCGGCTCCCTCCTCAGCACCATCATGATCACTGTGCCGTCCACCGTCCTGGTGGTGGTGATCGGCTCGCTCGCCGGATACGCCTTCGCCTGGATGGACTTCCCCGGCCGCGACTGGTGGTTCCTGCTGGTGGTCGGGCTGCTGGTGGTGCCGGTGCAGGTCGCACTGATCCCGGTGTCCGAACTCTTCGGCACCATCGGGATCTTCGAGACGACGCTCGGGGTCGTGCTGTTCCACACGGCCTTCGGACTGCCGTTCGCGATCTTCCTGCTGCGGAACTTCTTCGCGGAGATCCCGCGCGAACTGCTGGAGGCCGCACGGCTCGACGGGGCGGGCGAGATCCGGCTCTTCACCCGGGTCGTGATGCCGCTGGGCGGTCCGGCGATCGCCTCGCTCGGGATCTTCCAGTTCCTGTGGGTGTGGAACGACATGCTGGTCGCGCTGATCTTCGCGGACTCAGGATCGCCGCCGATCACTGTGGCGTTGCAGCAGCAGGTACGCCAGTTCGGCAACAACATCGACGTGCTCGCGCCCGGCGCGTTCATGTCGATGGTGATCCCGCTGGCGGTGTTCTTCGCCTTCCAGCGGCAGTTCGTCAACGGCGTCATGGCGGGGGCCGTCAAGTAGGCCGGAAGAACGCCCAAGTCCGCACATCCGTACGTCAATCCGAAGCGGCCCGGCTCCCCGGAACCGGGCCGCTTCGCCGTGCGCGTCCCCCGATTGCCGCGTCCGGCGTAACTCTGTCATTCCATCCGACGTTTGAGGTCTGCCTGGTTCCCGCGAACGAACGACCCATGGATGTGTAGTGCCCCGGTTCTCCGTCATCGTGCCCGCATTCCGGGTCCAGGCGTATCTGCACGCGTGTCTGGATTCCGTGCTGAGCCAGTCCTTCAAGGACTACGAGATCATCGTGGTCGACGACCGCTCCCCCGACGCCTGCGGTGCGATCGCCGACGAGTACGCCCGCCGGGACCCCCGCGTCACCGCCCTCCACCTGCCCCGCAACACCGGTCTCGGCCCGGCTCGCAACGCCGGGATGGCGCGGGCGAGCGGCGACTACCTGATCTTCCTCGACGGCGACGACACCCTGCTGCCGGACGCGCTCCAGGCCATCGCCGACCGGATCGGGGCGACCGGCGAACCCGACGTCCTGATGTACGACTACGCCCGGACGTACTGGTCGGGCCGCAGCGTGCGCAACGTCCTGGCCGCCCATCTCGACGAGAGCGGCCCGGCCTCCTTCCGGCTCACCGACCGCCCCGAGCTGCTGCAACTCCTCATGGTCGTCTGGAACAAGGCGTACCGCCGCGCGTTCGTCGAGGCCGAGGGCTTCGCCTTCCCCCCCGGCTACTACGAGGACACCCCCTGGACCTACCCGGTGCTGATGTCGGCCGGGTCGATCGCGGTCCTGGACGCGGTCTGCGTCTCCTACCGGCAGCGGCGGCGCGGAAACATCCTCTCCACCACCAGCGAGAAGCACTTCGACGTCTTCGACCAGTACGACCGGGTCTTCGCGTTCATCGACTCCCGCCCCCCACTGGCTCCCTGGCGGCCGGTGATGTACCGGCGGATGCTCGACCACTACTCGGCCCTGTTCGCCTCGCGGGACCGGCTGCCGCCGCACAGCCGGGCCGCGTTCTTCCGCCGGGCGACCGCGTCCTGCCGCCGCCATCACGCGCCCGGGGCTCCTGCCCCCCGCCGCGCGCTGCTGCGGCACGGGCTGATGCGGCTCGGTGCGCGGCGCACCTACCGGACGCTGTCGGGGGCCCAGCGGCTGGGCGGGCGGCTGCGGCGGGGCTCGGCCGCGGTGCGCCGGGCGGTGCGGAGTACGGCGCACCAGGTGCACTACCGCGTCCAGTTGCGGCTGCCGCTGCGCTCCCGGTACGCGGTGTTCGCCGCACGGGGGAACCGGGGCTTCACGGGCAGCCCGGCGGCGATCGAGGCGAAAGCGCGCGAGCTGGTCCCGGGGCTGCGGACGGCATGGATCTGTCGCCCCGTCGATGCCCACACCGTGCCCACCGGCACCCGGCACCTCGCGCCGGACACCTTCGCCTACTGGACGGCACTGGCCCGCTCCGCGTACCTCGTGAACAACGCCCCCTTCGACCGCCGGCTGGTCAAGCGCCGGGGGCAGATCCTGCTCCAGACCCACGAGGGCACTCCGCTGCGGACCGTGGGCACCGATCTCCTGGACCGGCCCGCCGCCGCCCGGGGCACCGACTTCGAGCAGCTGCTGCGCTCCGTGGACACCTGGGACTTCTCGCTCTCCGCGAACCCGCACGCCACCCTCGTACGGGAGCGGGCCTATCCGTCCGCGTACACGACGCTGGAGTACGGCTCCCCCAGCAATGACGTCTATCACCGCACCGGCCCGGCCGATGTGGCCCGGCTGCGCGAGACGCTGGGAATCCCGGCGGGCAGTACGGCCCTGCTGTACGCCCCGGAGCACCGCGACTACCGGCGGGCGCAGCGGCCGGTGCTGGATCTGGAGCGGCTGATCCGGGTCCTGGGCCCGCGGTTCGTCATCCTGGCCCGTACGCCCCACCCGGTCGCCCCCGGCTGCGGCCGCCGTACGCCGCATCCCCGGATCATCGACGTCGGCGCCCACCGGTCCGTCGAGACGCTGGCCCTCGCCTCCGACGCCCTGATCACGGACTACGCGTCGCTGATGTTCGACTACGTCAACCTGGACCGCCCGGTGGTCCTGCACCTGGAGGACATCGAGGCGTACGAAGCGGCACGGGGCACGTACTTCGACATCACCGCGTTCCCGCCCGGCATCATCGCCCGCAGTCAGGACGAGCTGTTCGACATCTTCGCCACGGACCACTGGCGCGGCTCCCGCTCGGCGCAGCTGCGGGCCGCCTTCAGGGCCCGGTTCTGCCCGTACGACGACGGGTACGCCGCCGAGCGCGTGGTGCGGCGGGTCTTCCTCGGGGAGACGGACGGGCTGCCGCTGCCGGTGCCGTCCACGGCTCGCCGGACGCCCGGTGCGCTGCCCGCGCAGGAGAAGAGGGCCCGGTCCTGGGCCCAGGAGCTCCCGGCGGGTTCAGCGCTCCAGGGACGCTGAACCGGTCCGCGCCCGGCAGCGCTCAGTTCTCAGCGCTCCAGGAACGCGAACAGCTCCTCCCAGCGGCGCAGCGTCTCCGGCTCGGAGAACCGCTGCGCCCCGGACCGCGCGCGAGCGCCCATCGCGTCGCGCAGCCGGGGGTTGCCGGTCAGCCGCAGCAGCCGGTCGGCGAGGGCGGCGACGTCCCCGGCGGGGGCCAGGAGCCCGTCCTCACCGTCCCGGACGATCTCGCGGACGCCGGGCGCGCAGTCGAAGGCGGCACACGGCAGACCGCAGGCCATCGCCTCCAGCAGCGCGAGCGGGAAGCCCTCGCCGCGGGAGGACTGGACGAAGACCGAGGACTGTGCGAGGGCACGCTCCACATCGTCGGTGCGGCCCATCCACTCCACGGACCCGTCGAGCCCGAGGTCCGTGCACTGCTGCTTCAGCGCGGCCTCGTCCTCCCCCGCCCCGTACACGCGGAGCTTCCAGTCGGGGCGGGCGGGTGCGACCAGGGCCCAGGTGTCCAGGAGCAGGTCGATGCCCTTCTGGTCGCTGAGGCGGCCGATGCTGGCGACGGTCCTCGCGGTGCGCGGGGAGGGCACGACGGGCAGCCGGGAGAGGGCGTTGGGCAGGAAGCCGACGTTGTTCATGCCGTCCCCGGCCCACTGGTCGGCGTCCTCCTCGGTGAGGACGAGCCAGTGGTCGAGGTCCTTGTAGTGATTTCTGATCCAGCGGTAGCGGTGGCTCGCGCGGGAGTAGTCGTAGGACTCGTGGCTCATCCCGATGACCCGCAGCCCGGTGGTGTCGGCCTCCCCGACCCACTCCATCGCCCAGACCTGGGTGACGATGACGACCGCGCCGGGTCGGGCTGTCGCGAAGAGTTCCGAGAGCCGCCCGACCGCCTGCTTCTTGGCGGCTGCCCGGGCCGCTTCCCTGCGGCGGGTGGGGATGCGGAAGCGGTCGCGGATGCCGTGGGGCGTCCAGGGGGTCGGCGGGTGGGACGGGTAGAGGGCGGTGACGGGGTGGGCGGGCTGCTCGGGCAGCGCCATCTTGAGGTCGGAGGCGTGGATGCCGATGGTGTGGACCCGGTGGCCCTGGCCGGCGAAGAGGCGGGCGGTCTGGTGCATCCAGCCGGTGACGCCGCCGAGTTCGTCGGTGCTGTTGGAGACGATGAAGATGTCGCGGCTCATCGGCCGGCCCCCCGGTCGTGGTCGGTGATGTGGCGGGCTCCCAGGGCGTCCCGGGAGCCCGGATGGCCCGGGGAAAACGGAGGACCTGGGGAAACTGGGGGCCCGAAGACGGCCGCGACGGTCCTGCGGGCCGCGTCGCCCTCGTCGTAGATCCCGAACTCCGACGCGAAGGCGTCGCGTTGAGCGGCGTGGCGCGTCTCGGTCTGCTTCAGCTCCGCGAGGACGGCGAACAGCTCGTCCTGGGTCTCGGCGACCGGGCCCGGGGCCTTCTCCCGCAGGTCGAAGTAGCTGCCGCGCTCGGCCGCGTACGTGTCGAGGTCGGGGGCGAACAGCACGATCGGCCGGTCGAGCAGTGCGAAGTCGAACATGATCGAGGAGTAGTCGGTGATCAGGACGTCGGTCAGGGCGAGGACCTCGCTGACGTCGTGGTGGCTCGATACGTCGACGACGGTCCCGGGCGGACAGAGCGGCAGCCGCGCGGTCTCCAGGTAGTGGGCCCGGACGAGCAGGGTGTGGGTGTCCCCGAAGCGCTCCGCGAACTCCCGTACGTCCAAAAGGAGTCGGACCCTGCGCTGCTTGCCGGGGCCGCCCCGGAACGTCGGCGCGTACAGCACGGTCTTCTTGTGGTCGTCGAGCCCGAGCGCCCCGGCGAGCGGCGGGCGCGGCAGCCGCCCCTGGGTCTCGGACCGGGCGCGCTCGGCGACCAGGGCGTCGTTGCGCGGGTAGCCGGTGCGCAGGAGCCTGTCCTCGGGCAGCCGGTAGGCGCGGGCGAGGGTGCGCACGTCGTGCTCGGAGCGGACGAGGAAGTGGTCGAAGCGGTGGACGGCCTGCTGGAGCCGCTCGCGCTGCGGGGCGTTCTGGAGCCGCACGCGGGTCTCGTCGAAGCCCATCCGCTTGTACGCGGAGCCGTGCCAGGTCTGGAGGTAGGTGGTGTGGGCCGGCTTGCGCAGGGGGAGCGGGAAGCCCTGGTTGTCGACCCAGTACTCGGCGCGGGCCAGCGCCCACAGATACCGCCAGGACCAGCGGCGTACGAGGCGGGCGTCGTCCGGGAAGCCGTCCGGGGAGGGGTCGTAGGACCAGGTGGCGTGCAGCTTCAGGCCCTGGCGGCGGATCTCCTCGTACAGGGCGCGCGGGCTGTCGCCGTAACAGGTGCCCATGTGGCTCTCGAAGACGACGGAGCCCCGGCGGACGGGAAGCCTGGTGAGCCAGGTGTTGTGGACGGAGGTCTTGAAACCCCGGGAGCGGTAGCGGCCCAGGCGCTCGCGCAGGGTGCGGACGAGGAGCTTCACCTTGCGGGCGGGCCGGAAGTGCGTGGCGTAGCGGATCAGCCGGTGGGTGGTGCGGGCCGGGCGGCGGCGTGCGGTGAGGCGGAGCGCGAGGTGGTCCTTGACGGTGATGTAGGGCTCCCAGGTGTCCCCGGCGAGAGGCCCGAGGCGGGGCCGGGCGGCGAACCGGAGCGCGCCCGCCACCTGGTCCTGCGGGGCGAATGGATCGCTGACGGAGCGGGGGCCGTCGGGGCCGTCGGCCTGTACGGTCAGCCGCGCGTCCCACGCCGTGTCGCGTACGCCGACGGGGCGCAGGAGGCGTGCGATGTCGGCGCGCGCCCGCCAGGTGATCCCGGTCCCGTCGTGCCGCACCTCCTCGACCGGGAACGCGACGGCGCGCGCCCCGCCCCGGGCCCGGAACTCCAGGGTGGCGGTGAGCGGCGCGTCGGGGGCCGGTCCACTGTGGCCGGGCAGCACGAGGCGTCCTTCGAGCAGCAGGAGGCCGCCGTCAGAGGCACATCGGGTGAGCCGGTTCATCAGCCGCTGCTCACCGAACCCGCGGTACTGGTGGCCGAGTTCGGTGACATCGACCGGGCACCGCTCGTCCCACCGCACCCGCCCGTCCGGCCCTGTGACGAGCGGCGCGCACACGGTGGCGGGCCTGCTCAGCGCGTACGCCGCCGCGAGGACCCCCTCCTCGTCGCCCCGGGCCAGCAGCCGCACCGCGACCCGCTCAAGCGGGGGCAGGGTCGGGCGGTCCGGCGGGAAGGGGCCGGTCAGGGCGCGGGCGGCGGCTGCGGCGGCCCTCTCGCGGCGGGCGGCGGGCAGCCGGGGGAAGGACCGGACGAGCGGCACCAGATGGTCGCGGGCGAAGGCTTCCTCCCGCGCCTCGCGCAGTTCGGGCAGTCCGCGCGCGACGAGGGTGTTGGCGACCCTGCGGTGGGCCTCGACCAGGGCGGTGAGGTCGCGGGCCCGGTCCGGGACGGCCCGCCCGGTGACGATCAGGCGGCGCACCAGGGCGATCCGGCCGACCGCGGCGGCGGCGAGCGGGCCGAACAGGATCTCGCCGTGGGCCAGGTCCTCCTCGTATCGCAGCCCGTGCAGCCGGACGGCCTCGCGGCGCAGGCAGAATCCGGTCACCAGGGCGTCCCTGACGACGAGTTCGGGGGCCTCGGTGAAGCGGGCGAGGGTGCGGGAGCGGGCGTACAGCTCGCCCTGCCAGGACGGCTCCCGTTCCTTGCCCATCTCGTCGGCGGCCCGGCTCCAGCGGCCCGCGACCAGGTCGGCCCGGCTGCGTTCGCCCGCCTGCCAGAGGTTGCGGCAGGCGTGCCGCTGAAGGCGTTCGCCGGTGGCGAGCACCAGGACGTACCGGCCCGTCACCGCGTCCAGGCCCGCGTTGCGCAGGGCACCGGTGGTACGGACGGCCGGGTCGGCGTGGACGAGGCGGACGCGGTCGGGGGCCCGGTCGGCCAGGGCGCGGGCGGCCGTGCGGGTGGCCGCGTCGGCGGTCGAGGCGAGGACGACGACGGCCTCGGAGGCGCGCAGCGACTGGCCGAGCACGGAGTCCACGGAGGCGCGCAGGGCTTCGGCCCCTCCTCTGCCCCCGCCGTCGCCGCCGTCCCCGCCCCCGGTGATCACACAGCTGAAGTCGCTCACGACTGCTCCCCCTTGAGCATCCGGTCGACGACGCGCGCGGCCGCACTCCCGTCGTCGAGGTCGCAGAACGCCTCCCGGAACCGTTCGTACGCCTCCCGGTGCCCGGCGGTGGCGGCCTCCGGCTCGCGCAGGGCGGCCACGATCCCGGTGGAGTCGGGGATCAGGGGGCCGGGGGCGCGGCGCTCGAAGTCGAAGCAGAAGCCGCGCAGGGTGTCGCGGTAGTGCGCCAGGTCGTAGGCGTGGAAGAGCATCGGGCGGCCGGTCTGCGCGAAGTCGAACAGGATCGAGGAGTAGTCGGTGACCAGGACGTCGCTGATCAGAAGCAGTTCCGCGACGTCCCAGTGGCGCGAGACATCGCGGACGAAGGCGGTGTCCGGGACGCTGCCGCCGACGAGGTAGTGGCGGCGCACCAGCAGGACGTGGTCGTCCCCGAGGGCCCGGCGGGCCTCCTCCAGGTCGAGTCGGAGGTCGAGCCCGTAGCGGCCGCCCTGCTTGGGCCGGTCCTCGCGCCAGGTGGGGGCGTAGAGGATCACCCGCCGCCCCTCGGGGATCGCGAGACGCTCCCGTACGGCAGCGGCGATCTTGGCCCGGTCGGGGGCGTGCAGGAGGTCGTTGCGCGGGTAGCCGCACTCCAGCACCTCGCCGGTGTGGCCGAAGGCACGGCGCAGGACGGGGGTGGAGAAGCTGTTCGGGGAGACGAGCACGCTCCACTGGGCGGCCCGGTGTTCCATGGAGGCCATGTAGGCGGTGTCGGCGTAGGGGGTGCCCGCGAGGTCGCGGCCGATGCGCTTGAGCGGGGTGCCGTGCCAGGTCTGGACGACGCACTGGCCCTGGGCCCGCTCGAACCACTCGGGGAGCTGGGTGTTGGTGACGATCCACCGGCTGCGGGCCAGCGCCTCGTGCCACTCCGCGCTGTGCAGCCCGACGGGGCGGACCCCGTCGGGCACGGCCGTCTGCTGGTCGCGTACGACCCACAGATGCTCGATGCCCGCTCTCCTGTCGGCCAGTTCGCGGTGGATGGCGCGGGGCGAGTCGGAGTACTGCCGTCCGTCGAAGCTGGAGTAGAGGACGGCCGGGCGCAGTCGGTCGGCCGAGGTGACGCGCAGTGCGGCGTACCGCTCGCGCTGCACGCGCTGTCCGTAGGCCCCTCTCTCCTCGGCCGCCAGCGCACTGCCGGACTCCAGGACGAGCCGGTCGTGGTAGCGCCGCTGGAGGGTGAAGTCCCGCCCATGAACGTGCTGTTGCCGGGGCAGGGTGTGGTGCAGGGAGGTCCTCAGCCGCAACGGCCGGTAGGCCTCCGCATCACGCTCCCCCGGCTTCCGCAGGAACGGATACCACCGTCCCTCGGCCAGCGGCAGCGGTCCGCCGGGTCCTTCGACGGCGGCGGGTGCGAGCACGGCCCGGAAGCGGTCGCCCTCCCCTCGCTCCAGTGCGACGACGGCCTCCTCGTGGTGGCCGCTGTGGCGCAGGACCAGTTCGCGGGGGCCGCCGGCGGGCTCGGGGAACGTGCCGGTGAGGGTCAGCGACGCCTCGCCCCACTCCACGCCGGTGACGACGGGCTGCACGGCCCGGTCGGTGAGCACCAGGTCGCCGGAGGGGTTGGGGGCCGCGTACAGCTCACGGCCGCCGGGCAGCGGGTAGCGCCCGTCCTCGCCGTCGGTCCGGGCGGCGACGGTCAACGGCCTGTTCTCGCCGATGAGTTGAACGCCCCAGATGTCCTCCTCGCCGCGGAAGGCACTGAGCGGGATGTCCGCCGCCCGGGAGCCGAGCGAGCCGCGCAGGGCGAACTCCCGGGTCTCCTTGGTGCGCCACTCGGTGAGCCGCAGGGCTACGGGCCCGGCGTCGCCGAGGACCTTCACCTCCAGGCGTACGGCGTCCTCGACCGCCGACTGCCCGGTCAGGACGGCGGCGACGCGTTCGGTGCGCAGCTCCAGCTTGTTGCCGGACAGGACGGGGACGATACGGGTCCGCTCGTCGGTGTACGTCACGGCGGGCGGGGCGGGGGTGCCGACGAGCCGCATGGGGCCCCGGCGCGGACGGCCCGCACCGATGACGACGACCTCCGGCTTCCACGTTGCACGCCCACCGCTGCCCGTGCCCTTGGCCGTGAGCCTGCGCGGGTCGACGACGGCCTCGAATCCGGCGCGGTCGTAGCGGTGGAGGGAGCGGCCGGAGCGGGCCGTGGCCTCGTCGCCCGGGACCGGACGCGTCCGCAGCGGGATCATCCGCTTCCCGGACCGCAGCCACCCGAGCCGCACCGGGCCGCCGGGGGCGTTGCGCACGTAGGCGTATCCGGTCAGACGGAGCAGCCCGTCCCGCCACACGGCCTCGGTGAGGTGGGCGTGGACGGGGAGGTCGGCGGGGGTCAGCGCGGTCGTGGCGGGCGGCAACGGAGCCTGGACGGCCGGGTGGTGGGCGCGGGGGCGGAGCAGCCCGCGCACATGGAAGGTGTCCCGGTCCTTCTTCTCGTCGGCGAGGAGGGCGAGGAGTTCGGCGAGGCGGCGTTCGCGGATGAGCTGCCACTTGACCCTGAGGTGCAGGGGCAGTTCGGTGAGGACGCCGGGCTCGACGGTGGCGGCGAAGGCGCCCGCGTGGTCGAGGAAGGCCTCGTGGAACTCCGCGTCGCCCTCCGGCAGGGCCTCGATGAACAGCCACAGGTCACCGGAGAGCGCGTGGGCGTCGTAGCGACGCTTGGCCTCGGCGGCTCCTGCCGCGCCCGGCCGTTCGGCGAGGAATCGGCTGACGGTGGTGACGGCGGTGACCCGGTCCCGGATTCCCTTGGGCACGGCCCGCCGGGTGGTGATGGAACCGTCCCGGTCCCGCCAGTGGTAGACGGGCTCCTCGACGACGTCGACCGAGCGGGCCAGGAAGTGGGCGGGCAGGACGACGGCGATGTCCTCGTACAGCACCCCGGTCGGGAAGGCGAAGGCGTGTTCGTCCCAGAAGGACCGGCGGAAGACCTTGTTGCAGGCGATGCGGTCGCCCAGCAGGAGCCAGTCCCGGGTGACATGGGTGGCCGAGCGGGCCTTCTCCATCGGCCTGCGGTACATCGGGGACTGCTCCAGCTCCCCGTCGGCCCGCAGCCTGAGCACGTTGCCGGTCGCGAAGTCGGAGCCGGAACGGTCGAGTTCGGCCAGCATCCGGGTGTAGGCGCCGGGCGGGACGAGGTCGTCGCTGTCGACGAACGTCAGGAACTCCGCCTCGGGATCGGCCTCGCGGACCCCGGCGTTACGGGCCGCGCCGAGCCCGGCGTTCTCCTGCCGGACCAGCCGGAACCGGGGGTCCCGGTCCGCGAACTCCTGGGCGAGCGCTGGCCCGTTGTCGGTGGATCCGTCGTCGACGAGGACGACCTCCAGGTCCTCCATGCTCTGTTCGGCGAGCGAGGACAGGCAGGCACCGAGGTAGTCCTCGACGTTGTAGAGGGGGACGACGACGGTGAGACGGGGTGCCATCGCAGCGCACGATCCTTTCGGGCGGACGGCATCAGGGGGTGCCGGTCGAGGGGCGTTGAGGGGCCATGGGGTACAACCCGCACCGGGGGGACCGGTCACCCGAGGGGGCCCATTCGGGTGACCGCGAGGGCGGGGTCACGCGTACGGGGGCGCGCCGGTGACGTGTTCGAGCCCCGTACCGGGAGGGGCACGGGGCTCGGTGCTGCCGTGGGGTCCGGCCTCAGGGTTTGACGGCGATCCGGCCCTCGTCCATGCGCAGCAGCAACAGCGGCTCGCCGGTCTTGTCGAGGAACTCGTCGACTGCCTGGCGCGATCCCTGCCAGTAGCCGTAGTCGTCGATCAGGAGGATGCCGCCGCTGACCAACCGGGAGTACAGGTGCTCCAGTTCATGCTTGGTGGAGGCGTACCAGTCGGTGTCCAGGCGCAGAATCGCGATCTGTTCGGGGGCCTGCTCGGGAACGGTGTCCTCGACCCGCCCCTGCACGTAGTGGATGCGCTCCTCGGGATAGGGCACATGGCCGAAGCCCTCCTTGACGTCATCCAGGGACGCGACGGCCCAGATCGGCCGGTCCTTGCCCTGGGCGTCCAGCAGCTCCTGGGCCGGGCGGCCGTCGCGGCGCAGGTCCTCGGCGGTGGGCGGGGTCATGCCCTCGTACGTGTCGAAGAGGTACAGCTCGCGCTCGGTCTCGCCGACGGACAGCAGGGTCCGGGCGCAGGCCTGCATGGAACCGCCGCGCCAGACACCGCACTCGACGACGGCTCCGGGGATGTTGTGGCGGGCGATGTGCCGGGTGGCGAGGATGAAGGCGTTGAGCCGCTCCGGCGAGGTCATCGAGTAGGGCTTGACCGCCCGGATGATGTCCTTGGCCTCGTCGTCGTAGTCCTCCGGGAACGCGAGGTCCGGCTTCTTCGCCTTGGGCTTCGGCTTCGGGGCCGGGGCCGGGAGGGGGTCGGCCGGGGCCGGGGCCGGGAGGGGGTCGGCCGGGGCCGGGGCGGGGTCGGCCGGGGCCGGGGCGGGGTCGGCCGGGGCCGGGGCCGGGAGGGGGTCGGCCGGGGCCGGGGCGGGGTCGGCCGGGGCCGGGGCGGGGTCGGCCGGGGCCGTACGGGCGGCGGGCACTGTGACGCGCCTGAGCTGATATCCGGTGAGCTGCTGAAGGACGCCGTTGACGGCGTTGCGCCAAGCCATGCCCCGGGACAGTACGCGCGGTTTGCGCGACATGTCATTTTTCGTCAACCTGCCATTGATCCCTGTTCCGGCGCCTGTTCGGCTGCGGGGGCCTGTTCGGGGACGGGCGCGGCCTCCTGGGTTCCGGCGGTTACGGGGGCGGCCCCGGTCCTGCCGCAGCGCTCGCGGCCGTCCAGCGGGCGGGGCAGCGGGACGCCGTCCACGCCGCCGACCCGGTTCGCCCACCAGACCGCCAGCTCCCGCACGGCGAACATCGTCAGCCGGGGGTAGCGCTGCGGCTTGCGGAAGACACCCACGGAGTCGCCCCAGTAGGCGGCCTTCCTGTCGATGGCCCGGTAGTCGTGCCAGATGCCTTTGTGCGGCGGGAAGTCGGTGTAGGCCTCGCGCAGTTCGAGCCGGGAGTGAGCGGCGAGCGCGCGGAACCCGTCGGGGTAGTAGCGCCAGCAGTCCTGCGCGTCGTGGACGTGGCCGCGCGAGGGGGCGGTGATGAACGCGTGACCGCCCGGCTTCAGAACCCGGGCGATCTCCAGCATCGACGTCCAGAAGAACGGGATGTGCTCGAACGCCTGCCCGGAGAGCACGACATCGGCGCTGCTGGACGGGGCGGGGATGCGGTACGGCTTCTTCATCACGGCGTCCACGTTGGGCCCGGCCTGCACATCGACCCCGAAGTAGTCGATGGAGTGCCCGGCCAGCAGCGCCCGGTGGGTGCGGGTCTGCTTGCCGGAGATGCGGGAGCCGAGGTCGACGACCCGGTAGGTGCCGGACGCGGACCCTTCGGCAGGCCCTCCGGCAACCCCTCCGGCAGGCCCTTCGACGGGCAGGTACTCCTTGATGCAGAGTTCCATCTGCTCGTAGGCGGACCGGTGCATGGGCGTCTCCCAACATGGCGGGGCGAGCGAACTGTTGGGCACAACGACCACGCGAGGCGGAGGAATCGGCGGGGGGAGCGCGCCTTGAGCCATCCGGGTGGCGGGGGCCCACGTCACCCGAGCGGCGCGAAGAACCGCCGTACCACGCGTTCGGCCGCGCGCCCGTCGTCGTACGGGCAGAACCGCTCCCGGAACGCGGTGCGCAGCGCGGCCGAAGCCGGCGAGCGCCACTCCCCCGTCCGGAACACCTCGGCCAGTCGGCCGGAGGTGGTGGTGACGGTGCCGGGGGTGTCGCCGGGTCGGCCGGAGAGCAGGTCGAAGTACGTACCGCGCGTGGTCCGGTAGGCGTCCCAGTCGGGGGCGTGGACGATGATCGGGCGGTCCAGGCAGGCGTAGTCGAACGTCAGGGACGAGTAGTCGGTGATCAACGCGTCTGCGGCGAGGCAGAGTTCCTCGACGCGGGGGTGGGAGGTGACGTCGATGACCCGGCCCCCTTCCGGCCCGGCGATCCCGGCCGACCGCCCGTAGAAGTAGTGAGCGCGGACCAACAGCACGTACTCCGGGCCCAGTTCGCGCGCCAGTCGTTCCGGGTCGAGGTCGGGGACGAAACCGTCGCGGTAGTCGCGGTGGGTCGGGGCGTAGAGCAGCGCGGTCTGCCCCTCCTCGATGCCGAGTCCGGCGCGGATCTTCGCGATGTCCTCGGTGGTGGCGGTGAAGTAGACGTCGTTACGGGGGTAGCCGAGGTCGAGCCGTTCGTAGGAGGCGTCGTTCGGGGCAGGGTAGACGCGGTCCCAGACCTCGGTGCTGTGCGGGTTGGCGGACAGGCTGAAGTCCCACTGGGCGACATGGGCGAGGATCTTGCCGAAGTCGGTCTTCCGGGCGAGGGCGGGATAGGCGCGCTGGTCCAGGCCCATGGTCTTCAGCGGGGTCCCGTGGTGGGTCTGGAGGTAGCGCTGGCCGGGGCGCTTGGTGAAGCCGCCGGGGAAGCTGGAGTTGTTCACCAGGTAGGTGGCGGTGGCCATCGCCCGCCAGTAGGGGCGCGAGCCCTCGATGACGTACGGCACACCCGGCGGCATCCGGTCGCGGTGCCGGGAGGAGACCACCCACAACCCCTCGATGTGCGGGGCGAGTTCGCGGGCCCGGGCGTGGATCGCGGCGGGGTTGCAGGCGACGCCCCGGTTCCAGTACGCCCCGTAGACGGCGAGGTTCGGGTCGAGCGGGCGGTGAAGGTCGGTCCGGTAGGCGGCCCGCATCACCTGGCGACGGACGAACCGCTTCGCGGACGCGGCGGACAGGGCGGGCGCACGACGGGGCATGGGAGCCGAGGGTAGTCGCGGCCCGGCGCACCCGGCCGCCCGCGTTCACCCGTTCGGGGCAGCGCCGGTGACCCCGGGGCCCACCCTCGGTTGACCAGGACATGAAGCCACCACTCCTCAGCGTCGTCGTCCCCGTCCACAACGTCGAGGACTACTTGGAGGACTGCCTGCGCTCGGTGGCGGACCAGAGCCTCGAAGCGATCGAGGTGGTCATGGTGGACGACGGTTCGACGGACGGCAGCGCACGGATCGCGGCGGAGTTCGCCGCCCGGGACGACCGCTTCCGGCTGGTCCGGCAGGAGAACGCGGGCCTGAGCGCGGCCCGCAACACCGGCGTCCGGCACACCACCCCCACCGTGCCCTACCTGGCGTTCGCGGACAGCGACGACATCGTCGTGCACGACGCGTACGAGCGGATGACGGCCTCGCTGGAGTCGACCGGCTCCGATCTGGTGACCGGCAATGTGTGGCGGCTGACCGGGCAGGGGCGGCAGCAGGCCTGGCAGTACCGCTGGCTGACCGCCCCCCGCCCCCGTACCCACATCACCCGGGACCCGCGTCTGCTGGCCGACCGGGTGGCGTGGAACAAGGTGTTCCGGCGGTCCTTCTGGGACGCGCACGCCTTCGCCTTCCCCGAGGGCAAGCTGTACGAGGACACCCCCGTGATGATCCCCGCGCACTATCTCGCCGGGTCCGTCGACGTCCTGCACGAGCACGTCTACTACTGGCGGGTGCGGGAGGGCTCGATCACCCGGCGGCGTACGGACGTCACCGGCGTACGGGACCGGATCGCCGCGTGCGAGCAGGTCAGCGCGTTCCTGGGCGGCCGGGACGCGGCGCAGCGGCAGGCGTACGACGCGTCCTGCCTGCGCGACGACTTCGGGTACTTCCTGGACGGCCTGCCGATGGGCGGCCAGGCGTACCGGGCGGCGTTCCTGGAAGGGGCCGGGGCGTTCCTGGACCGGGCGGGCAACGGGGTACTGGAGGGGCTGCCGGTGGAGCTGCGCATCAAGTGGTCCCTGGTGCGCGAGCGGCGGCTGGACGAACTGCTGGCGGTACTCGCCTTCGAACGGGCCAACGGGGCGGGCGTGTTCGCCGTGGAGGGCCTGCCGGGGCGGCGGAGGGCGGTGTACCCCGGCGTGCGTGGCGCGAGCGCCCGGCTCGCGCGTACGGACATCCCGGCGGTGGCCCGGCTGCTGGAGGCGCGCTGGGGCGCGGACGGGAAGCTGCGGCTGCGCGGGTACGCGTATCTGCGCAACCTCCCGGCCGGGTCGGCGCGGCAGCGGGTCGCGGTGGGGATGGTCCGGGCGGCGGGCGGGGGCCGTCAGGTGCGCGCGGTGCCGACGCGGTCCGTGCGTGAGCCCGAGGCGACGGTGAACTCCGGTCAGGAGCTGCACAGTTACGACCACGCGGGCTTCGAGATGGCCCTCGACCCGGACCGGCTGCCCGCGACGGCGGACGGCGGTTGGCTGGTCGGCCTGGTGCTCGCCGGGCGCGGGACGGTCCGCCGGGTGGCGGTGCGCGCCCCGGACGCGGGCGCGGACCAACCGCTGGTGCACGACCTGGGCGACGGGCGGCGGGCGGTGCTCGACTACCGGGGCGGCCGGCTGCGGCTGACGGTGTCACGGCTGCGGGCGCTGGCGGAGGCACACGGTGCGGTGGAGGCGCACGGTTCGGCGGAGGGGGCGGGCACGCTGGAGCTCGTCGTCCGGGTCTTCGGCGGAGCGGCCTCCCCCACGGCTCTGCTGCTGGCACGCGAGGGGGCCGAGGAGCGTTCCTTCCCGGTGGAGTGCGGGGCGGATGGAGTGGCTGCGGCGGCTGGGGCCGGCGGGAGGTTCACGGTACGCATCCCGCTCGCCGGACTCGCCGCCGTACCGCCCGCCCCGCACCGCGCGCCGCGCGAGGTCGAGGCGGAGACCGGGGCGCGCTGGCGGGCCCGGCTGCTGCTCGCCGACGGCACCCGCGTACCGCTGCCCGCCGCCCCGGGCCTGCCGCCGCCCGCGTGCGCGGACGCGGCGGGGAACCTGGTGCTGGATACGGCGGGGGTGCCGGTCGCGGACCGCGTGGAGGTGGTGGGTGATGCGCGGGGAGCGAAGCCGGACGTGTCAGGGGCGGTGCGGGACGCGCGGGGAGCGAAGCCCGACGTGTCAGGGGCGGTACGCGTCTCGGGGACGTACGGCGGCGTCCACGGCGCCGGTCCCGCCCGTCTGCTCCTCTGCCACGAGACGCTGCACGAGACGGTCCCGGTCGCGGAGGCGGCCGTGGACCGCGCGACGGGCCGGTTCTCCGCGCTGATCGTCCCGCCGCTCCCCGAGGGCCGCTGGGGCCTCCGGCTGGACGGTCACCCCGTGCGCGTCCTCACCTCGCTCGCCGCGCGCCTCCCGCGCGGTGACGGGGCCCTCGCCCCGGAGCGGCGCCACGGCGACCGGCTGACCGTCGTCGCGGGCCCCGCGCTCCCGGTCGCCGAGCGGAGCGCGTACGGCAGGCGGCTTCTGCGCGCCGCGCGCTACCGCGACCGGCGCACATCGCCCCTCCGCGACACCGTCCTCTACGCGGGCGGCGACTCCCCGCGCGCCGTCCACGCCGAGCTGGTGCGCCGGGGCACGGACGCCGAGCACCTGTGGGTCACCGGGACCGCGCCCGGCCGCATCACGCACGTCCCGCCGGGCGCGACCGCCGTCCCCGTGCACAGCCCCGCCTGGTACGAGGCGCTGGCGCGCTCCCGCCGGATCGTCACGGACGAACAGCTGCCCGCGTGGTTCGAGCGGCGCGCGGGGCAGACCGTCGTCCAGACCTGGCACGGCACCCCGCTCGGCCGCTTCGGCACCGGCCTGGCGGACACCCTGTACGCCGACCACCAGTATCTCGCCACCCTGGCACACCGTTCGGCCCAGTGGTCGGTGCTGGTCTCCCCCAGCCGCTTCGCCACCCCGTGGCTGCGCCGGTCGCTCGCGTACGGGGGCGAGGTGCTGGAGGCCGGTTCGCCCGCCAACGACGTGCTGTTCCCGCCGGACCGGGACAAGGCCGCCGAGGAGGTACGGCGGGAACTCGGCATCCCGGCCGAGCACCGCGTCGTGCTGTACGCCCCGACCTACCGCGACCAGCTGGCCCACCCCCCCTCCGCGTCGCCCGACCGCACGGCCCCCGGCCCGTACCGCTGGGACCCGGCGCTCGACCCGCACGCCCTGGCACGGGCACTCGGCCCCGGGCACACCGTGCTGGTCCGTCGGCACCCCCGGGTCACCGGCGCCGCACAGGACGGGCCCGGCGTGCTCGACGTCTCCGGGCACCCGGGGGCCGCCGGGCCGCTCCTCGTCGCCGACGTCCTGGTCACGGACTACGCGGGGCTGATGTTCGACTTCGCCCTGACGGGCCGCCCGATGCTCTTCCACGCGTACGACCTGGAGCACTACCGGGACACGGTGCGCGGGTTCTGCCTGGACTTCGAGACCCGGGCTCCCGGGCCGCTGCTGGTCACGACGGACGAGGTGGCGCAGGCGCTGCGCGACACCGGGTCGCTGGCAGCCCGGCACGCCGACGCGTACGAGAGCTTCCGCCGCGACTACTGCGACCTGGACGACGGGGGCGCGGCGGCCAGGGTGGCGGACCGGCTGCTGGCGGACTGAGGGCCGTCCCGTCATCCCTGGTGGATCACGGACTCTCCCGCCGTACCCGGTGGGTCAGCGCGCGGCGTCAGGTGCGGTGCATCGCAGGCTGGAGGGACGTCCGCGTGCGGGATGTGTGCGGGCGTTCGGCAACGCGGCGCGGTGCCGTAGCTGTCGTCGCGCGCCCGCCGGGGATTGCGGGGCGGCCTTTGGACACCTCTCGTCGGGAACCGGCACCCGGAATCCCTCGGACGAGTGGCGGCGGGGAGAGCGGGGCCGCCGCACGGAACCCATCAGATGTGTCCCTCTCCCCCACGACCTCCGTCCCGTCCGACCTCCCGCCCTCCGCCGCGCCCGACGGTGCCGCCGCGGCCCGGCCTCCCGTGTGGCTTTCGCCGTATCTGCTGCTGGGCGGTCTGCTGTGGGCCGTGCTGTCGGCCGCCGCCTGGCAGGCGCCGCTGTGCTGCGAGGCGGGGCTCCAGGCGGCGGTCGTCGAACGGCTGCGGGTGAACCTGCTGCACCCGGCGTTCCCGACGACGGACCTGCCCGCGGTGGCGAGCTCGCACTACTCCCCGTACGCGCTCGTCCAGGGGCTGGCCGCCCGCGCCGCCGGATTCTCCGGGGCGTCCGTCGTGGCGCTGGCCGCCTCGGTCAACCTGCTGCTCCTGCTCACCGGGATCGGGCGGCTCACCCGGCTGCTGACACCGAACCGCTGGGTGCCGGTCCTCCTGCTGGTGCCGTTGGCCCTGATCCACTGGGCGGACCCGGCCCGGTGGAGCGCGCCGGGCACGTTCGCGGTCGCGGTCACCCTGCACCTGTGGGCGTGGACCGGTCGCACGGCGGCCCGCGTTCCCCGCCCGGGCGCCCCGAAACCGGGCCGGGTACCCCGGTGGGCCGAGGCGGCGGGCATCGGCGTACTGCTCGGGCTCGTCCTGCTGGTCCACCCCCCGACGGCGATCGGCGCGGCACTGGGGTGCGTCGCCCTGATCGCGGTCCGGACGCGGACCCGGGTCCGGCCGACCCTGCGGCGGTGGGCGTTCACGGCGGTGTGCGCGGTGGCCGTGGCGTCGCTGTGGCCGTACTACAACGGGCTCACCGCCCCGCGCACCCCGCCCGGCGGCCGGACCACGTCCCCGCCGGAGGCCGAGGGGGTGCGGGCGGCCGGGGAGCCGTACTCCTGGGCGACCGCGTACGTCCCGGCGGGCGAGGTGGTCCTGACGGACAGCCGCCCCGCGATGTACGCGCTGGCCGGGCACGGGGCGTACGTACTGGCCGACGCGCTGCCGGACGCGGGGCTCGCGGCCGCGGAGCGGCGTGAGCGGAGCGGCGCGGTGGCCGCGTACCTGGACGCGTCGACCCCGCAGGCCCGGCGGGACCGGATCACCGCCCGGTACGGCGTGCGGTGGCTGCTGCTGACCCGCTTCCAGCGGCTGCCGGAGAACGCGACGGTGCTGGCGTTCAGTACGCGCACGGGCGAGGTACTGGCGCGGGTACCGGGGCGCTGAGACCGGCCCTTGGCCGCCTCGGCGGTCGCCGCACCTCAGGTCCGCTTCTACGCGGCGGGGGCCGGGAAGCTCCCCGGTCTCCGCTCAGGCCTGCTTCAACGCTCAGGCCTGTTTCAGCGCGGCGACCGCCGAGGCGGCCAGGTCGTCGAGGTAGCCCTTGGGGAGCTCGCCGCGGACGACGACAAGCCGCCAGTAGAGCGGCCCGACGATGAGGTCGAGCGCCCGGTCCGGATCGCTGCCCTCGGGCAGTTCGCCCCGGGCCACCGCCTCCCGCACGACGACGGCGGCGATGCCCTGCTGCTGGTCCAGCAGCGCGGCCTTGATCGTCTCGGAGATCTCCGGATTGCGGGCCGCCTCGACCAGCAGGTCCGGGATGACCTGCGAGGCGACCGGGTGGCGCAGGGCGTAGGCGGCCAGTTCGAGGACGGCGCGAACATCCCCGTACAGCGAACCGGTGGCCGGGGCGGGCATCCCCTGCGCGGCGACGGCCGCGACGAGGTCGAGGACGAGGGCGAGCTTGGACTTCCAGCGGCGGTAGACGGCGGTCTTGCCGACCCCGGCGCGCCGCGCGATGCCCTCGATGGACATCCGGGCGAACCCCACCGCCGCGAGCTCCTCGAAGACGGCGGCGCGGATGGCGTCCGTCACGTCCTCGCGCAGGACGGCGGCGCCCGCGGGGGCTCGGCGACGGGTTCCCCGTTCGGTGCTCATGGCCCGCATGATAGTCGGCCACGACGAAACGGTTGCGTTGCGACGTAAGGACGTCCTACTCTCGGCGTTACGACGATACGGTCCCGTCCCAACGATGGCGTCCCTACGGGACCGTGCCGTTCCGCTCCTTTCCGCCCCTCCCGCTTCCGTCGAAAGTGATCGTTCGTGGCAAGCCAGACAGCAGCCCCGCCACCCCAGGTGAGCGCCCCCGTCCACGCCCCCGGCGAGCTGGCCGCCCTGGCCGCCCGGCACGGCCTGACGGTCAGCGGGGCGCGGCCGTCGCTGCCCGCGTACGTCCGGCAGCTCTGGGGGCGGCGGCACTTCATCGCCGCGTTCGCGACGGCCAAGCTGACGGCCCAGTACAGCCAGGCGAAGCTGGGCCAGATCTGGCAGATCATGACGCCGCTGCTGAACGCGACGGTCTACTACTTCATCTTCGGCGTCCTGATGGACACCAAGCGCGGGGTGGAGGACTTCGTCCCGTTCCTGGTCACGGGGGTCTTCATCTGGACCTTCACCAGTAGTTCGATCACGGCGGGCACCCGGGCGATCAGCGGCAACATCGGGCTGGTGCGGGCCCTGCACTTCCCGCGCGCCTCGCTGCCGGTGGCGCTAGCGCTGCAACAGTTGCAGCAGCTGCTGTTCTCGCTGGGCGCGCTGACCCTGATCCTGCTGTTGTTCGGCCAGTACCCGCGCCCGTCCTGGCTGCTCGCCGTCCCGGCGCTCGCCCTCCAGGCCCTGTTCAACACCGGGGTGTCGATGGCCGTGGCCCGGCTGACGGCGAAGACCCCGGACATCGCGCAGCTGACGCCGTTCGTGCTGCGGACCTGGATGTACTCCTCCGGCGTGATGTGGAGCCTGGACCACCTGCTCGCCGGCGACCGGGTGCCGCACGCGGTGATGGTGCTGCTGGAGTACAACCCGGCGGCGCTCTACATCAACCTCATGCGGTACGCGCTCATCGACAGCTACAGCGCGACGCAGCTGCCGCCGTATGCGTGGGCGGCCGCGGCCGGCTGGGCGCTGCTGTGCGGCGTGGCGGGATTCGTGTACTTCTGGAAGGCCGAGGAGACGTACGGACGTGGCTGAGCTCAAGGTTTCCGCAGACCCGGGCGTCCCCACCGTCGTGGTGGACGACGTCCACATCACGTACACGGTCAACGGCGCCCGTACGGGCAGGGGAAGCGCGACCTCGGCGCTCAGTCGGCTCACCTCGCGCCGCCGTACCCCCGGCGCACGCCAGGTGCACGCCGTGAAAGGGGTGAGCTTCGCCGCGTACAGGGGCGAGGCGATCGGTCTGATCGGCTCCAACGGCTCCGGCAAGTCGACGCTGCTCAAGGCGATCGCGGGGCTGCTCCCGCCGAGCCGGGGCAAGGTCCACACCCAGGGGCAGCCCTCGCTGCTCGGGGTGAACGCGGCCCTGATGGGCGACCTGACCGGCGAGCGCAATGTGGTGCTGGGCGGGCTCGCGATGGGGATGACGCGCGAGCAGATCCGCGAACGCTACGACGAGATCGTCGACTTCTCCGGCATCAACGAGAAGGGCGACTTCATCACGCTGCCGATGCGCACGTACTCCTCCGGCATGGGCGCACGGCTCCGCTTCTCCATCGCGGCCGCCAAGAGCCACGACGTACTGCTGATCGACGAGGCGCTGTCCACGGGCGACGCGAAGTTCCAGCGTCGCAGCAAGGACCGGATCAAGGAGCTGCGCGCCGAGGCGGGCACGGTCTTCCTGGTCAGCCACAGCAACAAGTCGATCACCGAAACCTGCGACCGGGCACTGTGGCTGGAGGCGGGCACGCTGAGGATGGACGGCCCGGCGAAGGAAGTGGTAGCGGCATACGAGGCGTTCACGAACCGCAAGTAGCCGTCGGATCAGCCCTGCCGATTCCTCCTGGCGCAACCCCGGGCCGTCCAGCCGCATCCGGCCCCGTCCGGCGTCCGGGGGCGAAGCCTCAGCCGGGGGCGCGCGTCATCTTCTCGACCCGCCCGCACGCATCCGGCCCGTCCGGCGCTTGAGGACACCTTTCAGCCGGCGTCCTTCAGCCCGTCGAGCCCCACGCCGAGGGGGCCGGCGCCCCTGACAGGCACCGGCCCCCTCACCCCCGTACGGCAGCGCCTAGGCGTGCGTACGCAGCAACGTCCGCATCGTCCGCATGGCCACCGACAGATTCGCCAGGTCGAACGCGTCCGAGCCCTGGATCTCCTCCAGCGTCGACCGCGACCGCGCCAGGATCGCCGCGTTCTTCTCTTCCCACGCCCGGAACCGCTCCTCCGGGGTGGACGTCCCGTTGCCCACGCTCAGCACGTCCGCCGTGAGCGCCGCGTGCGCCGCGTACAGGTCCTCGCGGATGGAGGCGCGGGCCATGGACTGCCAGCGGTCGGCCCGCGGCAGCTCGATGATCCGGTCCATCAGCTGGGTGATCCGCAGCCGGTCCGCGAGGTCGTAGTACACCTCGGCGACCTCCAGCGGCTCCTTGCCCGTACGGTCGGCGATGGCGACGATGTCCAGCGCCGGGAAGGCGGACGAGAACCCGGCGACCCGCGCCGCCAGCTCGTCCGGGACCCCGGCGGCCGTCAGCTCGTCCAGGATCGAGTGGTACCAATCCAGGTCCGCGCCCCTGACCAGCTTGGGCAGCTCGTTCCAGACCCGCTCGACGCCGTCCCGGAACATCTCGATGGTCTCGGCGATGGCGACGGGCTGCGGCCGGTTGCCCAGCAGCCAGCGCGAACCGCGCTCGACCAGGCGCCGCGAGTGCAGCCGGATACGGGTCTGGACGTCGGCGGCGACCTTGTTGTCGAGCGCCTCGACGGCGTCCCACACCTGGGAGAGCCCGAAGATCTCGCGGGCCGTGAACTGGGCCCGCACGATCTCCTCGATCGACGCCCCGGTCTCCTCCCGCAGCCGGTGCAGGAAGGTCGAACCGGCGGTGTTGACCGTGTCATTGACCAGGACCGTCGTGATGATCTCGCGGCGCAGCGCGTGCCCGTCGACCGCCTCGGGGAACCGCTCGCGCAGCTTGCTGGGGAAGTAGGCGTGCACCAGCTTCTGAAGGTGCGGGTCGTCCGGGAGGACGGTGGAGATCAGCTCGTCGGCCGCCGTGATCTTGGTGTAGGCGAGCAGGACCGCCAGCTCGGGCTGGCTGAGCCCCTTGCCGTTGCTCAGCAGCTCGCGGATGTGCCGGTCGGCGGGCAGGAACTCCAGCGCCCGGTCCAGAGCACCGTCGCGCTCCAGTCGACGCATGAAGCGCTGCTGGGCGTGGAGCAGGGACGGGGCCTGGGCACAGGCGTTGGAGAGCGCGACGTTCTGCGCGTAGTTGTTGCGCAGGACGAGCGCGCCGACCTCGTCGGTCATGTCGGCGAGCAGCTTGTTGCGCTGCTTGACGGTCAGGTCGCCGTCCCGGACGAGGCCGTTGAGCAGGATCTTGATGTTCACCTCGTGGTCGGAGGTGTCCACACCGGCGCTGTTGTCGATCGCGTCGGTGTTGATCCGGCCGCCGTTGCGGGCGAACTCGATACGGCCGAGCTGGGTGGCACCGAGGTTGCCGCCCTCGCCGACGACCTTGGCCCGCAGGTCCTCGCCGTTGACGCGGATCGCGTCGTTGGCCTTGTCGCCGACGTCGGCGTTCGACTCGGAGACGGCCTTGACGTACGTGCCGATGCCGCCGTTCCACAGCAGGTCGACGGGGGCCTTGAGAATGGCCCGCATCAGGTCGGCCGGTGTCATCTTGCTCACCGACGCGTCGATGCCGAGCGCCTCGCGGATGTGGTTGTTCAGCGGGATCGACTTGGCGCTGCGCGGGTGGATTCCGCCGCCCGCGGAGAGCAGCTCGGTGTCGTAGTCGGCCCAGGAGCTGCGCGGCAGCTCGAACAGGCGGCGCCGCTCGGCGTACGAGGTCGCGGAGTCCGGGTTCGGGTCGATGAAGATGTGCCGGTGGTCGAAGGCGGCGACCAGGCGGATGTGCTCGGAGAGCAGCATGCCGTTGCCGAACACGTCACCGGACATGTCCCCGACGCCGACGACGGTGAAGTCCTGGGTCTGGGTGTCGTGGCCCAGCTCCCGGAAGTGCCGCTTGACGGACTCCCAGGCGCCCCGGGCGGTGATGCCCATGCCCTTGTGGTCGTAGCCGGCCGAACCGCCGGAGGCGAACGCGTCACCGAGCCAGAAGCCGTACGCGACGGCGACCTCGTTGGCGATGTCGGAGAAGCTCGCGGTGCCCTTGTCCGCGGCGACGACGAGGTAGGTGTCGTCCTCGTCGTGGCGGACGACGTCGGCGGGCGGCACGACCTCACCGGCGACCATGTTGTCGGTGATGTCGAGCAGCGCGGAGATGAACGTGCGGTAGGCGGCGATCCCCTCGGCGAACCAGGCGTCCCGGTCGACGGACGGGTCCGGGAGCTGCTTGGCGACGAAGCCGCCCTTGGCTCCGACGGGCACGATGACGGTGTTCTTCACCATCTGCGCCTTGACCAGACCGAGGACCTCCGTACGGAAGTCCTCCCGCCGGTCCGACCAGCGCAGGCCACCGCGGGCGACCTTGCCGAAGCGCAGGTGGACGCCCTCCACCCGGGGCGAGTAGACCCAGATCTCGTACGCCGGGCGGGGCGCGGGCAGGTCCGGAATGGCCTGCGGGTCGAACTTCATCGAGACGTAGGAGTGCGGCGTGCCGTCCTCCGTGTGCTGGAAGAAGTTGGTGCGCAGGGTGGCCTTGATGACGGTGAGGAAGGACCGCAGGATGCGGTCCTCGTCCAGCGAGGCGACCTGGTCGAGGGCCCCGTCGAGCTCTTCGAGGAGGCCGTCGGTCAGCTCCGTGCCCGCGCTCTGGCGGCCAGGCGACATGCGGGCCTCGAAGAGCGAGACGAGCAGCCGGGTGGTGTGGACGTTGTTGCGGAGCGTGGACTCCATGTAGTCCTGGCTGAAGGTCGAACCGGCCTGCCGCAGGTACTTCGCGTAGGCGCGCAGGACCATGGCCTGGCGCCAGTTCAGCCCGGCGCCGAGGACCAGCGCGTTGAAGCCGTCGTTCTCCGCCTCGCCCTTCCAGACGGCGGCGAAGGCCTCCTGGAAGCGGGTGCGGGCGTCATCGGCGAGGTAGCCGCCACTGCCGTTGACCAGGGGCATCCGCAGCCCGAAGTCGTAGATCCAGGCGTGGGTACGGTCCGCGCAGCGCAGCTCGTACGGGCGCTCGTCGACGACCTCGACGCCGAGCTGCTGGAGCGCGGGGAGGACGGCGGAGAGGGAGACCTGCTCACCCGTGCGGTAGATCTTGAAGCGGCGCTCGCCGGGGCCCGCGCCGACCGGCTCGTACAGGCTGAGGGCGAAGTCCTTCTCGCCCTCCTTGAGGGTCTCCAGGTGGACCAGGTCGGACACGGCGGCGCGCGGCGAGTGGTCGGCCTTGTAGCCCTCGGGGAAGGAGTGGCCGTACAGGCGCAGCAGCTCGGCAGCGCGCTCCTCGCCCAGCTCGGCGGTGAGGGCCTCCTGGAAGCCGTCGGCCCAGGAGCGGGCCGCCTCGACGAGGCGGGCTTCGATGCGGTCGGCGTCGGCGTCGGTGAGATGCGGCAGCTCGCTGCCCGCCGGGACCCGGATGACGAAGTGCAGCCGGGAGAGGATCGACTCGGTGTTCCAGGCGGTGAAGTCGACGCTGGTGCCGCCGAGCTCCTCCTTGAGGATGTCGATCAGCCGCAGGCGCACACCGGTGGTGTAGCGGTCGCGCGGGAGGTAGACGATCGCGGAGTAGTAGCGCCCGTACTCGTCCTGACGCAGGTAGAGCCGCAGCCGGCGGCGCTCCTGGAGGTAGAGGACGGAGGTGACGATGGAGCGGAGCTGGTCGACGGGCGTCTGGAACAGCTCGTCGCGCGGGTAGGTCTCCAGGATCTGGAGCAGGTCACGGCCGTCGTGGCTGTTGTACGAGAAACCCGCGCCCTCGACGACCTCGGCGACCTTGCGGCGGATGACGGGCACCCGGCGCACGGACTCCGTGTAGGCGGCGGAGGAGAAGAGCCCGAGGAAGCGGCGCTCCCCGACGACATTGCCCTTGGCGTCGAACTTCTTCACGCCGACGTAGTCGAGGTAGCTGGGGCGGTGCACGGTGGCCCGGCTGTTGGCCTTGGTCAGGACGAGGAGCTTGTGCTCACGGGCCTTGGCGCGGACGTCGGCGGGCAGGCGGTCGAAGGACGGGCTGACGGGGTGGGCCTCGTCCGCGCTGTGCTGCGGGTCGGAGCGCAGGATGCCGAGTCCGGTGCCGGGCACGGCGGCGAGGGCGTCGCTGTCCTTGAGTTCGTACTCGCGGTAGCCGAGGAAGGTGAAGTGGTCGGCGGCCAGCCAGCGCAGCAGCTCGCGGGCCTCCTCGACCTCCTCGTCGGCGAGGTCGTCCAGCGGTTCGCCCGGCAGGTCGTCGGCGATCCGGAGGGCGGCGTCGCGCATCTTCCCCCAGTCCTCGACGGTCTCACGGACGTCGGACAGGACGCGCAGCAGGTCGGCGGTGATCTGCTGGAGGTCGGCGCGGTCCGTCTCGCGGTCGATCTCGACGTGGATCCAGGACTCGACGAGCGCGTCGTGCGGCAGCTCGGCCCCGCCGTCCTTGGCCTTCTCCTGGGCGCTTCGGGTGCCCTGGGGAGCCGGGAAGGCCTTCGGGGTGCCGGGGCCGCCGGAGAGAACCTCGATCAGCTTGCCGGTGACATCGCGGCGGACGGTGACCTGCGGGTGGATCACGACGTGGATGCCGCGCCCCTGCCGGGACAGCTCGTTGGTGACGGAGTCCACGAGGAAGGGCATGTCGTCGGTGACGACCTCGACGACGGAGTGGCTGCACGTCCAGCCGTTCTCCTCGACCGTCGGAGTGTGCACGCGGACGTTGGCTGTGCCCTGCGGGCGGTTCTCGGCCAGCCGGTAGTGGGAGGCGGCGGCGCCGTAGACGTCGACCGGGTCCCGGCCGCTGAGGTCCTCGGGAGCCGTATGCAGGTAGTACCGCTGAAGGTAGGCGAGCACCGTGTCCCGCCCCGGACGGGCGTCCTCGTCCGCCCCGGCGGCGGCGACCCGCACCCGGGGGGTACCGCCCGGGCCACCGACACCACCGCCCGGGCTGTTGTCAGCTACCTGGGCAGCCCGTGCGAGCAGCTCGGCCTTGGCTTCGTCCAGCTTGGTCTGCATGTCCTCTGGCTCCTGTCGCGCGCCGTTGCGTGACGTAGGTGAGAAAAACGACGTACCGCCACGACACGGGGTTTCCGGTCTGGGTCGACGCTATGCCGCTTCGAGAGTTCCCCGGGACCACATGGGTCATTTTTGACAGCCGGTCCGGGGTCGGGAGATCGCGGATCGCCCGGGCGCGGTGGCACTCCGGGCGGCGGTCGGGGGCTTCACTGCCCCCGAGGCGTATCGCGCTGATCACGGCACCAGGCTATCGCCCCGGCACCCCACCCCGTCATGAGCTGCTTGTGTACAAAAGAACCCCCCGAACTTTGACACTCTGGACAGTGCGCCGCGCCGCCTTGGCGAACTCCCGGAACCGGGGCAGTCTGTCCGTACAGCAGGAAACCAGGCCACCGGCAGGCCGACACCGTCCGCCGCGGGCCGACCGGCCCCGAGGAGCCCGCCATGCCGCAGAAGATCCTCATCGTCACCGGCGACGCCGCCGAGTCGCTTGAAGTCCTCTACCCGTACCAACGGCTGCTGGAGGAGGGGTACGAGGTCGACATCGCGGCCCCCGAACGCAAGACGCTGCGTTTCGTGGTCCACGACTTCGAACCCGGCTTCGACACGTACACCGAGAAGCCCGGCTACACCTGGCCCGCCGACCTGTCGTTCTCCGAGGTGGACCCCGGGGCCTACATCGCCCTGGTGATCCCCGGTGGCCGTGCTCCCGAGTACCTCCGCAACAACGCCGAACTGCGGAAGATCATCGGCGCCTTCTTCTCCGCGGACCGCCCGGTGGCCCAGATCTGCCACGGCCCCCTGATCACCGCCGCCACCGGCAACCTCAGCGGCCGCCGCGTCACGGCTTACCCCGCCCTGGAGCCCGACATGCAGAGCGCGGGAGCGACGTTCCAGGACGCGGAAGCGGTGGTGGACGGCACCCTGGTCTCGTCGAGGGCGTGGCCGGACCACGCGGCATGGATGCGGGAGTTCCTGAAAGTGCTACGCACTCTTTGAGGCCCACCCGAGGCAGATTCAAGCCCGTCCGGCGCTTGAGGACCGGGGTCCGGGGCAGCGCCCCGGATTCCCGCACCACGACCGCCCGCACCGCCACGGAACCAGGCCCCCCGCTCACCCCACCATCGCCTCAGCCAACGCCACCGCCTCCCCCAGGCTGTCCACCACCGGCACCCCCGCTGCCTCCAGGCTGCTCCGACTGTGCGACCCCCCGGTGTACAGCACCGCCCGAGCCCCCACGTGCGCCGCCGCCACCGCGTCGTCCAGCGCGTCCCCGATGACCACCGAATACTCCGGGGCTATGCCGTCCACCCCGGCCAGTGCCGCGAAGTGCCGCTCCATGTGGAGCGCCTTGCTCCCGCCGGACGGCCCCGTGCGCCCGTCGACGCGGACGAACCGCGGCTCGATGCCGTACCCGCGCACCACCGGGACCAGCTGCTCGTGCCCGTACATGCTCAGCAGCGACTGGCTGCGCCCGGCGCGCTGCCAGCCGGTCAGCAGCTCCTCGACCCCGGCGGCGAGCCCGCAGGCCACCCGTTGCTCCGTGTAGTGCCGGTGGAAGCTCTCGTCCATCCGCTCCCACTCGGCCTCGGTGGGCATCCGGCCCATGAGCCGCTCGTAGAACCGGGGTATGGGCACGCAGTACATCTCCCGGTACTGCTCCAGCGTGACCGGCGCCACCTCGACCTCGGCGAACGCGGCGTTCGTCGCGTGGATGACGGCGTGGATGTCGTCGAGCAGTGTGCCGTTCCAGTCCCAGACCAGATGCGTGCGTGTCTTACCGGATGCCATGGAGAAAAAATACCCGCAAGGTCTGACAACCCCGCCCCTGTCACCGCTGACCTGCGGGAACTCCGACTTCTCAGCTGAGAAGCTGCCCGATCTCCTGAACCCCGAACCACAGCAGCTCATGGTCCTCGGCGCCGTCCACCGTGAACTGCGCGTCATCGTCCCCGAGGTCGGCCGCCCCCAGCGCCGCCGCCGCGGCGGCCACGTCCTTCTCGGCGTCGTCCGCGTCCACGTGCACTGCGGCCGCCTTGGCCAGCGGAAGCGCGCCGGCGAGGCGCACCTCACCGATCGACGCCGCACTCGGCCCCTGCCCGGGGTCGGCGGTCGCGGCCCCGTCCGGTACGTCGACGGCGACGACAACCCTGCGCCGCGCCTCGTCCGGGTTCCCGGCGATCATCCGGAGCGAGGCGGCGGCAGCCCGGTTGAGCGCCGCGTACTCCAGCTCCTCGATGTCGTCGGAGACGTACCACTCGCGCAGCCCGGGGGTCACCGCGTACGCCGTCAGCGGCCCGGGGCCGACCTCGCCCGCACCGTGCGCCGCTGCGAGACCGGAGAGGGTCAGGGGGACGTACACGCGCATGGCAGGCCGCTTTCGTAGGGGAAACCGTCCTCAGGATACGTGGGAACCGTCCCCTTTCGGGTTTCGGCAACTGGGGGCGTCCGTCCACCGCGGACGGCCCGTCACCCTCCCGCTGCCCCTTGTCGCGCAAGGGCCGAGCCACTGATAGGTGAACCTGCCCCGGGGCCGGTACGCGCCAGAAGGCCCCTTGCGGCGCTGACGGCCGTCCCCGTAGAAGATCCCCAGCACAAGTTACTGCCCGGTATTTCACCGGGCCCGGTTCACGGGGGCGATGAACATGAGCGTGGACAGCACGCGGCCCACCGGCCGACGCGACCAGCGCAGGCCTCGGGTCGTACCTCCACAGCGGTCCCGGCGGCCGCACCGGCCGCCGCGGCCCCACCAGTGGTTCGCCGAACGGCTGCTCGCGGTTCTCAGCGGCCAGCGCCCGGTGCACTGGATGCTCGGCCACACCATCGGCGAGGCCTACGACCAACTCGCCGAACTGGCCCCCAGCAGCCCGCTCGGGGCCTCCCGCGGCAGCCGCCCGGTCCTTCGCCGCTGCTACGGCGCCCAGCCCGCCACCGGCGTGGTCGAGGCGTTCGCCAGCATCACGGCGGGCGACCGGGTGCAGGCCATGGCCTTCCGACTGGAGCAGGGCGCCGACCAGCGCTGGCGCTGCGCCGCCGTGGAACTGGGCGGCGAACGCCTCATCGCCGGCCGCCCCGGTCCGCGATGAGGGCGCAATTGCGGCAGGGGCCGGACACCCTGTGGTGTCCGGCCCCTGCCGCGGTTGTCCTGCCGGTACTACTTCTTGCGACGACGGCCTCCGCCGCCGCTGCTCTTCTGCGCCTTGCGGCGCTCCGCACGCGTCATGCCGTCCGTGGACCGCGTGGCACCGGCGCTGTCGGTGGCGAAGTCGCCCTCGACGACACCGCCCTCGCCGTCCACCGTGGGAGCGGAGAAGTGGAGCCGGTCCGGACGCTGCGGGGCCTCCAGGCCCTTGGCGCGGATCTCCGGACGCGGGGCGGCCCCGGCGGGCGCGGTCTCCTTGTCGAGCGAGGTGCGCTCGGCGGCGTCCTGCACCGGAACCTCCTCGACCTGCTGCTCGACCTGGACCTCCAGGTTGAACAGATAGCCGACGGACTCCTCCTTGATGCCCTCCATCATGGCGTTGAACATGTCGAAACCCTCGCGCTGGTACTCGACCAGCGGGTCCTTCTGGGCCATGGCCCGCAGGCCGATGCCCTCCTGGAGGTAGTCCATCTCGTAGAGGTGCTCGCGCCACTTGCGGTCGAGGACGGAGAGGACGACGCGCCGCTCCAGCTCACGCATGATGTCGGAGCCGAGCGTCTTCTCGCGCTCCTCGTACTGCTCGTGGATGTCGTTCTTGATGGACTCCGCGATGAAGTCGGCGGTGACGCCCGCCAGGTCCCCGGCCGCGTCCTCCAGCTCCTCCACGGTGACCTTCACCGGGTAGAGCTGCTTGAAGGCGCCCCACAGCCGGTCCAGGTCCCACTCCTCGGCGAAGCCCTCGGCGGTCTCCTGCCGGATGTAGTCGTCGATCGTGTCGTCCATGAAGTGCCGGATCTGGTCCTGGAGGTCCTCGCCCTCCAGAACGCGGCGGCGCTCGCCGTAGATGACCTCGCGCTGCCGGTTGAGCACCTCGTCGTACTTCAGGACGTTCTTACGCGTCTCGAAGTTCTGCTGCTCGACCTGCGACTGGGCGGAGGCGATGGCACGGGTGACCATCTTGTTCTCGATCGGGACGTCGTCGGGGACGTTCGCCATCGACATGACGCGCTCGACCATCTGCGCCTTGAACAGGCGCATCAGGTCGTCGCCCAGCGACAGGTAGAAACGGGACTCGCCCGGGTCGCCCTGACGGCCGGAACGGCCGCGCAGCTGGTTGTCGATACGGCGCGACTCGTGACGCTCCGTGCCGAGCACATACAGCCCGCCGAGCTCCTTGACCTCTTCGAACTCCGCCTTCACGGCCTGCTCGGCCGCCTCCAGCGCGGCGGGCAGCGCGGCCGCCCACTCCTCGACGTTCTCCACCGGGTCGAGGCCGCGCTGGCGCAGCTCCGCCTCGGCGAGGTCGTCCGGGTTGCCGCCGAGCTTGATGTCCGTGCCTCGGCCGGCCATGTTCGTCGCGACGGTGACGGCGCCCTTGCGGCCCGCCTGGGCGACGATCGTCGCCTCCCGGTCGTGCTGCTTGGCGTTGAGGACCTCGTGCTGGACGCCGCGCTTGGAGAGCTGCTGCGAGAGGTACTCGGACTTCTCGACCGAGGTGGTGCCGACCAGGATCGGCTGGCCCTTCTCGTGCTTCTCGGCGATGTCGTCGACGACCGCGGCGAACTTGGCGACCTCGGTGCGGTAGATCAGGTCCGACTGGTCGGCGCGGACCATCGGCCGGTTCGTCGGGATCGGCACCACGCCGAGCTTGTAGATCTGGTGGAACTCGGCGGCCTCGGTCATCGCCGTACCGGTCATGCCGGAGAGCTTGTCGTAGAGGCGGAAGAAGTTCTGCAGGGTGATCGTGGCAAGGGTCTGGTTCTCGTCCTTGATGTCCACCCCTTCCTTCGCCTCGATCGCCTGGTGCATGCCCTCGTTGTAGCGGCGGCCGGCGAGGATACGGCCGGTGTGCTCGTCGACGATCATGACTTCGCCGTCGATGACGACGTAGTCCTTGTCCTTCTTGAACAGTTCCTTGGCCTTGATGGCGTTGTTCAGATAACCGACGAGCGGGGTGTTCACCGACTCGTAGAGGTTGTCGATACCGAGCCAGTCCTCGACCTTGGCGACACCGGACTCATGGATGGCCACGGTCCGCTTCTTCTCGTCGACCTCGTAGTCGCCGGTCTCCTCGATGCCCTTGAGCTGGTTGCCCGCCTCACCCTTGGTGAGGCGCGTGACCAGCTTGGCGAAGTCGCCGTACCACTTGGTGGCCTGGTCGGCCGGGCCGGAGATGATCAGCGGCGTACGGGCCTCGTCGACCAGGATCGAGTCGACCTCGTCGACCACGGCGAAGTTGTGGCCGCGCTGGACGAGCTCGTCCTTGGACCACGCCATGTTGTCGCGGAGATAGTCGAAGCCGAACTCGTTGTTCGTGCCGTACGTGATGTCACAGGCATACTGCTCGCGGCGCTGGGCCGGGGTCATGTTGGCGACGATGCAGCCGACGGACAGACCCAGGAACTTGTGGACCCGGCCCATCAGCTCGGAGTCACGCTGGGCGAGGTAGTCGTTGACCGTGATCAGATGCACGCCCTTGCCGGAGAGCGCATTCAGATACGTGGGCAGGGTGCCGACAAGGGTCTTGCCCTCACCGGTCTTCATCTCGGCCACATAGCCGAGGTGCAGGGCGGCTCCACCCATGATCTGTACGTCGTAATGGCGCTGCCCGAGGACACGCTTGGCGGCCTCGCGGATCGTGGCGAACGCTTCGGGAAGCAGGTCGTCCAGGCTCTCGCCGTCCGCGTACCGTTCCTTGTACTCGTCGGTGAGCGCCCGCAGCTCGGCGTCGGAGAGGTTGACGAAGTCCTCTTCGATGGAGCTGACCTGGTCCGCGATGCGGTGCAGTTTGCGCAGGATCTTGCCTTCGCCTGCACGCATGAGCTTGTTGAAGACGGACACTGAGGCTGGTCTCCTTGCCGGTCGGGCCTGGCACTGGGTCGTGTAATGGACTCTGGCGCGGGCACGGCAGGTGGGCCCCACCGCAACGGCCATCGTAAGCGAGGACACCACCGCGTCGGGAGGGCTGCCGTCGCGTGGACCTCGCCGCACCCTTATAGGACAACGGTCCAGAGGCGCGGAAGGTGCCGGGAAGCCCCAAAAGTGCTCGCATCGAGGCGGCCGGCTCACCAGAATCGATCCATGGAGCCGATCACCCTCACTACGGAACGCCTGATTCTGCGGCCCTTCGGCCCGCAGGACACGTACCGGGTGCACACCGCCTGCCAGGACCCGGACATCCAGCGCTGGACGGTGCTCCCCTCCCCGTACCGCCTCACCGACGCGGAACTGTTCACCGCGAAACTCTCCCCGGCGGGCTGGCAGGACGACTCCGTCTACAGCTTCGCCCTCGTCCTGCGGAACTCCGAAGCCCTGGTCGGCGCGCTCGGCGTGCACCGCCGCAGCCGCCCGGGAACGTACGAGATCGGCTACTGGGGAGCCCCGGACCACCGCGGTCGCGGATACGTCTGCGAAGCCGTGCTCGGCTCCGCCCGGTGGGCCTTCACCTCGCTCGGGGCGGACCGGCTGGAGTGGCGCGCCGAGGTCGGCAACACCGCCTCCCGTGCGGTGGCCCTGCGCGCGGGCTTCCGGATGGAGGGCGAGCAGCGGTCCGGGCTGCTCAACAAGGGAGTGCGGCGCGATGTGTGGACGGCCGCCCTCCTCCCCTGCGACCTGGGACTGCCGGGCGCCCATCCGTACCTCCCCGGGCGCGAAGCCCCGCGGCCCGGGGAGGCGCCGGGTGCCGTGCGATGAGCGGGCATCCGGACCAGGGCTGTCAGTGGTGCCGTCTAGGGTTCGACGTATGACGCCTGTGCCTCCTCCCGCAGTCGAACTCTCCGCCGACCAGGCCCGCCGTATCGCGCTGCGCGCCCAGGGCTTCCTGGGGGCTCCTGACCGCCGGGCGGGGGTGCCGGGGGTGCTGCGCCACCTCGGGGCCGTCCAGTTGGACACCATCTCGGTGCTGGCCCGCTCGCACGAGCTGATTCCGTACGCCCGGCTCGGCGCGGTGGGCCGCCGCACGGTGGAGGAGGCGTACTGGTCGGGCGGCCGCTCCTTCGAGTACTGGTCGCATGCCGCGTGCATCCTGCCGGTCGAGGAGTGGCCGCACTTCGCGTTCCGCCGCCGCGCCTACCGCTCCCGGCCGCACTGGCACCACGATCTTCCCGACGGCGCCTATGACACGGTGATCAAGCAGCTGCGCACCGAGGGTCCGTTGACGGCGGCAGAGTTGGGCGGCGCGAAGAACGGCGGGGAGTGGTGGGACTGGTCGGCGTCCAAGGTCGCCGTCGAGCGGGCCCTGATGTTCGGCGAGGTGGTGTGCACCGAGCGGCGCGGCTGGAAGCGGGTCTACGACCTGGCCGAGCGGGCCATTCCGGATGCCGTGCTCCACGACGATCTGAGCGATACGGAGTGCAGGCGCCGACTGGTCGCGCTGGCGGGCAAGTCGCTGGGCGTCGGCACGCGCAGTGACATCGCGGACTACCACCGGCTGAGGGGCGAGGAGTTCGACGCCGTGGTGGCGGACTCGGGCCTGGTGCCGGTCGTGGTGGAGGGCTGGACGAAACCGGCCTGGGCGGATCCGGAGGCGCTGGCCAAGGAGCCGCGCGGACGCCACCGTACGACGCTGCTGTCACCGTTCGACTCCCTGATCTGGGAGCGGGCGCGCACGGAGCGGATCTTCGACTTCACCCACCGGCTGGAGGCGTACGTCCCCAAGCAGAAGCGGATCCACGGCTATTTCGCGATGCCGTTGCTGGCGGGCGGCAAGCTTCAGGGCCGGGTCGACCCGGCGCGCGAGGGCACCACGCTGGTCGCCCGGCAGGCATCCCTGGCCGGCCCCAAGGCCGTGGCCCCGATGGCCGAGGCTCTGGTCGAGGCTGCGGGCTGGGTGGGCTGCACGGACATCCGGGTGGACCGGGTCGACGCCCCCGAGCTGCGCGACCCGCTCAGGACGGAGATCGGACGGGCGCTGCAACGCGCCTACCGCTGACCGGGCCTCATCGGGTTCTCGCCGGGTGCTGAGGACTGTCCCGTAGGAGAGAGGCGGGACCGCTACCTGATCTCAAGAATCTTCTCGCGCATGGCGTAGACCACGGCTTCCATCCGCGAGTGGAGCTGCAATTTCTCCAGGATATTGCGGACGTGGTTCTTCACCGTGTTCTCGGAAATGAACAACTCCTTGGCGATATCCCGGTTGTTCATGCCGGTCGCCACGAGCTTCAGCACTTCCAGCTCCCGTTCGGTGAGCCGGGGCGCCGGAACGAGCCGTCGCTCGTCGGTGCGCTGGATCATCGATTTGAACTCGGTGAGCAGCTTGGAGGCCATGGAAGGGCTGATCTGGGACTGTCCGTCAGCGACCGCGCGAATGGCCGTGGCCACCTCGTCGGTGGAGATCTCCTTGAGGAGGTATCCGGTGGCGCCCGCCTTGATCGCGTCGTAGAGGTCGGCCTCCTCGTCGCTGATCGTCAGCATGATGATCTTCGCGCTGGGGGCCACCTCCTTGATGGAGGTGCAGGCCTCGATGCCACCGCGTTTGGGCATCCTGACATCCATCAGAACGATGTCGGGCAGCAGGTCGGCGGCCTTGTCGACGGCCTCGGAGCCGTCTCCGGCCTCGCCGATGACCTGGATGTCCTCCTCCTGCGCGAGGACGATCTCCAGACCCCTGCGGAAGAGCGCGTGGTCATCGACCACGAGGACCCGGATGGGCTCCTTGCGTGAAGCGGCGTCCGCGTCCGCGCCGGTATACGCACCGGCGTCGTCGTCGGAGTGACGCGCATCGCGCACGGGCCCGAAGGTGTCCGCCATCGTTCCTCCCCCTGAAGGCCACGGCCTGTCTCGGTCGTTCGCCAACGGCACTTCGTGGAGCACCGATTGGCTCGGGCCGCCATGATTCCATGCCCAGGCGCGACCACGGTGATCGTGGGCTCGTACGCGGGTGCCCCCGGTGGCGGGAAAACGCCCCAGGGGCACACCGTCGAAAGCGGCGTCAGCCGCCGAGCGCGCCGCCCGCGCCACCGGCTTCGTCCGCGGCGAGCGGGTCGGTCCTCAAGTGGATGACGCCGTAGTCGTAGGCGTGTCGCCGGTAGACGACACTGGGCTCCTTCGTCTCGGAGTCGACGAACAAGTAGAAGTCGTGCCCGACCAGTTCCATCTCGTAGAGCGCCTGATCGAGCGACATCGGTGCGGCGGTGTGGGTCTTCTCGCGCATCACGAGCGGCCCTTCGCCCTGCACTTCGAGCGAGCCGACCATCGTGGTGGGGACGGGCGCCGACGACTGGTCGCCGACCAACTCGCCGTCCTCGTCGAACGAGGCGACGCCGGGAACCACGTCCCCGACCTCGGCAGCCGACAGGCGTCCGTTGCCACGGCGGCTGTAGCGCTTGTCGTGCTGCTTGCGCAGCCGGGCCTCCAGCTTTCCGGTGGCCAGGTCGAGCGCTGCGTAAGGGTCGCCCGCTGCCGCTTCCGCCCGGATGACCGGCCCCCTGGAGCGGAGCGTGATCTCCACCCGGTCGGAACGGTCGGCCTGGCGGGGATTCGGCTCCTTGGACACCTCGACGTCGAGGCTGATCACCTTGCCGTCGAACTTCTGGATCTTGTCCAGCTTCAGCTTCTCGGCCACGTGCTTGCGGAACCGCTCGGGCACCTCGGTCTTGCGGCCCTTGACGACGATGTCCACGCAGAACTCCGTTCCCGGATCGCTCCGCTCAGCGGCGGAGCATCTCCCTTTTGCACCAGGCCCCGGCGATCACCAGGGCCTCGGACTCGGTGGCTTTCGCCTCCTCCTCCCCCGCCGGAAGGGTCGCAACCCCACCGACTCGCGTGCTTCTCCTACCGGTGAGTTACCTGCCCGAAACCTGGTGGTGCATTCATCGAGGTCCGGCATTCACCGTTCCTCACAACCGAACATAGCCTGCACACCAGGGTCTCGGCACCCGCTACTGGCACGTACCTCCGTTCAGGGGGTATTACCCTCTCGATACCTGCAACGATGCAAGTTCTCGGTCAGTTCCGGTTTGTTTCGAAGGCGGACGGAGAAGCTGCGACGACCACCGCTCGGCACGTTGCGCGCCGGGCGGTCCCCCGGTCGGCACCGAGCCCCTCGCCGACGGCCCGCGCCGCCTCCGCCAAGGTCGAACCTGTCGTCAACAGATCGTCCACCAGGATCACCCTGCCGTGACGGATCAGCCGCTCTCCCCCTGCCGTGAGCTCCAGTGCACCGGCCAGATTCGCCCGCCGCCGACGGGCGCCGAGCCCCGCCTGGTCCAGGACCGTGCGCCGCTGGCGCAGCACTGGGACCAGCCGGGCGGGCAGACCCGTGCGGCGCAGGTCCCGGGCGGCCGCCGCCGCGATCCTGCGCACCGGATCGTGACCGCGCGCAGCCGTCGCGGAACGGGCCGACGGCACGGGGATGAGCAGGAGGGGGACCGAACCGCCCGGCCTCCCCGTCCCGGCCCGTACACAACCCGCCAGGGCCCGCCCGAGCGCCCCCGCAAGCCCGAGTGCCCCTCGCTCCTTGTGGGCCAGCAGAACCGCACGTACGGCGTTCTCGTACGGCGCCGCCGCGTACACCGGCGGAAGCCCCGGGGGCCTGGGAGAGGGACGAACACGGCGGGCCGGGGCGCCGTGCACCGCGGCTCCACAGGCCGCGCACAGCTCGGTGCGCGGTCTGCCGCAGCCTGCGCAGGACACCGGCAGGACCAGATCGGACAGCTCCCGCCACACGCCCCGCATGAGCCCACTGTGCCGGGCCCCGGGCAGCCGGACCACCCCTGTGGACAACTCGGCCGCAGCCCGGACCCAAACCCTGGCCCTGGCCCTGATCAGCCGGGGCCGGAGGGGATCAGCCCGGGTATACCAGCGAGGTGCCCTCCTTGAGGACCGTCTGCCAGTTGTCCCCGCGCGAGAGCCTCACTATGCCGTCGTCCACCGTCTCCGCCATCAGGGGAAGCAGTTCGTCGTCCGCCGCTGCGACCGACTCGACCTGGTTGACCCCGGGCAGCGCACCCGAAGACGACGTGGAACCGTCCGCCTGCACGTACCGCACCTGCTGGACTCCGCCCTCCTCCTTGCCGACCACCACCAGACGGCTGCGGCCGGACCAGGAAATGGCCGTCACGTCCGCGAGCTGCGGTGCGGCCTGGCGGAGATCCTCGACCGAGATCTCGGGCGACACCGCGGACCCGCGACGCTCGACCCGGCCGATCTTCAGCGTCGTGTGCCCGTCCTTCGACAGCAGCAGCGCGATCCGCACCCCGTCCGCCGACATACGGAGCGCTTCGATCCGGCTGCCGTCCAGGCCCGGAACCCGGACCTCCTGGGGCTCCCCCGCTCCTCCGGTCAGCCGCAGCAGCCGGGGACCGGCCGGATTCCGGTCGGCGACCCACAGGTCCCCGTGACCGTCCCAGCTCGGCGGGGACAGCCGGTCGGCGGCCTTCTTCGCGGTGCTGGTGACCAGGGGCGCGGCCAGCTCGTCCGCCGATTCCAGGGAGGTCACGTACAGGCTCTCCCCGTTGGCCGACACCGCGGCGGCCCGCCGCTCGTCCCGGGACACCCCGACCGAGCCCATCGGCACCGTACCCAGACCGAAGGGTCCGACCAGCGGCTCGGGCGTCACGTCGCCCTCGGCGGCGCCGGGAAGCCGCTCCACCTGGCCCTTGTCGTTGATGAAGTACTGGCTGTCGGGCCCTCCGGAGCCGTTGTCGGCGGAGAACGCCTCGGCGTCATCGGCGTCCAGCGAGCAGAGCTTGCCCCGGCCGCCCTCCAGCTCCACGCGCTCGACCCGCGCCGAGGTCAGGTCCCCGAGGGTGTAGAGCACCTGGGCGGCCATCATCCGGCAGGCGCTCCGGTCGGCCTTGTCAGCCTTCTCGTTGAGCGGCACCTTCAGGATGTTCTGGTCGTCCGGCGCCAGCGTGGTGACGCCCTTGCGCAGCGCGGTCCCGGTCGGGAACCGGGAGTCGACCACCGGCCGCAGCCAGTTCGTCGGCCCGGCGAGCAGCGTCGTGACGGTCTGCGTGGCCGTGCTCATGCGCGTGACCGGATCGGTGCCGTTGCGTACGTGGACGGGGTCGGCGACGAGCATCCGCTGCCCGCCCGTCCGCCCGGTGGCGAAGTAGTACTTGTTCACGGAACGGTAGAGCCGCTTGAAGTCTGACTGCCCGAGGACCAGACCGTCCGGCACAACGTCGATGCGCCATTCCTGCTCCCCGTCGGGCCCCTTCTCCAGCACCAGGTGGAGGGTCTGGGAGTAGTCGGTGGGCGCGAGCGGCCGGTAGGAGCTCTGGACGTCTACCGCCGCGACCTTCTGGCCGGTCAGCGTGTAGGCCGTCTCCGTGTCCCGGGTGGCCCGGCTGGCCTCGTCGTGGAGGAGGGGTCCGCTGCGGTTGGGAGCCTGGGCGAGGACCGTGATGCCCCCGCTGGGCTGCCAGGTGCGCTGGGCGTCGGTGCTCAGGTACTTCCGCGTGGTCGCGAACGCGGGATCGTCACTGGTCATCGACTCCAGGAAACCGTCGACGATCTCGCTGGGCGGCGCGCCCTCCCGGGGCGCCACGGCATACACCTGCACCTGGGAGTCGTCCGGCTGCGAGGCGTCGACCGCTTTGACGTCCCCCGTCGTCGGCATCGACCCGCACCCGGCCAGCACGACGATGGCGCAGCCGATCAGCGCGGACAGCCGCACCGCGCGTCCGTGGCCGCGCTGAAAGCGGTCAGTACCCACGAGTGGTGTCCTCCTGGTCGGAATTCAGTACACCGTTGACCGCGCGCCCACCGGAACCCTTGGGAGCCGGACGCGCGACGACACGTGCTCCGCTGCCGGGCAGGGCCGCGGGGTGCACCGACGCGGGCGCCGGGTTCCCGACCGCGGGGCGGCACCCCGGCACCGGCAACGGCGAGCGCTCACCGGCGCCGGGCTGGTTCGGCACGGACATCAGACGGTGGTCGCCCGTCCCCGCCGGCGTGGCCTCGTCGCGCTCCCGGTTCTCCCGGTTGCGCCGGGAGTCCTCGGGCTCCAGCGGTATCGGCGAACCACGCAGCGGCTCGTCCGCCGTACGCGGCAGGGTCAGCCGGAACTGGGACCCGCCGCCCGGCTCGCCCCATGCCTGGAGCCAGCCGCCGTGCAGCCGGGCGTCCTCGACGGCGATCGACAGGCCAAGACCGGTCCCGCCGGTCGTCCGAGCCCGCGCCGGGTCGGCGCGCCAGAAGCGGTTGAAGACGCGGGTCGCCTCGCCGGGCTTGAGCCCGACCCCGTAGTCGCGGACGGCCACGGCAACAGCGCCCTGCGCCACGCCCATCCGCACCACGACGTCCCGGCCCTCACCGTGCTCGACGGCGTTGACCACGAGGTTTCGCAGGACGCGCTCCACCCGACGGGCGTCCGCCTCGGCTATCACCGGCTGGTCGTCGCCGATGACCAGGATCCGGCTGCCCTTGCGCTCGGCGAGCGGCTCGGCACCGCCGATCACCCGGTGGACCACGGTCCGCAGGTCTATCGGCTCGGCCTCCAGGGCCGCCGCGCCCGCGTCGAAGCGGCTGATCTCCAGCAGGTCGGAGAGCAGCGACTCGAATCGGTCGAGCTGGTCGCCCAGGAGTTCGGCTGAGCGTGCGGTGACGGGGTCGAAGTCGACACGTGCCTCATGGATGACGTCGGCCGCCATCCGTACGGTCGTGAGCGGGGTCCGCAGCTCGTGCGAGACGTCCGAGACGAAGCGCCGCTGCATCCGGGAGAGCTCCTCCAGCTGCTGGATCTTCAGCTGGAGGCTCTGGGCCATCTTGTTGAAGGCTTCACCGAGCCGGGCGATGTCGTCCTCGCCGGTGACCTTCATCCGTTCCTGGAGTTTGCCCGCCGAGAGCCGCTCGGCGATTCCGGCGGCCATCCGCACCGGCGTGACGACCTGCCGCACCACGAACCAGGCGATGGCTCCGAGGAGCACGACGACGAACACCCCGGCGGTCGCCAGCGTTGTCTTGACCAGCGACAGCGACTTCTCCTCCTGCGTGAGCGGGAAGAGGTAGTAGAGCTCGTAGGGGTGCTGATCGATGTCGTAGAGCCGCTTGCCGACGACAAGCCCCGGCTGGGGCTCCTTGCCGTACGAATACCGGATCTCGGAGTACGTCTGAAACGCGCCCTGGCCCTTGCCGACGTCCTGGCGCAGGCGCTCGGGCACGCTGGATGCCTCGACACTGCCCGAACCGCGCGGCGCACGATTGCTCGCGCCTTCGTTCACGGAGTCGGCGCTGAGCGCCACCACGTTGAACGCGTTCTTGCCGCCACTGGCGAGCTGGTCGACGAGCTCGGTACGCCAGGAGGTACTGCCGGTCATACCGTCGGTGTCGCCGCCCCCCTGCCCGTCGGGGGCGAGGGCGGCATTGGCCTTCTCCTGGGCCGCGGCGAAACCACCGGCGGCCTGGGTCTGGGCGGCCTTGCCCTTCGCGTCGAGCAGCCCGTTGCGCACCTGCCCGATCACGACGAACCCGAGCAGCAGCACGACAGCCATCGACATCAGCAGGGTCCCCGCGACGACGCGGAGCTGCAGATTACGCCGCCACAACCGGACGGCGGGCAGCAGCGGACGCCGGACCCACCGCATCAGCAAGCGCGGTACCGGCCCGCCGGGCGTCCGGTCCTCGAACAACCGGCCGCCCCGCAGGAAACGGCTCATACGAGATGCCTTTCGTCCCGTAGCGGCAGCCCGCTCCGTACGGACTCCCGGCTCCCCGGGTCCCGGAGCAGCGCTGCCTCGGGCCATCTCAGCTCGGTCCGGCCTTGTAGCCGACACCTCGGACCGTCACCACGATCTCCGGCCGCTCCGGGTCCTTCTCGACCTTGGAACGCAGACGCTGAACGTGCACATTCACCAGGCGGGTGTCGGCCGCGTGGCGGTAACCCCATACCTGCTCCAGCAGGACTTCACGGGTGAAGACCTGCCACGGCTTACGGGCGAGCGCGACCAGCAGGTCGAACTCCAGCGGGGTCAGGGCGATGGACTGCCCCTCCCGCTTCACGGAGTGCCCTGCCACGTCGATGACCAGGTCACCGATGGTCAGCTGCTCCGGGGCGGGCTCTTCGGACCGCCGCAGACGTGCCCTGATCCGGGCCACCAGCTCCTTAGGTTTGAACGGCTTGACGATGTAGTCGTCGGCACCTGACTCCAGGCCGACCACGACATCGACGGTGTCGCTCTTGGCAGTGAGCATGACGATCGGCACACCGGACTCGGCCCTGATCAGCCTGCACACCTCGATGCCGTCCCTTCCGGGCAGCATGAGGTCGAGCAGCACCAGGTCCGGCTTGGCCTCACGAAATGCAGCCAGTGCCTTGTCGCCGTCCGCTACGAACGACGGCTCGAAACCTTCTCCACGCAGCACAATCCCGAGCATCTCGGCCAGTGCGGTGTCGTCGTCGACGACAAGGACGCGTCCCTTCATAATCGACATCATCCCATTAGCTAATCGTTACCTGCGATGACCTGGCACACAGCTCTGCCAGTCCGACCCCCGTGACCGGGGAAATGACACCCTCCTCGGTGACGATCGCCGTGATCAATTCCGGCGGCGTGATGTCGAAGGCCGGGTTGTACGCCGGGGCTCCGAGGGGTGCGACGACCATCCCGCCTCCTCCGTCGGCCGCTACACCATTCGGCGATGTGAGCTCCGTCACTTCTTGCCCGGAACGCTGCTCGACGATGATCGATGTGCCGCCCGGGGTCTCCAAATCCACGGTCGTCGTCGGCGCCACCACGATGAAGGGAACGTGGTGGTACTTCGCGAGCACGGCCAACGGATAGCTCCCCACCTTGTTGGCCACCGAGCCGTCCGCGGCGATGCGGTCCGCACCGATGAGCACGGCATCCACCTCCCCGGCGGCGAACAGCGAGCCCGCCGCATTGTCCGTGAGCAGGCTGTACGCCAACCCGTTGCGCGCCGCCTCGTACGCGGTCAGCCGCGCCCCCTGGAGCAGCGGCCGCGTCTCGTCCACCCACAGCCGCCGCAGCCGCCCCTGCCGGTGCACCCTCAACGCCACCGCGAAGGCCGTCCCCTCGCCTCCGGAGACCAGTGCCCCGGTGTTGCAATGGGTGAGCAGCTGGTGCCCGCCGCCCGGTAGCAGCTCGTCCAGCAACGCCACCCCGTACTCCGCCATACGCCTGCTGGCCTGCGCGTCCTCCCGGTGCAGCGCCCTCGCTTCGGACAGCGCCGCCGCGGCAGCGGCCACCTCACCGCCGCCCTTCTCGGCGACCGTCCAGTAGGCCTGGGCCACCCGTCGCACCCCGTAGCCGAGGTTCACCGCGGTGGGCCGCGCCCGCTCCAGCAGACCGGCGGCCTCCGCCACGTCGTAGCCCCGCGCCGCCGCGAGCGCCACCCCGTACCCCCCGGCGATCCCGAGCAGCGGAGCCCCTCGCACCGCCAGCGTCCGGATCGCGCGCACCAGCGCGGGCACATCGGTGCACACCAGCTCGACCTCCTCGGCGGGCAGCCGAGTCTGGTCGAGGAGCACCAGCACGGGGCCTTCGGGAGGTTCGTCCCAGCGAAGTACGGGAAGCGCGGGAGGCTCGATGCCCGCCGGCGATTGCGCGTCCTGATCAGCCATCTGCCCAGTCTGCCCGGTGAGCCGCCCACAAATGAAGGTGCGCAGGAGATAGAGCGGCTGATCCCTAGCGGGCCGTCGCGTGGCACGATGGCTGCCAACCTGCCGCCCCGATGAGCGGTCAGGACGGTGAAGGAGCGAGAATGAACGACTCTCCGGGCTGGGCTTCGCCCGGATCTGCCCCCTCCGACGGCAAGGAGACGGCGATTCCCCGCCCCTCCGACCCCCAGGACGGAAGCGGCCCGACGGGACAGTGGTCCCCCGAGCAACCGCCTGCCGGGCAGTGGTCCCCACCGAGCACCCCCGGCAGCGGCCCCGGCGCACCGCCGCCCGCCTCCGGATGGGGAGGCGGCCCCCAGCGACAGGGCTGGGCAGGACCGCCGCCCGCCGCGAAGCCCGGCGTCATCCCGCTGCGCCCCCTGAACCTCGGGGAGATCCTGGACGGCTCCGTCTCCGCGCTCCGCGCGCACTGGCGCACCGCGCTCGGCTTCAGCCTCGCGGTCTCCGTGATCGCCCAGATCGCCATCATCCTCCTGCAGCGCTACCTCCTGCCGGAACCGACCACCGTCGACCCGAACGCCACCGGTGCCGAAGCCATCCGACAGGCCTCCGAGTCCGCCCGGTCGACCCTGTTCTCCCTCGCCCCGGCCACTCTCATCACGATGATCGCGACACTCTTCACGGCGTCCGTCGTGACCGTGGTGATCAGCCGCTCGGTACTGGGCCGCCCCACCTCGCTCGCCGACGCCTGGGCCGAGGCCCGCCCTCGGATCCTCCCGCTGCTCGGACTGACCGTGCTGCTGGCCCTGCTCATGGTCGTGATCATGACCATCGGTATCGGCCCCGGCCTGCTGCTGGGCTCCGGGGCCGGTGCTGCGCTCGCCGTCCTCGGCTTCGCCGCCGCCTGCATCGTGGTGCTCTGGCTGCACGTCAGCTTCGCCCTCTCCGCCCCCGCCCTGATGCTGGAACGCCAGAGCATCGTCGCCGCACTGCGCAGGTCCGCCAAGCTCGTCCGCGGCGCCTGGTGGCGCACCTTCGGAATCCTGGCCCTGACCTGGCTGATGACCTTCCTGATGGCCTTCCTCATCTCCATCCCGTTCGGCGTCATCGCGGTGATCGCCGACGGAACCGCCCTCAGTGAGCTCTTCAGCAGCAACCCCCCATCCGTCGGCTGGCCCTTCCTGATCGTCTCGGGCATCGGTGAAGTGATCATCTCGACGCTGGTCTACCCGTTCATCGCAGGCGTGATGGCCCTGCTCTACATGGACCAGCGCATCCGCCGCGAAGCACTCGACCTCGACCTCGCACGGGCCGCGGGCCTGCCCGGCTACGACGTCGACAACCCCAGGAGCTGATGCGGTGTCGGGGGCGGGGGGCACCACAGCAGCACGGTCGGGCACCGGAGCGGGCGACATACCCGTGGACACTCCACGGGTGCCCGCCCGGGAGGCAGCCGAGAGCGAGCTGTCCAAACCGATGTACCACGAGAACGACCCGAACTTCCTCCAGCGCGCCCTGAACCAGTTCTGGGACTGGGTCTCCGGCCTGTTCGACGCCGCCGCGGGCGCCGCCCCCGGTGGCCCGGCGGGCCTCGTGATCCTGATCGTCATCGTCATCGGCCTGGCCGCCGCCCTCTGGTGGCGGCTCGGCACCCCGAAGCGCACCTCCCGCGCCTCGGACGCCCTCTTCGACAGCGACGGCCCCCGCAGCGCGACCCAGCACCGCGCCGCCGCCGAGGCACACGCCGCAGCCCTGCGCTGGACCGAAGCCGTGCAGGAACGCATGCGCGCCATCGTCCGCTCCCTGGAGGAACGAGCCCTGCTCGACCCGCGCCCGGGCCGCACCGCGGACGAAGCCGCAGCCGAGGCAGGGCGTACTCTGCCCGAACACACCGCCCGGCTCCGGGCCGCCGCCCGGAACTTCGACGACGTCACATACGGCGGCCGCACGGCGGACCAGTCGGCATATCTGTCCCTGCGCGCCCTCGACCTCGAACTCGACGAGGCCAAGCCCTTGCTGCCCGGCACCGCCCGAGGAGCCACCGGATGACCCCGGCGACCACCCCTTCCCCCACCTCGACAGCGCCCACCGGGCACCAGGTCTGGGCCCGGGCCAGAGGCTTCCTGATCGTCGTCCTCGTCCTCGTCATCGCCGGCATCTCCTTCGCCGCCGTACGCTCCGGCGGGAACCACGGACAGCTCGACCCGCGCTCCACAGACCCCAAGGGCAGCCGAGCCGTGGCCGAACTCCTCAAGGCGCGCGGCATATCCGTCACCGTCGCCACCACCCTCGACGAAGCGACCGGCGCCACAGGCCCCGACACCACTCTGCTCGTCGCAGGCCCCAACCTCCTCACGCCCACGCAGCAACACCGCCTGACCGAGGCCACGTCCGCCTCCGCCGGACGCACCCTCCTGATCGCCCCCGGCGTACGCGCGGTCTCCCGCCTGGCCCCCGGCGTACGCGCCGAGCCCCACCGCGCGGTGAGCGCCCTCGCCCCTGCGTGCGACCTGCCCACCGCTCGCAGGGCAGGCACAGCGGACATGGGCGGCATCCGCTACACGACGCGGAACACCACAGCCATCGCCTGCTATCCGAGCGACGGTCACCCCAGCCTGGTCGTACTCCCGGACGGGCAGGACGGCGACACGGTCGTCCTCGGCTCCCCCGACTTCCTCCACAACGAGCGCCTCGACCAGCAGGGCAACGCCTCGCTCGCTCTCCAACTCCTCGGATCCCGACCGCATCTCGTCTGGTACCTCCCCTCTCTGGCTGATCCTTCGGCCACGGCCGACGACGGCGCTTCCGGTGACAGGGACGGGGAACAGGCGCGAGAAGACACAGGCAGCGAGAGCAACTTCCTCGACCTCATCCCCTCCGGCTGGCTGTGGGGAACCCTGCAGCTCTTCCTCGCCGCAGTCCTCGCCGCCGTCTGGCGAGCCCGCCGCCTCGGCCCCCTGGTGACGGAACGACTGCCCGTAGCCATCCGCGCGTCCGAATCCACCGAAGGCCGCGCCCTCCTCTACCGCAAGGCCAACGCCCGCGACCGAGCCGCCGAAGCCTTCCGATCCGCCTCCCGCGCCCGCATCGCTTCCCTCATCGGTGTGCCCGCCCGTGACGCCCACACCTCCGTAGTCCTCCTCCCTGCCGTGTCCGCACGCATCCCCGACCCGGACCACGACTTCAGCACCCTGCTCTTCGGTCCGGCTCCGGCCACCGACGCGGCCCTTGTCCTCCTTGCCGATCAACTCGACGCCCTCGAAAGAGAGGTACGCACTTCATGAGCGCCCCGACCCCCGAGCCGACCGAGCCCCGGGTGGCCCCCACCGGCCCCATGGCTCCCGCGGAACCGGAGCCGTCCGACAGCGCCCGCGCGTCCCTCGAAGCCCTCCGCTCCGAGATCGCGAAGGCGGTCGTCGGCCAGGACCCCGCAGTTACCGGACTCGTTGTGGCACTGCTCTGCCGAGGTCACGTGCTGCTCGAAGGCGTGCCCGGCGTCGCCAAGACCCTCCTGGTGCGTGCGCTAGCCGCCTCCCTCGAACTCGACACCAAGCGCGTCCAGTTCACTCCCGACCTGATGCCGAGCGATGTCACGGGCTCATTGGTCTATGACGCACGCACCGCCGAGTTCTCCTTCCAGCCGGGACCCGTCTTCACTCACCTGCTGCTCGCCGACGAGATCAACCGCACCCCTCCCAAGACCCAGTCGTCCCTCCTGGAGGCCATGGAGGAACGCCAGGTCACCGTCGACGGAACACCCCGGCCGCTGCCGGACCCCTTCCTTGTCGCCGCGACCCAGAACCCCGTCGAGTACGAAGGCACCTATCCTCTGCCCGAGGCCCAACTGGACCGGTTCCTGCTCAAGCTGACGGTGCCTCTCCCCTCGCGGCAGGACGAGATCGACGTGCTCACCCGTCATGCAGACGGCTTCAACCCTCGCGACCTGAAGGCCGCCGGGATACGGCCGGTCGCCGGTCCCGCGGACCTGGAAGCCGCACGAGAAGCCGTCGCGAAGACGACCGTCTCCCCCGAGATCGCCGGTTACGTCGTGGATATCTGCCGTGCCACGCGCGATTCCCCCTCACTCGCCCTCGGCGTCTCCCCCCGAGGTGCCACCGCACTGCTGTCGACCGCCCGCGCCTGGGCCTGGCTCACCGGCCGGGACTACGTCATCCCGGACGATGTGAAGGCCCTCGCGCTCCCCACGCTCCGTCATCGCATCCACCTGCGGCCCGAGGCTGAGATGGAGGGAGTCACTACCGACTCCGTCATCACCTCGGTGCTCGCTCACGTCCCCGTACCCCGATGAGGCTGTGACCATGGCCCTCACCGGACGTACCGCACTGCTTGCCGCTCTGGGGTCACTCCCCGTAGGCATCCTCGCCCCGAGCTGGATGGGCATGGTCGCGGTCAACGCACCGCTCTCACTAGCGATTCTGTGCGACTACGCCCTGGCAGCACCAGTGCGAACGCTCCGATTCACCCGATCCGGTGACACATCCGTTCGACTCGGCGACGCGGCCGAGGTGCAACTCACCGTGACCAACAGCTCGCGACGACGCCTCCGCGCCCAGCTGCGGGACGCCTGGCCCCCCAGCAGCTGGCCCACGGGCACCGATCGCACCGCTTCCCGTCACACGCTCACGGTCCCCGCTGGGGAACAGCGCCGCCTGACCACCGTTCTGCGTCCCACGCGTCGCGGCGACCGCCAGGCCGAACGCATCACGGTCCGCTCGTACGGCCCGCTGGGCCTAGCCGCACGCCAGGGCCATCACCGAGCCCCGTGGACCGTACGGGTCCTGCCACCGTTCACCAGCCGCAAGCACCTGCCGTCCAGGCTGGCCCGGCTGCGGGAACTCGACGGTCGCACCAGCGTTCTGACACGTGGTGAGGGCACAGAGTTCGACAGCCTCCGGGCCTACGTACCCGGGGACGACACCCGGTCCATCGACTGGCGGGCCACCGCGCGCCAGTCCGCCGTCGCAGTGCGAACCTGGCGTCCCGAACGCGACCGCCACATCCTGGTCGTCCTCGACACCGGGCGCACATCCGCAGGCCGGGTGGGCGACGCTCCCCGGCTCGACGCCGCGATGGACGCCACCCTCCTGCTCACCGCACTCGCGACCCGAGCAGGTGACCGTGTGAACCTCCTCGCCTACGACCGCCGCGTCCGAGCCCGGGTGCAGGGCCGTACCGCCGCGGGCGACGTCCTGGCGACCGTAGTCAACTCCCTGGCAACCTTGGAGCCGGAGCTCGTCGAAACGGACTCCCGAGGCCTCAGCACCGCAGCCCTCACGGATGCCCCCCGCGGCTCCCTGATCGTGCTCCTGACGACGCTGGAGGCCGCCCCCATCGAGGAGGGCCTCCTCCCTGTGCTGCCCCAGCTCACCCAGCGCCACACGGTCCTCCTGGCCGCGGTGTCCGACCCCCGGGTCGAGGAGATGGCGGAAGGCCGGGGAACAGTGGAGGCCGTGTACGAAGCCGCCGCCGCACGTCAGGCCCAGGCCGACCGCCGGCGCACGGCGGACAGGCTCCGGCGCCACGGCGTGACGGTCGTGGATGCCACTCCGGACAGTCTTGCTCCCGCACTTGCCGACGCCTATCTGGCGCTGAAGTCCGCAGGGCGTCTCTAGAACATTCGGAAAACCGTCGCGCTGCTGCGTGGCGTGGCCTCCGCCTCCCGCTCCCAGACGAGAGAGGGAGGCGGAGGGAGTTCACGGGCCCAGGGGCAGCATTACCCTCCCTGGAACGCAGAAAAGCCCCGTGCCACAAGGCACGGGGCTTTCCCGGAAAAATTGTTCGGCGGCGTCCTACTCTCCCACAGGGTCCCCCCTGCAGTACCATCGGCGCTGAAAGGCTTAGCT